>JAISBU010000027.1 GCA_031266015.1 Prevotellaceae bacterium | reverse complement strand
CAATCCTACAATCTTGCTGTACGGCCATTTGATGGTTGAATTTGAAAAGGAGGTTGACGCCAAAGAGGTGAAAGCAACGCTGGTGGACAAGAGCAGTAATGTATCGCAGCTGTTTTGAGCACCCCCTACCATTTACCGGTGTGATTGCGCTGCCATGCTAGGTTTGCCAAGCGGTGCGGTGCGGGGAAAACCCCATAATAGCTTCATTGATAGCGGAAACAAGGAATCCCTGAGGGCCGGATAACCGGCGCCTTTTGTTGTTAATCTCGCTTACGGGCGTAATTGAGCCTCACCTACGGGCGGGTGTGTATCTCGCTACAGGAAAGGGTTTTGCACTCCGCGCCGTGGACTTCGCCAATCTTCCCCTCCTCAGGATGACAACGTACACGCCCCGAAGCGGGCATTTATTGGTTTGTAAAATCTTAGAAGTAAGATATTTGTGAAATATCTTCAGCTTCTGTAAAATATTTTATCCTCCTGTTTGTCTACATAAGTAGAGTGTGTACCTTAACACGAATTTTACAAACCAACAACAACTACCTGCTATGAAAAAGAAAATATTCCTTATGGCGCTAATGTTTCCGGCTGCAATAGCCGCGTTTAGCGCCGCTACAATGCTGTTGTGGAGCTGGCTTATGCCCGCTATTTTCGGCGTATCCGCCATTAACTTTTGGCAAGCCTTGGGGCTGCTTGTACTTGCCCGCCTGCTTTTTGGTGGATTTGGCGGTAGAAGAGGATGGCTTGGGCATCATGCTATGATGCATGGCCGTGGGAGGCATGGTAACCCTATCCGTGAAAAGTGGACCAAAATGACTCCCGAGGAGCGCAAGGAGTTTGTGAAGAACCACTACCGCAAGCATCACGAATTTTTTGGCGGAATGCCTTTTGAGGGGCACCCTTTCCATCAAAGCGAAGAGCCGAAAAAAGAGGAGTAGGATGAACTCCCGGCAAAATGCAGAGAAGCTGATTGCAGAATATCAGCCGCAGTTCCAGTCGTTTATCCGCAAGCGGGTTACCAATAAGGAGGATGCGGATGATATTTTGCAGGATGTTTTTTACCAGCTGGTAAGGGCGCTTGACAATGCCATGAATCCTATTGAGCAGGTGTCGGCGTGGCTGTACCGTGTGACGCGGAACATGATTACCAACAAAAAAGTTAAGAGGCGCGAGGAGCCCTTGCCTACCTATCAGGAAGGGGACGATGAAGAGGAGGTGATGAAAGATTTTTCGAAGGTGCTATTCGGGGGAGAAGCAGCATCTCCCGAAACTGAGTATTTGCGTTCTTTAGTTTGGGAAGAGCTGGAGGTTGCGCTGGCAGAGCTGCCGCTTGAGCAGCGGGAAATTTTTGAGCAAACCGAAATAGACGGGTTGCCCGTTAAAGAGATTTCGGAGGCTACAGGCGTATCCGTAAATACCTTGTTGTCTCGCAAACACTACGCCGTACAACACTTGCGTAAGCGGCTGGCGGTTTTGTATGACGAGCTGACAGGCTCGTGATGGACTATTGTCAATGGTAAACTGGTAAGTAATACAAGAGTATGTGCTAAGGTAAAATGAAGGCTTCTACCAGCCTATGTACTGGTATATGAAAGAGGCAGTGGAATTTTTACTCTGATACTTGGTAGGGTAGCCCTGACTGTTATATTCGAGGAACTCTACGTCGACGTCAACATCGCTGCCTTCATCGGAATAAGTCCTTGTGCTTTTTTTCAGATTATTTTCCCCCAACGCCTCGTAGTAAAAAGCAAACCAATTGTTGTAAAACGGATTTTTCTTGTCGTCAAACACATTTACCTGCGTAGTCTGCACCTTTTCCGGCTCGTCAACTTTAAGGTATTCAATCTTGGTGCAATCATTATTCGTGTAGTAGTACTTTGAGATATCGTCATCGCCAACCTCTTCGCTTCTCACAATTTTACCGTTTTCCATGTAGTGCACATTGTATCTGTCGCTTCTGTATGAATACTGCTCTTTGATGGTGTTGCCGCTGTAGGTATAAGTAGTGGTATAGTTGTAGTCATCGTAGGTATTATCAATAGTACCGTCAGCCTTGTACCGTTTAGCTACAACTTGGGATAGCCCCTTAGTTCCGTAGATAAACTCTCTCGTTTCATAAAAATAGCGGCTGCCCGAATTGTCACTGCCATAGGTGGAGTCGGCAAGCAGCAGACCGTTACCGCTAAAGGCGTACTTAACCTGCAACAAAGTATCATTGGATATCTCGTACTTGTTCAGGTACTTGGTGTCGCCTGTGGGCGTGGGCAGGCTGGCCTCGCCTCCCGATTTGTTGTCGTCCTTAGAGCAGGAGGCCAGGCTCATGCCCATGAGCAGCGCTGCTGCGCAAATCAATCCTGTTTTTTTCTTCATAGTAAAATTTTTAATAAATGAGTAATAAATAGTAAAATGCGCACCTTACCTTAGCACGGTTATGGCACTCTTGTATAGCTTTCATGTATTGCCCTACTATCCATAAAGATGGTGGATAGTAAAAGGCTGCAAAGATAGCTATTTTTTCAACATTGCAAAAAGAAGTAGCGTTAAATTATTCAGCTTTCGGAAGCTGTTTTTAAGCCGCCCCAATAGCCGGCAGCTATGTAACCACAAACCGCCATGGTTTATCACGCCATTCTCCGGCGTAGTCAACGCCAATCCGGGGCGTTGTTTGGTAAGCGGGTTTTTCTCCGGCATCTTCTACCCAAATGCGGGGAGAGGGCATTTTTTCTCCGTAAAAATCAGCCGTAATGTCCAGCCTGCGGGTTAACTTTCCGGGGCCTGACACGCCTTCAACTCCACGGATTAGAATTGCTTGAGGTTGATTCTCTTTTCCCGTTACAAAATTCAGCATCTGATACATGCCGTAAATGAGGTAAACGTATATTTCGCCTCCCGTATGGTATAGCGCCTCGGTGCGCTTGGTGCGCCCTTTGGCGGCATGACAAGCCTTATCTTCCTCGCCTCTGTAGGCCTCTACCTCTGTGATGCGGAAACGCTCAACAGCTCCATGGTCATACTTGCGCACAAGACGCTTCCCCAGTAAATCCGGAGCAACGACCAGTACATCTCGCTGAAAAAATTTGGGAGGAACTACCATTTGTGATTGATTATTTGTGATTTGCTATTTTCCATTTAGGGGCCGCGCTTTTACTGCGGCGTGCAAAACCGCAGCAGGCGAAGCCTGCTGCAAGGCATCTCATGTTGTGGTAGTATACCATCATAGTGCAAACTTGAAATCTTTCGCTTTGCTCAGGATGACAGCATACGCACGCACTGATAAATCGTAAATGGTAATTAGTCATCTTTTGTCTTTACAATTTTGTAAAGAAGCGGAGTATCCTGTTCTTCGATCCAGATAATGAGGTAGTAAGCGTCGGGATGCAAGCCGCTGAGGTTTATGCGGGCTGCGTTTTGTCCGTTGCTGTAGGTTACCTCCGGCAGCATTTGTGTACCTCGCATGTTGAATACTGCTATGCGTCTCATCTGGCAATTTTTAGCCTGTAAATTTACCCACCCGCTGGTCGGATTTGGGTAAACCAATACAGAAAAAGCTCGCTGTACGCTAATGTATTCTGAGCGGGTGGAAGAACCACATTCGTTATGAGATATTGCCAAAAGTTGCCCCGATTTTTTTCCAACCTTAAACAAAATAGAGTCGTTATCACCCTTATCCACAATCCAGTCCTCCGGGTACTGCCATGTTACGCTGAGCACGTTAGGGTCGAACTCCGTGTAGTAGGCGTAGTAGTTCTTAAAAAGCGGCGTTCGACTGCCGTATATGGCGTAAGGCGGCTGCGGAAGATACTTCAGGTTTATGTTTACCGTATCATAAATGGGGCCGCAAGCATTTTTTGCCGTAACAACGTAGCTCGTTGTTACAATCGGATCTACCGGAGGCCGCGAATTTTTGTACTGTTTCGAAGGCTTACCGGCCTCGTACCACCAAAAGTTACCAAGCCCGTTTGCCTTAAGGCTTATGGTATCGCCCTTACAAAGAATGGTGTCTTCCATAGCGATAACCCAAATGGCGCTATCCACGTTTATCTTGATATATTCGTTGTCAATTGTTTCAAATGCGTTCGGGTTGATGCAAGTTGCCACACGAGCAATTGCGTTGAAAGAATCGATGAAATAGGGCGCTACCACAGCCCGGGTTACAATTGCCGTAGGCTCAATCTCGGAAATCATAAGGCTGCGGAGGTTGATGCTATCGCCACGGCAAATAACGGTATCGGTTACCTCCCATACTCGGCGCAATACCTTCATAGTAACCGAAATTGTATCTGTAGCCTCCCGATTTTCTGCACCGTAGGAATACTTTATTTTTCCGTAGTAGCCGTAGTCGCCCATGATGCTATCGCCGTATTGAGTGGCGGACACCAGCCAGGGTTTTCGGCTTGTTGGTAGCCACTCTACAGTGTCAATCCTGTATTTAGAAGCGCTTACATCTTTGTTTACCCAAATAGCTATTGGCTCCCGTGGACAAGCGTTGGATTTTGATACGGAAAAATACGGTGGACAACGCCTGCCGCTTACCTCAACGGAAATAGTAGAGCTGTCGCCGTTCAGATAGTAAAAAGTAGCGGTAAGCGGATTGGCGCGGTCTGTTGCCGTTACCTTAAACTGTGCGCTGTTGAGATCGTTGAAAGATAGCGCTGGAGTAAAAGAGTTTCCGGATTTCCACTTAACCGTAGCGCCGTCCGTTATCACATTGTTTTTGGCAAGCCGTATGGTAATATCGTCACCCTCGCAGGGGTTGTTCTGCTGCGTCAGCAGCGGACTACATAGCGTAGTACGAATGGTATACTCTACCCATACGGTGGTATCTTTAATGGTATTGTTATAGGTAAGAGCAAAATAGTAGGCGGTCGTAGCCGCCGCAGGCGTAAACCGGTAAACAATTTTTCCGTTGGTCAACCCCGGCTCACGGGGTATCAGCGGCCCGTCCTGGCTGCCCTCATGGCATTCGGTGTTTACAATATGATTGTTTTTATAAATTGAGTCAATGGTGTACTTCATCTCGTTGCCACGGCAAATAGAGCTGTTTACCTCGCTCCACTTGTCCGGATCGGGCTGAACGGGTACCGGGCAAGCCTCTATGGTTACCCGATGTCGCTGTAAGCTGGTGTCGGATTTTCCTGTTATAGAGTCTTTGTAAATAATTTTTGCCTCGTACAGCGTTGTGCGCTCCGGCTTACCCATGTAGCTCCACAGAGACCCTGTGCTGTCTACGCAGGCTACACTGTCCGGAGTCCAGCTTACCTGCTGCACTACGTTATTTCCCTTCTTTCGGGGAATATAAAACAGCGCCTCTTGCCCTTGACAGAAGGTGTACTCTTGTTGCAGGCTTCCGTTACCTCCGCTTGTGTTTGACTTGCCAATGCCACTGAGATCAAAGGTGCAATCGGAGCCTGCGGGGCAGGGGTCCAGCACCAGCTCCGGCTCGCAGTTTTTTGAGGTTATGTAAATACCCTGTGTACTGGTTCTTGTTTGCGCTCCGGCCTTATAGGTAATAGCTGCCGTAAATGTGCAGCTTCCGGTAAACGACGGCGTAAGGTTGTAGGAAATATTATTTCCTGCTGTTTTATCGTAAACAGGGTTTGCGCTGCCGCAGTCATTACTCCACGTTACGTTGGTGGTTGGGTGAATGGAGTAATCTTTAGCATCAATGTAAAGTTGTGCACCATAGCCTTTACAAATGGCGGGTGGGAAGTTGGAGTTCAACGTTGGCAAACAGTCCGGGCCGTTGGTAGCGTCGGGAGTTATTACAACTTCTTGCGTTTTGGGAATAACCGTTTCACCTCGCAGGTAAGTAACCCCTATGGTGTAAGCTGTTCCGGCGCTTGGGTTCAACTTGACTGTCCACACAGAGCCATCGGCATTTTTTGTAGCGCTGCTCACAGCAGTAGTTAATGCCGTAAGCTCGTTATTTGTGGCGCTTTTTGCCGATAGAGACTGAATAGCGTACTTTCCTTTTCCGCCTTTATCGCCACTAAGCGTTACCGTAAATTCTTTTCCCTCGCAAGCAGTTGAAGGATAAAGGCTTTGGCTGATTGTACAGTTATCATCAGCGGTAGCGGTAAGGGTGGCGGTAGCTTCAACTAATGCAGTGCCGCCTATGGTGTAGGCAACATTTGCGGTGTAACTCTTACTTCCGGGTACCAGCTGTACGTCGGAATAAGTAATGCGGGCGCCGTTGTCGGATTCAAACTTCATACCCGCAGGCAGCCTTGTGATGTTGGCCTGCGTAAAGTTAAGTCCGTTCTTGTTTATGTATACGTAGTAGCGGGTTCCCACACAAGGAGAGGTGGTACTCAAGCTCAAGCTGGGGTGGCAGTTTGGGTCTACGTATATGGTTATGTTGCGTGGAACGTTTACCATTGGAGTCGCTTCAACTATGCCGCAAACAGTTTTTGTATCGTAGTAGGCTGTGGCGTTCATTAGCGCGGTGTATGACGTGTTCGTTTCAGGATGTACGGCAGCTGGGGTATCTACTCCATCCCACGTTATGCTTTGGGTGGTTATAACGGTTTCGGTTGGCGATGCGGTAAACGCAGTAGCCAACGCGGTAAGATTTACCACGTCGCCTTTACAAATGGTGCGGTTGTCAAAATTGGGCGGTGCAATTGTTACCGTTGGCTTTGTAACACGTGTTACCCGCATAGTATCTTTTGCAGGATAGCCCTTGCAAACCTCGTTCGTACCCATCACTATAAAAACCGTATTGGCTTGATCTACAGTAACTTTTGTTCCATTCTTGTAGAGGTCAACCTTGGATACGTTGTACCAGGTTACTTCTGTTACATTACGTTGGCCGGTTGCGTTCAGTACAATTGATTCCCCTTGACATATGGTTTTTGTTTTATCCGATTGTATAATCGGTTTTTCACTTACCTTCAAGGTTACATTTTCCAAGCGGGTGTCGGAACCAAGCGTAAAGGTAACCGTGTAGGTGGTGGTTGTGGCCGGTTTTACAAGAGTATTGGCAAGAATGGTATTTCCCTCACGCCAAACGACAGATGTACCCACAGGAATGTTACTGATAAGTGCGCTGAGGTCGACAGCAGAAACTCCATCGTTACAGATAGGCGGAGGCTGCAAAACCTCAATAGCTGATAGCGATGATGCCGCATGAGCTTGCCTTATCGGGGCAGCTTGCAGCAGCAGGCTTATGACAGAAAGTACTAGTAGTCGCTTCATTTTCAACGTACAAAGATACTACAAAAAGCCCGATATCAAATATCCGAACCATAAGAATTATGATTTATGAATTACGATTGGACCGGTACGTATGCGTTGTTACCCTGAGCCTGTCGAACCGAAGGTCGGCGAAGCAAACAGCGCGGGGTGGGGGAAAATCCCCAAACAGCGTCATTGCGGGCTTGACCCGCAATCCCCTGCCTAGAATTATGAGATTTCTCGGCTTCACTCGTACCTCATGCGCTTGGTCGGAATGTCGGCGACCCTAAACCTCCCCTATTCCTCACTGTTGCCCCGTCATTCCGACCGGAGCGTAGCGAAGTGGAGGAACCTCCGCCTCGTCATTCCGACCCCCTCGACATGAGCTGCTTCGACAGGCTCAGGGTGACAGCGCACGGTGCACCAATAAATTGTCAAATAGTAAATAGTATTTTTTTGTTTTTTGCAAATTATTGATACCTTTGCTTTTGCTACTTAAAAACATTGTCTTAATGATGCCGAACAACCCAACTGTTTTTAGCGCAATCCTTAGCGCCATGCCGTTTGGCACGATATTTGCACACACACACACGTTAGGTAAGCCTGTATACTTTTATAAGAAAACTTCCGCTGTCACCCGCCTGGGGCAGCGGAGGTTTTCTTATACCCCTCACCATTATATTTACGATTTACCGGCACGGGTGTCTTGTCCTGCTGAGCAAAGCGATGCATCTCAAACCAAATTATCGACTGTCGACATGCGACTATTAACCATTAATCACTTTATATTATAACCGATTAACATTATGAAAACAACAAAAGCAACAAGCCTCATCTTTGCCCTTGCCCTGCTGCTGCCGGTGACAGCCGCAGCCTTAGGGAAAGGCGGCACAATTATTAACGGGCTGGAGTGGGCCAACGCAAACGTGGCGCAACCCGGCATCTTTGCATCACAACCCGATATGTACACCGAGTTCTACCAGTGGAACAGGGGTAAGGCCTGGCCGGCTCCGGCCGGAGATACTATTAGCGAGTACTGGAGCACCACCCCCGACCAGTCTCCCACTTGGACGGTAAACCCCTGTCCCGCAGGGTGGCGGATACCTGCCATGCAGGAGCTCCAATCCCTGCACAATGGCGGTAGCACTTGGGCAGACGTCGGCGATAAAGGCAATGCCGTTGCCGGACAGTTCTTTGGCCCCAACCATGCCGCCGCTACCATTTCCGTCCCTCAGAACGGCATTTTCCTGCCCGCCGGAGGATGGCGCCTGGGCAGCATTGGTAACAACGGCAAGATCATATATAGTGGTAAGCATGGAGTTTACTGGAGCAGCACGCAGGAAAGCGCTACCTCCGGTTACCGCCTGAGCTTCTACAAGGAGCTGGGGGGCGGAGGCATTGCCAACAACGGTAAGGAAAGCGGGCATAACCTCCGCTGCGTTCGCACCCCAATTACCGTTACGGGCGTTTCTTTAAATGAAAACGCCGCCACGCCGACGACTACCCACCAGCTAACGGCCACCGTTGCGCCAAACGATGCCGATGACCCAAGCGTAAGCTGGAGCAGCAGTAACGAAAACGTAGCTACGGTAGACGGCACAGGGCTGGTTACTCTTAAGACAATAGGCGAGGCCATTATTACCGTAACCACCAATGAGGGCAGTTTTACAGCCACCTGCACCCTTACGATATCCTCTATTGCTGTTACCGCCGTTTCATTGAACCAAACCGCCACCACGCTGGAGGTTGGTGCAACGGCACAGCTGACGGCCACCGTTGCGCCGGCCAACGCCACCAACCCGAATGTAAGCTGGAGCAGCGACGCTGAAAGCGTGGCTACCGTAGTTGATGGCTTAGTTACGGCAGTGGCGCCGGGCATGGCAAACATTATTGTAACCACCGCTGACGGCAATTTTGTCGACACTTGTACCGTTACGGTATTCGTTAATTCCGTTACGGGTGTTTCATTGAACCAAACTGCCACCACGCTGGAGGTTGATTCAACGGCACAGCTGACGGCCACCGTTGCGCCGGCCAACGCTACCAACCCGAATGTAAGCTGGAGCAGCGACGCTGAAGGCGTGGCTACCGTAGTTGATGGCTTAGTTACGGCAGTGGCGCCGGGCACGGCAAACATTATTGTAACCACCGCTGACGGCAGTTTTGTCGACACCTGTACCGTTACGGTTTGTAACCTGGTAGTTGACGGGCTTTGCTGGGCCGACGCCAACGTTGACGATCCCCTAGTTTTTGCCGCCAAGCCCGATACCGCTGGGAAGTTCTACCAGTGGAATCTGCCCGAGAAGGCCTGGCCTGCCACCGGCGATCCTGATAATTGGACGGTTACAAGTATTTCCGGAGATGCTGCATGGGCGTCTACTCCCTGTCCCCCGGACTGGCGGTTGCCCACCAAGGAGGAGTATGAGGCGCTCGACGCTGAGGGTGGCGAGCTTAGTGACAACAAAGGCGGCACATGGGCTAATGCCAATGCTGGGCGGGGCAACGCAGCTGCGGGACGCTTCTACGGTAAAAACCACGCCACCTGTTCGCTCCCCAACAGCATGGCGGGCTGTATCTTCCTTCCTGCTCAGGGCCACCGTATCCCCGCCGATGGAACGCTCACCAACCCTGACTCGAGCGGGGACTATTGGAGTAGTACGCAGAATGACAATGATAACGCTGCCTATCAGCATTTCGCTAGTGGAAACAGCAGCATTTCCAATTTCATCAATAAGGCGACCGGTCTCGCCGTTCGTTGCGTCCGGTAAATTGCGTGGTAGAGACGTGGCGTGCCGCGTCTTTACGGCAAATCGCTAAATGGCTTCGCTAAAAAAAGAAGAGGGGACACAGCTGCTTGTGTCCCCTCTTCATATTTACAGTTCGCCATACCCGCAGCCGGCACATATGGTAGCTGAACGTCGGCACATGTGATGACCAACCGCCAGCAGCGATGATGGCCCACTGCCGACACGCCTCCCGACATCCCGTCAGCGACAGAGATTTCTCTACGCGCCCGCTCGTTCCTCGTGCGCTTGGTCGAAATGACGGTAACCCTAATATAGGGAGGGGAGGAATCTCATGCGGGTGTCAAGAATGTCGTTCGGAAATTAATTCTACATCATACTTTTTACCCTCTTCAAACCTTCTACCCATACGTTGATTTCCTCAATGGTGTTGTAAAAAGCAAAGGATGCGCGAACCATTCCCGTAAGACCGTAGTGCTGCATAACCGGCTCGGCGCAAAGCGTCCCGCTGCGAACAGCAACTCCCAGCTTATCCAAAATCTGAGCAACGTCAAGATGATGAATTCTCTCCATAGAGAAGGAAACGAGGCCGGCTTTATTCGAGGCATTGCCGTAAATGTTTATGCCGTCAATTGCTCGTAGTTGAGCTGTAGCATGTTGTAGTAACGTCTGCTCTTGTTTGCGTAACTCTTTCTTATTCAGGGAATTAATGAAGGAAATAGCAGCGCCTAAACCAATGGCCCCGATGTAGTTGGCTGTTCCGGCTTCAAACTTGTAGGGAAGATCAGCGTAGGTAGTTTTTGCAAATGATACGGTTTTCACCATGTCGCCACCACCTTGGTAAGGCGGCATTTCCTCCAGCAATTTCTCTTTGGCGTACAAAACGCCGATTCCGGTAGGTCCGTAAATTTTGTGTCCCGAAAAGACGTAAAAATCACAGCCTGTTTGTTGCACATCAACTCCGCCGTGCTGGGCGCCCTGCGCACCATCTACCAAAACAGGAATATGCCGGGCGTGCGCTATTTTTACAATTTCCGCTATCGGATTTATCGTTCCCAGCACGTTAGAGATTTGCGTTACCGTAACCAGCTTCGTTTTAGGAGAAATCAACGAGGAAAGCAAATCTACTCTTAGCTCGCCGCTGTCGGCAAAAGGAAGCACTTTTAAAGTGGCTCCTTTGCGGTTGCACAGCATTTGCCAGGGTACAACGTTGCTGTGATGTTCCATTTCGGTGGTTATGATTTCATCGCCTGCCGTTACATATTTTTCTCCGAATGAGAATGCAACAAGGTTAATGCCGGCTGTGGTGCCTGCAGTGAAAATAACCTCGTGTGATTTTGCCGCATTGATGTATGCACGAACAGTTTCTCTTGCCGCCTCGTAGCGCTCCGTACATTGCTCCGCCATGTAATGGATACCTCGGTGAATATTGCCGTTGAGCGAAGAATGCAGCTCGTTTATGGCGTCAATAACCACCTGCGGTTTTTGCGCTGTGGCGCCATTATCAAAGTACACCAGCGGTTTGCCGTTGACGGTTTGGGATAATATGGGAAAATGTGAGCGAATGGTGTTCATCGTTGATGGCTCATAGGTCATAAAGTTTGCTTTAGATCTATGCTTTTTGTTTAAGATTAGCAATACGTGCGTTGAGCGTTTTGGCAACTTCTAAGGCTAGTCCATCTTCAACACGGCCAAAAATGCATCTTGCGGTACCTCTACGTTACCCACCTGGCGCATGCGCTTCTTTCCCTTCTTCTGCTTTTCGAGAAGCTTACGCTTACGGGAAATATCGCCGCCATAACACTTTGCAAGCACGTCTTTACGCACGGCTTTCACCGTTTCACGGGCAATAATTTTGGCTCCTATAGCGGCTTGTATGGCAATATCGAACTGTTGGCGTGGAATAAGCTCTTTTAACTTTTCGCACATTTTGCGTCCGAAATCGTAGGCGTGATCCTTGTAAATAAGCGCCGATAAAGCATCAACAGGTTCACTGTTAAGTAGAATATCCAATTTGGCTAATTCCGCAGGGCGGTAGTCGCACAGCTGATAGTCAAAAGAAGCGTATCCGCGGGAAATGCTCTTGAGCTTATCGTAGAAATCAAACACAATTTCACTCAACGGCATATCAAGCGATAGTTCCACGCGTGTTGGTGAAATAAAATGCTGATTTTTCAGAATACCACGCTTGTCCAAACACAGCTTCATTACAATGCCCAAGTAGTCGGTTTTTGTAATCACCTGCGCTTTGATGTACGGCTCCTCTACATGGTCTATAAGCGTGGGGGCGGGTAGCCCGGATGGGTTATGCACCGTTATCGTTTCGCCTTGCGTGGTGTAAACGTTAAACGAAACGTTGGGTACGGTAGTAATCACATCCATATCGAACTCACGATACAGGCGCTCCTGAATAATCTCCATGTGCAGCAAACCCAAGAATCCGCAACGGAATCCGAATCCCAAAGCGAGCGACGATTCCGGCTCAAAGGTGAGCGAGGCATCGTTAAGCTGCAATTTCTCCATTGCGGCTCGTAAATCCTCATACTCATCTGTACTTACGGGGTAAATACCCGCAAACACCATTGGTTTAACATCCTCGAATCCGGCAATTGACTGTTTAGCAGGGTTTTCGCAGGTGGTAATGGTGTCGCCGACCTTTACTTCGGCAGCCGTTTTGATGCCTGAGATAATATAGCCTACGTCTCCTGTGCGCATCTCGTTGCGAGGTTCCATGTTGAGGCGAAGAATACCTACTTCGTCAGCAATATACTCTTTACCGGTATTGATGAACTTAACCTTTTCGCCCTTGCGGAGAACGCCGTTTACTACTTTGCAGTAAGCAATAATTCCACGGAAAGAGTTGAATACGGAGTCGAAAATGAGCGCTTGCAGCGGCGCACTTTCATTACCTTTTGGCGGGGGAATGCGCTCTACAACCGCCTCCAGTATTTTCTCTACGTTAAAACCTGTTTTGGCGCTTACCGGAATGATAGCTTCTTTTTTGCAGCCGATAAGATCAATAATCTGATCGCTCACCTCATCCACCATTGCCGCTTCCATGTCAATTTTGTTGATGACAGGGATGATTTCAAGATCGTGCTCGAGCGCCAGGTATAAATTGGAAATTGTTTGAGCCTGAATGCCTTGTGTAGCATCAACGATAAGTAGAGCGCCCTCGCAGGAAGCAATGGCACGGCTAACTTCGTAGCTGAAGTCCACGTGCCCCGGCGTGTCGATAAGGTTCAGCACATATTTTTGCCCGCCTTGCAGGTAGTCCATTTGTATGGCGTGGCTCTTTATGGTAATGCCCTTTTCCTTTTCCAAGTCCATGCTGTCGAGCACCTGAGCCTCCATTTGGCGTTCGTTAACAGTATGGGTTAACTCCAGCAATCGGTCTGCCAGCGTACTTTTTCCGTGGTCAATATGGGCTATTATACAAAAGTTGCGAATGTTTTGCATTTATGTAATTTCAAAATCCAAGCTTCAGATTCCAAATCGAAGATTATTAACTTACTAATAATGAAAGCTTTACAATTAGAAAAACTTGCTTAACCATCTCACCAAATCATTTCCATTGGCGAAAATAAGCAGCGCCAGCAGCAGGAACATACCCGCCATTTGCGCATACTCCATAAACTTTTCGTTTGGCTTGCACCTAGCTATCATTTCGTAGAGAATGAATATCATGTGACCCCCATCCAATGCCGGTATCGGAAGTATATTCATGAATGCCAGTATGATTGACAAAAACGCTGTCATGCTCCAAAAGTGATACCAATTCCATGCCGTAGAAAAGAGGCCGCCAATAGTGCCGAATCCTCCCAAGTTTGTTACGCCTTCTTTGGTAAAAACAACTTTAAACTGCTTCACGTAGCTCACCAGCTGGTTAAATCCTTTGGATATCCCGGCAGGAATAGCTTCTAAAAATCCGTACGCCCGTTTTACGGTAGTAAAATAGTGGAGTGGTGATTTTGTATACACGCCGAGCTTTCCTTCGGAGTTAACTACTAAACTTTCAGCAAGCAGCTCTCCTTTACGATACAGCGTAAGCATAACCGGCTTTCCGGCATGATGACGAAGGCTGTCGGTTAGCTGGTGCATAAACGCTGTAGCCTGACCGTTGACGCCAACAATGCTATCGCCCGGTTGCAGCTTAGCCTCTTGTGCGGGAGAACCGTCAGCAACGCTTTCTATAACGAACGGGATGCGCTCAGCTGAGAACATCTCTGTTTTTGACGCGAGTATTCGCTGTGAAAAATCATGCGGTAGCGCTATGTTTACCTTCTCTCCTTCACGATCAACGACTACGGTTTTTCCGTCAGCAAGTAGAATTGCCCCTACAGCCTCCCCATTGGTTACCGGCTCAACGTTGTCAACCTGCAAAATCTTGTCGCCGTCAACAAATCCGGCATTTTTAGCTGCCTGGCAGTACGCGTATCCCCATGTTACATTTTTAATAGGCAAATACTCTTCTCCCCATGTAAACAACGCCATTGCATAAATTACCAACGCTGTTACAAAGTTTACAATAACGCCGCCTGTAATGATAAAAAAGCGCTGCCATGCCGGTCGTGAGCGGAACTCCCAGGGTTGCACGGGTTGCTTCATGGCCTCAGTGTCCATGGATTCATCTATCATTCCTGCAATTGAGCAGTAACCGCCCAGTGGTAGCCAGCCCAAACCCCACTCCGTGTTTTCGGGATAGCCTTCCCATTTTTCTGGAGATTTCTTTGAGAACCAGCTCAGCTGCCACTTTCCGTCTATACGTTTTGCGCGCAGTAGGGAAGCCCACGGGTTGAAGAATAAGTAAAATTTCTTGACTCTGACCTTAAAAGCGCGTGAAACCAAGAAGTGTCCCAGCTCATGAACCAACACCAGCAGCGATAAGCTAAGTAGTAGCTGCGCTATTTGAATAACAATACCCATTTGATAATTAATAATTTACAATTCATAATCCAGAATCAACTCCCGTTGCCGATTGCCAACCAAATTATTCTCAAACTTCCATTAAGTAGGAGCATAAAATAAACTTCACATTCAACGTTATAGCGTCTATTTGAAGTTAAACTTTAAGTGTTTTTGTTTGCTATCACCAACTCTTTCGCTACCTTTCTTATTCTGCTATCGGTTTCCAAATAATCTTCCAAAGTCGGGTTGGCAATAAAATCATTTCTTTGCAGACAAGCTTCTACAATGTCCGCTATATGGTTGAATCCGATTTTCTCGTCTAAAAATGCTGCTACTGCTACTTCATTGGCCGCATTGAGGGCGCAAGCCGCATTCCCTCCGCGGTGCATTGCTTCATAGGCTAATGCCAGACAACGGAACTTTTTGGTATCTGGAGTCTGAAAAGTCAGGTTCGGCTTTTCAATAAAGTTAAATCGGGGCGTGTTCAGTGGCAGACGTTCTGGATAGCTTAATGCAAGAGCAATAGGTATGCGCATATCGGGAGCTCCCAGCTGCGCTTTTATGCTTCCGTCGGCAAACTGTACCATCGAATGCACCACACTTTGTGGATGTACTAATACCTCGATTTGCTCCGGCTTAAGGTTGAAAAGCCAGCGGGCTTCGATTACCTCAAACCCTTTGTTCATCATGCTTGCGGAGTCTATGGTAACCTTGGCGCCCATGCTCCACTGGGGATGCTTTAGGGCCTGCGCTTTGGTTACATGAGGTAGCTCCGCGATGTCCGAATTTAAAAATGGCCCGCCGGAGGCAGTAAGATAAACTTTCTCTATGGGAGCAATTTCGCCCATTATGCATTGAAAGATGGCAGAATGCTCCGAGTCTATAGGTAAAATGTTTACCCTGTTTTCAATGGCTAGCTTGCTGATAATGTCTCCTGCTACCACCAACGTTTCCTTGTTGGCCAGCGCAATGTTTTTCTTAGCTTCAATAGCAGCCATGGTCGGCGCTACACCTGCGAATCCTACAAGAGACGATACTACCAAATCTACGCTGGGTAGCGCCACTAGTTCGTTTAGCGCTTTTGCTCCGGCAAAGACCTTTATTGGTTCGTCTGCCAAGGCTTCCTTCAGGGGTAGGTAAAGCGCCTCATTTACAATGGCTACGGCATTGGGTTGAAGCTGTTTGGCCTGCTTTACCAGTAAGTCCAGGTTGTTATTTGCCGTAAGCGCCTCTACCTCGTATTTGTCAGCATGCTGTGCAATAACATCAAGGGCTTGCGTGCCTATGGAGCCGGTAGAACCTAGAATTGCAATGCGCTTTTTCATTCGAGAGAATAAGGATGGGCTTGTGGTTAGAAAATAATATGCTGCTCGGGGTTTACTGGCGTTCCGTTATGCCAAATTTCGAACACAAGAATAGGGGTCTTCGTTTTGGATTTTACCGCTCCTATCATACCAACGACTTCTCCTACTTCCAGGTGAGCGCCCACTTTTTTTATAGATTGTCCCAGCTTTTTGTAGGTGGTGGTTAGCCCAAGGCCGTGTTGCACTTGAACAACGTAGCCCATGTCAAGCGTCCAGAAGGCTGCAATAACGGTTCCCTCCAATGCCGTAACAACAGTGCTGTTGGTCTGCGTGGATATGGCAACTCCGAAATTTCCGCTTCGAGGGCTGAACTTTTCTATGACTTTGCCACGAACAGGTGGAAAGAAGTGTAAGCTGGCGAAATCTTGCGGCTTGTCAGGAGCGCTGGATACGGTAAGGTTAAACTGCTCCATTTCTTCCACCTGCTTGCGAAATAAAGAATCTTCCGCAGAGCGTGTCATTACGATTGAACGATAGCGCCTTGCCAGTGTGGTGTCGCTCTCGCCCTCTATGTTTAAAGGCTCTTTGCCGGATAAAATCCGGCTGATGTTGTCGTTGTACAAAACCCATTGTTGCACTTGCTGCTCCAAAGAGTCAAGACGCAAAGCGTTGGTAACAATTTCACGATGGGTTTGCCGGTCAGGGTATCCGGGAATAAACTCGCGTAAAGGCGTAAACGCGATAAGTGAAACCACTATGCCTACCAGTAGCAGCCCGAGTATCCCTACGATGCTCATCACGTTGAGGCGCGACAGGCGCATGTACCATACTTCGGCATACGTTTGGTCGTTGTAAATGATCAGCCTGTACTTGCTGCGAAGCTTGTGTATGTATGGTTTCTTATTAGCCATAAGAAACAAAGGTAATCATTTTGCGCCTTAGAGAAAAACCGGTTTAAGGCACAGCTTGCTGTTCCGCGGTGTAAAATTTTGATATACAGGTAATTGTATATTTGATACGCTTGTAAATTCTTGTTAAACCCTATACTATTATTTACCATTTGACCATTGACCGGTGCGTGTGTGTTGTCCTGCTGGGCGAAGCGAAGCATCTCAAGGCAGCATGGTGCAACCTTGAGAGCCTTCGCTTTGCCAAAGCCCGTGCTTGGTGCAGTAGGCCATGGCTACCAGCTGCATGGAGACTTTCGGTACAACGTAAAAGTCAACTCCGGCTTGCATGGGGGCTTCGCCAAAAGTTCCTGCATGAAAGGGTAGTATAATACGTGAGGCATGGCTTCGTATTTTGTTGGTAAGTACAGGGTTAATTCCCTTCGTTGCTGTTGATAATAGCGGTAAAATCCTCCACTATGGGCGCCGGATTGAAAGTTCTGATTTCCAGGAAGATATCCTTGCTGGTTATGCATACAATATGCTCGTTGCTTGTAATGGAGGATATTGCGTTGACGGGAATAGTATACGTTCTTCCCCGCGCTACAATGTGCATTACACGCTGCAGAATCTCCACATGTCCTGCAATGCAGGTGTATTTAACCTCCTTATGTTTATGGCCCAATGGCGTGGTTTTGCAGGTTTCGTGGCGCTCCTTAAAGGTTACGGTTACTGTCTTCATTAGATAAATCCCCGGTTTTTTTATTTTACAGCCTTACGGTGATTTCAGCTTGAAAATAGTCAGCTATGAAATTTCGGTTAACTTTTGAAGCGTTTTGTATACATGACACTCCGGAACATGTGCTCCGGGCAAATATCCGGCGCTCATCAAAAACTCATTTACGATTTCGCCTCCGGTAAATAGAAATGTTTTCTTAAACAGCTTAACCCAGTTCTCTTTGCTCTTTGGATGATGGGCTTCCAACCATCCTTTGAAGGAGCCGCATTCCTTTTGCAGCAACACTATTGTTTTCGCATTTTCTATGGCTGCGTTTACCTTAAGTCTGTTACGAATTATTCCTGCATCACCCAAAAGGCGTTCTCTATCTTTTAACGTAAAGTTAGCAATTTTTTTAATGTCAAAGCCCTTGTATGCCCTTCTAAAGTTCTGCTCCTTAGCCAGTATGGTGTTCCAGCTGAGCCCCGCCTGGTTGATTTCTAAAACCAATCGACCAAATAGCTCATTGTCATCCTCAATGGAAAATCCGTACCTGAAATCGTGGTATTGCTTGTGCAGATTATCAGCAGGGAGGTCTTTTACATACTCGCAGTAGCTCATGGTTGCAATGTGGATATTATAAGGGGTGAATAGTTGTGCTACAGGATGCAAATGTAGCCATTTTTACCACATCCAACTACCATTTACAATTTTACGATTTACCGATGCGTGTGCGTAGCGTATTGCAGCAACAAAAAAGAGTGGAACACATACGTTCCGCTCTTTCTATTACTACCTAACGTGATTTATCCACACTTAGAGTGTCCACAGCTTTGGCAAGTCAAGCAACCCTCCCGGTATATCAGCTCATCAGAGCCGCACTCAGGGCATTTTTGACCGGCCTTAGCCCTAGTGCCGTTTGTAATGTAGCGTTTCAACGTACGCTCTACACCATTTTTCCATGTGTTAATAGATTCGTCACTCAAGTGCAAGCCATCTACAATGCTTACCACATCTACAATAGGAACTCCCGCACGCAGCACGCCCGAAATAAACCGGGCGTAATTCCAGAACTCCTTGTTGAACATGTATGAAATACCCGCTACGGTTTGCAAAATACCACGAGAGTCGGTGTACTGCCAGTCATAACGCTTACCGTTGACAGGATCGTTAACCTTTACAATTTTACCCTTGTTTACAGACTTTGGAAGCCACAAGCCATCCTCCGCTGCCACTCCGGTAAATATCTCGTAAGGCTTTCCGTTGTACAGGCCAACAAAAGCAATCCACTCTTCCGAGCCGTTTTTGAAGCGAATAAGATCTGCCTCCAGCTCATCTGGACGCTTAGCAGGCATTGCCGCAGCCTCATCGTCTTTTTTCTTCTTCTTCTTATCATCGGCAGCAACAAGTACGCCATTACGTGAGCCGTCACGATAAACGGTAATGCCTTTACAGCCGCTTTCCCACGCTGTCTGGTAAACCCTGGCTACCATTTCCTCGCTAATATCATTGGGCAGGTTTACGGTTACGCTGATTGAATGGTCGACCCATTGCTGCATAAGACCCTGCATTTTTACCTTAGCAACCCAGTCAATATCATTTGAGGTTGCCTTATGGTAAGGGGATTTTTCTACAATCGCCTGGATAAACTCCTTGCTGGAGCTCTTTATTTCTTCAACGTTGTAGCCGTTCTCTCCCAGCCAGGTTTCAAACTTATGATGGAATACCGGGAACTCTTCAAAAGCATCACCCACTTCATCCACAAAGGCCACCTTTACATTTTTATCGTTGTGGTTTATTTTACGGCGACGCATGTAGTAGGGCAAAAACACTGGCTCAATACCCGAAGTTGTTTGCGTCATAAGGCTGGTGGTTCCGGTGGGTGCTATGGTAAGCATGGCAATGTTACGACGGCCGTGCCGGGTCATTTCCTTATACAGCTCAGGATCTGCCTCACGTATGCGGCCAATCATTGGATTATTTTCCTCCCGCTTTGCATCGTAAATGCTAAACGCTCCACGCTCCTTAGCCATAGCTACAGAGGCTCTGTAAGCCTCAACGGCCAATGTTTTTTGCGTTTCAACCGAGAAGTTAATAGCTTCATCTGTTCCGTAGCGCAAGCCCAAGGCAGCCAGCATATCACCTTCTGCGGTAATACCCAAACCAGTACGACGTCCGGCGATAGCCTTTTCGCGAATTTTCTTCCACAAGTTACGCTCAACCAGCTTAATGTCTGCCGGCTCAGGGTCAGCATCAATCTTATCCGTAATGGCGTCAATTTTCTCCAGCTCAAGGTCAATCACGTCATCCATAATGCGCATCGCCTTATGCACGTGCTCCTTGTAAAGCCCGGTATTGAACGCTGCCTTTGAAGTAAACGGATTTTCTACATAGCTGTACAGGTTAATAGCCACCAGGCGGCAGCTATCGTACGGGCACAAAGGAATCTCGCCGCATGGGTTGGTAGACACCGTGCGGAAGCCCAAATCGGCATAGCAGTCAGGCACCGAATTTTTAATTATGGTATCCCAGAATAAGACACCGGGCTCAGCGCTCTTCCATGCGTTGTGAATAATTTTCTTCCACAAATTTGTGGCGCTAACCTCGTAGCTGTACTTTGGCGTATCAGCATCAATCGGATATTTCTGAACGAAGTCCTTGCCGGATCTTACGCACTCCATGAACTCATCGTCAATCTTTACCGACACATTGGCGCCGGTAACCTTGCCGCTCTGCATTTTAGCGTCAATGAACTTTTCGGCATCCGGATGCTTAATGCTTACGCTAAGCATAAGCGCACCCCGACGACCATCCATAGCCACCTCACGGGTAGAGTTCGAGTAGCGCTCCATGAAAGGCACAATGCCGGTTGAGTTAAGGGCGCTGTTAAGTACGGGCGTTCCGCTGGGGCGAATGTGCGACAAATCATGTCCCACGCCACCACGACGTTTCATAAGCTGTACCTGCTCTTCGTCAATACGGAAAATACCACCGTATGAATCGGCGGAGGGATTGGTGCCAATTACAAAGCAGTTGGAAAGTGACGCTATCTGATGCTTGTTACCAATTCCGGTCATGGGTCCACCCTGTGGAACGATGTAACGGAATTTATCCAGCAGCTCAAAAATTTCCTGTGCGGTCATAGGATTAGGATACTTCTTCTCTATGCGCCCAATTTCCTTGGCTAGGCGCCAGTGCATATCCTCCGGAGTACGCTCGTAAATATTTCCGTAAGAATCTTTTACGGCATATTTACTAACCCAAACCGTAGCAGCCAACTCATCGCCCTCAAAGTATTCTTTGCTGGCGGCAACGGCGTCCTCTTGCGTGTAGGTTTTTACCTCCTCCTTCACAATCTTGGGTTCTTGCTTTTCCTCCTTCTTTTTGTTGGCATCAGCCATTGCTCCTCCTTGCTTCACAGCCAAGCCTTCGAAAAATTCCACTTTCATGACCTTTAATTAGTAAAAATGATCTATATGTATGTCGAATAAATTGTTGTTTATCAAATAGTTGCTAAATGCGATGGAATCCCTCAAGATTCTTTCATTCCTCAAAAAAATCCTGTTCCACCCCTCAGGTCAAATAACCTAACCTATAAATTTAATACTGAGTTGCGAAAAAAATTCGCGAAAAGATCAAGATAAATCCAAAAAGAAAAATTGCACCCCTTTGACGCTACGAAATTACAAGCTATATCTTATCGAGCTGCACTTTTCTGCATCTTTCTTTATCAACGAGCGTTGTTAGTAACTCCACAGGATAAGAGCTGACAAAGGGTAGCAAAAGTTTAAGGGACTATCTTTGAGCTTTCGCTCAAAAAAAATTTGCAAAATAGTTTTTTAACTTTGAGTAAAAGCATCGGCTCAAGACCTTGAATTTAACTTTCGACTTATAAAGCTGCTTAAGGTTCAGCAATACTTGGATGCCTGTTTACTTTCTCGCCATTGTTATACGTATCTCTAAAAAGATTATCTTTGTCCGACAAAATCCAGCTAATCAACTCATGTTGGATTGGTGTACCTACACATATCGTTTGTTAATGTCCCACAAAGCGCCTATAGTAATTGCCGACAACCAAGAGTTAACCAACCTTGGGTTAAGACATGTCATTCAACAACAAAACGTTAGTAATTCAACGTTGAGCGCAGTCAACAAGACAGAGCTCATACAAATACTGCTTAAACACCCTAACGCAATTGTATTTCTTGACTACACCCTGTTCGATTTTGCACAGCAGCAGGATTTAATCAACTTGTGCGATCGTTTCACCTCGGCGCGAGTACTCCTCCTTATATCAACAGAGTTAAGCAGCAACTTTGTACGACAAGTTTCACTAAAAACTCACAACGTCGGAATAGTATTTAAGTCTTGCTCCGGTCAAGAAATTGTTAAGGTGCTGCAATTTGCCATGCAAGGCAAGCGCTACTTTTGCTCAAGAACGCAAGAGCTGCTGAACTCAGCCGACGAGATTCAAAAAGAGAATACACCACTCACCAAAACAGAAATGGAAATTTTAAAGTTGCTGTCGTTAGGTAAAAGTAGCAGGGAAATAGCCCACCTTCGCAACCTGAGCATGCACACCATAATGACGCACCGCAAAAATATTTTTCGCAAGCTGGAAGTCAACACAGCGTATGAGGCAAGCCGTCACGCTATGCGTATGGGGTTAGTAAATGCCGCCGACTACGAAATTTAAGCCCAGCTGAAAAATACCCTACTTATGGTATGGTGCGGGTAAATCAGCATTGCTACCTTTGCGTTATCAAAAATCATCTAAAATCATCAAACATTATGAGTACTATAGTACGTAACCTTACAGAGCTGGTAGGCAACACGCCTTTATTGAATCCTGAAAAATTCATTAGCCAACAAGGACTAAAGGCAAATTTACTGCTCAAGCTGGAATACTTCAACCCATTGGGTAGCGTAAAAGATCGCGCAGCGTTGGCCATGATAGAGGACGCAGAATCTAAAGGGATTCTTAAGCCCGACAGTGAGATTATAGAACCGACCAGCGGAAACACCGGAGTAGGTTTAGCATTTGTAGCCGCCGTAAAAGGTTATAAGCTCACGCTTACCATGCCCGAAACCATGAGTTTAGAGCGTCGCAATTTGCTCAAAGCTCTTGGCGCTACGCTGGTATTAACACCTGGAGCAGACGGAATGAAAGGTGCCATAAGTAAAGCGTATGAGCTGCAGAAAGCCAATAAGAATTCTGTCATCATGCAGCAGTTTGAAAATCCGGCCAACCCCAGCATTCATAAAAAGACAACGGCAGAAGAAATATGGAAAGACACCAACGGAAAGGTTGATATTTTCGTTTCAGGCGTTGGGACAGGAGGTACCATTACAGGTGCAGGCGAAGGACTAAAGGCACACAATCCCAACGTACAAATTGTGGCGGTAGAGCCGCAAGACTCGGCTGTGTTGAGCGGAAATGCACCCGGTGCGCACAAAATTCAGGGAATAGGCGCAGGATTTATTCCAAAGAATTACAATCCAAGCGTAGTAGACAAAATTATTCCTGTAAGCAACGACGATGCCATCCGCACCAGCCGTGAACTGGCAAAACAAGAGGGGCTACTTGTGGGTATATCATCCGGAGCCGCAACCTATGCCGCCATGCAGCTGGCACGAATGCCCGAGCACCAGGGCAAAACAATCGTAGTACTACTTCCCGACACAGGGGAACGCTACTTGTCAACGGCGCTATACGCCTTTGATGAGTATCCTTTATAAAAAGAATTTGACAGCTGATGTTTTTGAAATAGAAACAGGCTTTGGCAAAGCTATAAAGTAGTTTCACTCAACTTTTCATGCAAAAGCGAGGCTTCTAGTTGAAGTTTCGCTTTTATTATATCACACAATACCCTTTTAATCAAAGAATTAATAAGTCCTCTATAAAAGCCTCGCTTCGCTAAATCAAATTCAAAGTCCGGAGATGCGAAATTGAGCCGTTTACCAAAATATTACTCCTGCCAACTTATAAATTTTAGCTGAGCTGAAGTAGATAAATAAGCTATACAATTAATTTAGGAACAATTATCTAAAGTTTTACTTTAAGTACAACACGCTCAATCATTCCCTGCCGGCGAGGGATAGTCCCCAAGAGATAATGCCGAAAAGTTTTACCTTTGTACTATTGTACTATTAGAACTGCTTAACCTGTAATTTAGAATATATGCCCACAACCAGACAACAAAAAGTAAGCAAGCAGCTGCAAAAAGATATCGCTGAAATCATTCAACGTCAAGGAATGCAAGCCTACGATGGCGCTTTAATAACCGTCATGGGAGTTGATATTAACCCGGATTTAAGTTTTGCCAAAGTATTTTTAAGCATATTTCCCTCGTCAAAAGCCGATTCTGTTATGTCGCTCATAAATACGAAGCTTATACGCACAGAGGTTGGCAAGCGCGTAAAGAACCAGCTTCGCATAGTTCCTGAGATTACCTTTACCATAGATACTTCTTTGGATTACGTTGATAATATTGAGCGACTGCTAAAACAAAATCCAACAAAATCAGAGGAGTAAAATTCAGATTTCCTTTATAACTTAAACTGCTCGCGTGCTTTCCTTCTTCATAGCAAAACGATATCTCTTTGCAAAAAAATCGCAAAACGTTATCAACCTTATCTCTCTGGTAAGCGCCATAGGCGTTGCCGTAGGCACATTTGCGCTTATAGTCATTCTATCGGTTTATAACGGCATTGATAATCTCGTAACCTCGCTGTACGACACGCTCGCTCCTGACTTAAAAATCACCGCTGTTGAAGGGAAAGTATTCAACCCTAACACCTCCGAATTTGAGGCTATAAAAAAGATGAACGGAGTAGCCTATTTCTCCGGGGCGTTGGAAGAAAACGCCCTGCTTAAGTACGGCAATCTGCAGCACTTAGCCGCCATACGTGGAGTTGATAGCATCTTCGTTACACAATCCGGCATAGCGCAACACATCTGGGAAGGCAAGCCCACACTCACAAGGGGCGATCTCAATATGGCTATGGTAGGAAGAGTAATTGCAGAAAAGTTGGAATTGCGGCCGCAATTTATAGAGTTGCTGTGGGTATATCTTCCAAAGCGAGGTAAGCCTCAGCTGCTCGACCCCATGACGGCCTTCAATCGGGATTATCTAAGACCTTCGGCTGTTTTTACCATAGAAATGGAGGCCGACTCCAAGTACGTTTTTGTGCCGCTTAGGTTCGCTCAAGAGCTATTGCAGTACAATGATGAAGTATCAAGTGTTGACCTGTACTTATCGCCAAAAGCAGCTACAAAAAATGTACAGAAGAACATACGGGAAATGCTTGGAAATAAGTACATTATACAAAACAAAGCCGAGCAAAACGAAACGCTTTTCCGCATGATGCAGGGTGAAAAGTGGGCTATATTTTTCATTCTGTCCTTCGTGTTGCTCATAGCATCCTTCAACTCAATAGGCTCGCTAACCATGCTCATCATTGAAAAGAAAAAGGACATTAAAACGCTTGATACGCTGGGCGCACAAGACAAGCTGATTCGTAAGATTTTCGTTACAGAAGGCGTAATGATTTCCTTACTTGGCTGCCTGACCGGTATTGCACTGGGAGTACTTACCTGCCTGGCACAGGTGCATTTCAAATTCCTGAAACTCAACGGCAATTTTGTAGTTAATGCCTATCCCGTATCCATACAGGCAAGCGATATTATTTTAGTGCTGGCCGCTGTAGCGCTTATCGGCTACCTTGCTGCAAGTATTCCCGCGCACTTTCTTTTGAAAAACAGGAGTTAATCCAACCTGCTCTAAGCTACATTTTCAACACCAAGCCCGGTCAGCCAATATTCGGATGAACAACCGGGCCGTATCGTGTGTGTGCGCACCCCACAGGAGCAACAATGGCATTGTTAAGAAAAAAACGTCCTTTTTCTCACAAAAAAACTCGGCAAGATTCCGCTTTGTTCGTATATTTGCGCCAATTTGTGAGTTATCCTAACATTTATCATAAAACAAAAAAACTATGAACACAACAAAAGTTACCGTGGTTGGAGCCGGTAGCGTGGGCGCCACCTGCGCCCAAATCTGTGCGCAACGTGAGTTGGCCAATGAAGTGGTGCTTCTTGACATTAAGGAAGGCGTAGCCGAAGGCAAAGCCCTTGATTTGTGGCAAACAGCTCCCATAAACCACTACGACAGCCGTACGGTAGGAGTTACCAATGACTACGCCCGTACCGCAAATTCAGACGTAGTAGTTATTACCTCAGGCCTGCCGCGCAAACCGGGTATGAGCCGTGACGACCTGATTTCTGTAAACGCAGGAATCGTAAAATCAGTAACCGAGAGCGTTGTAAAGCATTCGCCGAACGCAATCATTATTGTGGTGAGCAACCCGCTTGACGTAATGACTTACTGCACTTACCTGGCAGCAAAGGTTAAGTCAAACAAGGTGATGGGTATGGCCGGCATCCTGGATACCGCACGCTACCGCGCATTTTTGGCGGAGGCGCTTGGCTGCAATCCAAAAGACATTCAGGCCTTGCTGATGGGCGGTCATGGCGACAGCATGGTTCCGCTACCGCGCTACACCACCGTTTCGGGCATTCCGGTAACGCAGCTTATCGCTAAGGATAAGCTGGACGCTATCATTGAGCGTACAAAGAACGGCGGCGGCGAGCTTGTCAAGCTTATGGGCACTTCTGCCTGGTATGCACCGGGATCGGCTGCCGCACAAATGGTTGAGGCCATCATGCGCGACCAAAGGCGTATTTTCCCCTGTTGCGTGAAGCTGAACGGCGAGTATGGCGTAAAAGATGTATTCGTTGGAGCTCCGGTAAAGTTGGGCAAGGATGGCATTGAGCAAATTATTGAGGTGGAGCTAAACGCCGAAGAGCGCAAGGATTTCGACAACTCAGTAAAGGCTGTAAAAGACGTTATGGACGTTATGGACGGCATGAAGCTATTCTAATCAAGTGCGATTTTCGCAAACAACAAGCCCTTTAAAACATCGTTTTAAAGGGCTTGTTGTTATGATTTATTCTTGACGATTTACAATTGACCGGTGCGAGAGGGTTGTCATGTTGCGCCTGTAGAACCGAAAGTTGGCTTCGCCAACGGTGTGGCGCAGCAAGATTCCTCCACTCCGCTTTGCGAAACTTGCCCCGAGCGAAGTCGAGGGAGTCGGAATGACGAGGGAGGAGATTCCTCCACTCCGCTACGCTTCGGTCGGAATGACGAGGCGGCGGTAAGGAAAAAGGGGTTGAGCGGCGGCGCTGCCGCCGCTCAACCCCCCACTCCAACAACAGTACCGTCATTTCGACCAAGCGCACGAGGAACGAGCGGGCGCGTAGAGAAATCTCTGATGCTGACGGGATTGCGGGTTGGAGCCCGCAATGACGTTATTTAGGTAAGCGACTCAAAAGCCTTCTCACCGCACCCCTCCGATAGGCTTAGCATGACAACCCTCTCGCACCGGTAAATCATCAATCGGCAATTATACAAGTACATGGTCAAAGCGCGGCGGCAATGATGCCAACCATGGCTCTAATAATGGCCAGCGCACCAAGAAAAAGAATAATTGCGCCCGAAATCTTATTTATCCACCACATTTGGCGCAGCTTAAAGTGCTTACGGTAATGTGCAACCAGCGTGGTTAAGAACAACCACCAAATGAGGGCGCCGCACAGTACGCCAAATACCACCGTAGGGCCAGACCAAACCGTATCCAAGTTCCGGTGCAGAAACAAGCCCGTAAAAGACAGCACCGGGAGCAGGTTAATGGGGTTGATGGTGAGAAGAAATATGGAAATGAGCGCGCCAAAAAGGCTATTTTGCTGCTTGCCCTTAGCACGCAGCTGCTTTACGGGGTCGGTCAGCATAATTTTTCCCCCTACGATAACCACTATTGTACCAACGGCCAGCCACAGCAGCGCACTCATTTCCTGTACAAAAACCTGCACCTTTGACAGGCTGTATACCGCAACTATGGCAAAAATGGTATCGGCCAAGGCAACCCCTACCCCCGAAAAAAACCCGTTGAGCCGGCCACGGTTGAGCGTGCGCTGAATGCACAACACTCCCGCCGGACCTAGCGGCGCCGAAGAGAGTATCCCGATGAGAATGCCCGTAAAAAAGAGAAAAACGTAGTCCACTCGAAACACGATTTGGTGGTAACAATAGTCGACAAAGTTAACAATTTTGTTGACGCCATAGGTTGGGGGCATAAAAAAACTAGGGCAATATTGCTTATCTTTGCTTCCTGTAATTATTGCATGAAACGACATCTCATACTCACCTTACTCAGCGCGCTGCTGCTCAGCCTTCCCTGGTTCGAGAGTTTTTCGGGACTGCTGCTGCTTATAGCCTTTGTGCCGCTGCTGCTTGTTGAACAGCAGCATACGCAGGTAAACAAAAGAGGTTTGTGGCGCTACGTTGCCCTTTGTTTTTTCGTTTGGAATGCTGCAACCACCTGGTGGATTATGCATGCTACCGTGGGAGGTATGCTGTTTGCCATAACAGCCAACACAGCACAAATGACGTTCGTCTTTATGCTCGCTCGTTGGGTAAAAAAGAAGACATCGCCGCCTGTCGGGTATACCGCACTTGTTGCCTTTTGGGTTACATGGGAGTATTTTTACCTCAACGCGGAAATATCGTGGCCATGGCTAACGTTGGGTAACGGACTGGCAAAAGATATCGCGCTTATACAGTGGTACGAACTGGTGGGTACGCTTGGCGGATCTCTCTGGATTTTGCTGATAAACGTGTTGTTATTCAACCTGTTGCAAAAGTATTCTTTGCAGAGAAAAGGCGAAGTACAACGACAAAAATCCTCCGGTAAATGGGTTTTCTTGTTCTCGCCAACAGCTCAACTTTGCCTTATAGCTTTACTCATTGCAACTCCTATAACATACTCTTTAATAAGGTATTATACCTATAAAGAACAAGGTTCGCCTTGCCATGTTGCCATCCTGCAACCTAATATTGATCCCTACACCGAAAAGTTCAACAAACGCAACTACCATCAGCAGCGCAATATAATTTTAGCGCTGGCGGATAGCAGCTTAACAGTCGAAACAGACTACGTTATAGCGCCGGAAACCGCTTTTGAGGGAAGCATGTGGGAAAACACACTCGCGCAGCATCATATTGTATTACGCTTGCGCAAATTTTGCGAGCAGCGTCCTCGGGTAAAGTTTATTACCGGAGCAACCACGCTTTACCAGTACGAGGAAAATGAGAAACTTTCGCCCACAGCACGGCAGTTTCAGGACGCTCCCTACTTTTACGACATATACAATTCCGCTCTGCAAATTGACACCTCACCCGTTGTTGAGACCTACCATAAATCAAAGCTGGTGGTTGGTGTTGAAATGCTGCCCTACCCTAAGTATCTTAAGCTTTTAAACACGCTGGCTATTAATTTGGGAGGCACCGCCGGAGGTTTGGGAACACAGCCGGAGCGAAGCATTTTTGGTAACGATAGCAGCAAATTCAAACCCGGAGTTGCAATTTGTTACGAATCTATTTTTGGAGAATACTACGCCGAATATGTGCAAAAAGGTGCAAACCTGATGTTCATTATTACCAATGACGGCTGGTGGCGTAATACCCCCGGCTACCGGCAACATTTGCACTACGCCAGCTTGCGTGCCATTGAAACCCGCCGCAGCATAGCACGTAGCGCCAATACCGGAATATCTGCCATCATAAACCAACGAGGACAAATTGAACAGCATACCGACTGGTGGGTACGTGCAGCAATTTCCGGAACCATAAATACCAACTCGCATAGTACCCCTTACGTGCGCACGGGTGATGCAGCGGCTCGTATAGCCAGCATGCTGTCCATACTTATCGGGTTGTACACGTTGAGCATTACATTCAGAAAAAAGAACGGATAAAACCATGCAAAAGCACACCTATTTTTTATCGGATATGCATCTGGGGTTGCCCTTGTATAATCCAGCGGAACGTGAAAAAAAGGTGGTGCGCTTTTTGGATTCCGTAAAAAACACCGCCGGCGACATTTACCTTCTTGGTGATGTGTTTGATTTCTGGTGGGAGTACAAATATGTTGTCCCAAAAGGTTACGTACGCTTTTTGGGCAAGCTGGCCGAGTTGACCGATTCCGGAGTAAACATCCACTTCTTTGTCGGCAACCACGACCTGTGGATAAAAAACTATCTGGCATACGAGTGCAGCGTAAAAATATACCACAAACCCGAAGAAATAACCATTGGCAACAAAATATTCTTTTTGGCCCATGGCGATAGATTAGGAAACGGCATTGAGGTAAAGCCTACAATGCTGCAACGAGTGTTTGCCAACCGCTTTTTACAATGGCTATACTCTACCATACATCCACGATGGGGGCTTGCCTTTGGGTATACGTGGAGCAAGCACAGCCGATTGAGTAAAGAAGTTTCCACTCCGTGGCGAGGCAAAGATGAACTTCTGTTCCGGCTAGCCACAAAAATGGCAGAGCGCAGCAAGGTAGACTACTTCATTTTCGGACATCGCCATACTCCGGTACAAATGGACTTGCCAAACAGAGCAAAGCTGCTTATCCTTAGCGATTGGATCACCGGTTGCACATATGCCGAATTTGACGGCAACAATATCGAACTAAAAGAGTTCAAGGGATAAAACTCTGCTGCAAGAACAAATCATAAGCGCCATGCTCTCACAAATAAAAACAGCTGCCCTTGCCGGATTTCGCTCTGCCCTTAAAACCGCATGGTGGATGATCCGGCTTACCGTTATTATTTCTCTTGCCGTAACTCTGCTCCAGCATTTTGGAGTAATACCCCTGATATCCAGCTGGTTTACTCCCGTATTCAAGCTTGTTGGCTTGGATGGTAGAGCCGCTCTGGTTTTCATAACAGGAGCGCTCGTAAATATTTACGCAGCCATAGCAACAATTGTAAGCATGGGGTTTGACTCACGCTCCATAACTATATTGGCGCTTATGTGTCTCTGCGCCCATAACCTGATTATTGAAACTGCCATACAGAAAAAAACAGGGTCTCCGGCCATACGGATGGTTGTAGTAAGAATAGCAACAGCATTAACTTCCGCCTTCATACTCAATGCCGTTCTACCTCCGGCACATGAAAACTATATTGCAAACGCTGTCGGCTTTGCTCCATTCCCCAACATTGCAGACACACTCGCTTTTTGGGCGCTATCTACACTTATGCTGGTAGTGAAAATGTTTTGCATTATAGTATCGCTAACCGTCGCACAACGTATTCTTTCAGACTTGGGCGCCATACGTTGGATATCAACGTTGCTTCACCCGCTGATGGCTCTCTTTGGGTTACCTCGACCCACCTCTTTTTTATGGATAGTTACACAAACTCTTGGATTAGCTTACGGAGCGGCGGTTATGATAGAGGAGCGTGAAAGCGGGCGGGTAACCAAGCAAGAGGCGGATTTACTTAACCACCACGTAGCCGTGTCACATAGCAATGTTGAAGACTTACTACTATTTTTCAGCATTGGCGCCTCGCTCTTTTGGATGCTGTTTTTGCGAATAATCTTAACAATACCGGTGGTGTGGGAGCGGCGGTTAGAAATATGGATACATAGCAAACAAAATCTTACGAAAGTCAAAATATGAAACAATACCTCAACTTACTACAGCACATTTTAGATACGGGAGTAGAAAAATCCGATCGCACAGGAACCGGAACCATCAGCGTTTTCGGGCGCCAAATGCGGTTTGACTTGCAACAAGGCTTTCCGCTGCTTACCACAAAGAAGCTGCACCTTAAATCCATTATATACGAGCTGCTTTGGTTTTTAAATGGCGATACCAACGTAAAATATCTCAACGATCATGGCGTAACCATTTGGGATGAGTGGGCCGATGCCAACGGCGATCTTGGGCACGTGTACGGCTACCAGTGGCGTAGCTGGCCGACTTCAAACGGCGGTCATGTAGATCAAATTGCTCACGTGGTAAAATCAATAAAGGAAAATCCCGACTCTCGTCGACACATTGTAAGCGCATGGAATGTAGCCGAAGTTGACCACATGGCCCTGCCTCCATGCCACACCATGTTTCAGTTTTACGTGGCTAACGGTAAGCTCTCCTGTCAGCTTTACCAACGCAGCGCCGATACATTTTTAGGCGTGCCTTTCAACATTGCCTCTTACGCGCTGCTCACCATGATGATGGCGCAGGTGTGCGGACTTAAACCCAGCGAATTTGTACACACACTGGGCGATACTCACTTGTATATCAATCACTTACAACAGGCAAAAGCGCAACTTCAGCGAGAGCCGAGGACGTTGCCAACCATGAAAATCAACCCTGAAGTGAAGTCCATTTTCGATTTCAAATACGAAGATTTTGTGCTGAAAAACTACGACCCCTATCCCGGAATAAAGGCGCCGATTGCTGTCTAGCAAACGGTTTGACAGCATGAAAAGCAAAAAGGCATCAACAACTTGTTGATGCCTTTTTTGTGGTGACCCCGGAGAGATTCGAACTCTCGGCCCAATGATTAAGAGTCATTTGCTCTACCAGCTGAGCTACGGAGTCTGGTTTTAAGGGTGCAAAGGTAGATAATCTTTCCGAAAACTTACGTTTTTTCACATTTTTTCACATTTTTGGACACTTCACAAAATTTATATGTTATGGAATATTCCAAAAAATTCCCCTTGCTTTTCAATCGTTTAAGCTCTTCTAAAGCTAAATCTTGGGGTTGTTAACATGTTGTTAACAAGGCGCATCGTTCAATTTTGTATCTTTGTACAAGAGAGTTGATTTACGAGATAAAAAACCCATTATTTGCCATGATTGGTTTTTTGAGAGATGCTTCCGAAATTCGGAGGCATCTTTTTTTGCTACCTCACAAAACGGGTAAATACGCTCAACGACAACTTTTTTCCAAAGCTGTCTTCAACTATCAGTTCACCGCTCTGACGGTTCTGTGGATTGCCGAATACGCTTGCCGTAAGCGTGTCCGAAACTACAGACGACAAGCCTAAAGCGTACAGGTTCATCACCAAAAACGAGCTGGTTGGCTCCAGCATCTTTTCTACGCAAGATATCAGGTCAAAAATTCCCTCGCTCAACAACCAGCGCTCTCCGTTGGGGCCACGACCGTATGCGGGAGGATCCAGGATAATCCCGTTAAACTTAGTGCCTTTACGGGCATGCCGTTGCACAAACTTAAGCGCGTCGTCCACCAGCCAGCGAATACCATCAAGGTGGCTAGCTTGCTGATTTTCATTCGCCCAGGTTACTGTTTGCTTTATGGAGTCAAGGTGAGTTACATCGGCGCCGGCGGCATGTGCTGCCAGCGAGGCAGCGCCTGTATAGGCAAAAAGATTCAGCACCCGGGGTTGACCTTTTATTTGCCTGCAAGCATCGTAAATGTAGTCCCAGTTGGAGGCTTGCTCGGGGAAAACGCCAACATGCTTAAAGGAGGTAAGCGCTAAACGAAGGCAAAAGCTGAGGCCGTTGTGCTTGTAACCGACAATCCAGCGATCGGGCATTCCCGGCTTTACCGACCAGGTGCCACGCTCATCGGGATTGCTGCGCTCTCCTTTTTCGTGAACAAAAGAGGCGTGCGCCAACTTTGCCCACTCCTTTTCGCTCATTGATTTTTGCCACACCGCCTTTGGCTCCGGCCTGCGGGTAACGTACCTGCCAAAGCGCTCCAACTTTTCAAACTCACCGCAATCAATGAGCTCGTAATCGGTGAAATTATCGGGGGAAAGAAGTATCAAAATGAGTTACAATTTTTATGGGTTTAAATCCTTGCGAGATAGGTGCACCGAACTTTCATAGCTCTAGTATTTAATATCGCGAGATAACTTCGTTCTCACAATAACAGTGGTTAGTGCTAACTGCAACTGCCTACCAATAACTTTCTCTTAATCATGTATATATCCTTCATCTTCCGGCAAGTTGGGCCTCATGCTGGCAGCCACCGCCAGCTGGTCGCAACGCTCATTTTCGGGAGTTCCGTTGTGTCCCTTCACCCATGTAAACTTAACGTTATGCTTGCGGTAAATTTTCAAAAAGCGCATCCACAAATCAGGATTCTTTTTCTTCTTGAACCGCACTTTTTCCCAACCGAAAACCCAACCTTTCTCCACAGCGTCAACCACGTACTTGGAATCGGAAACTACGGTTACGTTACAGGCTGTTTTAAGCGCCTCTAACCCAACAATTACCGACAGCAGCTCCATGCGGTTGTTGGTGGTATGCGCAAATCCTTCCGAAATTTCTTTACGATGCGAGCCCGATAGCAGCACCACGCCAAATCCACCGGGACCGGGGTTTCCGCGAGCAGCCCCATCGGTATATATGGTAACGTTTGCCACTAGATGCCGGGCGTTTTTTGGTGGAAAATTTTAGTAAACTTGCCACGAATGACCTCCTGCACGGGTATGTTGTTAATCTTGCTTTCCAGCCAGGAAATAATGTCAAGATACAAGAACGGACGCTTTTCGTACGGATGGGTTTCGTACAGCAACAACTTCTCGTACAGGCGTTTCAACCTGTCGGCAATGTCGCTCCGGTAAAAGGTATCGAGCTGACGAAGGAATCCGAGCATTTCTTTTTGCACGACGTTGAGGTCATTCATTTTTACCAGAAAGCGGTAGGTTGATTTTATCTGGTACTCCATCATAAAATCGTCCCCGTTTTCGTAGGTAGAAATAAGCCTCAATATGCGGGCAAAGCATTGTAAATCAGAGCGAACATCCTCATCGCGAGTGTCAATAACTTTGTTGAGGTAAATGTTGCACCTCTTAAAATCGCCGCTGCCGAAGTACAGACAGGCTATTTTGTAGTAGAACACCAGCACGTGGTGTTGGTCTATTTTGTGCAGATTCTTATTCAGAAAAGCCTCCAAATCCGGCACAACATCTAAGCCGTGCGTAAATGTACCTTCCAGGAAATGCAAGTTTATTTTGTTGGCAAAGTAGTAGCTGTTAGCCAAAATTTCAGCATTCTGATTCTGAATGTTGATCTGGCTCATTGTCTCCGAACACAGCTGCTCCAACACCTCCTTAAACTTTTGATAATGACGAAGATAGAAAAGGCTCTCCAGTAAGTAGTTGTACGATTTGAAGTAGAAGCTGGGCAAATTCTGCTTTATAACCGGATTGTCGTTAAACAAATCCAAATTACGCTGCGTACTGCGGTAACACGATAAGAAATCCTGCAAAATGTAGCTGTACCAGTAGCTGGAAAGGTTCATATACAGCTGCTCGAATACACCCTGTTTTCCGGGAATAAACTTCGGACGATTTTTTGCGTAGTAATCCTCCACAAAGTTGATGTCGTTCCGGTTGCGAACATGACCACGCTTAAGGTATAGCGCGTATAGCTGAATGGAAAGATTCGAAAACTCGTTGGCCTTAAGAATGGTGGTGGTAATATCCTGTGCCTGCTCCGTAAGCTCATCGGCACGAGAGGACGAACTGCGTGTAATGAACTGTGATTCAATTTGTTTCTCAAACTCAACAATTTCCAACGCTATGGTAAACTGCTTTGCTCGCATGGCCTGCTGCTTTGCCTTATCCAATATTTTAAGGCTCTGCTTATACATTCCTTTGGAGTACAAAATGCGGGCAAAGTCAGCCTGTTCGTGAATTCGCACGTCATCGTAGCTGTCAATGGAACTTTGGCGCAGGCTGGTGAGCAGCCGGTAGTAAAGGTAGCTTTTCACGTTGGCCAGCTGAGATTTTGGTATGCCGCTTTTCTTCAGCAGCTTGGATTCGTCAAAATGTTCAGCCTCATCCATAGTGTCGAAAAGCGTAAGAAATTTAGCACTTTTACTATCCTCCATACGGGTTGCAAAAATTCTAAACGAACGCTTTTCCGCTTTGGTCATGGATCTGATAAGCTCCAAGACCGGATCTGATTTTATTTTGGTGGTTGAGTACAAAATGAAAACTAAGGTTGATTCTTGCGCTACAAATGTAGCAATTTTTCATAAAAATGAGCGTGCTTTTGTGAGCAAGAACTCGTTGATAATGCTAATATAATTTTGCTCAACAAAACTAAAGGGTTTCAGCCTTTTGCCAGGTGCATATACATTAAGGCTTCGCATTTATGCAAAGCCTTAATCTGTCAAAAACTAAGTAGCAATAGGTTTTTATGAACTATCTCTTTACTCTTTTATCGTGCGAAACAGGTTTATCTACTCCTTTTCTGTCGCTACCTCTATCGCCAACTCCTTCAGCTGCAAGTCGTCAATGCGTGAGGGTGCATCGATCATTACGTCGCAGGCGGCGTTGTTTTTTGGAAATGCAATGTAATCCCGAATGCTGTCGCTTCCGCCAAACATGGCGCACAGGCGGTCAAAACCAAAAGCAATACCACCATGAGGTGGAGCGCCAAACTTAAATGCGTTGGTCAAGAAGCCAAATCTGTAGCTTGCTTCTTCCGGTGTAAATCCCAGCACCTTAAACATTTGCTGCTGAATTTTGGAGTCGAAAATACGAATAGAACCTCCGCCAAGCTCCACTCCATTCACTACAAAGTCGTAGGCGTTGGCGCGAACTTGTTCCAGCTCTTCTTTTCCACCGTCCATGAACATTGGTATATCTTCTGGTTGCGGAGAAGTAAACGGGTGGTGCATAGCATAAAAACGTTGAGTTTCATCATCCCACTCCAGCAGCGGAAAGTCGATAACCCACAAGGGTGCGAATTTTCCTCGCTTACGCAAACCTAGTCTATTCCCCATTTCCAAGCGCAGCTCGCAAAGTCCGCTAAGCGTAATTTTTTTTGCGCCGGCTAAAATTAAAATCAAATCGCCTTGCTTTGCCCCGAACTCCCCAGCAATTTTTTGCAGCTCCTCCGGCGTATAAAACTTATCAATGCTGGATTTTATGCCATCGGCTCCCCAGCGGATATAAACCAGCCCTTTGGCGCCAATTTGCGGACGCTTAACCCATTCGGTCAACTCGTCCAGCTGCTTACGAGTGTAGTCGGCGCAACCTTCTGCGCAAGTACCACCAACATATGCGGCGCTATCGAATACTGCAAAATTCTTGCCCTGAACCTGCTTGGTTAATTCTTTTATCTTCATATCAAAACGCAGGTCGGGCTTATCGCAACCGTAGTCGCGTATAGCATCGGCGTAGGTCATGCACGGGACGTCGTTAAAAGTAACATCCAAGATGATTTTGAAAAGGTGCTTCATCAGGCCTCCAAAAGTATCCAAGATGTCTTGACGTTCAACAAAGGCCATTTCGCAGTCTATTTGCGTAAACTCAGGCTGGCGATCTGCACGCAAGTCTTCGTCACGGAAACAGCGCACAATTTGGAAGTAGCGATCATAACCCGCCACCATAAGCAGCTGCTTAAAGGTTTGCGGACTCTGCGGCAACGCGTAGAACTCGCCATGATGAACTCGTGATGGCACCACAAAGTCACGTGCACCCTCCGGCGTTGATTTAATCAAAAATGGCGTTTCGATTTCCAAAAAATCTTGTGCATCCAAGTATTTACGAGCCTCCTGTGCTACACGATGGCGTAGTATCAGCGCATTTTTTACGGGGTTACGGCGCAAGTCCAGATAGCGATACTTTGCACGCAACTCCTCACCACCATCGCTCTCATCCTCAATGGTAAAGGGAGGTGTGTCGGATGCGTTCAGCACGTTGAGTGAGGTCAAATTTATTTCAACATCTCCTGTAGGAATTTTTATGTTTTTGCTGGCACGTTCTACCACCTTGCCTTGCGCCCGAACTACAAATTCACGGCCCAACTTTTCAACTACGGAGCGTATCTCCGCTGAGGTTTTATCATCAACCGCCAGCTGCGTTATACCGTAACGGTCTCGCAGGTCTACAAAGGTCATACCGCCCAACTTGCGCACACGCTGCACCCATCCGGCCAGCGTTACGGTTTGTCCTACATGAGCCGCACGCAGCTCGCCACAAGTGTGTGTTCTGTACATTTTTTGTTATAGTTTAGAAGGTACAAATTTAGGGAAAAAAGAGAGAATCTAAATTTTATTTGCATTTTTGTTAATTCGGTAGTCTTCTACATCTTTTCCCTTGTGGCATAAAACAGAAAAGGCTGCTCACTCGGGCAGCCTTTCTTCTATGTAAACCTTTTGGTTTACTCCAGTTCACCACAAGCCTTGCCTCCCTCTTCTACGCCCTTTGCGTACTCACTGTCCTCACCTTCTATAAGCTTGTTGAGGTCAAGCTTCGTCATACAGGCCAAACTTTCCTCTTCTGTTGCTGTTGCCGATAGTTTTAGCAGGCAGTCGCATGCGGCCTTACCGTCTTTTTTGCCCTTGTCAAAGTCGCTGTCCTCTTTTTTGCTGCAGGACATAACTGTTACCACTGCTATTGCGAACAGCAGCGCCAAAATGGCTCTCTTTTTCATAAAATAATAGAAATTAAGTAAGTATTAAAAAAAATCCTACGAAAGTAGGATTTTTTTTAATACTTGTGACTAATTTCAAGACCTTTTTTTTGTTAAAATACAGAAGTGGGTACAAAAAACAACTGCCCAAAAGGCGGTCATTTCTTATCGTAAATCAAAACTTAGGTATAATCCATTCCAAGCATGGCGCTTTTTCTTTAAAGCCGCCTTTGTATTTATCGCTCTCTTTCCCCAATCCTGCTAATAATTCAAGACATGCAAGTGGCGCATCAAAGCTGAGGCTGCTGTAAGCTATCACTGTAAAAAAGCAGCGTTAAAATAGATTTTTCCCCCGTCTTTTTTTACCTTTGTCCTTTACATAAAAACAAATAGCATGGCAACAACAGCAGATTTTCGCAACGGTTTGTGCATCAACCACAACGGTAAACCCTGCTCCATTGTTTGGTTTCAGCACGTGAAGCCAGGCAAGGGCGGCGCGTTTGTAAAAACCAAGCTGCGTAACCTGGAAAATGGCCGTATACTGGAAAATACGTTTACCGCCGGTGAAAAAATTGACGTTATTCGCATTGAGCGCAGACCCTACCAGTTCTTGTACAAGGATGAAAGCGGCTACCACTTTATGCACAACGAAACTTATGAGCAAATTGACTTGCAGCGGGAGCTGGTTGACAGTCCCGAATTTATGAAAGAGGGTCAGTATGTGGAAATGATGATAAACACGGATGACGAGGATCGTGTATTGACCTGTGAACTTCCTGCCTCTATTGAGCTTAAGGTAGTTTCTGCGGAGCTTGGTGCACGTGGCGATACCGCTTCTTCGACCGTAATGAAGCGCTGCACGCTTGAAACCGGCGCCGAAATCATGATTCCAAACTTCGTAAACGAGGGCGAAATGATTAAGGTTGATCCGCATGAGCGCGCCTACTTAGAGCGTGTTAAATAGCTAGTAGCGTATCAATGATAAAACGGCTGTAACATTTACAGCCGTTTTACTCATGTAAAAAATCATACCCTTGAGCTGACTAATCCTACTTTACACCATGCGTAACATTTTACTGACGACCATCATGCTTATTTCTTTTCCGGCGTTTTCACAGCAAACCCTTTCGTTGCCGGTTTGGCCTAACGGCGCACCCAGCAGCAATGGCATAACCACGCCCGAGGAGCAAATGGAAAACAGCCGTATTGCAAATGTCTCAGAGGCTCAAATTTTTGTTTACCTGCCGAAAAGCACAACGCCGACTTCAGCAGTAATTATTTGTCCCGGAGGAGGTTACGTCAGGTTGGCTGTGGAGCACGAGGGGCATGAGTTTGCCAAGTGGCTCAACCAGCAAGGTATCGCGGGCATTGTGCTCAAGTACCGCATGCCCAATGAGTGCCATGAGGTTCCGCTAAGTGACGCGCAGCAAACACTACGTATTGTTCGCCAAAATGCCGGAAAATGGAATATTGACCCAAACAACGTCGGCATAGCCGGATTTTCTGCCGGAGGACATTTGGCCTCAACCGCTGCCACGCATTTCACCGATAGCGCTACTCGGCCGGATTTTGCTTTGCTTTTCTATCCGGTAATTACAACGGATACAACCTTTGCGCACGTAAGTTCACGCTATTACCTTATCGGAAAAAACGCACCGGAATCTTTGGCAAAAGAGTACAGCAATGAGCTGCAGGTAACTCCACAAACTCCCCCCACCCTGCTTTTCCATAGCGATGACGATAAGGCTGTTCCCGTTCGCAACAGCGTAGATTTTTACGCTGCGCTAAAGAAAAATAATGTTCCTGCGGCCATGTATATTTTCCCCAGCGGAGGTCATGGTTGGGGAATGAAGGAGGAGTTTGAGTACGGCAAGGAGTGGAAGGAGCTGCTGAAAAAGTGGCTGGAAGCCATTTTATGATTTACTATTGACGATTTACCGGTGCGGGTGCGTTGCTATGTGTTATGCTTTCATCACTGTATGCCATATACATAGATATAATGAACGAAGAAAATACATCAATTCACGAATTTGATTTTGGTTCAAGGCAGCTTTAGAAAAATATCAAACCCCTTAAATTATCGTGGACCCAAAAATAACATACGCTCTACTAAACAAAAAACAGCAGCTGATTAGCTGCCGCTTCTTTGTGGTGACACCTGGAATCGAACCAGGGACACAAGGATTTTCAGTCCTTTGCTCTACCGACTGAGCTATGTCACCATTACGAATAGGGTTGCAAAGATAGAGAGTTTTGGGAAACAAACAAAACTTTGAAACACAAAATTCATATCTATCTATAAATCAGATAGTTATTGACCAACAAAAGTTCACCTCCGAGCTTCAACTTTGTAGGCACATCCGGCTTTTTTGCTAAATTTGCTGTATGAAACAAAGCAAAACCCCTGCAAAAAACGCCTTCTCGGGCATAAAGGGATACAAAATTATTTTTCCCATCATCATAGGCATTGGCGTGGTGGTGTACCTCTTTTGGGGAGAGCTGTACCCCCAACCCTCCTTTCGCCCTCCGGCGGATCACAGCGCTATAGAGCTCAAAGCAGGTGATACCGTGCTGGTAGAGAGTAATCATCTGGCATACTCCGACCAGAAAATGCTATCTACCAACGTACCGCAGCTGGTTAAAAAAACTCACATTGGAGATGTGCTCTACAGCAACAGCGACAGCGCTTTTGTTGTTTTTTCAAAATCCGACTGCCTGCTGATTTGTCAAACAGTTAACGATATTGAAATCAGCGGTGGCGATGTGCTGACCGTAGAAAAGCATCGTCTGCGAGCATACGGCGTGGTTGACGTGCTCAGAGAAATTAAATTTACCTGGCGATTGCCCGTGTTCATTTTTCTGGCGCTACTCTGCATGCTAGGACGTGATTTCGGATACATGGTGCGCATACGTCTGCTGTCGGAAAAGGCGCTTGGCTGGATGCAATCTTTCCGTATAATTATGCTGTGGGAATTTACGTCTGCCATTACCCCGTCGGCTATTGGCGGAACCAGCGTGGCGGTACTTTACGTGAACAAAGAAGGTATTCCCATTGGTCGCAGCTCAGCCATAGTTATGGCAACTTCTTTGCTGGACGAAGTTTACTTCGTTATCATGTTTCCTTTGCTGCTGCTCATAATTTCGTCAGCTGAATTGTTCGACATAGACTCCTCTGTCGCCACAGGATTAATGGCCGTTACGCTTACGGGGTATTTTATCAAGCTGGCGTGGGTGCTGGGATTAGGATATGGCATGTTTTTCAATGCAAAAGGGCTGAAGTGGATTTTGGTAAAAATTTTCAGCTTGCCCTTTCTCCGTCGTTGGAAAAAAGGAGCGGAAAAAGCAGGCGATGATATTGTTATCAGCTCGGTGGAGCTAAAGCACAAGCCCTTTAGGTTTTGGCTCAAGGCTTTTGGCGCCACCTTTGTATCGTGGACATCCCGCTACTGGGTAGTAAACATGCTGTTTATGGCATTTTTTACGGTGCACGACCACTTCCTTATTTTTACCCGTCAGCTGGTTATGTGGATTATGATGCTGGTAAGTCCCACCCCCGGCGGCAGCGGCTTTGCCGAGTACGTGTTCAAGGAGTTTTTGGGAGAGTTTATACCTGTAACCGGATTGGTGCTGGTTATTGCCCTGCTTTGGAGGCTCATCAGCTACTACCTCTACCTCATAATCGGCGTGTTTGTTGTGCCCAGCTGGATAAACAGCAAGTTTGGCAAACCAAAATAGCGTCGGCGCATATGTCTTTGAAAATCAAAAACATACAAATGAAAACTCAAGGTTTGTATTTCGTTTTTTTATTAGATCAACAAGAGGCAAATTCCGTACGGTGAACCAGCTGTATATTTTTTTTTGCCACTCCTCATTTTTGTGATTACCTTTGTAAGATGCGCTTTTTAAAGGCTAAATACAGCTACGGCAAACGTTTTACACCCTTCATGCTGCTAATTTTAGCGGCAACAATGTCATCATGCTCCACCTCATTTAAAATCAAGCGTGCCAATAAGTTTTTCAACGAGGGAGCCTACGCCAAAGCATCTGACAGGTACAGGAAGGTGCTCCCCAAAGTACCACGAGAACAACAGCCGCCCATACTTTTCAACCTGGCTGAGGCCCACAGGTTAACAGGTAACGCAAGGCAAGCCGAGGGTTACTATGAGCGTGTTACCACGCGCAGCAACACCAACCCGGCCGTTTATTTGGGGCTGGCCATGTCTCAGCAGACCAACGAGAATTACGAAAAAGCCATTACGAGCTACGAAAAATATTTGGCCCTTGTTCCGCAAGACAGCATGGTAAAAAGCGACATGGAGTTTTGCAAGGCGCTGAGCGATACCGCCACGCTAAAACGCACTCGCTACCTGGTGGAGAACATGGCTGAACTTAACAGCAACAAGGATGATTTCGCTCCTGCGTTTGCCGAAGACGACTACTCTATCCTGTTTTTTACCTCTTCACGAGAAGCGGCCTTTGGCAAAAAGACCAGTATTATTACCGGCGATAAATCTACTGATATTTTTTCGGCAACGCAGCTGCGTACCGGCAAGTGGCAAAAGCCCGTACCCATACAGGGCGAAATCAACACAAAAAATGACGAAGGTACTTGCGCACTTACCCGCAACTACCGCACCATGTACTTTACGCAGTGCCTTACCAAAGGCAAGATTGGTTGTGCGCTTATGACCTCCAACTACGATGCGGACTCGGAAAAATGGGTGGAGGTAGAATCCGCAACTATTGGCGATAGCACCGTAAACCTTGCCCATCCTTCGCTTTCCGAAGATGGAGTAGAATTATATTTTACCTCCGATATGCCGGGAGGTTACGGCGGTACAGATATCTGGATGGCAAGCCGGGTAAGTGATGGCGATGGCTGGGGAGAACCCGTAAACCTTGGTCCAAATATTAACACCGAGGGAAATGAAATGTACCCCTACATACGTAACAACGGTGCGCTATATTTTTCTTCTGACGGTCACAAGGGTTTTGGCGGACTAGACCTTTTTAAAGCAACAAAACGTGACATAGGCGGTTGGCATGTAGATAACATGGGAATACCCATCAACTCCAACGCCGACGATTTTTCTATAATTTTCGAACGCGAACGTGAGGCAGGATATTTCTCATCACGTCGTCGTGGCGGACGTGGTGGCGACGATATTTACCGCTTTGTACTCCCCGAGTCACGCTACATGTTCATTGGTGCGGTTAAGAATTTTGATGACCTCAGTCCAATAAATGAGGCCAACGTAAATATTATTTCCAGCAGTACGGGAGAGTCGCAAAGACAGCGCACAGGGGCTGACGGCATCATCAACATTACGCTATCACCCGAAACAGATTACCTGGTTATTGTAACCAAGAAAGAATACTTCAACCAAAAATCAAGGTTCAGCACCAAAGGACTTGAGGGTTTGGCCACGTTGCGGGATGAGTTTATAATGCGCTCTATGGCCAAGGCTATTGAATTGGAGAACATTTTATACGACTTCGGTAAGTGGAATTTGAGGCCGGAATCAGAGGAGTCACTCAACCAGCTGGTAGAGATCATGAACGACAACCCCGGCATCAGCATTGAGGTTATGTCGCACTCCGACAGCCGTGGCGACTCTATCGTAAACATGAGGGTTTCGCAAAGACGTGCGCAATCAGTGGTGGATTACCTGGTAGCACATGGTATCGGCGGCAGCAGGCTGCAGGCTGTGGGTAAAGGAGAATCCGATCCTCGTGTGGTAACGCCAAGCATTGCCGCACAGTACAAATTCTTACGTGTGGGCGATATCCTGAATGACACGTTTATGAAACGTTACGTGCAGTCCAAGTCTGAAGAGGAAATAGTAGACCAGCTAAATCGAAGAACTGAGTTTAAAGTAATATCGGAAAACTAAGCATGAGCAACGAACGCTATACACAGCGAGGAGTTTCCGCGGCCAAGGAAGATGTGCACAACGCCATAAAAAACCTGGACAAAGGATTATTTCCAAAAGCATTTTGCAAAATAATTCCCGACTACCTCAGCGGCGATGAGCAATACTGCGTGGTTATGCACGCCGACGGAGCCGGGACAAAATCATCGTTAGCCTACGCTTACTGGCGAGAAACAAGCGACCTGAGCGTATGGCGCGGCATTGCGCAAGACGCCATTGTAATGAATCTTGATGATTTGCTATGCGTAGGCGCCACGGATAATATTCTTCTTTCGTCAACCATTGGCCGCAACAAAAGGCTAATACCGGGCGAGGTAGTAAAGGCCATCGTTGAAGGTACCGAAAGTTTATGTGCGGAGTTGCGCAGCTTAGGCGTAAACATTCAGCTCGCCGGAGGGGAAACCGCAGATGTCGGCGACCTTGTTCGTACGGTTATTGTAGACAGCACGGTTATTGCCCGCATGAAAAGAAGCGATGTGGTGAATAATGCAAATATTGCTACAGGAGATGTAATAGTAGGTTTAGCCAGCTACGGACAAGCCTCGTATGAAAAAGGATACAACGGCGGCATGGGGAGCAACGGGTTAACCTCCGCACGTCATGATGTTTTTACAAAGTACATGGCTGAAAAATATCCCGAAACTTACGACACAGAAATTGACGCCTCGCTGGTATACAGCGGCGCCTGCAAGCTAACGGATAAAACCAATACACCATTAGATGCAGGAAAGCTGGTACTATCGCCCACCAGAACTTACGCACCAATAGTAGTAAATGTTTTGAAAGAAATGCGCCCGGAAATTCACGGCATGGTGCACTGCTCCGGCGGCGCACAAACAAAAGTGCTGCATTTTGTAGACAACATTCACGTGGTTAAAGACAGCTTATTTCCGGTACCGCCGCTCTTTGAGCTGATTCAAAAAGAATCGAATACAGCCTGGAAGGAAATGTACAAAGTCTTCAACATGGGGCACAGAATGGAGCTTTATATAGCGCCACAACATGCAGACAGGATTATTACAATTGCAAAATCGTTCAACGTAGACGCGCAAATTGTAGGACGAGTAGAAAAATCCGGCACAAAGCGCTTGACAATAAAAAGCGAAAAGGGAGTTTTCGAGTATTAAATGGCAGCAAAAAAACACCACCTCAGCCGTCATTCATTCCCTAAAATAAGTCATTCATCCCCGAGTCTGAGCCATCCATTCCCGTTCGGGAAAGGCGAAAGTTATCAATTCTCTTACATTATCTTGTGAACCTTAACAAAACTTTGTGCCGAACCCTTGCATGTGGGCAAAAACACCCACATCTTTGCATTTGGATTTTTAGATCTGAAAAAACGAAGATTTAACCATAACCTAAAAAGTTGCACCCAACACAAAATGGCAGAAAACACCATACTAGGCAGGCTGAACGGCTTAAAAAACAAGTTCGAAGAACTCGGACAGCAGCTTACTGACCCTGCAATTATTGCAGACATGAAAAAATTTGTTCAGCTCAATAAGGAATACCGCGAGCTGGAGCCCATTGTGCAGGCCTGTGACGAATACCGCAACATGCTTAGCAACATTGTCGATGCCCGTAACATTTTGGCCAACGAAAAAGATCAGGATTTGCGGGAAATGGCGCGTGAGGAGCTGGCCACGTTGGAGGAAAAACAGCCAAAGTTGGAGGAGGAAATTAAGCTGCTGCTTGTTCCCGCTGATCCGCAGGACAGCAAAAACGCCGTGCTGGAAATCCGTGCCGGAACCGGAGGAGACGAGGCTTCCATATTTGCCGGAGACCTTTTCCGCATGTACAGCAAGTACATTGAAAACAAGGGATGGAAGATGGAGGTTACCTCATTTTCTGAAGGTACAGTCGGAGGTTACAAGGAAATTGTATGCAAAGTAAGCGGCGATAAAGTTTACGGAACGCTAAAGTATGAGAGCGGCGTACACCGTGTGCAGCGTGTGCCGCAAACCGAAACGCAGGGCCGCGTACACACCTCTGCCGCTTCGGTTGCCGTACTGCCCGAAGCCGATGAATTTGATGTAGAAATCAAGGATAGCGACGTTCGTGTAGATACCTTCATGTCATCGGGTAACGGTGGGCAATCGGTAAATACAACCTATTCTGCAGTACGTGTAGTGCACATTCCAACAGGTATTGTGGTGCAATGTCAGGAAGAAAAATCGCAGCTGAAAAACAAGGCCCGGGCTATGGAGGAGCTGCGTACTCGTATCTATAACATTGAGTACCAAAAGTATATGGACGAGATTGCCGGCAAGCGCAAAACCATGGTTTCTACCGGCGACCGCTCGGCAAAAATTCGCACCTACAACTATCCGCAAAGCCGCATGACCGACCACCGTATCGGCTACACCATTTATAACCTGTCGGCCTTTATGGATGGCGACATTCAGGAGGTAATTGACCACCTGCAAATGGCCGAAAACGCAGAAAGATTGAAGGAAAGCGAATTGTAAAAATACAAGCGCAAATGACGGCACAGCAGCTATACGGGCAAATTATACGCAAGCAATCGTTTCTTTGCGTGGGTTTAGATTCCGATAGGAGCAAGCTTCCCAAGCACCTGTTCAAAGAGGAGCTTCCCATTTTTGCCTTCAATAAGGCCATCATAGATGTCACCGCAGACTATACCGTAGCGTATAAGTTCAATCTGGCATTTTACGAAGCCTATGGAATAGAAGGTTGGCAACAGTTGGAGCATACTGTTCGGTATATTCGTCAACGATACTCCGAAATTTTCATTATTGCCGATGCCAAACGCGGAGACATTGGCAACACCTCAAAGCTATACGCAGAGGCCTTTTTCAAGAAAATGAACGTTGATGCTGTTACGCTATCGCCCTACATGGGGCGTGATACGGTTCAGCCATTTTTGGAGTATAAAGGTCACTGGACAATACTATTGGCGTTGACCTCAAATCCATCCGCCGCTGACTTTGAGTTGACCACAAACAAAGAGGGTAACTATCTGTACGAGATAGTTTTACAAACATCGCAGGCATGGGGCAGCACAGACAACTTAATGTATGTAGTAGGCGCAACCCAGGCTGAAATGCTAAGCAGTATTCGCAAAATAGTACCCAACCACTTCTTACTTATACCCGGTGTAGGCGAACAGGGCGGTAGTCTTGATGAGGTTGCAAAGCATGGAATGAATAGCCAGTGCGGGCTACTCGTAAGCTCATCACGTAGTATTATTTTTGCCGATAAAAGCGAAAAATTTGCACAAGTCGCCGGTGAAAAAGCCAAAGAATTACAGCAGCAAATGGCAAAATATTTAATTGGAACAAAGATATAAAGAACAAGGATTTGCTGAATTGTTCTTTTTATCCTTGTTCCTTGTTCCCCTTGTTCCAAACATAAACTCCCAACAAATGAAAACAACCCTATTTGACGTTCAAGGAAAGGTAGCCGTTATCACCGGAGCTACAGGTATTTTATGCAGCGCTATGGCTGAATTTTTAGCCGCAGAAGGCGTAAAAATTGCCGTGCTTGGCCGTCGTGCCGAGGCAGCAAACAGGCTGGTTGACAAAATTGTAAAGGCAGGCGGAGAGGCAGCCGCATTCCTGTGCGATGTAACCGACAAGGGTGCGCTGGAGGAAATTCGCACCGAAGTACTCAACAAGTGGGGGCATATTGATATTTTGATAAACGGAGCCGGCGGTAACATAGCCGGAGCCAACGTTGGCCCAACACAATCGGTGTTCGACGTTAGCGTCGACGACCTCCGTAAGGTAGTTGACGTAAACCTTTTCGGCACCATTATTCCTACGCTGGTTTTTGCCGAAGCTATGGTAAAGCAAGGCAAGGGAAGCATTATCAACCTGGCATCGCTCTCCTCCATTCGTCCGCTTACAAGAGTTGGAGGCTATTCGGCAGCAAAAGCCGCCGTGCAAAATCACACGCAGTGGATGGCCGTGGAGCTGGCAACCAAGCATGGCGAAGGAGTTCGTGTAAACTCCATTGCACCGGGATTTTTGCTGACAGAGCAAAACCGTAATCTAATGGTTAACCCCGACGGCAGCTTCTCTGACCGGGCACAAAAAGTAATGGCAAAAACTCCATTCAAACGCCTTGGTCGACCGGAAGAGCTGTTGGGCGCTGTGCTATACCTGGCCTCCGATGCCTCCAAGTTTGTTACCGGATCTATGCTTATAGTAGATGGCGGTTTTGATGCAATGACCATTTAGCCGGTTGGCAGCAGGCAACGTGTAACAAGCGTGCGCTATTGCAAGTTGTCTACCGCTACTTTATTCTTTCATTCTTCTAAAATTTTCAGAAAATGTACTTACTCGAAGAAACCTGGAGATGGTACGGGCCAAACGATCCCGTATCACTTTGGGACATAAGACAGGCCGGAGCCACCGGAGTGGTTACCGCTTTGCACCACATTGCCAACGGTGAAGTCTGGACGGTGGAGGAAATAATGAAGCGCAAGGCCGGGGTGGAAGCAGCCGGGCTCACGTGGACCATTGTAGAAAGCGTACCTGTGCATGAGCACATAAAAACACAAACAGGCAACTTCCAAAAGTATATTGAAGCGTACAAGCAAAGTCTGCGCAACTTAGGAAAATGCGGCATAAAAGTAGTAACCTACAACTTTATGCCTGTGCTGGACTGGACGCGTACCGACCTTGCCTACACCTTGCCGGACGGGTCAAAAGCATTGCGCTTTGAGCGTGCCGCCTTTATGGCCTTTGACCTTTTTATTTTGAAAAGAAAAGGCGCAGAGGCAGAATATTCTGCCGGGGATAAAGCAAAGGCAAAGACCCGCTTCAACAGCATGAGTGATGATGAAAAAACGCTGCTTACACGCAACATTATCGCAGGACTTCCGGGAGCAGAGGAGAGCTTCACGGTAGGGCAAATGCAGCAGGCGCTTGATCGTTACAAGGATATTGATGCGGATAAGCTGCGTGCCAACCTGATTTACTTCTTGAAAGAAATTACCCCGGCGGCCGATGAGGCAAAAATTAAATTGGCTATTCATGCCGACGATCCCCCCTATCCTATCTTAGGGCTACCGCGCATTTTAAGTACAGAGGAGGATTTTCGCAAGTTGGTAGAAGCCGTTCCCAGCCAATCGAACGGATTGTGCCTGTGCACCGGTTCCTTTGGTGTAATTGCCACAAACAAGCTGCCCGAAATGGTGCAGCGGCTTGGCAGCAGGATAAACTTTGTACACCTGCGCAGCACGCAGCGCGATGCCGAAGGCAATTTCTATGAGGCCAACCACCTGGAAGGTGATATGTACAGCGTAATGCGCAACCTGCTGGAGCTTATGCAGGCCGAAAAACGCTCCATTCCCGTACGTCCCGACCACGGGCACCAAATGTTGGATGATTTGAAAAAGAAAACCAACCCCGGATATTCTGCCATTGGCCGCCTGAGGGGGCTTGCAGAGCTAAGAGGGTTGGAAATGGGAATTGCAAAAACGCTGTGGAATGAAAAAAGACAATAAACAATTATGAAGAAAAATCTTATCATTAAATGGAGCGCCTGCTGCTGCTTGCTGCTATTGGTTGGCGGCTGCCAAAAGCATAATGACCACCACGTCCGGGACAAACGCTGCTGCCTGCAGCCTGCGCCCGGCACGCCCACTGCCGTGCAGGAGGCAAATATGTTGCGGCGCACCGTAGCAACACGCGCCCAACGGCTCAGCGTTGCCGAGGCCGATAATGGCGAGCCCATGGTGAAAGCCGACAGCTACGACCCCGCCATCGTGATGCAGCCAGCCCTGCCCGACATGAAGGACATCACCGGAGACGACATCTATGTGCGCGAAGAGGTGGCCCGAATGCTGGCAGACGCCAACGCAAGGCTCCGGCTCGCGGATCTCAACCTTATCGTCGGTTACGGCTACCGGGCGCCTGCCGTGCAGGAGAAATACTGGAACACCGCCATAGCTAACGTCAGGCAAGAGCACCCCGACTGGTCGCAAGACCGGATTGAGGACGAAGCCGACCACCATGCGGCCGACCCAAAAGTCGCCGGACACATCACGGGCGGTTGTGTGGACGTTACCATCGGGCATGGTAATCAACCTTTGGATATGGGCGCCGGTCTCGACGACTTTACCGCTGCGAGTACGCTCATCAAGACCTTTGGCGATGGTATCACCACCGAGCAGACGTCCAACCGGATGCTCCTGTATCAGGTGATGACCGAGGCAGGCTTCATGCCGTTTTTTGCCGAGTACTGGCATTTCATGTACGGAGACCGCGAGTGGGCGTACTTTTCCGGGTTGGACGCATCGCTGTATGCCCGTCTGAATTTTAAGGCGCCCGCACAATAGGGTTCGCCCGCAATAGCGTGCGCTTTTTGTAGCTAAGCTAAGCAATGCCCATTGCTTAGGCTGAACAATGTCCATTGCTTAAGCTGAACAATGCCCGTAAGCATAATGCTATTATGTTAAGGGGAAACATCTAATAATCAACAGTATAGTGCAATGCGCACGCACCGGTACATTGTAAATAGTAAATGATTGGAGGGTGCGCTGTCAGCCGTCCCACCTGTATCCGCCAACCTCAACTCCGGCCAGAGACAAGGCTCTATCTACTACCGTATCCACCAGCTCAACTATACTTTGCGGCTTGCTGTAAAATGACGGACTTGCGGGACAAATAACACCTCCCGCCTCAGCTATGGTGGACATGTTGCGCAGGTGAATCAAGCTGTAGGGAGCTTCACGGGCAAGCAAAATCAGCTTGCGGCGCTCCTTCAGCATTACATCGGCCGCACGGCAAATGAGGTTATCGGCGGCGCCGTGCGCAATGCGGGCAAGCGTACCCATAGAGCATGGCGCTACCATTAGCGCATCATAGCCCGATGAGCCTGAAGCAAATGGCGCAAAGAAGCTGCCGTTAGCATAAATTTTCAGCGGTAGCTGTTGAATTTTTTTCAGCTCAGCTTCACCCAGCTCGTGCAAAAAAACCTCCTTGCCGCTATCGGAAAAAACCACCGCCAGCTCTTCAACCTGCTCTTTTACTACGCTCAACTTTTCCAGCACACGCTTGGCGTAAATGGCGCCGCTGGCGCCTGTTATGGCTACAACTATTTTCATTGATTTTTGACTAATACTTCACTCCGGATGACATTTGTTCAACAGCTCAGCAACTCAACGGCTCAGCAAATATAGGGTATTTGGCGCAAAAATCGTATCTTTGTTGCTCATTAGCTTAATTCCGAATGAAGTTTTTTGCCAGCATAGGCCAGTATATTATGCTGCTTTGGCGAGTATTTTCGTTGCCGCAAAAATGGAAGATCTTCCGCAGGCAGGTGGTGAACGAGATGTACAGCTTGGGTATAATGTCTACACCCATCGTTGCCATTGTATCATTTTTCGTAGGCGCTGTAATTGCCATCCAAACCGCGCTGAACTTAGCCGGACTGCCGGCATACGTGGTAGGGTTTGCCACCCGGGAATCGCTCATCCTGGAGTTTTGCTCTACCATGATAGCGCTGATTCTGGCAGGAAAAGTCGGCTCAAGTATCGCCTCTCAAATCGGAAGCATGCGCATAAGCGAGCAAATTGACGCGCTGGAGCTCATGGGAGTAAACGCTGCCAGCTACCTCATTTTACCAAAAATCATAGGGCTTGTCTTACTTGTCCCGTTCATTACCATATTCAGCATTACGCTGGGTATTTTTGGCGGATACGTAGGCATACTGGTTACCGATTTCATCGGCGGCAACAACTTTATTGAGGGTATACAAATGAATTTTATGCCCTACTACGTAGCCTACTCCATTATAAAATCCATGGTTTTTGCATTCATCATAACCTCCGTATCGGCCTACTGGGGCTACAATGTGAAGCGAGGTTCCTTGGAGGTAGGTAAGAACAGCACACGAGCTGTGGTGATGAGCAGCATTTCTATTCTGGTATTTAACCTTGTGCTGACAGAGCTGCTCCTGTAAGCCCGTAAACCTGTTCGCCCAATTGATAACCGCGCGCCACATAGTAAAATCGTTTAACGGAAAAGTTATCATCAACGATATCTCCGCCACATTTGAAGAGGGAAAAACCAACCTCATTATTGGTCAAAGCGGATCGGGTAAAACCGTGCTGCTCAAATGCTTGGTTGGACTATATGATGCTGATTCGGGCGAGGTTTGGTTTCGGGATGTAGAGTACAACGCGCTTTCCACCAAAGAGAAGCGTCTGGCCCGGCAACAAATCGGTATGCTATTTCAGGGGGGCGCCCTGTTTGACTTTGCAACGGTAGAGGAGAACGTCATGTTTCCGCTGCAAATGTTTACCGGCATGACTCGTCAAGAGCAGCGGGCGCGTGCCAATGTTTGCCTCAAACGTGTAAATCTGGTAAATGCCAATAAGTGTATGCCTTCGGAAATTAGCGGTGGCATGCAAAAGCGTGTAGCCATTGCGCGTGCCATAGCTCTTAACCCGAAGTACCTGTTTTGCGATGAGCCCAACTCAGGGCTGGATCCCAAAACCTCCATACTTATTGACGCGCTTATCAAAGAAATTACCGAAGAGTACAACATTACTACCATCATCAATACGCACGATATGAACTCCGTAATGGAAATCGGCGACAACGTCATGTTTATCCACAACGGGCGCAAGTGGTGGGAGGGCTCCCGGCACGACATCCTGAGCTCAGACAACAGGGAGCTGAACGAGTTTGTATTTGCCAACAACCTGGCCAAAAAAGCAAGAGGGCTAATGTAGTAGTGAGCTGGGGAGGGTAATGTCATCCTGAGCCGTTTATGATTGACGATTGATGATTTACCAGCACATGTGCGTTGTCATCCTGCGTTAATGGCATCATGGCGCAAGCTTGAGATGCTTTGCTTTGCTCAGCATGACAAAGGGCTAATAAGCTACCATAGAGTATTACCGCCTTACTTTTCTTTTAACATCCGATGGAACCTTCACCTTCTCCACGTAATTCCATTTTCCCTGCTCAAACTTAAGCCCATCGTAAGAATCTCCCGCCACGTAGTATTCGTACTGCCCACGCAGCTGCGGGTATAAGGACTCCAGCGCGGAGAAGGCGATTACCTCCAACTTTTTGTTATACTTGAGCTGCATTACAGACCTTGCGCTGTACTCAAAAATCATCCGGTACTGTACAGGTTTCTTTTTTCTTTCGAAAATGGGCGCCCCAAACACCACTGAATCCGCCTGAATGCAAAGCACATCCACCACCTTTTTCGTTGTTCTCTCATCATTCAGCGATAGCCCGAGCAACGTATAGTAGGTTTTCTGCTCATGGCGCTTCTCTACCACCTCCGTATACAAGGCGCCAAACCACTCGCGTGGAGCGAGCACCTCTTGTACGGCCAGCGGCGTGGGGATTCGCACATCGGTGAGCGCAACAACGCGGTGCACGGGGCTTTTCCGGTTCTCCCTCATTTGCACAAAGCCAAAATAGCGGTACGCACCCTTCACCGGCACGGTCCACGTAATAACCCGCACCCGCTTATCCTCCGAAGCTGCCCTGTAGAGGTACGGCACGGAGTCGAAGGGATAATCGAAGCCACCGGCAGCCGCCAGGCTCTGCCCAAAGAGGTCGGAAAAAGCCCGGTTGAGCGCCAGCTTTTTGACCGTATCCTGCATGGCGGCCACCCGCCGTATGGCCACCTTCAGGCTATCCTCCTGCTGCTTGAGCGTGGGGTGGGCCGCCAAAAGTTGTGGCAGGGCGGCCAGCAGTATGAACGTAAGAAATCGCATATCTTATCCTAAAAAAAGCTTAAATGCCGTAAAGAATGTCTTTGCAACGCCATGCAGGTTATTACGCAGGTAATGAGTCGTTTATCCTTGCAGCACGGCGCACCGTTATTTGCCCTGGGCTTTAGCTATCCAGGCACTTGTGCAGCAGGCGGCAGGCCTCATCAACTTCCTGCTCGGTAATGGTGAGCGGAGGGGCAATTCTAAAGGCGGTGTTGCAGTGCAAAAACCAATCCAGTGCAAGGCCTTTTTCCAGTGTCCGCTTAAAAAACCGTTGCAGCAAGTCTGTGTCAAGTAGCTCTACCGCCAGCAGCAGCCCCCGCCCCCGCACTTCTTTTACTTTAGGATTCAAAAGCATGGATGCCTTGAAGCGCTCGGATTTTGCATGGACCTGCGCCAGCAGGCGCTCACTCTCTATAACATCAAGCGCCGCCAACGCCGCAGCGCAAGAAACAGGATGCCCGCCAAAGGTGGTAATATGGCCCAGCGCCGGGTTATGCGTCAAGCTGCTCATAATTTCTTTTGAGGAGATAAATGCGCCCAGGGGCATCCCCCCACCAAAGGCCTTGGCCAGGGTAAGTACATCGGGCACCACGCCAAATTGTTCGAAGGCAAACATGCTACCCGTACGGCCAACGCCGGTTTGCACTTCGTCAAAAATAAGCAGGGCGCCAACCCCTGTACAACGTTTGCGCAAGCGCTTCAAAAAATCGTGTTGGGGAAGTGCCACTCCCGCCTCGGCCTGTATGGGTTCCACTAGCACACAGGCGGTGCACGATGTTATTTGTTGCAGCTGCTCAACATTATTGAACTCCAGCATTCGCACATCGGGCAGCAATGGCCTGAAATTACGCTTGTAATGCTCATCTCCCATTAAGCTGAGCACACCCTGAGTACTTCCGTGATAAGCCTTTTTAAAGGCCACCATTTCGGTACGCCCCGAGTAGCGCTTGGCCAGCTTCATGGCTCCCTCGTTGGCCTCGCTGCCTGAGTTCACAAAGTAAACGCTGGAAAGATTTTGCGGCAATAATTCAGCCAGCCTCTGCGCCAACATCACCTGCGGGCTCTGTACATACTCGCCGTACACCATAAGGTGCATGTACTGCTCCGCCTGACGCTTGACGGCCTCCACCACCTTAGGATGGCAGTGTCCAACCGCGCTCACCGAAACTCCCGAAACTAAATCTATAAACCTACGGCCATCTGCCAGGTACAGGTAAATACCCTCGGCACGCAAAACCTCCAATGCCATCGGTGCACTGGAGGTTTGCGCTACATGCTGCAGGAACAGCTGCCGTAATGATGCTGTATGCATAGTTTTTACGCTATCGACCTTGCACTGAAAATTCTGCCGGAGCATTCTTCTCAGGGTCATCCTTTCCTGTAAACTCCTTCCGCTTCTTTTGTGTAGCGGTAGGAGCTGTACTCTTTACCGGTGCAGGCGTGGTTACTTTCTTGGTAGTGGCGGTCGAAGATGGTCTGCTTGTAGTGATAGCCTTTTTAGCCGCCGATGAGCTTGTTGATTTTTTAGCCACAGAAGCTGATGTACTGCCTTCTGAGTACAGGCGGTAAGTTACACGATAGCGCTGCTCAGCCCCATCGGCAGGCGTATACGTGCCATATCCCTTAGCCGTGATACGGTCTTCCTCAACACCTTTGTATGCCAAATAGTTGTATATAGCCCGGGCTCTACGGTGCGACAGCTCTACGTTATCCGTAGCCTTTACCTTATCGTTGGCGTACGATTTTATATCTACCTGCAAGCGTGGATTGCTATTCAGAATGGCCACCAGCTTATCCAACTCCTCTTCGGCTGTTGCCTTCACTGCCCAGCTATCAACATCGTAGTACAAGTTCGGTATACGAATATCACGATTCAAGTATAGCGGCTCCAATCCCAACCTTGCAATAATTTTCTTACTTGCGCTTGTAATGGTGAAGCTGATAGCCGCATTTCCGTATGACGGACGGGAGGCCGATAGCGTGTAGGGTACGCCTACCATAATCTCTATAACCAATGTTCCCCTAGCATCTGTACGGAAACGAACTGATTTACCTGTTCCATCGTCAACCATGCGCAGCTGTGTATTTGCCAGCGCCGTACGAGTATGTTTATCAACAGTTTCAATGTTCAGTGCAAGCCACCCTTGTTCCTCAACCGTTTGTGGTTGTTGTACAGCAACAGGAGCAGGAGTTGGGGTAGCAACAGTAACCGTTGCAGGTTGCACCTTCTCTTCACGTTGAGCCTCTCTCTCGGCCTTTTTTTGCTCTTCCGCCCTATGTTGCTCGTCAAGTTTTCGTTGCTCTTCCACTACTTTATGTTCCCCGGCTTTACGCTGATCATCATCCAAGAGTTTTTGCTCTTCCGCTTCCTCAGCAGCATCCTCCTTTGCATCCTCTTCGCCTTGTTCAGCTGAAGTTGCGGATACTTCTTCCATGCCAATATCCTCCTGGTCATCCTCTACGGCAGGCTCCTCGTAGGCTACAGAAAGTTCGCTAAGCTTAACCTCCTGCTTATCACGCTTTAGCTTAGGATCGGCCTTTTGCTTAGACTGCGCTTCTATTCCGGGAGTATTGCTTTGATCTACAGCCGGTGTAGCGCTCGGAACAAAGGCTTGTGATGGTTTGCTTGTATTGATGGTAGGATAGGGCTCGTCATATACAGGTACCTGCGGATCCGGTTCTTCCTCAACAGCAGCATCCAGCCCTGTTTCTTCTGCCGACAAGCTTTCAGCCTCAGCCTGCTCTGCAACCAGCGTGGCACGCTCTGTGCGGTAAGCTGGGGCTTGCGTTCTATCGTAGGTAAACGAGTAAATATCGCTACCACCCAAACCTCCCGCGCGGTTGGACGAGAACAAAATTTTATCTCCCGACAAAATCATCGGATAGTAATCATCGGCGCCGCTATTGATCGGATAGCCCATGTTTACCGGAGTTTGCCAAGAGTTTTGAGAGCCTTTGGTTACAAAAATATCCAAACCTCCCATGCCGGGACGTCCATTGGCAGAAAAGTAAAAGTTGCCATCGCTACCTACTACAGGAAACAGCTCATCTCCCGATGTATTGATCGCAGGCCCGCAGTTTACGGGGTCTCCCCAGGTAAAATCAGGCCTGCGTACGCTGTAGTAAATATCATATCCACCGTAACCACCGGGACAGTTAGAGGCAAAGTAAAGCACATGGTCGTTGGCCGAAAGGTAGGGCGCGCCTGTGCCGTACTGTATGATATCGTTGTAAGGAAATGCAATTATATCGCCGAAAGAGCCATCACGCATGCGCTCTGACATGAATATTCCCGGATTATTTTTTGCCATAATTCTGCCGCCTCTTGGTAAGTCGGGATTAGCAATGGTACGCACAAAAACAATGTAGCTGTCGTCCTTGAAAAAAGTGGCAGGGCCGGCGTGGAAGTTACCGTTTATAGGACGACCAAACGCTTTGATATCCGTAAAACCACCGTTCTCGGTATCAAATTTGGCTGTAGTAGTACGTAAGAAGTGGCGGTCGTCAAGCTCGTAGGGCGAGGGCATATCCACCGTATGCTTTGTATTAAAGATAATCCCGTCACGATACGGGGCGGGGCCCCAATCATCGCGCGGAGAGTTAAGCGAAGCTTCATTTTTGAGCGTGCCGGGAATAGCCTCCTGCGTCCAGTAGTAACCGGTATCGCAAATGGCCAAAAGTTTTTGCACGGCGTAGGGGCTGGCATGAGGGGTAGCTTTATACTCCAGCAAATGGTCTCGGGCCTCATCGTACTCCCCCCTGTTGAGCAGCATTTCGGCCAAATACAAATGCGCAACGGGATCGCAGTTGGCAAACTCCAATGCCTTACGGTACCAGAGTTCCGCTTCAGCCGGATTATTTAAATCACGGTAACAATTTGCCATGCCCAAGCTGGATTCAACGCTTGGCTTTTTATCTAAATCCTTCTTGTACAACTCTATAGCGCCCTCATAATCGCTATAGTCACTCAGCAACCGTTGGGCCTTTTTCCAGTTGGAAGATTGTGCATACAACGTCCCGCTCGACAGTAAGCAAATCAATAGCCCCCACACAAGTGAAGCCCAACCACAATTATGTAAGCCGTTATTCGCCATACATCACACAAAGTTAACAAAATCTACACATTTTAAAAAGAATGTGACATAGGAATAACGGAGATTTTCTTATTTTTGCATCTTATTTAAAAAATTTCAAAGAACAAAAATTACATAATTCTCATTGTCAAATAGATAGTTAAACGTCAAAGTTACCCATGTCGCAATTCGCAAAAAATTTCTCACTAAAACATCTAAATACCTTTGGTTTTGACGTTTACGCTCGTTACTTTGCCCAACCTAAGAGCTTGGAAGAGTTACTGCAAATAGTTAACAATGAGATATTTAACAACAACGAGCGGTTAGTTATGGGCGGCGGCAGCAATCTACTGTTTACCAAAGATTTTGAAGGTTGCCTGGTGCAACCCCTGATAGCAGGTATTGAAAAAACAGCCGAAACCTCCGAACATGTTTTTGTTCGCGCAGGAGCCGGCGTAGAGTGGGATTCTCTTGTGGAGCATTGTGTTGCAAACGAATACTATGGTCTCGAGAATTTATCGCTCATTCCCGGAAATGTTGGCGCCAGCCCGGTGCAAAATATTGGCGCTTACGGAGTAGAGGCCAAGGACAGCATTTATAGCGTTGAATTTTTGAACCTGGAAAACAAAACGCTGGAAACCTACGGCAACGCTCAGTGTGAATTCGGTTACCGTGACAGCATTTTCAAGCGCGCAATGAAGGGTAAAGTCATAATTACCCATGTAACCTACCAGCTGAGTAAAACGGCCAGCTTCAACACCTGCTACGGAAATATAAATGAGGAGCTGAAAAATTTTACGGAAGTAAATCTACGCAACCTGCGACAAGCGGTTACTAACATCAGGCAAAGCAAGCTGCCTGATCCAAAGGAAGCTGGCAACGCAGGCAGCTTCTTCAAAAATCCTGTTGTAGCAACAGCCAAGGCGGATGAGCTGCAAGCGCAGCATCCCACCATGCCTCGCTACAACAGCAATGAGGGGTCAAAAATTCCCGCAGGATGGCTGGTAGAACAATGCGGATTTAAAGGTATACGCAGAGGAAATGTTGGCGTGCATCCAAAGCAGGCCTTAGTATTGGTAAATTACGGCGGAGGAACGGGAGAGCAGGTCTTACAGCTAACTCATGAAATAATTGCTACCGTAAAAAACAAATTCGGTATAGAGTTGGAAATGGAGGTCAACGTAGTGTAGCCCTCATCATTCTTGTCTAAACAAAAGTTCATTACGGCATCAATTATTTATCCTGCGCTCCCGCTTTATTTTCTATAAATTCTCCAGCATCGGGATAATGGTAATGTACAAGCCCGTAATAATAGCCGTAGTTATTACCCCCGAAATGTTCGCACCCAGCGCCTCCGGCAAAATCATAGAGGAAGGGTTATCCTTTCCTACTATTTTTTGAGCCACCTTCGCCGTTGTTGGCACACAGCTCACGCCCGCAATACCAATTACCGGGTTAAAGTTACCCTTGGTAATAAAGTACATAGCGTAGCCTCCCAGTATGCCTCCAATACCGGATATCAGCAAGGCTAAAATTCCCAACACTAAAAGCACAAGTATCTTAGGATCAAGCAGTAGGTGTGCCTCGCACAGCACACCCAGTAGTATACCGAGCATAAATGTTGAACCGTAAAGCAGCGGCCCGCCAATAAAATCTATGAGGTGCTGCATCCCCGACTCGCGAATGGCTACTCCAATAAACAGAGAGAAAAACAAAGGAGCCGCAACGGGAAACAGCAGGCAAAGTACAACGCACATTATCACCGCAAACGTGAGCTTGGTAGCCGGGCTATACTGCTTTTTAGGTTTGGCGTGCGTCATCTTAATAGCACGAAACCTCTTTGGCACCATCAGCCGTACAAGGTACGGATAGCCGCCATAGGCAAGCCCCAGGTACAAGTACGCCACCACCGTAATCGGCACAAACAGCTCTTTTGATAAGGAAAGCGAAGTAAACAATACCATTGGCCCGTCGGCGCCACCCACCATAGCAATAGAAGCGCTATCGCGCAGGCTTAACCCCATGGCGTGAGCAATAGGGAGTACCAGAAAAGTACCCAGCTCTGCGCACAGCGCTATAAACATGCTGGTAAACGGACGCTGCAACAGAAATCCCACATCCAGCAGCACGCCGATCCCCATAAAAATAAAACAGGCAATAAGCCCATTGCTGAACATAAGCGTATACAACGGTTGCAGGAAGTTAATCTGCATAATATCGATGAGCTTTACCGGATCGCTGGCCATGGGATCTACAAAAAGATTCCCCTGCGTACCGTCCGGCATAAACAGCACCCCCGCGTTAATAGCCGCCATCCCCAAGCCCATAGGAATCATTACCAAAGGCTCTAGAACACCCTTGCGTCCAAGATATACCAACAGTATTCCAAGAAAAATCAACCCTATACGCGCTACTATAATGGCGCTATCGGACCGTGCCAGCGTTGAAATTCCCTGAAAAATATTGCCAACGTCAATTGTTTCCATAGAAGAATTTGATTAGCTCACTTTCGGGCGAATAGCTGGTTTTGTGCTTATACTCCTTACTGTTGGAAAAGTCGAACATGTCGGTATCGAACAAGCTGCTTGACACCAGCTGCCTCATAATTCTTTTGCGACGGATATCCTGTAAGTGCATCAAGCGAACCCGAGTTTTAACGTCCTGCTTAAGAGAACGATGCTCTGCATAGTAAAGCACATCGGCTACAACACGAATAAGCCACGCGGTGGCAAGTCCCACCAAAAAGGTGGCAACCATGATAAGCAGGGTTGCTATAAAAACATGTAACATGGTAAAACATTTTGCTGTTTGGTCGGCTATGCAAAGGCATAAAGACAATCAAACAGGGTTGATGATTGATTTTGATTCATAGCCGGGCAATACGAAAAGCGCCAGGCAATTCCGGGAAGTGAACGCAAAAATCAGATGTTCAACCTGTGCAACCGGCTTAGGTTTGAGAAAAGATTTTCTAAAGAAAGGGAGGAAGCTACGAGGTAGCAGTTGGCGGCATGTTCCAGCTGGGAATTAGAGGCGGCAAAAATTCTTTGCTTAAACAGCTTTTCAAGGGTTTTTACACCGTCCGAAGAATAAAGTCTTAAGCGCTCTCCCGTGAAAAAGTTGACAGCAGAAGATTCTCTGTATGCAATAAATCCGGCGCTGACCTCACTCGCGCTGGAAAAATCGCAAAACATAGCGTCATCATAGCTCGCAACCGAGCACGATGCAACAGCCGTTGTCGGCGTAAAAAATGCTGACAACGCAGCAACTACCGCCGCTATGAGTAATTTACCTTTCACAATAATTCGCCAAAAATAAAAAAGTTGACAAAGATAGCAAACATTTTAGGCGATTCCTAGTAAAACGCCATATTTATTTTAGGCGCGACGTTTTCAACGAGCCACTAATGGTTCCTGACAAGCGTTATGAGCTATTCCTCAAGCTGGAGGAGCAACGTTTCGGGCTTCTCTCCTCCGCTCTCGCTGCGGAGGCCTCGAAAATTTATTGGACGCAGCGAACGGGGAGGCCGTTCGCCTTATTGGCGACGAGGGCCGGGTTACTCTCCGTACTGAGGAAGCGCAGGTTGTAACCGTTAGGAGCGCTATACTGCGTACTGCTCCAGCCGTACCCGAGCGCGCCCTGGTTGTTGAGCGCTCCAGTGGTGTTGTTACGGTAGCCCGAAGCAGGGAAGAAGACACAGCCGACCATGTTGTCGGGAAGCGAGCAGGTGGCAAAATTTTTACCGTAAAAGCGCCCCGCAACGGCGTTGCCGCAAGGCTGATCTTTGTTGGTCCCGCAAGTCGAAGGACTACTGGCAGCCGCCCATCTGCCGCCTTTATTGCCAGGAAGGTCGCCGCCCTGGGCATCCAAGGCCTCATACTCACCCCTTGTAGGCAACCGCCACCCAGGAGGGCAGGGACTGCCGTTTGTCCACGTGGTAGCGTTAATATAAGAATGGGTAGTCGCCGTCCGCCATGTCTCGTCAATAGCGCCGGTGGCAGGCCAGGCCTTATCAGGCTGGTTCCACTGGTAAAATTTCGTGTACATGTCGGGCCTTGCGGCAAATTTCCCGGGATCGTCCACGTTAACCGAAGCCCACATGAGGCTGCCAAGCGCCATTGAGCCTTCGGGGGCGGGAGTAGCAACAGGCAGCAGCGTTACCGTTACGGTACAGGTGGCGGTTCTGTCGCTGCCCTCTATGGTGGCAAGGATATAGTCATTGTCGCAGCTTAGAACAATAGCCGTGTCTGCGGTGTAGAGTATAACTTCACTTGGAATTATGGCGCCATTTTTGCGAATAATGAAAGTGTTCACGGCGGCATTGCTAGCTGTCCACGCTACCGCCTTGTTTGTGGCGGTAATGGTAGCCGTACCGGCAGCGCGCGCGGTTATTTTTCCATTACTCACCGTAGCTATAGTGGTATCGCTGCTGCTCCACGTTACCGTCTGGTTGGTGGCAGAGGCAGGTAGCAGGGTAGGCGTTAGCGTAAGGGCGTCACCTACGGCAAGCGTGTTGTTAGCGCAGCTAAGCGTTAGCTGCTCTACGGCAACAACGGCTTCTTTTTGCCCGAAACGTATCTTTATATCTGCTGCCTGTGCCTGCATATGCACAATGGCCGCAACTATGAAATGCAAAAAGAAACGCACCTCTTTAGGAGTTAGCATTTTTTGCTGTACCATTGCAAATACGGTAAATCATTTTGGTTCAAGACAGTTTTTTTAATAAAATCAGGTAGACAAATGTACTCATTTTTTCTTTTTATGTTATTTAGATTCGCATTTTTATGTATGCTTTTATATATCTCTGATCTATAAATATTTACAAAGCGATGCCGTTCAATGCTGCTAAAGAAAATGGGTGTGGGCTAACTCATAAAATACTTGAAATGCACTACTAATCGTTGTTTTATTTTAGTAACTTTAGGTTTTCAAAGGTAGCCGGAAGGCGGTTGATTTAGGGGGTAACTTTTTTTATTGCAACAACACATGGATGAGGTTAAGCGTGTAGAGTATAAAAAGGGCACGGTAACACAGGTAATAGGCCCTGTTGTGGACGTGCACTTTGAGCGTGGCAGCAATGACAGACGGGAGTTGCCGAATATTTTTGAAGCCCTGGAGCTTAGGCATCCCGATGGTACGGCGCTTACCCTGGAGGTGCAGCAGCATATTGGGGAAAATACGGTGCGCACTATTGCCATGGACACCACTGACGGGTTGAAGCGCGGAATGGTAGCCACCTCTACCGGCTCGCCCATTACCATGCCGGCCGGCGAACAGGTTAAAGGACGTTTGATGAATGTGGTAGGAAGCGTGATTGATGGCATGAAATCTTTGGCTAAGGCCGAAACCGGTCATCCCATACACCGTGAACCTCCAAAATTTGATGAGCTGAGTACAAAGCGCGAGGTGCTGTTTACCGGAATAAAGGTGATAGACCTCTTGGCGCCTTATGCCAAAGGTGGAAAAATCGGGCTGTTCGGAGGCGCAGGCGTTGGTAAAACGGTGCTCATAATGGAGCTCATCAACAATATTGCAAAAAAACACAATGGCTTTTCAGTTTTTGCGGGGGTGGGAGAGCGCACCCGTGAAGGCAACGACTTGTTGCGCGAAATGATAGAGAGCGGCGTTATCAAGTACGGCGAAGCATTTAAAAAAAGCATGGAGGAAGGCCATTGGGATTTGTCCAAAATAGACTATGACGAGCTTGCCAAATCACAGGCTACGCTGGTGTTCGGACAAATGAACGAACCTCCCGGGGCACGCTCGTCAGTGGCGCTATCGGGGCTTACCATTGCCGAATCTTTCCGTGATTCTGTAGCGGAAAACGCGCCAAAAGACATTCTGTTCTTTATTGATAATATTTTCCGCTTTACGCAAGCCGGCTCTGAAGTTTCAGCTTTGCTGGGACGTATGCCTTCGGCCGTGGGGTATCAACCAACGCTGGCCTCGGAAATGGGCGCCATGCAGGAGCGTATCACCTCCACCAAAAACGGTTCAATTACCTCTGTGCAAGCGGTTTACGTGCCTGCCGATGACTTGACCGACCCCGCTCCGGCAACTACTTTTTCACACTTGGATGCCACTACGGTGCTAAGCCGTAAAATAACCGAAATGGGTATTTACCCGGCGGTAGATCCGTTGGAATCTACCTCCCGCAGCTTGGATCCGTTGGTGGTAGGCAGTGAGCACTACAATACCGCTCAACGTGTAAAGCAAATGCTGCAACGCAACAAGGAGCTTCAGGATATTATTTCCATCCTAGGTATGGAGGAGCTTTCGGATGATGACCGTACGTTGGTGAACCGCGCTCGTAGAGTGCAACGCTTTCTGTCGCAGCCGTTTACGATGGCCGAGTCGTTTTCGGGAGTGAAAGGAGTTGCGGTGGATATTGAAGATACCATTCGCGGCTTCAACATGATTATGGAAGGTAAGGTAGATCACCTGCCCGAGCAAGCGTTTTTGAACGTGGGTACCATAGATGATGCCATTAAAAAAGGCGAACAGCTGCAGGCTGAGGCAGCAAGATAGTTTGATATGAAGCTGGTAGTTATAACACCGGAAAAAACAGCCACCGTTGATGGTGTTGACAAGGTCCTGATTCCCGGAGGCCTTGGCGATTTTATGGTGTTGGGCGGACACGCGCCTCTGATTTCTACAGCCGTAAAAGGCAAGGTGGTGTATGGGCGAGGTGGTGCGGAAAATACAATAGAGGTTGAGAGCGGAGTGGTTGAGGTTAGCGATGATGTTGTGAAAATTCTGGTGGAGCAATAATCTAAAAAATAGCATTATGTTTTCTCTACGGCGCTTCAAGTTAAAGTTAAAGATGTACTTCCTGCTGGCCACTGTGTATGTGGTTGTGGCCTTAGTGTCCGGGTTGGTATCCTACTACCTTGATCCGTTTGATTTTTACGCGGTATTTCCCGCTATCAGTATTTTTTACTGGGTAACGGGAATATTACTGAACTATGCTCTTGATCGCTGTCGGTATCAACCGAATAAGCTATTGTCGGTATTTATGGTTGGACGAACGGTAAAATTTGTGCTTACCATCATTTTCTTAGCAGTTGGCGTACATGTTCTGAGCGTTGAAAAAGTGCCTTTTGCCATAACGTTAATGTGTAACTACTTCTTATATACAGGTTTAGAGGTGTACCTCTACTACCGCTACAGTACCTGGCATAGCAAAAGATTGAATAGTAGAAATGCAAAAAAGTAAGCTCAAAAAAATATCACTGGCGTTGCTTGCTTGTTTGCTTTTCTCCTTTGGTGCAAAAGCGCAGGAGCCGGATGTGAAGAAGGTTGTGTTTGATCACCTGTCGGATAGCTATACCTGGCATATTACGGCTATTGGTGAAACGGACGTTGCGGTGTATTTACCGGTAATTGTAAGAAGCGCGGGTGGCGAATGGAGCGTTTTCTCCTCGTCAAAATTTCATCACGGAACAGCGGCGTACAACGGATTTCATATAGCGCAGGAGGGAAAATATAAGGGAAAGATAGTGGAGAAAAATGCGGCGGGCGAGGAAATACGTCCGTGGGATTTTTCACTTACAAAAAATGCACTTTCTCTGCTGATAAATTGTACCATACTGCTGCTGGTAATTTTGCCCCTGGCTCGCTGGTATAAAGGCGGAACAATGAAGCCGGTAAAGGGGTTCAGAGGTGCGGTTGAGATGCTGATATTGAGCATTTATGATGAGGTTATAAAACCCTGCGTAGGCGAAGATTACAGGATATATGCACCGTACTTGCTTACCGTGTTCTTTTTTATTTTTGTGAACAACCTCGTAGGATTGGTACCCTTTTTTCCCGGAGGAGCAAACGTTACAGGCAACATTGCCATCACCATGGTTCTGGCGCTCTGTACATTTTGTGTGGTAAATTTCTCGGGAACCAAAGCCTACTGGAAAGAAATATTTTGGCCGGAGGTTCCTTTGTGGTTAAAGGTGCCTGCGCCCATTATGCCTGTGATTGAAATATTTGGCGTATTTACCAAGCCCTTTGCGCTTATGATTCGTTTGTTTGGCAACATTATGGCAGGTCATGCGGTAACCTTGGGACTTATTTGCCTTGTGTTTATTACAGCCTCTATGGGCGTTGCGGTTAACGCGGGAATGTCGGTAGTAGCCGTTTTCTTTACCTGTTTTATAACTTTTGTAGAGTGCCTGGTAGCCTACATTCAGGCCTACGTGTTTACGCTTTTGTCAGCAGTGTTTATCGGAATGGCAAGAGTGAAGCATACAGACCACGCTAAGCAGATGTAATTATTTGAAAATCAATGCAATATAAATAAACCATTAAACTCTAAAAACTATGTTACTAGCAACACTACTTGCAGCCGCAGAGGGAATTGGACTTGGCACTTTAGGTGCCGCTATAGGTGCGGGACTTGCCGCTATTGGCGCAGGTTTGGGTATCGGAAAAATTGGCGCGTCGGCAATGGAGTCTATCGCTCGTCAACCGGAGGCAGCCAATATTGTTCGTATGAACATGATTATTGTGGCGGCGCTTGTTGAAGGGGTGGCGCTGTTTGCCGTGGTTGTGTGCTTCCTGGCGCTTTAAAAGTAAAAAAAAATTCTTATGTCATTGTTGATTCCGGATACAGGACTTTTGTTCTGGATGGCGTTGTCATTCGGGATAGTGTTCTTTGTCCTTGCTAAATTCGGCTTTCCGGTAATTATTGGAGCGGTTGAGAAAAGAAGCAGCTACATTGAGAAAGCTTTGGAAGATGCTCGTGTTGCTGAAGAAAAACTTGCGACCTTGGGTAAGCAGGCCGAGGATATTCTTGCTAAAGCGCATGGCGAACGTAGCGTCTTGATTAGCGAAGCGCACGAGATAAAAAACAAAATTGTAGGCGAAGCAAAAGACGCTGCCGAAGCTGAGGCTCGTAAGCGGCTGAGTCGCGCTGCTGCCGAGATTGAGGAAACCAGAAGCAAGGCATTGGGGCGCTTAAGAGAGCAGGTTGCCGATATATCGGTAAAAATTGCCGGTAAGGTTATTGAAAAAGAGCTTCAGGGTGATGAAAAGCAGCTGAAGCTGATCAATCGCCTTTTGGACGAAGAAATTGTGAATAAAGCATAGCACGCCTTATGTATAGGGGAATTGTTTCGAGACGATACGCGCAGGCGCTTTGGATGTATGCTCAGAAAAATGAGCAGGAGGACAGGGTCTACAACGAAGTTGTTGCGCTGGGCAAGAGTTTTGTGCAGTATCCCGCATTGCATCGTGTGGTGACAAACCTCATGCTTTCGTCTGCAAAAAAAGCGGAGGTTATAGCAACAATATCCGGAGGGGCCGTAAGTAAATCTTTTGCGAACTTTATCAAGCTGCTGGCGGAGCGTGACCGTGAAGAGTTTTTACAGGAAATTTGCTTGAGCTACCAGCATATTTACAGGCGGGAAAAAAAGTTGCTCAACGTGAAGCTGGCAACAGTGGCGCCTGTGGATAAAGAAGTAGAAGAACGAATTGTAAGAAAGTTGGAGGCGGCAACCGGATGCCACGCTACGTTGATTACAAGCATTGATCCCTCGTTGCTAGGAGGATACGTGCTAAGCTTAGATACCTATCGTTTGGATGTGAGCGTTGCGACAAGGCTGCAGCGAGTAAAGAGGCGTTTGATAGAAACAGCAAATAACAGTTGAGATTATGACGAATAATATCAAAATAAGCGAAATCCCGGAGATCATTTATAAAATGCTGGATGAGATAGATCCGGATAAAACGCTTGAAGAAATTGGTAAGGTAATTCAGGTAAGCGACGGTGTTGCCCGTATTTACGGGCTTACCAACGCAGAGTCCAGTGAGCTTCTGGAGTTTGACAATGGCGTAAAGGCCGTTGTAATGAACTTGGAGGAGGACAATGTGGGTGCGGTTTTGCTGGGACCAACCGACTTGGTAAAAGAGGATGACACGGTGAAGAGAACAAAGAAAATTGCCTCCATTATGGTGGGCGAGGGAATGGTTGGTCGTGTTATAAATCCGCTGGGAGAGCCCATAGACGGCGCAGGCGCTATTGTTGGCGAGCGCGTTACCATGCCGCTGGAGCGTAAGGCGCCCGGAGTTATTTTCCGTCAACCGGTAAACCAACCCATGCAAACCGGAATTAAGGCGGTTGACGCCATGATTCCTATCGGTCGCGGTCAACGTGAGCTCATCATTGGCGACCGTCAAACGGGTAAAACCTCTATTGCCATTGATGCCATAATCAACCAGCGTAAAAACTTTGAGGCAGGTGACCCCGTATACTGTATTTACGTTGCTATCGGACAAAAAGCCTCTACCGTAGCCTCGCTGGTAGATACTTTAAGAGAAAAAGGCGCCATGGATTACACCATAGTTATTGCCTCTAACTCTTCGGATCCGGCAGCTATGCAGTACTTTGCCCCATTTGCGGGAGCCGCTGTGGGAGAGTATTTTAGAGATACGGGACGCCATGCGCTGGTGGTGTATGATGACCTATCAAAACAGGCTGTAGCGTATCGTGAGGTTTCGCTCATCTTGCGCCGCCCATCGGGACGTGAAGCTTATCCGGGGGATATTTTCTACCTGCACTCACGCTTGCTGGAGCGTGCGGCAAAGCTTATTAACCAGGATGAAATTGCCGCTAAAATGAACGATTTGCCCCTCAGCTTGAAGGGGAAAGTGAAGGGTGGCGGTTCGTTGACGGCCTTACCCATTATTGAAACCCAGGCCGGCGACGTGTCTGCGTACATTCCTACAAACGTAATTTCTATTACGGACGGACAAATTTTCTTGGATACGGAATTATTTAACCAGGGAAATCGTCCTGCCATCAATATCGGAATTTCAGTATCGCGCGTGGGTGGTAACGCACAGGTAAAAGCCATGAAAAAGGTGGCCGGCACTATGAAAATAGACCAGGCGCAATATCGTGAATTAGAGGCATTTACACGTTTTGGTGGCGATATGGATGCGGTTACCGCTCAGGCAATTGATAAGGGTAGAAAGAACACTCGGCTGCTCATTCAAACCCAGTACAACCCGCTCAGCGTGGGAGATCAGATAGCCACGCTTTACTGCGGAACTTATGGCCTGCTTAAAGATATTCCGCTGGAGAAGGTGGGTGATTTTGAAAAAAACTTCTTGGAGCAGCTGCACCTGTTGCACAAGGATACCGTGCTGGCTCGCCTAGAGAAAGGTGAGATTGATGCAGACGTAGAGAAGCTGATAAGAGAAGCTGCCGCTACTGTGGCAAAGCAAATTGTATAGCTAAGTGGCAGTAGTACCGTAGTGTTGTTCAGCATGACAAAAGAAAAATTGTAAATCGTAACTTGTAAATAGTCAATTAATCCATGCCTTCTTTAAAGGAAGTAAAAGCTAGAATTCTGTCTGTTGAGAGCACGAAAAAAATTACTCAGGCCCGGCAGATGATTTCTTCCGCACGGTTGCACCAATCGCAGGGTATTCTTGAGAAGGCGCAAGCGTACAGCCGGGCTTTAGAGTCGGTTGTTGCCTCTTTGGTTGACGTGGAAAAGCCCTTTGCCTCTGCGCTTGCAGAGCAGCATGAGGGCAATACGGTGGCTGTTGTTATTATGTCGTCCAACAGCGGCATGTGTGGGGCTTTCAACGCTAAAATAGTAAAGGAGCTGCCGAATATTGTGAAGAAGCACAGCGGTAAGCAGCTGGTATTTTACCCTATCGGAAAGAAAATACGAGAGGCATTGACCGAAGCGGGCTACAAGATTCAGGGCAATTTTGACAGCTTGGCGGGACGAACTACTTTTCGGGATGTTGTTAAGCTTACAGGGGAGCTGATGAGCTTGTACGCTTCCAAAAAAGTAAGTAAGGTCGATTTGGTATATTTTCATAACAAAAGCACAGCATCGCAGGTAATTGTACATCATGACTTTATGCCCTATGCCTTGCCGAAGGTAAGGAGCCATGCTGATTGTATTTTTGAGCCATCCCGCGAGTTGGTTCAGGAGCGTGTTTTACCGCAAATGCTCAAGGCCCAACTTTATACAGCGGTAATGGATAATCAGACTTCCGAGCACACCGCCCGTACGCTGGCCATGCAGTTGGCAACAGAAAATGCCGATGATATGCTGGATGATTTGAGGCTCAGCTACAATAAGCTAAGGCAGCAGAATATTACCTCAGAGCTGCTGGATATTATCGGCGGCTCTTTTGCGTAAGCCGTAAAAGTCAACGGCCAACGTGCGTGCGTATGCGTTTCCATCCTGAACTTATCGGTTTACCATTTGACAATTTACTATTGACCATTTATCCGTGCGAGTGCGTTGTCCTGCTGAGCGAAGCGAAGCCACTGGAACGAAATGGAGTTCGATGAAGTCAATCTCCTAATCTGGGCATGGGATTTCTCGGCTTCACTCGTTCCTCGTTGCGCTCGAAATGACGGTGACTCTATATATTAAGGAGTGATTGAGAGGGGTTAAGGGCGGCGAAGCCGCCCTTAACCCCTCTCAATCACCGTCGCCCCGTCATTCCGACCGGAGCGTAGCGGAGTGGAGGAACCGAAGCTCGGCAAAGCCAATCTGCCCTTTTTCCCTCGCCGCACCCTTCGACAGGTTCAGGGTGACAGCGCACCCGCATTGCTCAATCGTAATTCGTAATTGGCATAGCCCCACCGTTAAATAGTAAATTCATAATTTTTCAGATAATATTGCGGATAATCATAAAAATTCTTTACATTTGCATCGTAACTATTAACATTATGACTACTGCCGGTTATAAAAATTCCATAAAAACCGCTATGCTGCTCGTGGGAGCAGCAGCAGCGCAGGCGCAGTCGGTAAACATAGTCCACGACGGCGCGGCAGTGACAGCCTTCCATTGCATGGATGCAAATACTTCGGGTATAACGTTTAGCGCGGCAGGAAACAATTTGGTCGAAGGCAGCGCACAGGGAGTTATTGAAAGCTACTCCTGGTCACTGGCGGGCGGCATAGAGGCCGTTGGCGCTACCAACGGCAGCGCCATTACCGTTAAGGCGATGCAGGGCGCTGACCAAGACGGGAGCTACAGCAAGTACGCTAAGGGAAAGCTGCACATTTCCGCCCACGTAAAATACACGGACTCTATTTTCTTTAGCTGTAACGGAACGTCTGCGGCGCAGATCTATACCTACTACAAAGATTATGGCAAGGACGTTGAAATTCGCAAGACGTTTTCATCTCAGGACAACAGCATTGTAGGCCCCACGTGTGTAAAGCCGGGTACAAAGGTAACCTACTCGGTAGCGCCCTGGGTAAGCCTTTACGAGTTGGGGACGGTAGGTCTTGACAAGTACGACTGGGACATTCCCAGCGGGATAGGCTCCGCCATATACTACTCGGCAGACAACAGTTCCGTTACCTTTACGGCAGCACGCGAAGCGGTAAGCGGCGATGCAATTAAGGTAGGCTTGGGCAGCTGCAACATACAGACCGGAGCCACCCCGCTATCCTTTCCAATCAGGGAGGATATACCTGACCCCATAATTGTACCCAACGTTTGTATACCTGGAGGTAAGCAGACCGTTTACTTTAAGGTAAACAACGCCCTGGATGGCGTTACCTACTACTTTTCGGTAGACGAAAACTGGTACATTTATGACAAAGACAACAATAAGTTGCCAACCTATGAAAAGATAGGTATCCTGAAAGGTGATAGCGTAAAGGTCGAAACAGATATAAACAACCGGGCAACCATTTCCGTTGAGGCCAAGTACACCGACAATGACGGCTGCGATGCAAAGCGGAGCAGCGTGCGCATGATGCGCAGCCTTAGCAGCATTTCAAGCATTAGCGCCACAAGTACAAATGACTGCTACGTGGCCGGCGTGCCGGTAACCTTTACTCTGAACAATGCCCCAAGCCCCGCCTTGTTTAACTGGGTGCTGCCGGAAGGTTGGATTCCCGTAGGCAATGCCAATGCGGCAAACATTACGGCTAAGCCGGATGACTATGCAGCAGTTTTGCCCATAGATAGTATACGGGTAAGCGTTGACGTATGTGATGCAGCCTACATATCGCGCAACGTTTACGTTACGCCCGGGGCAGCCGGAGAAATTACGGAGGCAAATGGGAAATCGCTCTGCATAGTAAAAGATAGCGTCTACACCTTCCAGATTGCCCCCACACAGCCCGGGGCTGCTTCGTACACCTGGGAGCTGAGCAACGGGTGGACGGATACCGTGCACTCTGCCGATGGCCTGTCCATTACGGCAACCGCTACAGGCAATAACATTAGCCTGGTTAAGGTTACGCCTAGGGGAGCGGCGCATCTTGTAGGCAGCGCTCAAACAGTTTGCTCTGGTACTCCAAAGCAGCTGACAACGCTTTCCTACCCGCCCACAAAGCCCTCGGTAATAGGCATTTCGCAAACCTGCGTTAATGCCGGTACCACCGATACGCTCACCTTTAGCGTTAGCCAAAAGGCGGGGGAAACATACGAGTGGACATTTACAGATCCATCCGGCAGCACCTCTGTGCGTACCGGTGCAGCTGTAAGTTTTATTTCGAGCGGAGCAACAGGTACTATTACGGCCAGCGTGATAGCTAAACCTACAGCTACAGGCAGCGTTTGCTCATCAAGTGATGCAAGGGATACTACAATAGAAGTTTCCGACAAGGGATTGTCTCTAGGTTATAATTCAGTGGGTTACTACATGATATTAAATCCTAATAATGAAAATGTTAGTTATACTGGGCACTTGCTTTATAATGGTGTCGAAGTGACTAATGGAGTAGTTAATGTAGCTGACGTTATGTTTTATATGGTTCATAACGGCATACTTGGCAATATTGATGATAGTCCGAACTATACTTTGATTATGGATGCTGCTTACGCTGGTGGTTGCAGAGTGCGTATGACCACGGGAGCACCTTTATCCCCTGCTCAGAATGCCATCATACGCAGCCTGCCCTTAGCGAGTTCGAACTCCTCTATATCGCAGGCAGGAGCAACATCGGCAACTAAGAAGGTAGACTTTGCCACCATTTACCCTAATCCAACTAAGGATGTAATTAACATTGATATTGCCGATGGCGCAAGCTATCCGGTAGCTATTTATGTGGTGGATATAACGGGTACACTTGTAGCAAAAACAACGGTCAGCTCTGCCAGCACCCAAATCAACACCTCCTCATGGGCGGCGGGCAACTACGTAGTGGTGGTAGGATCGGGACAAAATGTTCAGAAGCAGGTAGTAGTCAAAAACTAGTTATTAACCCGATGAGAGTTTGCTCAAAAAAAAACTTTTGAGCAAACTCTTTATAAATGATTTATTTTTATGAAAAACATATTTTATATAGTGTTTTTTGCAGTAATGTTAGGTTGTGGCGAAGATGCGCCGGAAGAAGCACTAGCGCTGTCACGTGGCGTATACATGGTTGGATATGAAAAAAACGTAAAAGATATTAATGTTGCCATGCTGTGGAAAGACGATGTAGCGTATCGCCTTAGCGATGGAGGTTACCATTCGCAAGCCAGCGCCGTTTATGTATCGGGCAGCGATGTGTACGTGGCAGGGTATGAGGATAACGAACAACAAGTAGAGAATAGTCTGAAAAATGTTATACTCTGGAAAAACAATGCTTCCCAGTACTTGTGTAAAGAAATGTACTTGGCCTTACCTTTTTCCATTTGCGTATCGGGCAACGATGTATATGTGGCAGGATATGAAAATATAAGTGCATCTAATGTTTACGCCACACTTTGGAAAAATGGCAAAGCACAGCACCTGAGCAGCGAAAATCCTATTGCAATTGCTGAACATGTTTGTGCGGTGGGTGGCGATGTGTATGCAACAGGATTTGAAATGGACGTGCATACTACTACGTATAGGAGGCTGTGGAAAAACGGCGAGGTGCAACCCCTGAACGACGGAACGGGTATTGTCTCCGTTTACACATCGGGTAGCGATGTGTACATGGCAGGATATGAAACAAATGCAGCGGGAAACCAAGTTCCCACGCTATGGAAAAACGGCGCCGCCCAACCCCTGAGCAGCGGCAGCAGCAAGTCAGTGGTGTCTTCTGTTTGCGTAGTTGGCAGCGATGTGTATGTGGCGGGGTATGAAACAAATGCAGCGGGAAACCAAGTTCCCACGCTATGGAAAAATGGCACCGCCCACCGCCTTAGTGGTGGAGATAGCAAAGCAGACGTGTATTCTGTTTACGTATCGGGTGGTGATGTGTATGTGGCGGAGTATACTACAATCTCAGTATTTGGAAAAACGGCAAAAACTCTCTGGAAAAATGGCGTAGTGCAAGACCTGCAAGGCAGGAACATTACCTGCGTTTTTGTAAAGTAGCCAGCGCTCTTTTTAAACTTTTTTGAGATATGAAAAACATACTATTTATAGCACTTGCAGCAGTTATCATAACTGGCTGTGATAATGATGAGCCTGACAACCCCGACAACCCTGAAGCACCCCCCAGCGTGTACGTGGTAGGACATGAAGTAAACGCACAGGGTACGTCTGTTGCTACGCTGTGGAAAGACGGTGTTGTGCAGTACATGAGCGACGGCTCCTATCCTGCCAGCACCAATGCCGTTTACGTATCGGGTAGCGATGTGTATGTAGCGGGATATACAACTCTTATTCCGGGCCAAAAATTTATTACGCTCTGGAAAAACAACGTACCCCTGCAGTATATGAGCGGTACGGAAGGTGAAGTTTACGGTGCGTATGTATCGGATGGTAATGTATATGTGGCAGGAGCTGAAGTTGTAGCAGATAAATATGCTGCCACGCTATGGTGTAACGGCATCCCCCAGCGCTTAGAACAGGAAGCCCCAGTGGCAATAGCATATTCTGTCTACGTAGAAGGTGATAACGTATATGTGGCGGGAACAGCCCTAATTAATGCACGTGGCGCAATACTATGGCGCAACGGCGTAGCCCAAATATTAAACATTGAGGGCAGATTAGCTGGCGCCGCCGCCGTTTACGTATCGGGCAGCAACGTGTACGTAGTTGGCTTTGAAGTAAACGAAGAAGGGAAAAGGGTTCCCACGCTGTGGCGCAACGGCGCAGCCCAATACCTGAGCAGTGAAGGAAAAATTGCGTATGCTTACGCAATTTCCGTCTCTGGCAGCGATGTGTACGTGGCAGGGTACGAGCAAAATGCCGAAGGCAAAGAGGTAGCCGTGCTGTGGAAAAACGGCGAGGCGCAGCCCCACACGGGCAGCTACAACGGCCGTATCACCCACGTGTGCTTGCATGGCAGCGACCTGTACGCGGCAGGCTACGAGCAAAATGCCGAAGGCAAAGAGGTAGCCGTGCTGTGGAAAAACGGCGAGGCGCAGTACCTCAGCGGCAACAAGGAGTCCCGGGCAAACTACGTTTTTGTAAAGTAACCAGAGTACATTGATGGGCAGCAAACAGATTCCTCCATCCGCTACGCAGAGTTTGCCCCGAGCAAAGTCTAGAGGGGTCGGAATGACGGGGTGGAGGTTCCTCGGTTCCGCTACGCTTCACTCGGAATGACGGGACGGTGGTGAGAAAAAGAGATTCCTCCACTCCGGTCGGAATGACGGGGTGGCGTAAGGGGGAAAGGTGTTTGGCGGCGGCTATGCCGCCGCCAAACACCCGTTCTTCAAAAAGACGCTGTCATTCCGACCAAGCCCGCGAAGTACGAGCGGGCGCGTGGAGGAACCTCTGTCGGCAAGCGTACGAGGTACGAGGAAGCGCATGGAGGAACCTGGGCACGGGATTAACTGCGCTGAGTTGCGCGGAGCCTGCCTCGAGCAAAGTCGAGGAGGGTCGCAATAACAACGCACACGCACCGGTCAGCTGTAAATCGTCAATGGCAGGGGCGCAGCGGAGCAAACCCCTGCCATTTTTTATCGTAAGTAAAGTGTTAGCGATTTGGGGTTGTCCATATTTTACCCTGGGTGCATTGCACGCGTGAGATTAAGTTGCCTACCTGAATGGTAAAGTAGCCTTCCTCCAATGTCCACTTTCCGTTGCTGCCTACAAAGGCAAGATCATCGGCATTTACAACCAGCCGGACGCTGCGCTCTTCGCCCGGAATCAGCTCTACTTTCTCAAATGCTCGCAAACGGCGTACATCGGGGGTGAGCGAGGCCAGCTCATCGCTGGAGAATAGCATGACAGCTACTTTTCCAGCTACTTTTCCGGTGTTTTTTACTTTCACGGTAAAGGTCAATTTTTCGTTGGCCTTGAAGGTGGCTTTATCTACCGCCAATCCGGAGTATTCAAACCTGGTGTAGCTGAGGCCAAAGCCAAAAGGCCACTGCACAGATGCCGCCGCATCGTAGCTGTAAGCGCCCTCCATTTTATCGAGTTGCTCGCAGGGCTTGTGGTCGTAGGTTATGGTGCCGTTCGGATATTTCGGATAGGTGTACGGCAGCTTGCCGCTGGGGTTTACATCGCCGTACAGAATGTCTGCCAGCGCGTCGCCCCCGTAGCTGCCGGGCAAATAGGCTTGCACTACGGCTTTCATTAGCGGCTCAATTTTGGAGATTACCCGTGGGCGTCCTTCGTTGAGTACAAGTATTACGGGCTTACCGGTAGCCGCTAAGGCTTTGGCCAGCTCTTGTTGATTTTCGGATAAGTACAAGTCGTCAAGGTTGCCGGGGGTTTCGCAGTAAGAGTTTTCTCCCAGGCAAAGAATGATGTAATCTGCTTCACGTGCAGCCGATACGGCCTTGGAGATTTGTGGTGCGTTTTCTTGCCAGTACTGTCCGGCATGGTTATAGGTTACGCCCGGTTCGTACACCACATTATTTTTGCCGACTTTATGCTGCAAGGCTTCCAAAATGGTGTTGTATTCTTCGGCAAACCGATCTGTTTTTTCACCCTGCCAGGAAAGCGTCCAGCCTCCGTTAAGCGTGCGCATGGAGTTGGCGTTTGGCCCTGCCACCAGTATGCGGGCGCTTTTCTTTAGCGGCAAAATATTGTCGCTGTTTTTGAGCAGGGTAATGGCCTCCTGTGCGGCGCCAAGTGCGGCTGCGGAGTGCCCGGAAGCGCCGAATTCCGGATACTCGCCGGTCTTCCAGCAGGGACGCTCAAAAAGCCCCATGCGTATTTTCATGCGCAACACTCTGCGTACGGCATCGTCAATACGGCTTATGGATACTTTTTTCTCTTGAACCAGCTCCTTAAGGTAGGTACAGTAGCTCCACTCGTAGGGCACCATTGACATATCTATACCTGCATTGATGGCAAGCATGATTGCCTCCTTGCGGTCTGCGGCAATCTTGTCTCGTGACCACAGGTTGTTAATGTCAGCCCAGTCGGTTACTATTACGCCATCCCAATTCAAATCTTCCTTGAGCCACCCGGTGAGCAGCTCCTTGTTGACGTGTACGGGAAGTCCGTTGTTCACTCCGGAGTTTACCATAACCGACAGAGCGCCTGTTTTTATAGCTTGTAGGAATGGTTCAAAGTGGCGCTCCCGCATATCCTGATTGTTAATGTACGAAGGGGTGCGGTCTTTGCCCGAAAACGGCGCACCGTAACCCATGTAGTGCTTGAGGCAGGCGGCTATGTTATCTTTTCCGATATGGTTGGGGTCGACACCCTGAAAACCCTCTACACAGGCTTTGCCCAGTACAGAGGTAAGGTAGGTATCCTCTCCGTAGGTTTCCCACTGGCGCGGCCAGCGTGCGTCACGTCCCATATCGAGCACAGGAGAGAAGCTCCATGCGTGGTTTGATGCTTTTGCCTCGTACGCGGCAATCTGTGCACCCCGGCGTACCAGGTTCGGGTTAAAGGTTGCCCCCATTGCAACTTGCTGTGGAAACATGGTGGCGCCTATGGTGTAGGTTGCACCGTGTATTTCGTCCACGCCATAAATCAGGGGAATGCCTGTGGCTTTGAGGGCTGCCTGCTGCAGCTGCTCCACTACGTTTTCCCATGCTTGAACGGAAAAGGGTGTGTTAGTGGCGGTGTTGAGGATGGAGCCCACCTTGTACTGGTTCACTATGGTATCTACCATAGCAGGCTCCAGCTCAAATGGCATAAAGCTCTCGAACCGACTCTGACCTTTTCCCAATACGTCCAGCGTAATCTGAGTCATTTGTCCAATCTTTTCATCAAGGGTCATTTTGGCAAGCAGCTTTTCTACATGGGCCTCAATTGCCTTATCTGTTTTGATAGCGGGCTCCACCTTGCGCGAGGAATTTCCGCATCCGCCTGCAAGCATTGCTCCGGCAACGCATAATCCGGTTACTAATTTGCCGATTTTCATATCCATCTTTATTTATGTAATGTTTGTGTATTGGTGATTTACCTTATGTCGTAAGCTCTTCCTTATTGCAAATCAAATTCTACCTCCAGCTTGGCATTGCTGTCTCCTCCAACCCACAGCTTAAAAGCGCCGGGTTCGGCAGCTTTTTTCATGTCTATGCCGTAGAATGCCAAATCATCGGTATGCAAGGCAAAGCTTACTTCCGTTGACTCGCCTGCCTTAAGGGATACCCGCCGGAATCCTTTCAGCTCCTTTACGGGACGGGCAATAGAGCCTGTGAGGTCACGGACGTATAGCTGCGCCACCTCTGTAGCCTCGTGCTTACCCGTGTTTTTCAACGTTACCGTAGCGGTAACGGTTTCGCCCTGCTTAAGCGTTGCTTTATCAAGACGAAGGTCTGAGTATTCAAAGGTGCTGTAGCTTAAGCCAAAGCCGAACGGGAAGAGCGGCGATGCGCCCGCATCAAGGTAGTACGAGGAGTTGCCGAGAGAGGTTTGCACCGCCTCCAGCGGAATATCGTCAATCATTTTTTCGTTGCCACGAAAAGCATGGCTGGTATGGTTATGGTTGTAGTACATTGGGACTTGCCCGTTTTCTCTGGGGAATGTCATGGGCAGCTTTCCGCTTGGCACTACCTTTCCGAACAGGATGTCTGCCAGTGCACTGCCTCCCATTGTGCCGGGGTGGAAGCTGTAGAGCATGGCGTCGGCGGCGTTCAGCTCCTGCTGAATGGTTAACGGACGTCCTGCCATTACGATAACTACCAGCGGCTTTCCAACTTTTTTCAGTTCTGCTATCAGCTGTTTTTGAGCGCCTTTGAGCTCCCACTCAGCCAGCGAATGCGCCTCGCCCGACAGGATAGCCTCTTCGCCAACAACGGCAACTACCACATCGGCCGATTGTGCAGCCTTCACCGCTGCGGGAATGCCTGAGGCGCTTTTGTCACGGCTGTAGGCTACGCCTTTTTCGTGGATAATTTTCACCTGCTTGCCGTACTGCTGCTGTAGGGCAGCTAAAGGAGTTATCGTGCGGGTTTTATCGCCGTCAAATATCCATGTTCCCAGCTGGTCGTGCGGAGCGTCGGCCATAGGACCTACGAGGGCAACTGTTTTTACCATGTTGCCAAGTGGTAGTATGCCGTTGTTCTTAAGTAAAACCACGGATTGCCCGGCTGCTTTTTGCGCTGCCTGCAGATGTTTATCGGCGTAGAATACAGAGGGTTTGCTGACATCCACGTAGGGGTTATCAAACAACCCCAGGCGGAATTTTATGCGCAGAATGTTGCGTACGGCTTCGTCAATGGTTTGCTCCGATACCTTTCTCTCCTTAACAAGGTCGGGCAGGTGGCGAATGTAAGCCCTTGACACCATCTCCATATCCAAGCCGGCATTGGTTGCTTTCATGGCAGCCTCTTTCTGGTCGGCGCAAAATCCATGCGTAACCAATCCGTTAACCGAGCCCCAGTCGGATACCACAAAGCCGTCGAACTTCCACTCGTTACGCAGCACGGTCTTTAAAAGAAAGGTATTTCCGGAGCTGGGAATGCCGTCGTTTTCGTTAAAAGAGGTCATCAGCGTAGCAGCGCCGGCCTCTACCGCTGCTTTAAAAGGTTCCAGGTAAACGTTGCGCATCAGGTGGGGCGGAATGTTTGTGCTGTTATAGTCGCGCCCTCCTTCGGCCGCACCGTAGCCTGCAAAGTGCTTAATGCAAGCGGCAACTGACGTGCTATCCGATAAGTTTTTACCCTGAAAACCACGCACCATAGCGCTTCCCAGCACCGATGCAAGGTAGGGATCTTCGCCCAAGCCTTCGGCCAAACGCCCCCAGCGTGGGTCACGGGAAATATCGAGCATGGGCGCAAATGTCCAGTGTATCCCCACCGAGCGGGCTTCGGCAGCGGCTACTGCTGCGCTTTCTTCCGCTACCTCGGGGTTGAAGCTGGCAGCCTGTCCGATAGGAATAGGAAATATTGTTTTAAAACCATGAATCACATCACGACCGATAATCAGGGGAATACCCAACCGGCTTTCCTTTACGGCTATCGCCTGTAGCCTGTTTACCTCCGCAGGGTCTACAATGTTGAGTATGGAGCCAATTTGTCCGGCTTTTATCCCATCATCCAGCTTGTCGCCATAGCTAAGCTGGTTCATCTGTCCTATTTTTTCCTCAAGGGTCATTTTGGCGAGCAGGTCGTTGATTTTCTGTTCGTCTTGCTGGGGTTGTGCTCCAAGCAGCAGCGGTAGTGAAGCTGCAAGTATCAGGCAGTATTTTTTCATAGCAGCTACTGTTTTTGGTACACTCTTACGTAGTCAACTTCGTACGTAGCGGGTAATGCCGTTTCATCTACTCCTTGCGCTCCGCCCCAGTCTCCGCCCCAAGCCAGGTTAAGCTTCAGGTAGAAAGGGGCGTTGAACGGCCAGGTGTCTTTGTTGTTTTTTTTGTCGTTCGGAAAAGTAAAGTAGCGTACACCGTCCACATAGCCGTAGATGTAGCTGCGAGTCCACTCCACCTTGTAAACATGAAATTCGCTTTGGGCGGTGGCAATATACTTTTCAGCAGTTTTTTGAGTGCCAACTTTATGGTAGTAGGCCAAACAGTGAATAGAAGAAGAAATATAGTTCGGACGGTAGCCTACCTCTTCCATGATGTCAATTTCACCGTCGGCAGGCCAGCTTTGGAAGTTTTTGGGCAGCATCCAAAAGGCAGGCCATGTACCTTTACCGATGGGCAGCTTAAGCCGTGCCTCAAAAACTCCGTACAGCCAGCTTTCATGCGTATTCATGCGTACGGAAATAACCTGATTGCCCTGCTTTTTGGCAATGATTTTCAGGGTTCCGTTGGATACGAGAGCGCAGGTGTCTGTGCCGTTAGCGCCGGAAACGTAGTTTTGCAGTTCATTGTTGCCCCAGCCGTTAGCGCCGGTTTCATACCACCATTTTTGGTTATCGGGAAGCCCTTCGTAGTCGAATTCATCGCTCCACACCAGCTGATAGGTTTTACCGGCATCGGGGTCTTCCTCCTCCTCAACTTCTTTTATCGGAGGTTGGCTAGCGCCGCTTGATTTGTCCTTTTTTACGCAGGAAACGCAGGATACCGTTGCAACCAGCAGCCCCAGTAGTAGTATGTAGTAAATCTTTTTCATAGCTAAAAGGTTTTTATTTCCAAGTAAATGTTACGACAGATATGGCAGGAATAATATAGTTAAACTCACGGTTGCCGCAGCGTACGTTGAAGTTTTGAGCCACGTTGCTGTTGTTGGCCGCAAACAACACCTTACTGCCGTTGGCGTTGATAAAGGCGGAGCAGAAGAAGTTGCTACAACTTCCTGTAAGCGAGTGTGTTATGCGACACGCGCCTTTGTGAACAAATTTAGAAAAATGCCCGATGATGTAGTACTCTTCGTTGAAGCTATAAGCGTTGCCCGAAATGGTAGCCACTCCACGGCAGTTGGTGCATCCGCCGTTGGTGGGGCCGCTCTGTGGGTTAAGAGCCAGATTCCACATCAGCACATTTTTCGACCAGTTGTTGATGGGACCGGTGAATATATTCTCAGCATGCCATTTAAGGTCGCCCGCAAAGCCATCGCCCCAGCCGCCGGCAGACTGCTCGGTGAAGTAAAGCGCCTTATCGGGGTGTAAGTTGTGCAAAGTACCCATGGCAGGATAAGTACCTCCATAGCCATGAAACCCTGATCCGTCAACAAACACCTGAGTTTCAGGATCTTTCAAAATATTGTTCGGGTACGACCACATATCCCAGTTGTGGTCGTAAATAATAATTTTTGTGGTAATGTTGTTGGCCACAAAACGGGGGCCCAGGTAGTTTTTGATAATCTCACTTTGCTCCTGCCACTCCATTTTCATGGTCGGGTAGCCGCCGGTTTCGTGCAGCGGCTCGTTCTGTAGCGTAATAGCGTCGATGCGAATACCCTCCTGCTCAAACGCCTCAACGTACTTCACAAAGTAGTCGGCAAAGGCGGCGTAAATTTCGGGCGTTGCTATCAGGCTGCCGCCGTTCATGTGGTTGTTTTGCTTCATCCACGCCGGAGCGCTCCATGGGCTTGCCAGTATTTTAAGGTCAGGATTGATAGCCAGTATCTCCTTCAGCACGGGCAGTAGATCACGCTGGTCAATGTCCGGAATACCGAACCGGGTAATATCGGCCAGATCACAGTAGGAGTAGTTGCCTAAGGAAAAATCCGACGAGCCGATGGTGAGCCGCAGGTAGCTCATCCCGATGCCGTTGGAAGGGTCGAATATTTTTTGCAGGATTTCTGCCCGCTTGGCGTCCAGCATGTTTTTCAGCAGGTAGGCCGAGGAACCGGTAAGGGCAGCGCCAAATCCGTCCATTTCCTGGTGCAAGACGGTGGAATCCAGGGATATAGTAAAACCGGCCAATTTTCCTCCAAGCTTGATGGGCGTTAGCCGTTTCAGCAGGTTCTGCTGGTCGCCGGTAGTTAGGTAAACTTCTACAATGCCCGTTTCATCATCCGGTGCAGGCTCCGGAGTGAAGCCGGGCGAGGGAGACGGGTCGGAACATTGCAGCAGGCAACAGGTCAGTCCGCCTGCAAGCAGCGCTTTTATAAGGGTTTTCTTGTTGAGCATGGCGTTACTTAACGTCTAACTAAATACCTATATAACAGGCAAATATAATGCTATTCTGACACTTTAGCAAGGGCAAGCATAAGTATTTTGGAGCTGGTAAGCTGAAAAACTTCAGCGTCAACGCATTTGTTTTTTGCTACCAATTTTTTATTTTATAAAAAGACAGACCTTATCAGCTTGATAAGGTCTGTTCTTCAAAAACCTTTACGCTAATAAAACCTTACGAGGGATGCGTAAAGCGCATGTAGAAAGCGCCCCAGCCTAAATCTATCCTTATGCTCAAAATATTTTCGTCCAACCGTATGATGGTGTATTTGTTATTACCCCACCCGCTGTTGGGAATGTACGATGGGAAGCCATTATTGGTAAAGCGGAGATACTTGTTGTCGCCTTCAAGCTCCAGTATCCAGTTTTGCCCGGCTGGCTGAGTGTAGCTTACTAGCACGCCCGCAGTAGCTCCCTCAATGCCGAATTCCGCAGCGGCGCCTTCGTTGCACAAAACCGAATCCAAAGTTACTAATTGATATGCGCCGGTCGGATTTTTTCCATTGGCATGAAAGTAGAGCGTATCGTCGTAAACTCGCGGACTTTGTTCATTTGGACCAGCCACCCACCACGATGGAGTTGTGTCGCGCTCGGGGCCGTTGCCAATGTGTCCGGCTTCCTGATTATCCCATACCCAGGGTTTGGCGGTAAGCAAATTTACAGCGGCTATTAAAGTAGGGCTATCTTCCGGCACATCAAATTCAACTCTCTTGGATTGGCTGCTAATTCCGCCCTTATTGTAAACAGACAGGTTCACAGCATAAGCTCCTGCCATAGGAAATCCTTGCTTAATATCCACGCCTATTTTGACACTAGCCGGACTCTCAAACTCCCAAATACCCACCACGCCGGGAGTAAGAATGTTGAAGTGCATGATCGAACCGTCTTCGGTGTCAGTAACAATTGAATACTGCACGCTGTTAATATCGGCAATAGCGCCCAAGCCGGACTTTTCTTCCTCCGCAGGAGCGCAGCTCATGACTACAAAAGCTGGCATGCTGACCAGCAGGGCATATTTTAAAATTTTCTTCATAGCTCAAATCTTTTAAGTTAATTATTTCCAGGGGTTTGGCTTCAACTCGTCCTGCATACCGCTTGTGCGATCAATTTCGGCAGAGGGTATTGGCCAGTACTTTTTGAAAGCGGCGTAACCTTTGTCTGCCAGCGCCGTTTCAGCCTTATCAAAGCGCTGCAAGTCCCAGTAGCGGTGACCTTCGAGCATAAATTCCAGCCGGCGCTCATGCAGTATAAGGTCAAGCGTTACCGTCTGTTGGGCAAATGCATCGCCTAAAGCACGGCGGCGTACATCGTCGTAAGGCGTTTGAGCATCGCCGGTACCCAAGCGCAGGCGCAATTCTGCTATGTTTAGCAGGGTTTCTGCGTAGCGGAAAATGCGGATGTTGTTACGGAAGTTCATATCCGTATTACCGGTGGTAACGTCGTTATAGCCTGCACGGGGCGCATACTTTTTGTTGAAGTAACCGGTGTTGCCGTAGCCGGGCGTATACTCCACACCCGGATTTTCGGCTATATGCTTATCTATGTTCAGTATGGTGGCATCCTTTCGTTGGTCATCGGAGCTAAACAGATCGTATGCCTCCTTTTTTACCGGTTCAAAGCCCCAACCCTCTTGAAATACGGGGCTGTTTTTCAGGCCACGGGGTCCAATAAATTTTGGAAACACAGTGCCGCCCACGCCGTTGGTGTAGTCCCACGTTCTGGAGGCGCTCTTATCCCAGTAGTTTACCTCAAAGATGGATTCCTCGCAGAACTCGCCATCATCTGTGAACATTTTTTCAAAGTCATCGTACAGGGCGTAACCTTGCGTTTGAATATTCTCCATGTCGGCCAGCACTTCGGCGTAGCGGGTTGCGTCCTTCTGGTACATCACTATGCGGGCTTTCAGCATTTGCGCAGCGGCACGGGTAATGCGCCCCAATTCTCCGTCGGGTACCGACACGGGCAGGTAATCGCCCTTAATTATCTCGTCCATTATTGCCACCAGCTTGGCGTATACCTCATCGGCGGGCAACTGCGGTGCGGTGTAGGGGGTAACCAGGTTTTTGTCGTAGTAAGGAATGTTGCCCCAGAGCTTCCACATCCAGTGGTAGTAGTAGGCAAAGAGAAACTTGGCCTCACCCAAGATGCGGTTCTTGTTGGCCTCGCTGATTCCCTCAATCTTGTTGGCATTCTCAATAACGTGCAGGGTACGGTTAACCCCTGAGTAGTAAATAGTCCATAGCCCGTCAGGCTGCATCAGGGGGGTAATTGAGAAGCGGTGAAGCAGCGTAAGTCGTTCCTGGTCAAACTCATTTCCGCCTCCGGCTGTGGCAATGTCATCCCCCATCATGTCGGAAATCATGGTAATCTGGTTGTACTGTCCCCACACGTAGGAGTCCCACTGCAGGGGGTCGTAGGCAGATATCAGCCCCTGGATAAGGTCGGCCTCGGTTTGGTAGAAGTCTACGGACATTCTGGAAGTGGGCGGATACACATCGAGAAAGGACTCGGAGCAGGCGCCCAACCCCATCAATGCAATGCTGCTGCTGTATAGTAATTTTTTCATAGCTATTCTTTTCATTAAGTGATGATTGAACTAGAAACCGAGATTTACGCCAAGAGAAATGGTGCGGGGCTGCGGATACACGCCCTTGTCAACTCCGTTTGCCATTTCAGGGTCAAATCCACGATACCCCGTAAAGGTCAACAGGTTTTCTGCCATAAAGTACACACGCAGCTTGTCTATCATGACCTTTTTGGTGATGTTTTTCGGCAGGGTGTAGCCAACCTGCAGGCTCTTCAAACGCAGGTACGCGCCGTTTTGTATGTACAGGTCAGATGACTTCCAGTTACCGTTCGGGTCGGTAAAAGTCAGGCGTGGCATGGAGTTGGAGGTTCCGGGGCCTGTCCAGCGGTCGAGCATGTAGCCGGGCAGGTTTACCGCAGTTAGGTCAAGGCGGCGGGTCACATCGTAGATGTCCGAGCCTGCCACCCCTTGGAAGAAGGCGTTCAGGTCAATTCCCTTCCACTCTGCGTCAATTGTAAATCCATACGTCCACTTGGGGAAGAAGTTACCGATTTTGGTACGGTCATCGTCCGATATTTCACCGTCGCCGTTCAGGTCTACAAAACGCACGTCTCCCGCTACGGCGTTAGGTTGTACTTTTTTTCCACTCTTATTTACGTAGGCGTCAACCTCGTTCTGCGTTTGGAATATCCCGTTGGTTTTGAGGCCGTAAAAGAAGTGGTAGGGGTAGCCGTTTTCGTCACGGCTGATGGTGCCTACCTGGTTGTGGCTTTCGGCGTTGGCGTAACCTGATTCGTTACCGAGGTTGTCCAGCGTGTTCTTTAGATAGGTAGCGTTTGTGCTTAGGCCAATGCTGAGGTCTCCCAGCACCTTGAAGCGGTAGCCGAGCTCAAGCTCAACCCCCTGGTTGGTCATGTCGCCTACGTTGCCAATGGGCTTGGAGTCGCCCACGTAGGTGGGTATAGGAACCTCAATCAGCATTCCCTCGGTAACTTTTTTGTAGTAATCAAACGAGAAGGTGAGCGCATTATTGAAGAAGCGGGCATCGAAGCCTAGGTCGGTTTGCGCCGTGGCCTCCCACTGGATGTCGGGGTTGGAAATACCGTTGGGCTTTGTTCCCACCACAATAGCCTCCAGGCCTTGACCGCCCCAAATGTAGTTGTTGCCGCTGTTCATGGTTACGGTGTAGCGGTAGTCGCCAATGGCATCGTTACCGTTCTTACCCCAGCTTCCGCGAACTTTCAGGTAGTTGAACCACTCGGGGCGGCTCTCCATGAAGCTCTCGTTGGTTACGTTCCAACCCAGTGAAACAGAGGGAAATACGGCAAAGCGGTTGTTTGCGCCAAAGCGGGAAGAACCGTCGCGGCGGAGCGTGAACTCCAGCATGTAGCGCTCGGCAAAGCTGTAGCTCAGGCGTCCGAAGTAAGACACTAGCGCGTAGCGGTTCCCGGCAGCGCCACCGGCGTTGCGCTGACCGTTGGGCGTTTCCGTAAAGTCAATGTTAGCCTTGTCCGGATCGTCGGACAGCAGACCATAGCTTTCGCCGGATACGTAGCGGCTGGTGTACTCACGGGCCGACTGACCGAGCAATACGGTAAAGTTATGCTTTTCGGCAATAGTGTTGGTGTAGCTCATCGTATTCTCCAGCTGCCAATCTAAGCCGCGGTTGGAGGATGACCATACTCTCGACTTGTCGTTCTTATTGCTTTGACCTAAGTAAAATATGGGGCTGTACCCATCGTTGCCCCAAAAGGCAAAGTCGGTTCCTATTGAGGATTTGAATTTCAGACCTTTATAGAGCTCGAGTTCGCCAAAGAAGGTGCTCACAAACTTGTCCGACCAGTTCTTGGAGGCGGGCAGGTTCATTTGGGCTATCGGGTTCACCACTTCGTTGTAGGTAACGCCGGGCAGCTCGTACACCTTGCCGTTTTTATCCCTCACGGCGTCAGGCTGCGCAGCCAGGGTAGCGTTAGGGTCGTCGGAGTACACGGGTACCAGCGGCGAAAGCATCAGCGCATTACCCAACGTCTCGCCAAACACGCCGTTTGTACCCACGCCCGTAGAGTTGATGTGCGAGTAGGAGGTGTTCATGCCCAGGGTAGCGCTACGCAGGTAGTCGCGCTCTTTAGACTCGAACAGCTTGTAGGTGTTGTTCAGGCGGATGCTCATGCGATCGTAGTTTGATTGGCCGTAGTCACCGCCCACAATACCGTCCTGCTCCAGGTAGCCGAAAGACAGGTAGTAGCTGGTTTTGTCGGTAGCTCCTGAAACCGCCACCTGGTGGTTTTCCACGCCGGCGTTGTAGTTAAACACCTCATCCTGCCAGTCGGTGTTATGCTTATACTCTTTGGGATTCGCATATATAGGCGCCTTACCGTCGTTAATGTTCATTTCGTTCATTAAGACTTGGTACTCCTCGGAGTTCAGCAAAGCACGCTTTTTCCACGGGTTTTGCCAGCCGTACGAAAAATCGTAGGTGACATGTGCCGGCCCGTGAGCGCCGCTCTTGGTGGTTATCAGGATAACCCCGTTGGCGCCACGCGTTCCGTACACGGCTGCCGAAGCAGCATCTTTCAGCACCTCAATGGAGGCAATGTCGGTAGGATTCAGGTAATCAATGCCACCGCCAACCTGCATACCGTCAATAATATACAGAGGGTCGCTGTTACCTGTAGTACCAATACCACGAATGCGAACGCTGGAGCCGGAACCCGGTTGTCCGGATGATTGAGTAATGGTTACTCCTGCCACCTTACCCCGCAGCGCATTTTCGATACGGGTGGGCGTTTCCTTTTCAATGTCGGTAGCTTTCACGCTTCCGATGGCAGCGGTAATCATGCTCTTCTTTTGCACGCCGTACCCTATCACTACCAGCTCGTCCAGGCTCACGGCGCTTTCTGCCAACGTCACATTGATAATGCTCTCCGTTGCCGGTACCTCCTTGGTGGCGTAGCCTAAAGAGGCAAATACCAACGTGCTGCCCTCCGGGGCGTTAATCTTGTACTCACCTTTCGCATCTGTGATAGCGTAGGTTGTACCGCTCTTTACCTGTACGCTGACACCGGCCAGCGGCTCACCCGCCTCCGAGGAAACCCGGCCGCTGGTGTTCATCTGTGCCTTTACCGTTAGGGCAAAACCGCACATTAAGAAACAGACTAAAAATTTTTTCATGAATTAATTACTTAAATTATTGGGGAATCAACTTTAAAGTAGCCAAAATTTTTTTCTCGCCATTGAAATGACAAACTTAAAAATATTAAAAAGTTAACGCCCAAAAATTTGCCCTTACAAAATCATTACAGCTACATATACTACCTTTTTATATACCTTACATTTTGTGCTGCATTATTTTATAATATTTTTATAATTAAATAGTTAATGATTTTAATACCTTTACAAATAGCCTTTCTTAATTTTTTCTCTCTACCTCCATATTCTGCATGTCTTTGCACGGATTTTGATCGTTAAAATTCGTTTCTATAGTTAATTTTATTCCAGCTAGAGCCGTTGTTTTGTGTATAGCCTTGATAATCATAGCATTATGTTGTGGCGATGTTGTGCTGTAGCCTATATGTGCTGTTTGTTTGATTTATAGATACTTGCGAAATTGATATGACGTAGCAAGGGCAAAATGTTACAGATTCGCAACATTTTTTACGGAATTACTCCTTTTAGCCTTGCCAATGCATGTACGTTATCACCCTGAGCCTGTCGAAGGGCGCAGAGTGGGGAAAACCTACAAAACACATCATTACGGGTTTGACCCGCAAACCTCCCCTTGTGAACTTGAGACGATTTTTGAAGAGGAATGGGTTAGATTTCGGACATGTACACCACGAGGCTTTTGTCGTGAGGCAGGTTAAGTTTTTTGCGTAACCTGTGCCTGGCCATCTCTACGCTTGTAGTAGAAATGCTCATTAGCGTGGCTATTTCTTTGGAGGAAAGATCCAGCTTTAGGTAAGCGCAAATCTTTAATTCATTGACGGTTAAATCAGAATATAGGCGTATCAGCCTATCGAAAAAACCATCGTGAATATTGTTGTAGTACTTCTTAAAAATCTCCCAGTTTTGCTTGTTACTCAAGTGCGAATCTATGCGGCGTACGACGCTGCGCAAACGCTGATCGGGGTTGTTGTTTAGATTTTCCTTAAGCGCTACTACTTCATCTCGAATCTCATTGAGCATGTTGTTACGATTGATGTTCTCCATGGTGAAGTTGAGCAGCTGCTTATCACGCTCCTTCATCTCCATGCGCATCATTTCCATTTCGTGTAAGCTTCGCTGATGCTTCATCCGCTCGGACTGGATGATTTGAAAATGCCTGCGCTTACGCTTACGCTGTCGTATGTACCATTGGATTATGAAAAAGGTGGTAAGTATAGCAACAAGTAGAATTGCGACAATGTAAGGCCGGTAGTAAAACCATGGACCTTGTATTGTTATCTGATAAGTATAGGGTGGTAGATTGTTGTTGTACTCGGCATTGCGTATTTCTACCGTATGCTTGCCGTATTGCAATTCGTTTATTTCCAGATAGTTATCAACGATTACGGCTTGCCATTCGCTGTTGTCGATACGGTAGTCAACGGTTTTATATGTGCCCAATCCTGTGAGGTAAAACTTAAGCTTGGGAGCGCGCTCCGATATGCTATAGTGGTCAACATCTGTGGGAAGCAGCGTTGTCCGATCTTGCGATTCTACTTCCAACCGGCGCAATTTGAGCGGAATATTATTGCCGGTTGCCGCTTCGGACAGGTTGTGAAAGGCCGCTCCGTTTTGTATGCCGAGTGCAATAATGTTGTCGCTTAGCTGAACGAACGCGCGGTATTCCCGTGGTATCATGGCGTCGGCTGCCTTATCCATCAGGTTGCCTCGCTTGTAGAATTGCCTGTCCACACGCTCTATTAGGCCAACTTGATTATCTGCTACATAAATAAAATTATTGCCTGTTTGAATAAGGGAAATCGGACGCCCCGAGCAAGCCGCGATTAAATTGCTGTAGTGGCTATTGTACATTAGGCTATCCATAGCTATGTTGTACACATATGCGCTGGTTTCGGTATAAAACACCACTTCATTGTCAAGCTTGCTCATGCTCAGCTTGCTGCCTTTCTCTGCAACGCCAAAAAGTTTGATTTTATCAATATAGCGCAGGTTTTTACTGGGCTGCACCATCATGGGGCAGTTGCTGTCAAGCAGCCAGATGTGCCCGAATTTATCGGTATAAAGATTGTTATTCAACCCGGAGTACCCCTCCAGCTTATTGCGCCATGCCAGCTTTCCATTTTGCATTTCATACACGGATATTCCCGCAAAGTCTGCTGATATGTACGTGTTGTTGAGGTGCTTGCGTATTACCCAAACACCGGGAGCGGGCAGGAGATCCAGCTTATTGTTGTTTAGCGCATGCAAACCCTTGTCGTGACAAACGAACAGCTCGCTACCTGTGTTGAAAAAATTCCAAACCTGCCCTTGGCTTTCCTGTATAAATTCCAAGTTGAGCGTTGCGCTTAAACGATATAGGCCCTTGTTGGTGCCAAGGAATAAATAATCTGCAAAAAGCGCCATGCAGTAAACGCTGCCGATATTTGTTTGGGAAGAGTGGTAGTATATGTTGCGCGAATCGTTGCATATCTGCGCAATTCCGCCATCCATACCCAGCCAAATGTTTTCCAGGTTGTCTGATGCTGTGCTCAGTACGGTGGTTACGTTTAATCCGTTTTTATCCGAAATATGATCAATGATTTTTCCGGCATTGTTTACAATAAACAATCCGTCTACAATGCTACCCACCAGCGTGCAGCTGTCGTTGTATCGGCCGGCCGAGAATATGCGCGCTTTACTTAGCTTACCGCTTGTTTCATTGTTGAGGGTTTGTAGCGCTTTTCCGTCCCATTTATAAATGCCTTTATCCTCCGTAAAAAACAAAGTTAACCCGTTATCTTTACGTATAAATACTATTCTGCTGTCAATGTTTATTGAGGTAGGAACAAGCCCGTTTTCACGAACAATGTATAGCCTGTCATCGAGCTGTAAGTACAGAGAATCATTGCTGCAGTGCAGGTAGCTTACGTTGCCGTCAAAAGCCTGCTCCTCAATAGTATGGGTAGTTATATTCCAGCTGCATAGTGCGCTATGTGATTGAAAGTAAACCTTATTGCCATAACGTACGCACCGCCAAAAAACCTGCACTCCGCCTTGTCCGCTGTAAGAGTAAAGGAGCTTATACTCGAAATCGCCATAAGGGTTTTGGGTCCATGCGCCAAACTCGTCATTTCCTGCAGAATAGAGAGTACTTGTTTCAGCGTCGTAGTGGAGCGCTCTGAGGTAGCTGTCGGATTGGGAACGATACGAAGTCCAGCGTACGCCGTCCCATACCGTAAGTCCGGCGGCGGTTGCAAAAAAAACGTAGCCGTCATTTCCTGCCTTTATATCCCACACCTGCATGTCGCCCATGTATTGCGATGGGCTTACATTATCGATCATTTTGGTGCGAAAGGGCCACCCGTTTGCGATGGCTGCAAGGTTGCACGTCAGAAGAGATAAAGTTAGGTATATACAGCGGCCGGTCATGCGGTGGATTATGCGTGTTGAAATTGCTGTTATTTTGTATCTTTGTAGCCTCTCAAAACATAAAGGTGCAGACACACCTACACTAAGGCTTATTAGCCTCTGTCGTGGTGTGTCTGCACCTTTACGCAACCAGCGGGTTGAGAGCCGCTGCTGCGAGGTAGGGGCTTTTTACTGCCCCTGAGTATTGCCTGTAAAATTAAGCCATCGTACTTGATTATCCAAATTTCTGTGATGCAAGGTAGAAGTGTAAAATACATCAGCCGCCTACAAAATCTGTAAGCGGCTGATTTTACCTTTGCGGGCACAATGCATAATTATCTGTATATCAGCGCATTATATGCATGTGGTATACCCTTATTTTTTATGCCCAAATAGCCACGGCATCAGCATTGTTTCCTGAAATACATGATCCCAGCTGTTATGGTTAACATTCGGATATTCAGTGTACCGTACGTCAAAGTCAACGGCTTTTAAAGCATTGTACACTTCTCGCGAGTGCTGTACGGGAACTACCACGTCCGCATCACCGTGGAAGAGCCACATTCCCATGGGCATTTTGCTGTAACGGTTGAGCTTGCTCATGTCTGCCCCTCCGCATACGGGGAAGGCAGCGGCAAATACCGAAGGTTTGCGCCACAGCATTTCCAGCGTACCCATTCCACCCATTGATAGTCCACCTATATACACCTGACGGTTGTCAACCCTGCCCGCTGCAAGCCAGTAATCTACCAGCGCCATGGCTGTTTTCATGGCGGGCGTGGGTTCGTCCGTAACGCCAAAGGCAAAGCTCAACTTCTCATCTTTTTGCTGGCGTAACACGTTGGGCCAATAGCTGGATAGGGGGCATTGCGGCGCTACTACAATGGCGGGAAACTGAGATTTGCTGTAGTTGTACTTGATGAAAAAGTCGTGTCCGTACTTCAGCTGCATTTCGTTATCGTCGCCACGCTCGCCCGCACCGTGCAGGAATACTACCAGCGGATACTGCTTAGTGGAGTCATAGCCCTCGGGGTACATCACGCGGTAGGGTAAGGTAAATGCTTCATGCGTAAACTTCTCTTTTTTAAAGTATCCGGTTGCTGTCTGTGCCCAACTCGTTGCAGCGTATAGTATGGCAAACAGTATGGATAATATTCTGATTATCATAACTTTATGTTTTGTGTTTCTGTACAGGGATGAATATCGTTAATCACACCTTTCCAAAAAACACCGCCATACAATATGGCGGTGTTTTTTAAAGTGGGCCCAACAGGGCTATTTTTGCCATTACAACATGTTGTATATTTATTAAGGTTCAAGATGCGAATAATAGGTTATTTCTAAAGTTTTGAGTAAAGTTAAGTATAAATTTTTGTTTCTGTAGCTGTACCTAAATTCGCACTCTTTTATATGCAAGTAGAACGTATGCTTATGAACGCCCCTGAACCTTGCCAGCCGGACTTTGCAAAGCCCCCAAAAGTTTTCACTGATACGAAGAGAAAACAACTTTATGATTCATAGTCACGCTTAGGTTTGTCTTTTGCCCATTCGTACGGATGGGCTTTTATTTGCTAAAAAACCTTAAAAACGAATGAATTTAAGGTTTCTCGCATTGCATCGAGTAGTAATTTTACTACCTTTGGAGTGTAATCTTAAAGCAAACAAATAATGAAGTACAATGAAGCGGAACGAAAACTCAAAGCGGCCGGCTGCTACTGGGTGAGAGACGGAAAGCGGCACCCGATTTGGCGTAGCCCGATTACCGGAAAAACTTTCGAGTTGAGTTTCCATGGAAGCGAAGAAATAAAGCCGGGAACGAAAAAAAGCATTGAACGTGAATCAGGGGTTAAGCTCTAACCCCTGATTAAAAAAATAACAAGCTATGAAAAAAATTAAAGTAAAAGCGCTGATTGAGCAAGGCGATGATAACCGCTATGGGGTATACATAGATTTGGATGAAAATCGCTTGAATTACAGCGTTATTGGCGAGGGGGACACGGCCGAGGAGGCGATTGAGGATTTTATGGGGGGGTACGAAGATATGCGCCAACTATTTACCGATGAAGAAAAGCCTTTTCAGGAGGTGGAATTTGAGTTCAGCTACGATATGTCTTCGTTTTTAAACCACTACTCCAAGGTGCTGTCGCTGTCCGGATTGTCACGCCTTACTGGCGTTAACCAGCGGCAACTTGGGCACTATGTACAGGGGCTGAAGTGCCCTCTCCCTGCAACGGTAAGAAAAATTGAAACATCACTACACAACTTTTCACGTGAATTAGGTCGGGTGCGCTTCAGCGTATAGCTTTAGGATTACACCACCCAACCTGCCCACCCCTCTAAAGGGGGTGGGTTTTTTATTGTACATTTGCAGCGACTGTTACTCACATATCTCAAGGTAGGACGCCAATAGTTTGCCAATGGATGGCTCAATCGTAAGATTGGGCGACTTTCAAGCCCTGTTTGTGAGTGACAGTCACATCCATTGGTTTTTTATTTAATCCTTTCAAATGACTGTCGAAAAGATGAACCAAGAAAAAACCTTAGCGTTACTTGCTACGCTCACAAATTCCTCTGAGCCGGAAGAAGAAAAGTTGAAAGCCGCCCATTAACCACCGTGGCAACGTAGATAGCGCAAGTACCATCAGCCTTTTGCTGCTTACTGTTAACGTATAAATTAATCTTATTCATAGCTTAGAAGTTTTAGCTATTTATACCCATACGCGCGACAGCGTGTAATAGGATGGCGTTGCCCGAAAACACTAATGCCCGCCTATAAAGGCGAGTTTAGAAATAATTTAGAAGTTCCACTTCTAAATTTGCAGTATTTAAACTGCTTATTTTTCAGCGACTTTCGTTGTCGCTTTTCAAAATTTTGTGACCGCAGAGGGATTCAAACCCCCGACCTCCAGAACCGGAATCTTTATATCTTAGTACATTAAATCGCTATATATATGTAACTTGCAAATTTTATTCGTATAATTTGTTGCACCATTATGGTACATGATATTTTTACCATTCCCATGGAGGAAAAATATCCTGTAAAATTTACCGTTTGCTATCAGCGTAAGCGCAAGTACTATCCTACAGGGCTATAAGCTTAGCCTCGTTTGAAACCGAAGAACGGAAGAAAAATGCAGGTTTACTAACGAAATTCTAAACTTTGAGGCAATTTGCCTTAAATTCTTCGTATCTTTACAGCAAATGAAAAACGTAATGAACGCTAAAGCAACATCCCTTATTCGCTTTGACTGGGCAATTAAACGCCTGCTGCGCAACAAGGCAAACTACGCGGTGTTGGAAGGCTTTTTG
>JAISBU010000034.1 GCA_031266015.1 Prevotellaceae bacterium | reverse complement strand
GTAAAGCAGTATGAATGAAAATCTTACAAAACCTAAGAGCGTTGCAGGTAGCCCCAGCACACCGGCCAACACGCTAGCGGAGCTGGCGAAAGACAGCAACAATAAGGTTCGCCGTAACGTTGCCGATAACCCCAACACACCGGCTAACGTGCTGGTGGAGCTGACAAAGGACGATGACAACTATACTCGCAGGAGCGTTGCCTGTAACCCCAACACGCCGGTGGACACGCTGATGGAGCTGGCTAAGGACAGCAACGAACATATTCGCAGGAATGTCGCCGACAATCCTAACACGCCAGCAAAGTGTAAAAAACAACTATTTAGCGCCAATTACTGAAAAATAAAATAGCATGGCCTACCTATTCGACGATACAGGCGTATGTATGAACCCGACCACCGTATTTACTTTTTCGGGGAAGTACCTTTCAGTGCGCATCACCTCGGCGGACACGCCCGGCGGGGTTGTATTTGGCTACTTTTTTCGTAGTGTAAGGACGTACAAAATTGTAGCATGCCGGCAAGACAACAATGCTGTGCCGGCGGATGACAAAAAAGGGGAGCTGAGAAAAATTATAGACTGCGGGGTTGTATTTTTTGAGAGCAAAAAGTACGAAGACAGAGCGCTGTACGAAAAAGATATTACCTCGCTGCGAGAAAAAAGAGCAATTTTTTTTCAGCTGACGCTGTTTTAATGGACTTTTTTTTTCATATCCCTTTTATGCTTACGCCAAGCGATGCACTCATTGTAGCTACGCTGCTACTGGCTGTCGGCTGGCTGCTAGTGCTGATATGGAAAAAAAGCCATGAAAAAAGACACAAGCTAGGCAAAAAAATAAGCGCAAGGGTAAAGTGGTGGCGTTGGAGGTGGGAGCAGCTGCGCTACCCGGCAAAGGGGCATAGGTTTGTTCGTAGCCCTAAGGCCACAGCTGACATGCTGCTAAAAATGCAGCGACACTACACCGACAGCGACTATCAACCGCACGCGTTCAACGCTCCTCAGCTTTCAGAGCGAGAGTTGCTGCAGCGGGATATTGAAAAAATGGGCGAAAAACAGCCCAAGAGAAGAAAAAAGCACGAAGAGCCTCCGCCACAAAGTGATGATGACGATATACCTGTTGACACCGGCAGCTACGATATAGCGCAATTTGAGGAGTTCTACAAAAAAGAGTTTCACGTTGATTCTGACCCGGAAAATAACAACCACTAGGGACACATCACCGCCTACGTCTGACTACACGCTGGTGCGCTGCGCTGCATGTGGAAAGCCTGTGGTAGAAATACACAAAAATTTGCAAGGCAAAATCAGGGTTCTGTGCCATTGTTGCAAATGTTTTACATTAATAACGAAGTAGCAATTTACATGAAATCACAAAACAAATTATCAGCTGAGCTTCTTACTTGGCTGCCCGTACTGGTGTTTCTTATAACAGTTTTGCTCGTACTGGTCTTTGTTATAAACAATTACATGCTAAAACAATGAAAACACCTCACGAAATAACCCTTGAAAACAAGCTGCGAAAAAAGCAGCTGCGCAGGGCCATCAGCAGCATGCTCTTTATTAGCTTCATACTGCTGATACAGGCACAAGCTATACACATGTACTTTACGTGGAAAAGCTTGCTATTTGCCATTTCTTCAGCCCTTACACTAGGGCTGTACGTGTACGGGTTGGCAGATGTGGCAAAGCACAGCGTTAAAGGCGCATTAAAATTCAAGCTCATCAACACCTGGGCGCTCGGCGCTTACATCGTCGTGCTGCTGCTTATAGATAGCATTTTTTAATTTAACTAAAACCATAACTATGCAACTAATTACCATCGCCGGCCGCCTTGGCTCGGATGCCGAAGCTAAGGAGTTTGACGAGAGCATGGCGCTCACTTTTTCCGTTGCGGTAGTTGAAAAAAGCTCAAAAGGCAACAAGGAAACGACGTGGTACAACGCCACGATCTGGCGCAAAAAAGATAGCTCCGGCGCTAAGCTAGCTGACTATCTCAAAAAAGGCACAGCCATTACCATTTCCGGAAAACCAAAAGCACAGGCCTGGCTAAGCGTAGCCTCCGGAAGTGCTGTAGGCAGGACACACATTACTGTGGACAACTTCACGCTACAGGGCAGTCCCGTGAATACCCCTGCTATTGCAGACAAACCTGCCGATAGCGAGGACGCTTAGCCTGTATAGAGTTTTATTTAACCTCCCTTTTTTTATTAACTATTAAACACAAAAAATGAAGCAACAACTAAAAAAACGGGGTAGCGCACTGCTTGCGCTGGGTAGAAAGTATCTACCCAGCCTGCTACTCTTCCTGCTAGCTACCGCTGCACATGCAGCAGAGGGCGCCGATGAAATTTCGGATGTGTGGGCCGATGAAATTAGGCCTATTATAAACATCATTCTAGGCATTGCCATTGTTCTGGGCGTTGTATGGTTTGCGATTATGCTTGTTATGGGCAAAAAGACAGCCATGCAGATTGGCGGCTACATTCTACTGGGTGCGCTTGTGCTCCGTGTTCTTCCAACGATTGTAGAAAAAATAAGCGGTTTAGATTTTGGTACTGTAATCGGATTAAATTCATGAAATCGCACATTAACAAGGGAGCTGTGCTCAAAATTTTAGAAACGGAAATCAAGGTTTTTGGGATCCCCTACTCCGACACCAAGTTTATCCTTGCAGAAGGTCTAGCTATAATACTGATTCCCACGTTACTAGATATATTCGGATATGCGCTCGGCTCGCTTTTCTACCTGTTCATGGTTGCGCTGCTGGTGGCTACTATCATCATGCTTCGCCGTATGAGCCGGCATAAGTACAAGAGCTACGCCGTAAGCGTAGTGCAATTTCGCCTGTGGCAACCCAAGCTGATAAGAGTAACCAAAAGTGAGTAAGCAACGGACATACGAGGATGTGCTGCCCTACCTGCACTACGAGGACGGCGTGCAGCTATACAAGGACGGCAGGGCGTGCTACGGCCTGGCGCTGGAACTGTACGATTACGAAAGCTTTACCGCCTCCGAAATCGGCGAGGTCAGCCAGCGCATCAACCGCATTGTACATGAGCTGCCAGACTACGCCAACCTCCAGCTGCTGCGGTGGACGGATGAAGTACCCTCACCGCTGCGGGTGGAGGGCGAGGACGTGGTAAGCGAGGCGCTTAACGAGCTGGCTTCCCGTACAAGGCTCACTACTAAAGGCTGGCTATTTATTGAGCTCATGCCAAAAAAGTACAAAAAGGCGGACGTACTAGGTACGCTCTTTAGCAAGGGCGGTATGGAGCTGAATGTCAGCGCTTTTAACAGCATAGATATGCTCAAGCAGGAGTGCATCGACATAGGTAACGACCTGTTGGGAACGCTCAACGGCATAGCCGGGCTTGGAGCAAAGCACATGAGCGGCGAGGACTTTGAGCGGCTAAAGTACCAGCTGGCCAACCTGGATATTGGCAGCACCAGCACCAGCTACGAGCTGGAGCTGAATAATCTCGACTCCGGAAAGCTCACCTTAGGCGGCCATAAGCTATCCATGATCAGCCTGTTGGAGCAGGGGGTACAGTTTGCGGAGGTGGCCAATAAGCCCTACATGGGCGAAGAAAATTGCGTTATTCACCCGCTTACCTACCCCATTGGAAACGACCTGCAGCTACCACATATAGCGGTGGTAAACCTCCGGAAGGTAAGCAGAGAAGTAGGGTTAAAACGCTTCCGTAACGAGCAGACGTTCTGCGAGATGCTTCCGGATGTACGCTTTTTTAAACGGCTGGCCAGCCGGGGGGAACAGCTGGGGGCCATGCTCAAACAGCTCGACAACCAGCCCTACCCCCTGTGCGAGCTTGGGGTAAACGTGCTGGTGTGGGGCGACACCGTCCAAGAGCAGCGCGAAAGGCTAGAGGTGGCAAAGCAGGCGCTCAAGCGGGTAGAAAATTGCCGGATAGTGGAAGAAAGCGTAGATGCCGCCAACCTGTTTTTTGCGGCTTTTCCCGGCAACGGCTCCCAAAACTTCCGGCGAGTACTCGTACCCTCACTGGTAGGCGTGGGCTACCTGAACCTTGAGGGCGATTACCGGGACGACAAGACAGGGGAGCTGGTGACCGACCGCTTCGGGAACCCGATGCTATTCGACTATCAGCACACCGACTTGAACAACCAAAACGGGATTAAAATAGGCCCTCCGGGCTCAGGTAAGTCCATGTCGGAAGGCGCTAGCATTTTGCAAGCCTTACAACGAAACGAAATTGTGGTAGTATTCGACAAGGGCGGCAGCTACCGCAACCTGTTCAACTCCTTACCGCAAGACAAGGCAAGGTACCTTGAGCATTCCGAGGAAAAACCCTTTAAGCTCAACCCGTTTTTCTGCCCCTGGGAGGTGCGCCCGGACGGCACACGAAAATACCTTGTAGACAACGACAAGCAGATAGTTCTGCGCACGTTCATAGCGCTGCTGTCTAAAGACCCGGAAAAAGGGGAGATTTTTACCACCGCTGAAAGTGCGGTACTGCTAAAGCTCATTCCGCTGTACTACAACTACGCTGAAGCGCAACCAGGCGTACCCACGCTAAAGAAATTCAGCGTTTTTCTCAGGAAAAATTGGAATACCCTGCTTAGCGCTGCCGAAAAAAGAGAGCTCGACGTTGAGCGCCTGCTCATTGTCCTATACCCGTACACGGACGGCATATACAGCCAAATCCTGAACAACGAAGACGAGCTAGACCTTGCCAACTACCATGCGCTATGCTTCGACTTGGAAAGCATTCAAAAGGATAAAGTTCTTTTTCCGATAGTGGCGATGCTGCTCATTGAGCTGTCTTTGCAGCATATTGCCAAATTTCCCGACGTGTACAAGGAATTTATATTAGATGAAGTTTGGAGCTTCTTTATTAAGTCCATGTTAGAATTTATTGAGTATACGTACCGCACCATTCGTAAGCACAAAGGACGGGGGCTCATCATATCTCAAAATGCCGGAGACATCAAAAAGTGCGAAATCGGCGAGCTGCTGATTGGCACTAGCGATGTTATCTACCTGCTCAACCACTCAGGGCAGAACTTGGAGCTTGTACAAGAGGTGCTGACGCTGACCGACCGTGAAGTAGCCTTGCTAGCCTCCATGCGCAAGGATTGGCGAACAAGAGAGGGCAGGCGTGGTGGGCGTGAAATCTTTATCAAGCGGAAAAATGTGGACAGCCGCATTTACGGCGTGGAAATACCCATAAACATACACCCCATACTCACATCAAACCCAAAAGAGCGCAACCACTTCAACAAGCTGCGTGAAGCATATGAGTTTAACCGGGCCATTGAGGAGTGGGTCAAGGACAAAAATGCACACGTAATTTAAACCAAAATGGCAGGCCTACTCGACAAATTTAAAAAACGAAACGACAGCAGCGGCGAAAAGGGCATAATGATACGTGATTACGCCCGTATGAAGATTAACAGCCTCCTGCTCGCAGGCGGGGCAATAGCCTCCATGCTGCTGGTGTGCTTTGTGCTGCTGTACAAAAATGCTCAGCTGGTTGACCGCATTAACAGGGAAGTGTACGTGGCTGTCGAGAACAAGGTGTACAAGGCGCTACCGCAGGAAAGGGGGCTTGACGAAAAAGACTTGAAGCTATTCGTTAAGTCAGTATGTGCCAACATGTTCGCCCACGACCAGTTTTCGTATGCAGAGCGTACAGAAGCCGTGCGCAACCTGATGAACGAAACAACCTTTAACTACATCCTCAAAAAATTTGAGTATCACGGACAGCCGATAACGGCGTACTACAAAAAATTCGACGCCCGGCTCTACTACACGGTAAGCGATACGGACATAGCCGTCAAAAAGGTGGATAAAAATTTTGAGGTAGTCGTTCACGGCCGGCAGCGGGCAGTTTTCGCTGTGGGAAATCCCGTAGAAAGTCCCCTGAACATGGCGTTCTTTGTAAAGGAAATTGACCGGACAGACAAGAACATGTTCGGGCTGCTTATTTACAACTTCAACTTTTTGAAGTAAAAAATGGAAAAGCCACTTGAAATAGCTACAAGTAGCGCACCTTTAGGGCAGGCGGTCGAAGAACAAAATAGCCCGGCCAACTCCGCCACTGCCCGGAAAGAAAACTTGGAAGCAGCAATGGCTATGGAGGCCCAAGCCATTGAAGCAAAGCAGGGGGTAATGGCAAAGCTGGTAGCAAGTGCACCGGTAGAAATTAGTGGCCGGGAAATAGCAGCGAGTGAAGATTTAAAGGAGTACCGGAAAAATGCATTAGAGTACGCAAAAAAATTGCGTGGGGAATACATCAACAGAGATAGTGGTGCGGTAATATCGTTAGCAAAAGGTGGAATACAAGAAACATTATACCATGATGGAGGTAATCCAGCGCAGATTCAAAGTATTGCCGCTATTCCACAAATCATAAAGAACGGAATATATGTTGATACCATTGATAATGAGGATAGGGAAAAACATCCATTCGTAGAAAGTTACGATTACTACGTTGCCGGGCTGAAAATAGGGGATGTAGACTACACCGTTAAAGCGGTCATTGCAATAGATAAGGACGGTCAGCGATACTACGACCACGCTTTAACTGAGGTAGAAAAAAGAAAACTCCTTGATAAGGCTGCACGGATAACGAATCCGCCGCTCCATCAAGGAGGTTCTTCAGAAGATCTTCCCTACAAAGATAAGCGGTTGATTTCGATTTTGCAAGCGCCAATATCATTTGCAGATAAAAAAAATATTAAAGTGGCTACGGGTTGGGAGCGGGGAGCGGACGGGGAGTGGCATCATCATGATTTTTTTTCAGCTCCCTCTTTTGAGCAAAGCAGGGGAAAAGAGGATGTAAACGGCAAAACGCTTTCCTACGTTCGCTTTGAGCGCGATGCGCCGCTTGAAATGGCAGTAAAGCTTATAGAGGATTTTCAAAATGGAAAGCTGCAAGGCTTTTATACGCAGGAAACGCTTAAAAAAACTACTACAGAAGTTACTACACCTGAAATAACCACCCAAACTAACAATAGCATGGAAGCAAAAGAAATAAACATAGACCTTGCAAAAGCTGACTTTATCAAAAATCTTAAAAAAGAAGATTATAACCTGCGCTACACGTATAACCGCATGGACGAGGTGCAAGAGATTATACGTATGAATCACTTACTTCCAACAAAAGATATGCCACTACCTATCAAAGTTAAAGATATAGATTTTATTCTTTTTAAGTCAAAAGATAATGGCGTATTAGCAGACTATATGTGCGTGCAAAACAATGAAAAGTTTGAACTTTATGATATGAGCATGAACACATTCAATGAGTATGAAAAGTTCATGAGCGCCAAACTATCCGACAATAATCATAGCTTAAATACTGAAAAAAAGAGTGAGAATATAGAGCAATCCCCTGCAGAACGCATAGAGAACGAATTTACTCAACGAACTATGAGTAGGAACATAATGATGGAAGCAAAGGAGCAAAAAAATCAAGCGACCACCATCAGCGAGAAAGAACCCAAAACTTACGCAGAATTTGCCCGCCAATTTCATGAAAAGGACATAGCCTCGGCCATTAGCTTTATCGGGAAAAGCGGGCAAGGTATTACCACCGCCGAGAGTACAAGACACCTTTCCTTTTTGGAGGCGCACCAAAACCTGCTGACCGAGAAGGAAACCAGCGTTGTTATGGGCAAGGTCGACCATGGCCACCTAAAAGAGCAGTACCCCTACCTGCATGAGCGGGCCAGCATTAACGCAGACAAGCGCAGCCCGCTGAATGAGATAAAAGCCGTAGTGGGACAGGTAAAAGAGCAAGGTGGCGCCTGGACGTTTGAAAGTGCGCTTAGGGTAAAGGCACATGAAGCAGCGCTGCTAAAGCGGGGTAACCTGCCCAGCGAATTTTTTCCCATACGCCAGGAGTACAACAAAAACATTGCCTACCAGCTCAACGCTACCGCCGATATTAAAGTTTTCATGGAGGGTTCCAGCTACAAGCAAGAGCACAGCACGGAACGCTGGCCCCGCTACAAAAAGGGCGACACCGTGCTGCTGGTTACGGATAGCAACGGCTTTAAAAACGTAAAAACAGGCGAAACAGGCAACCTGTTTAAATTCATTGAAGCCGAGTACCCCAAGTTCAGCGAAAAAAGCGCCACCGCCCACTTTGTAGACGTCGTCTTATCCCAACCCACCAGCGAAATGCGCTCCAAAGCGCACGTTCAATGGATGAGCGAGCGTACGCAGCAGCCGGCGGCGATGACGGCAGGCGCTCCGGCAGTAAAAAAAGAATTTCACCTGTCAGACTACCGCCTTGAGCACCTGAACACTGCCGACAACTACCTTGTACATCAGCGCCAGGTAGACAAAGCCACGCTGGACAGCCCTATTTTTAAGGGCAGCATTATACAGGGAAACAAAACCCACTACATAAGCAAGGTAAATGGCAAAGAGGTAGAAATACCCAAGCATTTCAACAACGTTATTTACCCTTTTAAAACCTCGCCTGAGGCAAAAAATCAGGAAATGACCTCGCTGCTGCTGCAGTACAGTAAAAAGTTTCCGGTGGGCGATAAAATGGTGGACAAGCTCTTTGCGCCCGGAGACGGCAAAAACAAGGCGGCATGGTTCAGCAAACTCCCTGCAGAGGGCAAGGTAGAGCACCTATTCGTAATGGAAAATCCGCTCGATGCGCTCAGCCACTACCAGCTGCACAAGCCGGAAAATGCGCTGTACATGGCCACCGGCGGCCGGCCGGCCACCGCGCAGCTGGCGCTGTTTGACGAGGTGGCAAAAAAGTACGGTGTAGAGCATAAGCACCTATCCTTTGACAACGATATGGCCGGGCACAGCTTCGATGCGCAGTACCTCGCCAGCAAAACTCCACAGTACAAAATCAAGCAGGCTCCCGACAGTAAGAACGAAGAATTTATTGTGCAGTATAAACAGCTGAAGCCCGAGCAGTACGCAGCGCTGCGTCAGGCGGCAAAGGACAAGCCCAGCATCGTATGCAAGGATGACGGCAGCGTATCGGTACACGTGAAAACGCAGGAGGAGCTGAGCCGGTGCAACAAGTACGCTGCGAAGTTTTTGGCAGAGGACAAAACGCTTCGATTTACGAAGTCGGAAAAGAAAGACTTCAACGATGACCTTAAGGCATTCAAAATGCAGAGCATGGTACAAAACCAAAACAGGGATGTACAAAAAACGCCTGGTAAGGTAATATCACGCTAAAATCTTATAATTTTTTCAACTCCCTTTTATGAACTTAAAAACACGCATACTGGCCTTGCTGCTGTTTACCCTGTGTGGCGGTGCTTGGGCAAACGGGCCGTTGGACACCATTCTCGTGAATGGCGGCACCTCGTACCTTATCTTTAACCACAAAATATACGCCTACGGCTTGGGCAACGAGCGGGACTTTACAGCCATAGCCTACGAAAACTGCCTGATGATACGCGCCGCCAACAAGCGTGACAACAACCTCAGCAGCGTATTTGTGAGCTACGGCGACAGCACCTACCTGCAGTACTACTATGCGCTGCTACAGTACGATAAGAACTCCATGAAAGAGTTTTACGATAGGCGGGACGACTTTAATAAGAGCCACGGCTCGTACATTCAGCAACGCCTGCAAAAGCAAAGGCACGAGGAGGAAACCGAGGAGTTTTTTATTTCTGAGCTTAAAACCCGATCGGACATCATAAAGAAAATGCCGGACGAAATCTATGATTTCGGCATGCAGGAAGACGGCATAGGCGCCTACCTGCGGCTCATCCGCACGGACAACAACTACGCCTACCTCAAGTTTGTGGTAGAAAACAGCACGAGCATAGGGTACAGCTTTGAGCACATCTCATTCCAGTACGTGCAGCGCTATAAGCAGGGATTTTGGCGCAAGAAAAAGGAAAAGTTTACGGATGTGTTCGCCGTAGTAATGAACAGCAAGCTAAGCGTAGCCGCCCGCTCCATTGAGCCGATGGTATACATTATTCCCACGTTCGGCATACGCAGCGACGAGCGCCTGGTGGTTACCTTCCGGGAGCAAAAGGGCAACCGCAAGCTGGTATTTGAGGTGGCCAACCCGGCCATAATGCACAGTAAACAGCTGGAAAACAGGAGGTAAGCATGAGTAAACAAACAGAATGGCTGAAAAAACACATCGTGCTCGTCATGGTTGTAGCCGTGGTAGCGCTACTATTTGTGTTAGTACTCTACCTCAGAGGTCGTGTACGCAATTTTCGTGCCCGCCAGGCAGCCACCACTATAGTCAAAGAGCCGACCATAACGCCCAACCAGCCCACCCGTGAGTATGAGGTAGATAACAGCAACGCCGCGGCCATCTTTGGGATGACATCAGACACAGGCGCAGGGATAACGGAGGCGCTGCCACCTCCAACGGCAGCGCCAGTGGCTATCGCCCCAAGTGAAGCTACCCCAGCTCCTGCTCCCAAAGCAGCCACCAAACCTGCCGCCACACAAGCTAAGGCTAAAGTTAAAGCTCCTGCAGCAGCCCGTACAGCCAAAGCTGACAGCGGCGCTGCCAGTGGCAGCGATGGAGCTTTAGCAGCGATGGAGCGCCGGGAAAAGGCAGCCGCGGAAAAAGCACGCGCAGAAACCAACGAGCGGGTGCGCACAGAGCGTGAGGCACGGCTGGCAGCGGAGGCTAAAGCAGCTGCGCTGGAGGAACAAATGCGCAAGCCCAAGTTCAACTTTACCGTCGTACAGGAGCGCAACGACTTTGGCACCGTTAACCTGCCCGACAAAAACAGCAAGGTAACGCAGGATAAAGAGCTGCTCTACACCGCCAAAATATACGGCACACAACGTGTGAAGAGCGGCGATCCGGTGACGCTCCGCAACACAGAAATTATACCCTACGGTAAAAACAAAATGCCCGCTGGCAGCATTATATACGGTATAGCCCAGCAATCCGGGAACCGCATGCAAATTCACCTCAGCAACGTGATGACGCGCGAGGGGAAATTTCCCATCACTGGGCTTTCCATCTGCGATTTCGATATGGTCAAGGGCATTTACCTTAAGGAGTATGAAGAAGTAGCGCAAGACAAGGCTGGCGAGAGCGTGGTAGAAGAGGTGGGCAGCGTGCTGCCCAACCAGCTTGTAGGCACTGTTGCCAAAGAGACCAGCCGACAGCTACAAAAAACAATATCCAAGCAGCAAAAAATAACGATAACCCTGGAGGATAGCTACGAGGTATACATTGCGGTTCCCACAAAGTAGCAGCCATGAGATTTTTTATCATACCCCTTTTCTGCCTTTTGAGCGTAAGCCTAAGCGTAACCGCACAGCAGCGCACCACCCGCTTTGACGGCGGCGAGGGCTCCTACAGCGGCAAGTTCAGATACTCCGCTGGCAGTGAGCGTATTACGCTTAAGGGGATTACCGGAACAAACTTTACCAGCCGATTTGGTTTTGGGCTTGGCTACGGGAAAATTTTACGGCGTGAGCGCTCGTGGCAGCTGGAGGGCAGCTACTACCACAACACGGTTGATGAGCGGGAGGTGGCCGACGTAGTAAGCGCAAGCTTAACCTGCTACTGGAGCCTCATTAAGCTGGGCTCCGGCAGCAGAGTGCTGTTTGGGTTAAGCCCGGAGGTGGGCTACCAGTACGCCAAAAGCCTGAAAATAGAAAGCGCCGAAGTGCATAGCGTAATGTATGGCCTCGGCGCACGCCTGGAGTATGAGCATTTGCTGGGTGGAGTAGGCTTTTTTTTCGGCCTTAGCCAAAGCATAGAGTGCCTGACCAGGATACAGCAGGCCAGGTTGCGCCACTTTATAGATGTAGGCTTTAGAATCGGAATTTAAGCGGAATGCTTGTTGTAGCGCTTTGGAAACAGAATATCCCTGTTGATGTAAACAGCAATAGCTACACCAATATACGCCATAAGCACAAGCGATCCCATAAATAAAATTAGTCCCATGATATTACTCCTTATTTTTATTTTGAATTTTATAGAAAATAAATGCAGCAACGATTAACCCTACAGTAAAAGTAATGCCGCCTACATATAGCACATATTTACTGACGTTTTCGCTCATAATTCCGGCTAAAATAACGCCGCCGATAACCAGTTGGGCTACATTGAGTAAAAAGTCTCCTGCTTTTTCATAGATTTTCATACAGCAAAAATAAATAATGCACTTACAAAGATACTAAAAATGACACGAGCTTACAAAGTTTTTTTCTGCACTCTGCTTTTGGGGGCATGCGCGGTTAGGGCCAGCGCACGCCTGGAGTATGAGCATTTGCTGGGTGGAGTAGGCTTTTTTTTCGGCCTTAACCAAGGTGTAGAGTGCCTAACCAGGATACAGCAGGCCAGGTTGCGCCACTTTATAGATGTAGGATTTAGAATTGGAATTTAGTCGTCCAGCTTGGTAAGCCCGGCGCTTTTGAGCTTGCGCTTTTCAATAAGCTCGAAGCGAAACTGCCTACCTTGCATATCAGCATCGCTACCCTCGAAGTATTTTTTAGAGAACCCTGTAACATTGAAATGAACGCTGCCATCCAAATAAATAGCATCTCCCGCCTCGCTGCCCGACCACGCCTGATAGGTAGTGTAACGGCTTCTTGTTGCATTGAGACAGGCACACTCGTCGGTATAGTAGTTGGTGGTAATCGCCGTTCCTTCGCTTTTGAAGTTGTACACCATTTTGCGCAGCCCGGCACAACCAAACTTTTTGCTATCAGCATCGATTCTTCCCTCCGCCAAAGATGTATCCGGAGTAAACCCTGCTGCCCTGAGCGCTACTACCAAAGCCGAAACGTCGGTGTAGGTTTTCCCATTAAAAACCTGGCCATATTCAGCATCATTAATTGTTTGGTTGGTTTCTACCCAAGCATGCGTGCCGTTACTTGCCACCTCAGACAGCACGCCATCCAGAGTGTAGTCTTTTGCCTCGTCCTTGGAGCAGGCCACGGCCATAAGCATGGCTGCCACCACCGTAATAAGCTGCATTGTTTTCATATTCATAATTTGTATTAGGTTAATTTCTACAAATATATAAATTTTAAACTTTAAGTCAAACTTTATGGCACGAAAAATTTTGCTTACGCTTTTGGGTAGCGCCTGCCTACTGGCTGCTCAGGCCCAAATTACTACAACCTTTGACGAAAGGGGGCTAAGCGAGCTGCTACCCTTTCCGCAGTGGACAGGGCCTATTCCAGCTGTTTACGATTTAGCAGCCGTTGATGACATCCATTACTACATGAGAATCGGAAACTGTAGCGGTCAAGCCAGATGCGACGGTGACGAGGAAAAACTTACTGGTTTTAAAACAGGATTAAGCTTTAATTTAAGTAGAACTGTCGGTGTTAGCATTCTCCAGCCACCCTTCAACTCTTATACTATTAAGTACATCAAGCAGAGACCAATCTCCTCGGGTTGCGACTACGTACGCAGCACTACCGGCAATTGGTATTCGGATAACTTTATAGTAACTGGCGGTGGGTTGAGTGGTGACGATTTTGACGGCTTCGACCACGTGCGCTACGCCTCCTACGAAACCGACGAGGGATCCCCAATCAAGCCCAGAGGGTTAGTCAGCTGGGCAGATGAGCTGCTCAATGACGTTACCCGCCACGTTAAATTTAACCGTTTGCCCATTGTCAACGCCCAGCTAAAGTCAAGCAGCCACGTAAAAACCGGCGTGATCAAGCAGGTATACTACGCCGATGCGGACGGCTCTGTTGACATCGCGCTAGCTACCGGCGTGGGTAATGGCTCCGTACGCGCCTACTGCTTTGCCCCTACCCGTGGCTACATGTCAATCGGCTACTTTACCACGGCGGATGAAAATATGACCGGAGAGTACAACCAGCAGCAGAAACGCTACATTGCCTACGAGAAGGTGTGGGGTTCACGAGGCGCGGATGAGCACAGCTACCGCTTCCGCATGGCCGACTGGAAGAGCCCCGCCATACGCAACAGCGTGAGCGTTAGTCAGGATCCCAACTATCCCAGCATGAGCGTAAAAAAGCTGAACGGAGGCCTGGAGGTTTACATTGTGCTGCTGGGAGGTACCGACATGGCGCTGCCCAACAACAACTACCACGGCAGCGCCGGAAAGAAAATAACCTTCTACGGCAGACCCCGCCTGCTGCGCACGCACGTGTACCCGGTACAGCCAAAGTGGCGTAAAGATAAGTTCAAAAGCAGCTACTGCATTAACGATGCCGCCATCGACCTTACGGAGTACGTCAACATGGGAACCGAGGTGTTTAACGGCAAGTTTACCGTGGAGGAGGGCAACCCGGACATCCTGAAAAAGGGCAAGCTTCTTGACTTTAGCCAGCTATCCGCCACCGGCAACATTTCCAGTAAGCAGCTGGTAAAAATTCGCTGCTACCCCTACTGGACGGAGAATAACGATGACCTTAACCCCTACATGGAGTTTACCACCTACATTTACCCTAAGCCCACGCTGACAATTGCAAATGAGCTGGAAAAGGTTTGCTCCTACGAAACCGACTTCACTCCGGATCGCTATACCGTGGAGCTGGCAGGTACCGGTGCTTACACCGGCTCCTACTTCAAGAGCGGCAAGTTGAATGCAGCAGATGCGAGCGCCGCGGGCTACAGCAGCGTGAACCTCACGTACAGCTACAAGATTACAGAGAGCGGCTGCACGGCCAGCGAAGTCTACGCGCAGCCTATATCCAAAGCGCCGGACTTGAGCGATTTTGTCATGCCTAAAAACGTATTCTGCTTTGATGAAACCATTGACCTCAGGGAGTGCACCTCCGTCACAGGCGGCACCTTTAGCGGCTTTGGGGTAAACAGCGATGCCGAAACCTTTTCATCCGCCTTTGGCGGCATTGGTAACGGCGACATCTACTTTAATAAAACGGATAAGGGCTGCAAAGCAGAAAAAAAGCAAACAGTCAGCGTACGGGATTTACAGGTTGCCGACGTATTTTTTATTAAGCCCCCGGCCATGTGCGCCAACGATGAGGCCATTTACCTGCCCGACTACCTCACGGACAGCTGGGCAAGCAACGGGGTATTTGCGGGTAAAGGGGTGGAAAGCCCCCGCTTTTACCCGAACAAAGTAGACGCAGAGTTTCCCAAAATAACGTACAGCTACGGGTTGACGGGCTGCAAGATAACGCTGTCGCAGGAGCTTCAAGTGAAGACACCCGCCACGCTCGCGGTTTCCGGCGTTCCGGCGGTATGCTCCACCAACGAGCTGGACCTTTCGAAGTACGTCAACATTAAGGGCGGTACGTTTACAGGCGCCAGCATCAGCGGCAACAACTTTTCACCTATAGGAGCCGGTATAGGCTCACACCCCATAAGCTACGCCGTTACGGCTGCCAACGGCTGCCACCTCAGCACCTCGTTCAACCTGGTAGTCAATGACTTACTTACCGACGATGTAACCTTTGAGGGCATACCGGAGCAGTGCGGAAGTGATGCCGGATACCTGGACTTGCGTTTTTACGTGAAAGGTCACTCCGGCGGCACGTTTAGCGGCAAAGGCGTAGAAAACTTTCGCTTCTACCCGGCGCAGGCCTCTTTAGGGTTCAACACGTTAACCTACACCTACGGTAACGGCAGCTGCCGGCGTACCATACAAACGGAGGTGTACGTTACGGCTGTTCCATCCATAACTTTTGAGAAGTTCGACAGGGTGTGCGACAACGACCCCGTTAAGCTTATGGACTACGTAAGCCCCAAGGGCGGCACATTTACCGGCGCCGGAGTGGTAGATAACGTATTTTACCCCACTCAGGCCGGGTTGGGCGCTCATGAAATTACCTACGCCACCGCCGTAGGAACCTGCACTATTACGGGAAAAACGCACCTAAGCGTGGTTGGGTTAAGCGATAACGATGCGAACTTTCGTAGCCTGCCCGAAGTCTGCATCACCGATGACAGCTACATAGACCTGCGGGGCTACACGGTGAACGCTCCGGACGACGGTACGTTCACGGGTACGGGAGTAGAGGGGTTCCGCTTCTATCCGGCCAAGGCAAAGGTAGGATTTAGCACGATCACCTACTCCTTTACCAGCGGCAGCTGCCCCAAAACGATACGCACAGAGGTATTTGTGCGAAATGTACCCGCCGTCAGCTTCAGGGCAATTTCGACGGTATGCACCAGCACCACCGTCGACCTTATGAGCTTTGTCACCACCAAAGGCGGTACGTTTAGCGGTAATGGCGTGCTAGGCAGCACCTTTTACGCCGAGCAGGCTGGAGTAGGCAAACACGAAATTACCTACCGTGTCAGCTCCAACGGCTGTGCCTCAGTCGCCAAGACAACCATTGATGTGGCCGACCTGCTCGACGAGCATATTACTTTTAACAGCATCGCCCCGGTGTGCAAGTCGGACAGCAACTGGCTAGACCTGCGCACCTACATCAACCATACCGGCGGCACGTTCAGCGGTCAGGGCGTGGAAAACTACCGCTTCTACCCCAGCCGTGCCAACGAGGGTTACGTGCTGCTCGCCTACGCCTACGGTTCCGGCAGCTGCAAGCGTACGGTCTACGTAGAAGTGCTGGTGCTGGCCAGACCAACGGTCAGCCTGTCATCATTCCCGGTGCTGTGCGAAAGCGGAGTGGAGGTAAACCTGCAAAACTACGCTAACCCCAAGGGTGGTGCTTTTTTCGGCGTGGGAGTTAACAGCGACGTATTTTCGGCAGCGGCGGCACAGGTGGGTAAGCATACGCTGACCTACACCTATGCCGACGGTAACGGCTGTAAAAATACCGCAAGCGCCACCCTGGAGGTAAACAACAGCTACAGCCCTGACGTATCGTTTGGAGGGTTGCCGGAGGTATGCGCCACGGATGCCGGCTACTACGAGCTTAGCTCTTACGTAAAAGGACACACCGGAGGCACGTTCAGCGGACAAGGCGTTAACAATGGCCGCTTTTATCCGGCACAGGCAAAAACAGGATTAAACACGTTGGCCTATACCTACGGCTCCGGCGTTTGCCAAAAGGCGCTCAAGGCAGATGTTAACGTGCTGACCGTTTCTCAAACACGCCCGATTACCGTAGACAAAATGTGCAGCAACACACCTGTGGAGCTTATGGATTACGTAAACAACAAGGGCGGTACCTTTTCCGGCACCGGCGTTCAGAACAATGTATTTTATCCCACCAGCGCGGGCTACGGTATACACGACATAGCCTATCAGGTGGCCATAGAAAGCTGCATCAGCGCTGCCAGCCTACAGGTAGAGGTGCTGTCGGTGGCCGTGCCTCCGGTGTTCGAGGCTATCCCCTCACTGTGTAAGTCAGACAGCAGCTACATAGATTTGCGGGAGTACATCCTGAACTACCAGGAGGGTACGTTCAGCGGGCAGGGCGTGGAAAGCTACCGGTACTACCCCATGCGGGCAAAGGACGGCTTCAACACCGTTACCTACTCCTACGGCGCGGGTTCCTGCCAGCGGTCGCTCAAAACGGAAATTTACATTATTCCCAAGCAGGAGCTTATTTTAACTCCCTTTTCTCGTATTTGCGAAGCAGATACCCTACCGCTATCAGCGAACGCCAACATGCCGGGCGGCACGTGGAGCGGCAAGGGCGTATTCGGGGACAGCTTCATTGCCGAGCAGGCCGGGACGGGAACCCATACCCTGACCTACACTGTCACGCAGGGCATGTGCAGGGCGAGCGGGTCGGCAAGCGTGGAGGTGGCCAGCCTGCTGCCAAAAAATGTAACGTTTGTCACCCCTGCCACCATGTGCATACAGGACTTGGGCTACATCACGCTCTCTGACTACGTGCAGGGGCACAGCGGCGGCACGTTCAGCGGACAAGGTGTGAGCAATGGGCGCTTTTACCCGGCACAGGCAAAGGTAGGGTTTAACACCATAACGTACAGCTACGGCTCCGGCAGCTGTCAGCGTACCCTCAAGGCTGAAGTGGAGGTCACCAACTCCTCCGCCACCAAGGTTACCATTACGCCGCTCCCGAAGTTTTGCAAGGCCGACACGATAAACCTGCTCCACTACGCGAGCGCTAAGGGCGGCGTATTTACCGGGGCCGGCGTGCTATACGATACGCTTTTTTACAGCGAGCAGGCCGGAGTGGGGGCGCACGAGCTGGTGTACCAGGTAAACATCAACGGCTGCAACAGCTATACCACCGCCAACGTTACGGTGCTGAGCCTGAACCGTAACGACATCCGGTTTAAGCAGCGCCTGCCGGACTACTGCAGCACTGAAAGTGAGGCGGTTGACCTGTTCGACCTGGTAGAGAACAGCCGTGACGGCGCCTTCAGCGGTAAGGGCGTGGAGCAAGACCGCTACTTCTACCCCAGCAAGGTGGGAGCGGAGGCCAGCACCATAACGTACACCTACGGTACAGGTACCTGCCAGCAGAAGATTACCGCCGACCTCAAGCTATACGCCGCCCCCAACAGGGGAACCATCGACATTGACGACGTGCTTTCGCTCTGCGGCGGTACGCTCGACCTGGGGGCCATGGTAGAGCCCAAGGGAGGCCTATTTTCCGGCGCCTACACCACCCCCGAGGGTGTGTTTGACGGCAACGCCGCCCCGCTGGGCGAAACGGAGGTCGTGTACAGCGTGGCCAACAAGGGCTGTAAGCTGACCAAGTCCATTTTAGTAAAAAATGAGCCGGCGCAGACCTTTAACTTTTCGGTCGACGTGAGCCAGGTGCAGGAGGGCGGAAAAGTGCGCTTTGCTCCGGAAAAATCCGGCATGGCCGGCTACACCTGGCAGTTCGGCGACGGCGGGTACTCCAAGGAGGTCTCGCCCTGGCACTACTACTACCACGCCGACGCTACGTTCGATGTGCGGCTGGAGGTAAAAAACAGCCTCGGCTGCCTCCTCTCTACCCTAAAGCCCGCCCTTATTACGGTAGGTTCCGATGTAAAGGGTAAGTACGTGCAGACACAGGGCCACCGCTACTACATAGGTGCGCCAACACCGGATAACGGGGAGCTAGAAGCGGTACAGTCGGCCACCGGCTGTCGCACGCTGGAGGTGGCACTGTTCCCCAACCCCATTACCGACGGAGTGCTCAACATCAGCCAGGTGGAGTGCGTAGAGCGGGTGGACATTTACGACATGGGCATGGCGCTGGTACTGTCGGAGGGCGCCCCCACCGGCAGCCTGTCGGTAGCTCGTTTAAAACCCGGCATGTATCTTGTTACGCTCAAGCTAATAGACGGCGGGCTAAAGGTTGGCAAAATTCTAGTAAAGTAATACCACCATGAAAAGAGTACTACTGTTTTTATCCCTTCTGGCCGCATGCCCGTCCTGTGACAGGGAGTTTGACCTGTTTAAAGAGCAAAACAAGGTCAAGATAGACCTTGACCTAGATGCGGACGACATCACTGGCGGCCTCCAGCTGACCAACGGCGTGCTGAAAGACAGCATCAAGCGGGGGCAGGTACGCTCCTACCGTATGGACATCGCCGGCGGTTCGGACAACAATACGTTCACCGTGGACAGGCTCACCTCCTCCAATACGGTACAGTTTTTTCTCAACGACAGCCTGGTAATCAATTCGGTCAGCATAGCCCGCGGCCGCAACAGCGTAAGCGCTTACGGGGTAGCGGCAGGCAGCGCCAGGGGCAGCCTGATAATCAGGGATGTATACGAGCGAAGCGTGAGCGTACCCTACGAGTTTACGGTGTTCAACAACCTGCCGCCGGTGTGCCGAATTTCGGTCATCGGCATTAAAGAACTCTCGCCCTATGAGGTGTTTGTAGACCTGTCCACGAGCCTCGATACCGACGAGCGCTTCGGAGGTTACGTCGACCAGTACGAGTACAGGGTAGGGAGCTACTACCGGCTCACTACGCAGCACAGCAGCATCTACCACATTTTGCCCGCCGCCGGAACGTACGACATCCGCTGCCGTGTCCGGGATAATGACGGGGTGTGGAGCGAATTTGTAAGCAGGTCAATAACCGTAACGGCAGAATGAAATGGAGCAAGGTAAGCTGGCGCAGCTGCTGGAGGCAAACAACAAGTACAACAAGGACTTGAGCAAGTACCTCAAGGGTACGCTTCCAAAAAAGAATTTTCTTAACCTCGGACAACCCCATGGCGCTTTGGCCGAGCACATCGGCAATTCGCAGGATTTACTCATGCGCCAGGGCATCCTAACCAAGGCGGTTAAAGGGCATAAAACTCCCATTAATTTAAAACAGGTGGAGGATTTACCTTTTAAATTATATCAAGCAAAACAAATATTTAAGAGCAAAAAAGATGGTAGCTTAGTTGCTGTGCTAGATGTTAAGGATAGTGCAAATAATTCTGTAGTTGTAACGATAGATGTCAACCAAAAAATTAACAATAGACGAGAAGAAAGTAATGTGAGCACCATTACCTCTATTTATGGGAAACCAGCCTTAAATATAGAACGTTGGCAACAAGAGGGATTAGAGCTGCACTCTGTGCAGAATAAAGAAAAAACCTCCACCTATTCGAAGCAGCTCGATCTAATCCCGAGCGTTGGAATAAATGAAGATTTAAATGACGTCACAAAGTTAGCACAAGAAAATCAAACCACCAAATCTATGGCTGAAAAAATGAGCGAGCTAACGGAAAAAACCACCGAAGCGGCAACCCCGAAGACCTTAGAAGTATTTACCGGCTACGCCTTGGCGCTTCAGGAGCAGAAAAATAAAAAATACCTTGCTGTAAAAGGAGAGGAGGCGCTTGTGCTGCCCAATGAAGCATGGGGTAAGCTATCAGAGCTTATCCAGGTGCATGCAAGTGAGCCGGCGGTAACCGAAAAGCAGGTAGACACCTTGCTAAAGCACAGCGACTTGCTTTCGCGTCCTGAAAGCACAGCGCTTTTTGAAAATCTGCTGCGCACGGAATACGCCAAGCAGCACAACATCACGGAGGTCAATCAGCTTAAAACGCGGCGAGTAAACCCTGAAAAATTTTCTGTAAAGGAGTGGTTTAAAAAGGTACGAAAGACGCTAAGCCCTAAAGCATGGATGGTAAAGGGCTGGAAGTTAGCCAAGAAATTGGTGGCCCGCTATGAGCATTCGCTCAGCAAAATAACAGCGTTCGGCAAGATGGAAAAAGCCCCGGCCGTAACGCCTCAAGAACAATCACGCCAATCCTCCCGAGAGTTTTATGCTTTTTTAACCGCGCAAAAGCAGCACGGATTAGCGTTGCAGAAGTTTACTGAAAGAGAAAAATACCTCCATTCGAAGCCTACGCAGCTAGAAATTTCTTTTCCTGCGGGAACGAGTGAGGAGTTAAACAACACTACAAAGGTTGTGCGAGAAAATCAAAAATCTTTAGCCGAAAAAATGAGCGAGCTTACCCAAAAGAATACCGCGGCGCTGCGGGCAAAGCTTCCACAGCAGCCACCACACAAGCATAAGCATTACGGAAAAAGCTACTAGCTATGAAAACCAACGAAAGCGTAATAAAGCAACCGCCCTACATCCTGCTTGCCCTCATTGGGGCAGTGCTATCCCTGCTGGACTACGTGTACCAGCTCTTTGGCGGCTTCCCCTTTGGGACAGGCGTACTTCGTGAGATCATAGACTCTCCCGGCATGGCAGAAGTCTTTGTTGAGTTTGGCTATCTTTTCCGGGGCTACGCCATTTTTTCCTTCACCCTTTTATTCTACAACACCGTATTCGCCAAAGGCAGCCGCCACTTTAGAGCGCCTGTCCGCCGCCTGGTCAACCTTGCCCTCTATGGGGCAGCGCTGGGGGCGCTGGGGTACTTTTTCATTTGCCTACAGGACTACCCGGCGCTGATGAGGCAGGTAAAGGTTACGCACCTGCTGCTATTTTTGCTTTCCCTGGCCGCCGCCAGGCTGTTTGTACGTGAACTTAGCGCCACCGGCGCCAGGCTCAAGGTGGACACCACCGACCTGAGCAGGGTAGACAAAAAGCCCACGCGCAACCCAGAGCATTTTTGCATTCCGGTCGTAGGGGGCTGGCTTAACTTGCCCTACCCCTGCCGGGGCAACCTTGGCAATGGCGGCTCAGGTGCGGGCAAGTCGGCCTCGCTCGCGGCGCATATCCTATTCCAGATGGTGCAGAACGGCTGGACAGGCGTGGTGTACGACCTAAAAAAGTTTGACCTTACGAACATCGTGTACACCGCCTACCTGCACTACCCCGAAGCGTTTGAGAAAATCCCCTTAAAGATTGTCAACTTCACCGACCCCACAAGAACTTGCCGCATGAACCCCATCGCTCCCCGGTTTATTTCCACCGTACCGCTTTTGGAGCAGTACGTGGCTACCTGCATAAAGGGGATGAAGCATGAGTGGCACAACCCAAAAGGCGACCCGTTCTTCGTAGATGAGCCGATAGCGCTTATACAGGGCCTGGTGCTGTACTTTTCAAGGTACTTGAAGAGCATCTGCGACATTCCGCACGCTTTTACGTTTTTAGCCCAATCCTCCCCTGAGGAGGTAAAGGCGCTGGTAGAAAAAGATGTTGACTGCGCCACCTACGGCAAGAGCTTTACCAGCGCGCTTGGCAAGGATGCTGAGGGGCAAATTGCGGGCATCTGGTCAAACATACAGGCGGTGGCCCGTAAGGCCAGCATTGACCCGCTTACCATGTGGGTGCTCTCCGGGGACGAGGTAGACTTTAACCTCAACCACCCCGACACGCCCGGACTGCTCTGTCTGGTCAACGACCAGCAGAAGAAAGAATTTGTCTCCCCGTTCCTCTCGCTGGCCACCACCGTGGCGCGTACCACCATGAACACACAGAACCGGCTCAAGTCGTGCTTTTGCTTCGATGAGTGGACATCGCTCTACCTGCCGGACTTTGACGAGCTGCCCAACTACGGCCGGTCAGCCAAAATAGCCACCTGGCTGCTACAGCAAAACTTCTCTCAAGTGCGCGACCGGTACGGCAAAGAGCGTAGCGAAAACGTGCTGGGCTCCATGGGAAGCACCTTTTTTGGCAGCACCACAGAGCTGAATGCGCTGAAGTACATATCCGAACTTTTTGGCAAGGAAGACCGTGTGGTAAAAAATGCCTCCACCGGCAGCAGCGTCAGCTCGGGTACGCACGACCCCGGGCGGGAAACGACCAACGACAACATCTCGTTCAACGTTCAGGAAAAAAACATCCTGCGAACGCAGGATATTAGCCAGCTTTCGGTGGGCGAGTTCGCCGGAAAAATTGTAGGCCGTAAGCCCAACTCCTTCTTCCGGGCGCAGCTCAAGCGATTTAGCGATGCTACCGGAGTGAAGGAGGATGAGTATAAGGTCCCCTCCTTTGCCTCGGGTGTAGACATTGAGCGCAACAAAGAGCGCATACAGAATAACATTTACCAACTTAAACAAACACTTATTTAAACTAACAGAAATGGAAACCATTACGCTACCCATTGCGTTTTTAGAAAGCGTAGGCAACCTTGCCTTAGAGGCGCAAAGGCTTGCGCTTCGCTTCATGCCCTACATAATGATGCTCGTGTTTACCTTTGGCCTGGTCAGCTTTTTGCTGGGCAGCACCAAGGGCAAGCTGGACTTTACCAGGTACGTTTTCACACCCATGTTCCTGTACCTGCTCATAGTCAGCTACCCCACCGCCATTGATGTCACGGGAAAGCTTTACGGAATAGCCATTAGCGTTTTCGACAAGCCGGAGTACAAAAACTTTTACCTAAAATATGCAGGGGTGGAGGAAGAGTTAAAGGGATACAAATCGAAGGCCAAGACAGAAATGGATAACTATACACTCATACTGAAAAAAGATAAACGAGAGCATGCTGATAAGGCCTCTTTTCTCTCAATTAAAAGTGAAGCAGAAAAAGAAGCTCACAGGCTTGCCGAAAAAGAGGTTGAACAAAAATTAAAAGAGCTTAAAAATCTCTCAGGCGGAGAAACAGCTACAAAGATCTGGGATTTTTTCAAGCTGCCAGTTGTCCGTATAATTCGCTACGTTGTTGACCTCGTGCGCAACCTTGCGCTCAGCTTTTTGGTGGTCGTCGGTTGCCTGGCCATCATGTTTGAGTGCATACCGGCATTCAGGGGCATACTCAGCAAGTGGTTTAAGTTTTACACCGCGGTAACCTTTTGGGCGTTAACGGTTTGCGTACTGGATGCGGCATTCCTATCTTTTGCGGAGTCCGGCGTTGCCTCCGCAAAACATTTTACAGAAAACGCTACAGTACTAGAAACTTGGAACCGTTCTGATAATAATCTAAACAATATGATGGACAGCTATAATAAGCTATATAATCGTCCGGCAGCGGCTTCAGATATAATTACGGCTACCGACTTCGCCATTAAGTGGTACGCCTACGGCGGCTCACAGGGCCTCAACACCGCGGTAAGCGTAGTTATGGTAATATTCTACTGCCTGGTTCCCTACCTCACCTCGCTGTACATCGGCGGTGAGCAGGCGGGCATGTTTATGAGCAAGGTCATTGGCGTAGGCTCAATGGCCACACAGCAAATACTACAGACCGGCACCGGAGCAGCGAGCTCAACGGGCGGCACCGTAGGGGCAGGCGTTGGCGGCCAAAAGGGCGCTGCTGTAGGTCGTGGTATTGGAGGCGTAGTAGGTGCAGTGGGCGGTACAGCAGGAATAGTAACATCAGCCGGAGGAGGACAATAAAAAACAGCCTACCATGAAAAAATTACACCCACAGCGCAAATTCGGCATCAGGCAGGTAAAAGCGGAGCTACAGCGCAGCAGAAAAGTAGTACTCCCTATACTGTCCCTGGCGGGAGTAGCATTTTTCGTAGCCTTCGACTACGAGTACTACCCCTGGCTATCCCTGCTCTCCTGCTGCGCTATTATATGCTACACCATTTTTATGCTCCTGCGCATAAAGCACTTTGGCGTAACACGTGATAGCCAGGGAAACCTTATTATGTACGATAAAAGGGGCATGGAAAAAAATAGCCCTGAAAACGAGCAGAAAAGGCTAGAGCAGGAAAAGGCGGACATTGAGAAAAGATTAAGCGAGCTAAACCAACAAAAAAAGCAAGACCATGAACAACCTTAAAAAAATTACGCTATATGCCCTGCTGGGCATGGCGTACAGCTCCCCTGCGCAAATGGTGGTAACCAACCCCACGCAGGATATTATCCTTCTGGAGTCAAAGATAGAAACCGCCAGCAGCTGGCTGCAGCAGCTTGACGGGCTTATGCAAACCATTCAGCTGGCACGGGCGCAAGCGGCCAAGCTGGACAGCTCCAAAAGAGCCGTAGAGAAGGCCTACCAGCTGCAAGAGGAGGTACGGCGGGATGCCGTCAACAAGTATAACGCGGTGAAGAACATGAGCGTTGACAACCTGGCGCACGTTACCGAAAGTTACCTGGGCTTTTCCATCAACCCCGCCGACTACCTCCCGGACATGCCGGGGCTGGAGGGCTACACGGAGTTTCAAAAGGCCATTAGCTACGATGCCCGGAGCAACATCAACGACAACACGGCGTCAATAGACCGCTTCCTGTCCGGCCTCGTGCTAACGGACAGCTCAGCTATAATAGACAACCCCACGTACGACTACTTCCGTAAGCTAAACCAAATAAACAACCTTGCCGGAGCGTACGGCTCATTTAAGCTTTACCGGGAAAAAGCGGCCCTCGACCGGCGTTTAACTATAGATATCCCCAAGTCCCAGGCCAGTATTGATTTTCTGAAATCCCTGCTTGACAGCGTTGACAACCCCGCCGACCTCATAGCCCTTTGGAACGCTATACTGGCGGAGGAGGCAAGGCTTAAAGCCGAAAGGGAAAAGGCGCTTGAGCTGGCAGAGGAGCAGCTGAACGCTGCGGCACGGGTAACCATCATACAGGATATTGCCGAAGAAAAGCAAAAGGATATAGTGGTGATGACCGCCGCCATTATGACGCACTACAACCTGAACAAAAACTTTTCGCTCCGCAAGCTGGCCGCCAGCGCCGCCAACAAGGCAAAAACCGCGGAGGTAAAGCGAAAGGCAAAGGAGGATATGAGCAAGCTAAACAAACGATAGTGCAAAGTAGCAGAAAGTAAATCTTACGGAAAAAATTACACCTCTACTGCGGCTAATCCTTCTCCTATTTGCTTTACGGTAGTAATAATAGCATTTTCACGCTCCTTCGAAGGTTTTTTTGTGCCACGAATGTACGCCGCCAAAAGGCTTTGCTGAATTCCCATCTTGCGGGCTACCGCCGATGCGTTTAACTCGGGATGGGTAAGAAACAAGCGGGAAATGCCAGCAGGCTCACGCTTATCGTAGAAGAAACTTTCGAAGGAAATATCTTCGTCTACATCCGGCCAATGTATGCCGGAGTATGAGAAATGGTAGCTGTTGCGCTGCTCGGCGTTGGCGTACAGCAGGCGGGAGTACCATAGAAGCGACTGCCACAACTCTCGCCCATCTTCGGTTAAGATGAAAATTTTATCTTCATCAAACCATAGCTGGCGGACTTTTACTTCTGTTCCCATTGTGCTACTCATTTCCTGAAAATATTTTTTCCCACTGCCTTATGAAGTTATCCTTATTTTCTTCAATAATGCTTTCCGCCAAGCGAAGGTCTTTAGGCTTTAACCCTCTGTTGTAGAGAAGCTTAATGTCGCTTTGTATTTCAAATTTTGCCTCTCCATCGCCATTTTCAACATGGATATGAATAGGCTCGTGGTCGTTTATGTAGAAGTAAAACCTAAGCCCGAATAAAATCAGTAGTGTTGGCATAGCGATACTTGTTTTTTAGGTTTATACACGGTAAAGGTAGGATATGTTTTTATATCTACCAAATGTTTTTCGTTAAAAAATCAATCACAACATTCTTACCGCCTTTTATCATTTCGTTTTCTTTGGGATAGCTCCTCCTGCTCTGCCCCGTACTCTGCCGGCCTGTCGCTAAACGCCTCCCTGGCCAACGTCATCGGCTTAACCTTGCTCTTTACCAAAACCGCTGCCAGCTTTGTCTCTAACCTTTCCTCATAGCTGCGCCGGTAGTCAAAATGCTCGTCAAAGGATTTTTCGATTTTCTGAAAAAAAGCAACCCTGTCGAACTCCCTTTTGTTTTTAGTCTGCGGGTTAATGCGGTTTTGCCTATCCGCCGTTTTGGTGGCCATGAGGAAGTGAATATGCGTATTAAAGCCCGGCTTCGCATCGCCGCTTTTTGCCCTGCCTTGCAGCACCTCCTTATCATCGCCCTTGTAGTACCGATTATGCTCCAGCTTAAAATATATTTTCACGTTATCCGATGTGATGACAATAAGTTCGCCCTCTTTTACGGGCTGCTTAAAGTCATTGCGCAGCTGCGCAGAAAAGGTCTTATCCAGCCACTCCTTAAATAAATCAACATCCTTACCGGCGCTGCCCAGCGCTGCCATGTATCCGCCAAATTTCGCCTCGAATTTATCCCGGAACGTTATGAGCGCTTCACGCTCCAGCAGCTTCACCCGTTGCAGCTTGCTATCCCCCGCCACCGCTAGCCACTCGGCCTCCCCCTCTTTCTTTTTGTCGTACGCCCACGTCATGGCCGTAACCTTACCTGCAAAGCTATCGTACATCCACGCCCGGAATCGCTCTGCGGGGTTGGGGTCGCTGCACATATTTCTGAGCTCTGCCGCGGTGGGCTTATTAAACTTAAAGGATTTTGCGTACTTCGATAGCAGCTCCGCAGCTACCTCCTTTTTATACTTTTCCACCCGCTCTTCCGGCGTTGTACCCTTGAGCATCCACGGCTCCTCCGTGGGAAGCTTATGCTTGTTAAAGTTCCCGGCAAGCGTTGCGGTAAACTTTTCAGCCACCCACGCTTTAAAGTTTTTTAGCCGCTCTTCCTCCGTGCTACCCATGGCCAGCCACTCCCGCTCGCTGGGGTTAATGCTGCCGGTGGTATACTTGGTGGCCGCCTTACCCAACCCCTGATGATCCTCATCAATGCGCTGCACAACATCTACGGCTAGCGTTTCCCTGCCGTTTTGGTCAAACCACCACTCCGGGGCATGGCCCAAGTCTTTTTTATCCTCCTTAGCCATGTACTTTACAAACGCTCGGCACGAGCCTTTGCTGTTGGGAGAACCTGCCGCAACGTAGTCAAATTTTATGTGCATGCTTAACTATTTTTACTTCGGGAAAAATCAGTATTTTTTCCCTTTATGCTTATGCCTGTGTGGTGGTTGCTGTGGAAGCGTTGCCCGCAACGCCGCTGTGTTTTTTTCCGTCAGCTCGCTCATTTTTTCGGCTAAAGATTTGGTGGTTTGATTTTCTTGTGCTACTTTTGCCTTAGAATTTGAAACTCCGCTTACGTACCGGTCTGGAATTGTACCAGATTGAATGTGAGTGGAGTTTATTTTTTGCCCCTTTCTTAACTCCAGCCCCTCCGATTTCCAATACATCAAGTGCTCCTTCGGGCGTCCATGTATGGAGGTAATTACATTAACATCATCGGAGGTTTGACCTATAAATGCTGTATGATGAGTTTTTATTGCGACAACCACAGGTTGCTTTCTGCTATCTACCATATCTATAGCAACAACAAGTGAGCCAGGCTTCTTGCTTTTAAAAATGGTTTTTGCTTTATAAAGCTTCAATGGTAGGTTTTCCAGCTGTCGTACATTTATGGAGGTATCGTGTCCTTTGAGTGCCTTGCTCAATATGCCCTGCCGCATGTAAAGGTTTTTGAAGTTGTCCAAATTTTCAGATAGTTTCCCAAAAGAATTACCAAGATTAAATACAACCTGGTCACTTAGCTTTCCCTCAAAATATTTTTTGAGGTCGTTATTAAACTTGCTATTTGCCTCTAATACAGAGGACAGCTGAGAGGTGCTCATCTGCAGGTAAAAAATATTTCCACTAAAACATTCAGATATTTATGCATGTTTTCTACCATCCTGCCTTAAATTTAGCGTATCATAAATTTTCATCACGACATCTGTCAGCTCCTTGTGTGTGGGCAGATCTTGTAGCAGCTCCTCCAGCTCCTCCACATCAGCCTTAGCTGCCACTGTAGCGCCCGACGGCATAACCTCCAGCATGTGCCGGGACTGCTTAACCAGCTCGTCAAGTACGGGCTGCAGCTTTTGCTTTTCAAAAACGCGAATAAACCGCACCACCTGGTCTAAGCGCTTATTCATCTTTACCATCTGTGCTTTAGCGGTAAATTGAGGATTGGTAGGATCATCGCCCACCTCCGCAAAGTAGTTGAGCATGACGTTTAGCGTATGCTCGTAAGTGGGCAAACCATACGTTTTTTTAAAGGCGGCAAGCCGAACTTTTAGCGCCTCGCTAATGCCTATTGATGCTCCCATAACAATAAAAGGGGGTTAATAAAAAAGACCTGTACTCCTTCGCAGGGATACAGGTCTTCGTGAGACTCTTTACTTGGCGTATAACGCGCCTATGCTTTATCGAGAGCAAAGGTAAGTATTATTTCTCTAATTTAACCCTACAAAACCAAAAATTATAATGCTCATTATAATTTTTATAGCCATAACAAATTGATTTGAAGAACCATTTACTTACGATTATAAAATAATTATAACTATACATTTTGTAACATGCTGATTTTGAGCAATAAATCTTACGAAGTAAGCACACAACCTCACAAAGTGAGGTTACCTCTTGCCTGAATTTTATTCTACTGAACTTCTTCGCTCCGCAGCAGTTTTTGTGTGTATCATGCAGCCGATTTTTTGCCTATCCACGCTCACGCACTTACTCACATCAGCAGCACAAAACTTAATTTTAAAACGAAAAATTGTGGGGTATTGTACTTTTTGAATTGTTGACTTTCGTACTTTCGTACCTTTATACCTTTTGAACTATTGACTTTCGTACTTTCGTACCTTTGTACTTTTTGAATTGTTGACTTCCGTACCTTTCGTACCTTTGTACCTTTTTGAATCACGAAATTATACACATAATATTTTTACATTAAAAAAACTTAAAATACAAAAACATTTCATGTAAATATTTTTGTGTTTAAAAATATACTTTTAGCTTTGCAATGGATTTTTTTTAAATCCCTTTTTTGGATTAAATAGGCGCATAGGTAAGGCGCCAAACTTAGCATAGAGTCTCACGAAGACCTGTACTCGTCGCAAGGCGGTACAGGTCTTTTTTTTTATTAACCACAAAAAACATCATGAAAATGAAAACAATCGGATTTGTAAACCAAAAGGGAGGCGTGGGAAAATCGTTCGCTTCGAAAGTTGTTGCAAACACGCTCGCGGGCAGCAGCTACAAAAAAAGGGTGCTGCTGGTAGATTGCGACGACCAAGAAACAAGCGTAGATTTGCGGCGGCGCGACTTCTCGGAGCGCGACGAATTTCCCTACCCTGTTGCCACCTGCCTACCTGCGGATCTGCCTGCCATGATGTCAGGAAAGAAGCCGTTACAGGTAGTTACCGAGCAAGGTTTTGCAGCTCAAAAATTTGACGAAAACGACTACGATTTTTTGATTGTAGATATGCCCGGGCGCGGTCAAAGCAATGATATATCAGGGTTGCTCGCCTGTCTTGACTACGCGATTATTGTAGTAAACGGCGACGACAGCGACTCTCTTTCTACCATCAAATTTCTGAAAAACATTACCAAAACACAGCAGCTGCGAGTAAATCACAATCTACCACCCCTCAAGGTAGCGCTGATGTACAACAAATTTGAGCTTACCGAAATTTACAAGGAAACCGTAATGTTTTGGGAAAAACAAAAGGCAAAGCATGGCATATACAAAGAGGTAATGTTTATATCGCTCAAGGAAACCTACAGAAAGTACAACGATACCTACACTAATATGTTGTCATCGCTAAAAAGCAACAAAATATTGGCAGGGTTGTACAAAGAGTTTGCAGCATTTATGGGGAAATTAGTTGTTTTTTTAAATCAATAAAGCTATGGCAAAAAATGGTAATAGAATGGACTTTTTAGACAAAGTTTATACGGCAGTGCAGCGCGACCCAAAAGGTAGCGCCACAGAGTTGGTAATAGAAGAAACGCCAGAACCTAAAAAGGGAGGACTATCCTTGCTCCTGGACGAAGCAGAACTACAGGTAACCCCAATAGAACCGGTACCGCAGCCAACACCAAAAAAGGGAGTTGAAAAAAATACAAGCATTGACAATGCGCAGCTAAGCGACTTGGGCATCAGCAGTCTTGGATTTGTAGAGTTTGCCGAAAAAATGAAAGAAGCCAGCAGGTGTCGCATAAGCATACACCCTGAGCACGATTACAAACTGGCTGACTTAGCGCACAAGCTACGCTACGGACAAAAAGCAACGATAACCTCCAGCAGCAGCGTAAAAGCCAGCATTAATAAGCAAAACTTACTTTTTTTAATCTTAGAAAACGCGCTAAAAAATGTAGAGGTATAACCTATTAAAAAGTAAGATGATGAAAAAACAACCTGTTACCCAAAATCCTGATGTTACTAGTATTATTAGAGTTGGGAACCTTTCTATCACGCCCGAAATGTTGGATGAAATTGCAAAAAAAATGCCTGAAAATCAAGTGTGTAGCGTAAGAATAGACCCGCTGCTAGATTTAAAACTGGCTATCCTCGCTAAAAAGTTACGCTATGAGCACAAAGTCGGCATAAAATCGGGTATAAGCAAGACCACACTTGTGCATTGGATTCTAGAAAATACGCTGAAAGATGTAGAGGTTTGAGGCTTTTAATGCCTCACTTTTTCAAAATTGAATACTTTAAGTCTTCACTTTTTGCATGAAAAAATTTAAGTTGCTCATCGAAACCATCAATTCACCGCAGCCTGTTGTAAGGTTGTTCAAGTCTTTAAAAATTATGTGCAAAGATAATATTTTTTTGCAATCCCTTTTTTGGAACTTACACTTGATTACCGGTATTATTGGACTTACTAAGATTCTCGTTCATATATTACACTGACAATCAATACATTAAAAAAACAAAGATACCAATTTTGGGATTATGCCTCCATTAAGTAAGCTATCACTCGCTTATTAGCCTCATCAATTTTCCGCTGGTCAAAGTTAATGTACACATCGGTTACTGAGTGTTCCGCATGTCCAAGTGCCGCTGCAATGGTTTCTTTAGGAATATCCAAGCTTGCGGCAAGGGTTGCCCATGTATGACGGGCATAGTAGGTGGTTAGCGTGGGAGCGCCTATTGCCTTGCCTATTTCCTTACAGCGTTCATTGACTATGCCCGTGAACCCCCGATAGTCCCTATAGCGTTCTCGCCATGACAGCAAATATTCGCCCCCTTTATATTTTTCAAAAATAGACAGCGCCTCCTGTGGTACTCGGAACTCATACAGGCGACCGGTTTTTGCCCGGTGGTACGCAATTTTATCGCCCAGCAATTCTTTCAAGTGCAAAATATCAATAATATTGATGCCTATTAGGTAGAACGATAGCATGAAAAAGTCCGCGGCCTCTTGTACTTTAGGTGTCCACTGAGTGTCCCTTATCAACCTTAGCTGCTCCACTGTTAGGGAGCGCTTTATGGTCTGCTGCTTTCTAATTTTAAACCGCCGGAAAGGGTAGTCATTGAGCGACACTTTACCCTCATCAATGGCGCTATTAAAAATTGCTCTGATGTTGCGTAAGTGTATTGCTCGTGCGTTAATGCTTGGTACGGTCTGCTTTAAGTGCTGCTCAAAATCATGCAGCCAGTCATAGCTTACTTGTGTAAAAGTTAAGGATTCCACACTTGAAAAGCTGTCTATTTTATTGAGCGTACTCCTGTACAGCTCTTTTGTACGTAAGTTTGTCAACCTGCTTACAAAACGCTCATAGAGTGGCTTAAGCTTACACTCCTCCTCGTTTAAAACTTCCCCAACCTCTTCACCTGTGCCGATAGCATTTATCCTTTTCTTTAGCTCTTTTGGCGTTAATCGTGACAGTATTCCTTGTGCCTGTAAAGAAAGTAGTAGATTTTCCACAGCCGTTTTACGCTGTTTAATGAAAAAATTAAGCTGAACTCGATTAGGATGTTTAACAATTTGCTTGCTGTCCTCGTCCCACTGCTCGGGCGTGAGGTAAACTTTTAAGTTAATAGGAATACCTTGGTTATGGTCGACTATCAACTTGAGGGCGTAAGTTCCGTCCTGTCTCAAGTTACGAGTATCCAAATAAAAGCGAACAGTTGCCATAGAAAAATCCTGAAAATTGCACGAAAATTGCACGAAAAAAGTGCGGAAACATGCAAAAAAGTGCAGAAATGTGCAAAATCTCGACAAATATACAGCTTAATTCGCAAACAAAAAAGCCTTGATAACTCTAGTATCAAGGCTTTTTGCGGTGTCGGGGTGACTGGATTCGAACCAGCGGCCACACGCCCCCCAGACGTGTACTCTAACCGGGCTGAGCTACACCCCGAACTCATTTTTAAGGTGCAAAGGTAAGACTTCTTTCGAGTTTTTCAAAATCACTCAAAAAAATCTTTATACCCTACAAAAGCTCCTCTCCTTTTGAATTGTAGAAGTGGCTCTCAAGATAGCTGCACTCCTGAGAAAAGATGATTTTTATCCTGCACTTATACTTCATTTGCCAACGCAAACGCAAAGAAAATAGCCCCTTGGTTAGGAAGGCCGCCGTATAAGGATGTACCCTCAACGTTAAATTTCTGACCTTTTTTTCAGCCACTAAGTAAGCCAGCTGATTTTCCAGCTGATCATCAAACAAAATAGTAGGACCAACCTTACCCGAGCCATTACAGGTTGGACAAGTTTCCATCGTCTTTATCTTCATCTCGGGGCGCACGCGCTGACGGGTAATTTGCATGAGCCCAAACTTAGATAAGGGCAAAATGTTGTGCTTTGCCCTATCCTTACTCATCAGCTCAATCATTTTCTCATACAGCATCCGACGATTCTCGGCAACGTGCAGGTCAATAAAGTCCACCACAATAATGCCTCCCATATCTCGCAAGCGTAGCTGACGAGCAATTTCAGCAGCGGCATTCAGGTTAACCTCCATTACGTTGTACTCCAGATCATCTGTACCTTTCGTTGCTCGAACGCCACTATTTACATCAACCACGTGCAGCGCTTCGGTATGCTCAATCACCAGGTACGCACCGGCTTTAAGCGATACTACCCGACCAAAGCCGGATTTCATTTGCCTGGTAAGCCCAAAGCGCTCAAAAATAGGCTCGCCGCCATCGTAGAACTTTACTATCTTCTCCTTTTCCGGAGCAATAGAGGCAATGTAATCCTTCACCTCACGGTAAAGCCCTTCGCTGTTGATATGAATGTTGTTGAACGATACGTTAAGCAGGTCGCGCAGCACGGCCGTCGTGCGATTTATTTCGGTGGCAATAAGTGCGGGATACCCCGAAGTGCGGATTTTTTCGCAGCTGGTTTCCCAATGCTGCACGGCGGCACGTAGCTCGCCATCAAGCGTGACAACCTTTTTGCCCTCGCCGGCGGTACGAATGATAATCCCGTAATTCTTAGGTAAAATGCTCTTAAGCAGGCGCTTGAGGCGCTTTTTCTCATCGTTCGATGATATTTTTTGAGAAATAGAAATCTTATCCGCAAATGGCAAAAGCACCATGTTACGGTTGGCAATGGATATTTCGGCCGTAATACGCGGCCCTTTAGTTGATATAGGTTCCTTGGCAATTTGCACCAGCATAGGCTGCCCCACGGTAAGAACATCGCTTATCTTACCGTTTTTCTCCAAATCCTTTTCCAGCTTCATTTTGGAAAAGTTGATTTGCTCCTTTTTTACCAGCGCATTTACGTACTTGTTGAAAGTAAGAAACTGCGAGCCAAGATCCAGGTAGTGTATAAAAGCATCTTTGTGGTACCCCACATCTACAAATGCGGCATTTAAGCCGGGCATAACCTTTTTTACCTTACCCAAATAAATATCTCCTACCGAGAAGTTGGCATTGCTCTGCTCCTTGTGCAGCTCTACAAGCTGCTTATCTTCAAGAAGCGCAATAGTTATCTCAGAAGGGGCTACATCAACCACTAGCTCATTGGTCATAGCTGTAGTAATGTTATGTTATACAGCAACTTACATGCACACACCGCAACCCACGGCAGTACGCGTTACTGTAGTGTTCCAAAATAGAACAAACCTAAAGGGTTAAATCCTTTAGGTTTGTATGAAAATAATGCACAAAGCTAAGTTACTTCTTTTTGTGCCTGTTTTTACGCAGGCGCTTTTTACGCTTGTGCGTGGCCATCTTATGGGCCTTTCTTTTTTTACCGCAAGGCATACTACTTAATTTATTTAATTGTTACGAGCAACGTGAGATCTTACTTCCTCTTCACGTTAAACTTAACCTTGTTTGTAAAGGTCTTAGCCGGCTTGAATGAGGGAATGAAGTGCTCCGGAATAACAATGGTAGTATTCTTAGAGATGTTACGGGCTGTCTTTTGAGCACGCTTTTTAACAATGAAAGAACCGAAACCGCGCAAATACACGTTTCTGTCTTTTACAAGAGAGTCCTTTACTACTTCCATAAAGCACTCAACTGATTTTTGCACCGCTACCTTTTCTACGCCGGTAACCTTTGCAACTTCGTTTATGATGTCTGCCTTTGTCATATTACTTAGTAAACTATTTTAGGTGATTATTTCAAATTACTCCATAATAAATGAATTGCAAAGATAGCTCATAAAAAAAGAAAAAGCAATACCCTCACAGAAAAAAACTTACTGAAAAGCAGATTTTTAGCTTTCACCTATACAATATACAAAAAAATGAGGGAATATTTGCGGAAATAAAAATAATATATACCTTTGCAATCCGAAAAAATGCAACCTCCTATCGGCAGCGAATGCAGAAATCCGTGTAATGTTGCGCTAAACTCACTTTAAAAGAGCATCCGTCATGAAAGTTGATTTGATGAAAGTGGCCGAACAGGCTTTTTATGCTGACAAAAAGCAGCACCCTGCATTTAAGAGCGGAGATACCATTACCGTAACCTACCGTATTGTGGAGGAAAACAAGGAGCGTTTGCAAAAGTTCCGGGGTGTGGTTATTCAGCGTCGTGGCTCGGGCAACACCGAAACCTTTACTGTTCGCAAAATGTCTGACAATATCGGTGTAGAGCGTATTTTCCCGCTAAATTCACCATTTATTGAGGGCATTGAGCTTAACAAGTCAGGTAAGGTTCGTCGTGCACGCATCTTCTACCTACGCAAGCTAACCGGTAAGAAGGCGCGCATTAAGGAAAGAAAGGTAGCCACAGCTAAAGAAGAAGCATAGGCTATACAAAACACTCTTGCCGTACGGCAAAAGTATATGGCGCGGTAGCTCAGATGGTTAGAGCGCATGATTCATAATCATGAGGTCTCCGGTTCAATCCCGGATCGCGCTACAAGTTGAAAATCAAAAGGTTAGAGGATTTGGTAAGAGCTAAATCCTCTTTCTTTTTGCCCGAAATTGAGGGAAAATTTCCATATTTGCGTGTTAAAGCTGTACCAAAACTTGACAATAGCACCTATTTGTGATAACAAAATGTACCTTTGTATTATTCTTACATGAAAAAAAGACTATTTCTAGTACTGCTATTAATAACAGCAGCTTACTTTTCCTCTCCGGCAGCACACAGGGACTCTGTAAAAACCGGCTGGAATGTCGGTATGCTGCCTGCCCTATCATTCGATAGCAACCTCGGATTTCAGTACGGAGGTATCGTAAACTTTTTCTACTATGGAGACGGCAGCACTTATCCGCACTACCAACACTCCATTTACGCCGAAGTATCTCAGTACACAAAAGGTTCCACCATCTTTCGCACCTACTACGACTCTAAATATCTGCTACCCGGCTTGCGCACCACTGTAGATATGGCCTACGTAACCGACAAAATGATGAAGCTGCACGGCTTTAACGGATACAAGGCTGCGTATATTCCTGACTATGTTGATAAGGATGCCGACGATTACATTAGCGAGGGATTTTACAGCTACAATCGTAAATTATTTCGAGTAGTGAGCGTGCTACAGGGCGCCATTTCCGGAAATCTACGTTGGGCAGCAGGCCTTGATTTTTACAACTTTGACATTGGCGCTGTAGATAAGAAAAAACTTGACCTGCCGGAGGACTCCACTGCTTATGAGTACTACGCGAGCTATGGAGGACTTCCGCGCGACGAGGTGAAAGGTGGTTCGCACATTTACCTGAAAGGTGGTTTGGTGTACGATACCCGCAACTTTGAGCCCAACCCCATGAAGGGGATGTGTACGGAGCTGCTATTCCTGTTTTCGCCTGACATTGAGGGGCGTAATAATACGCATGCAAAAATTACGCTGGTGCATCGCCAGTATTTTACCATCCTTCCACAAAACCTTTCATTTGCCTACCGCATCGGTTATCAAGGAACACTGTTTGGCCATACGCCATGGTACTTGCAGCAGAATATAAATGTGCTGATGCTACGCAAAACGCTATCCGAGGGATTGGGAAGCTCCAGCACCATGCGTGGTTCCGTGCGCAATCGCATTGTGGGAGATGGCGTAATATTTGCCAATGCCGAGCTACGTTGGAAGTTTTTACACTTTAAGCTCATTAAGCAGAACTGGTATCTATCCACCAATCCGTTCGTAGATATGGGAATGATAGTACAGCCCTACCGTGAAAGCGAAATGGAGCAAATGCATGAGGATATAAATACATACTCTGTAGCAAGACCTAAGCTAATAACTACCGATAAGGAAGCGCCACACGTATGCGTGGGGGCAGGATTTCAACTTGTTATGAATCAGAACTTTATAATCTCCGCTGACTTTGGAAAAGCCTTAGATAAGCGTGACGGAAATACAGGATTGTACATTGGATTAAACTATCTGTTTTAGGATGTATTTTACGCTAACCTTTTTTCGCAAATCCTTAGCAAAAACGGCGACCGAGTCGGTTGCCGTTTTGTTTTCATAGCTTCATCATCTCTACAAGAAATCTTGCTCCTTAAGCATTTCTATTAATGCTGCAGAAATATCCTCATTCATTTTTTTTGGATAACGATTAGCTGTAAAAATCTGTGCCAGGGTTTCCTTTTTATTCACCTCCAACAAATGCTTCGTCAAAGCCGAAGACTCCTTCTCCCTATACATTCTATCAATATCTTCTGCTGAATAATCAGCATAAGTTTGCCAATGTACTACCCCACCCATCGGCAGGCGATCGGTCAAATCAGGCTGCTCATCCGGATATCCCATTACCAATGTGAGCACAGGAATTACACCTTTTGGCAGCCGCAAAATTTCTGAAACTTTCTTCGCACTATACATAGTTGTACCTAAAAAACACGTGCCCAATCCCTTTTCCTCTGCCGCCAGACACACATTCTGCGCTGCCAAAAAAGCATCGCCATAACCCACTAAAAACGACAAAAAGTTGTTGAAGCCGGGTTGAGCATTTCGCTGCAAGCACCACTTTACAAATCTGTTATAATCCGCGCAAAATGTAACTTGCACAGGAGCCTTAGAGGCAGGCTGATTAAAATGGCAGGGCGCCAATTTTTCTAACAGCAAGGGGTCTGTTGTCACCACCATGCTATACACCTGCATATTGCCGGTATTGGCTGCTCTTGTACCCGCCAAAAGCAAACCCTCCAACAGCGCTTTATCTACTGTTGAGGGTTTAAACTTGCGGATGGAGCGATGTTTTAAAATTGCATCCATCAAATTATCAAATTTATAGCTGGCTAGAAATTTACACCAAATCTAAGCGTTGCAAAATGCGCCATATCACCATCCTTCATCTGCATTTCGTAACCTACCCCCAGCAAAGATGAAACCCCGCGTCCAAACCTCAAGCCGATTGTTGGCGAAAAGGATATAAAGTCACCAAATGTATCATTATCCTTCGCATTTATCTTCAGCGCATAGCTACCATTCAGTATCATAACCAAAGCCGCAGCGCTACGAGGTGCAAAATCCAAACGGATATCAAGCCCTACCGGAATGTACATAAGAGTACTCGGAATATTGCCCATACTCACAGAATCTGACGCAACAAGAGTTCCCAATGAGTGGTACGCCGAACGTATGCCAAGGTTAAGACCAATACCAAATACACCATATCTCGCGCCAAGTCCGTAACGTGCGGTTAAGGAAGTCTCACTATTCTTCACAGCTTCCTCACCATCTTTGGCAGGCAAATCTCCGAGTCCAATGCCGCCCTCAACTTCCAACGCAGAGTATAGCTTCCAGGTGGTAGCCTCCACCTCGGCAGCTGTTTTGGGCTGCTCGTTAAGCGTCTTCTGCAAGTTATTCCAGTCTTCCTCCACCTGTTTTTTGCGCGCCTCGTCTTCAAATACCTTTTTTACGATGTCCACGGTACGAATAGAATCATTTTGCGCTCCCGCGTTATTAGAAACAGGCTCCTTTACCGACATTTTTATCAGCTTGGGATTATACACCATAATGCTGCCATCGCGCATCTGAATTTTACCTTGCTTGGCCGTTTGGCTTACCACGTGGCCTCGCCACACCGCTCCATTCTTAAAGTAGAGAACATCTTCATCTTGCGGAAGTACAGGTGCATCAGCCTCCTGAGCCACCAATACCGACGCCGAGCACAGCAAGAAAACAAAAAACAGCAGCTTCTTCATAATACCAACGAATTTTTATTCCAAATGATATTTCTCTGTAATCGACAACCCAAAGCGTCCCTCCACCTCGCTCAACACCTCCATAAAATCGTCAAAAAAAACTAACTTTGCGCCTGGATTCATTATTATCTAAGATACGCTATGCATCTTAAAAATAAAACGAGCCAACTTTTTTTTTCATACTTTTTTTAACTAAAAAACTTAGAAAAACAACTGTAAATGTCTGATTTTAACTCCAATAGCATTGGTATCCCCAACGGCAACTATTTCGCGCTACCCTCTCAGGCCGAAGATTCGGCGCTGGTGTTGGTTTCCGCACCATGGGATGTTACCACCAGCTACCGTCCCGGCGCTTCGCAAGGGCCTCAAGCCATACTCAACGCTTCCGCTCAAATAGACCTTTACGATTTAGATAATGGCGAGGCTTGGACTAAAGGCATAGGCACCATCCCTATTAGCGATGAAATATTGGAAAAAAGCAAAAAAACACGTGCAGTAGCGGAGCAAATTATCATGCTGTTGGAGGAGGGCGCTGCAGAGGATGATCCACGCGTAACGCCGCTACTGACCGAGGTAAACAAAGCAGCTGAGCAGCTAAACCAATACGTGTACAACCATACTAAAAAGCTGCTTGACAAAGGTCATTTGGTTGGGCTTGTGGGCGGCGACCACAGCACTCCTTTTGGTTTTGTAAAAGCCTTGTCCGAAAAGTATACTGATTTTGGCGTACTGCACGTTGACGCCCACGCGGATTTGCGGGAAGCTTACGAAGGTTTTGAATTCTCCCACGCCTCCATTATGTACAACATAATCAAGCATATACCGCAAGTTTCGAACCTTGTACAGGTGGGCGTCAGAGATTTGTGTAAAGATGAGCTTGATCTCGCCAATGAGAGCTCACGCATCCATATGTTCAACGATTACTTCATTAACAATGAGCTATTTAATGGGAAATTATGGGCGCATGTTTGCGGCGACATTATTGCAAAGCTACCACAAAAGGTATACGTAAGCTTTGATATTGACGGACTTAGCCCTGACAACTGTCCCGGCACTGGTACTCCAGTTCCGGGCGGGCTCAGCTTTCACCAAGCCAACTTTTTGATTAAGCAGCTGGTGCAAATGGGCAAAACCATTGTTGGATTTGACTTGTGCGAGGTGTCACCCACTGAAGAAAGCGAGTGGGACGCAACCGTAGGGGCACGTATACTGTACAAGCTATGCGGCTACTGCATACGCTCACAGGAAGCAAAATAGTACTCTCAAATACAGCTAATTATCACCAATAGTAAATGAAACATAGCTGTCATTAATTTAAAATATTGCCTCCAGCACTAAAAAGTGCTTATCTGTATTGTACTTTCAATGCATTTACTACCTTTGTCCTTACCTAGTAAAAAATATAAATCCATTTACTTATGAAGATTAAATTCGTGCTTTTAACTGCCGCTTTTGCCGGCCTTAGCTTCAGCTCATGCTCGTCTAATGGTCTTAGTGCAAGCAGCAGCACTATTGACTCAGTTAGCTACGCTCTCGGTATCAACATTGGTGAAAGTTTTAAGAAGTTAAAGATAGAAGGTCTTGACCCTAAGGTTATTGCCGCTGGTGTCAGCGATATTCTAACCAATAACGGAGAGAATGCCAAGATGACCGATGAAGAAAGCAGGGACTTTTTGCAATCCTACTTCATGAACCTGCAAACTCAAAACTCGGACAAGAACCTGAAGGAAGGTGAAGATTTCTTGAATGAAAACAAGAGCAAAGAAGGTGTAGTAACGCTGCCTAGCGGCTTGCAGTACAAGGTCATTACCGAGGGTACAGGTCCAAAGCCTGCCGCAGAAGATGAGGTTGAAGTACACTACCGTGGTACATTGCTCAACGGCGATGAGTTCGACTCATCATACGAGAGCGGGCAAACCGCTAAGTTCAAGTTGGACCAAGTAATTAAAGGTTGGACAGAAGGCCTGCAACAGGTAAAGGAAGGTTCTAAGGTTATGTTTTGGATCCCTGCAGGGCTGGCTTACGGTGAACGACACGCCGGCGATATTGAGCCAAATTCAACCCTTATTTTCGAGATCGAATTAATCAAAGTAACCAAGGACGCACCAAAGCCCGCAGCCGCAGCTAAGAAGAAGTAAAATCCACTTTTTCATACAACATAACAAAAGCAGGTAGCCATGCTCTATCTGCTTTTGTTACATTTGAAACATCTAAGTACCACAACGTTACAATTTTTGTGCTATGAAAAGAATTATCCCTGTACTGCTCCTTACCATAGCAACAAGCGCCTGTAAACACGAACAGCCTTGCGTGAAGTATACAAATATCAGCGCCACGCTATCAACCAATATAGATTATCCTGAAGGAGCGGTTTACCCCGTGCAGTACTTTCAATACCCACAAGTATCCGGCCTAAAGAATAAAACCTCACAAGACTCAATAAACAAGTGGCTCAAAAACGCTGACTTAAAAACGCTGCAAAAATCTGCGGATTACAGCACGGTTAAACTCGTAAATGATATAAATCCTAATACTTTCGGTCGAATATACTCCTATGAGCATGTAAGGGTGTACAATGTAACACAAGACTTTATATCATACGGAGGAATGGTAGAATATGCGGGAGGCGCTCACCCCAGCTTCGTGCTGTATCCTGCAACCACCATCAGCATTAAAACACTTAAACCGTTGACGTTAAGTGATTTGCTGACCGGAGATTACCAAAGAGTATTCAAAGAGTACATTCAAAAAAATCCTCAGTTAAAGCAGTATGCCTCTGACGGTAAGGTTACTACAGATGAATTTGGCAGCGCCTGTGACGATATTTTGGACTCGCTACTATTAAGCGTAGACGGCATAAGCGCTACCGCCAACATGATTATTACCGACTCCTCACTTACCATTTTGCAAACCGATTTTCGCAGCTTCGGATGTCCGGAATATCTGCGCGCAGTGTTGGAAATAAATGTTCCGTATAGCGCTCTGCAACAGTATATTAAACCCAACGGTATTCTACAAAAGGTTATCAAAGCAAAGTACTAGGCAGCAACGCTCTGTGCCTGGTTAATCATATCAACAACTTAACAAACCTAAGCACACTAATCGACTTTAGACCAACGTTCGTTTAAAAAATATTAAATACCAAGCGCTATCCTAGTTCACTATGCCCAATTTGCCTAACTTTGTTAATTAACTTGTGAAGCCACAGCACGATAATACAGCCGACAAAAAAGAGCAAGTTATCGAAATGTTCAACAGCATTTCCGGCAAGTACGATTTGCTCAATGGCATGCTATCACTTGGTGTAGACAAATACTGGCGGTACAGAGTTGTGCGCTTGGTCAAAAAAAAGAAACCGGAAACCATACTTGATGTGGCTACCGGAACCGGAGACTTAGCCATTGCCATGCTAAAAACCGGAGCGAACACAATTGTTGGCGTGGATATTTCGGTCAACATGCTGCAAGTAGCAAAAAAGAAGCTGTCGGCAACGCCTCAAAGCAGCGTAACGCTGCAGCTGGCAGATGGTGAAAAGTTGCCATTTGAGGATGCCAGCTTTGACGTAGTTACTATTGTTTTTGGAGTTCGCAATTTTGACAACAGGTTGGCAGGTTTAAAAGAAATGCACAGGGTACTGAATCCCGGCGGAACTTTGATTGTGCTGGAATTTTCAATGCCGCGCAATCCGTTTATTGGTTTGCCGTATAAGTTTTACTTCTTCAAGGTACTGCCATGGATAGGTAAAATGGTTTCAAAAAACAGCTACGCATACATCTATCTACCGCAGTCGGTAGAAGAGTTTCCTAAGGCAGAAGTTTTTGCACAGGAATTGCTTGATGCAGGATTTTCACAAGTAAACAAACAGTCGCTAACCTTTGGGTTGGTAGACATGTACGAGGCAAAAAAATAAGTTGAAGTTACGCCCCACATACGTTCTGGTTTGTGCGCTGCTGCTTTCCGTTAACGGAGCATGGGCGCAAAGCGGTCATCCGTTGGTTGCCAATCCCGGTAACAACGGCGGCAATACGGCAACAACAGGGAACAATGACTTCAAACGAGAGCCGCTATTTAAACCGTCGCGCTTCAGCGATATTGCTCCAGGTTTTCCAAAAAACCAATTCATAAAACCACTATCGCAACCTATATACGACTACGGTAAACATGTCCACTTCGGGTTTATATTCGCATTCAGCACTATTGACTACGTCATAACCAGCTCGCCCAATACGCAATATAGCAGCAAAGATCCGAGCCGCGGATACAACTATTTCGTAGATGTATCCAGCCTAAGCCCCACGCTTGGTGTAGCGGCATTGATGGACGTGCGCATCAGCCACAACCTCAGCTTCAGAATGCAGCTGGGCCCCAGCTTCGGAGATGCCATCATCAACTTTTACGAAAATAACCAGCTATCGCATCAAATGCGTATAGAATCGGTGTTGCTGGAAATGCCGCTTTTGCTCAAGTACAAGGCGCGTCGTGAAGTTGATTTCAGGCCATACATGATTGGCGGTATTACTCCATACAGCGATATTGCGGCGTTCAAGAGCCTCAATGAGAACAAAGGAATTTTTATCGGAATACGTCCATTTGACGTAGCCGCCACCCTGGGTGTTGGGTTTGATGTATATGCCGATTTCTTTAAATTTTCGCTCGAGTTCAAGTATTCCAGAGGTATGATTAGCCAAGTATCCAGCGAATACCTTGAGGGCTACGAGCAATACCCGAACGCCATCAAAAAAATGTACCAGCAATCTTTTGTGCTATCGGTAATTTTCGAGTAACGCAAAAGGTACATCTTTACCCTTTTTCTCATTTCAATACAAGGCTGCATGAGCAACCCAGAACATAGTATTGCTTTTGGATTACTCATCCTGTTGGCGCTATTTACACATCACCTTTCGGCACAAGTGTCGCTGCAAATATTCAACGGGCAGGACGCTCTCCCACTTCAGCAGAAAGAAGTCAGCGATTCAACAAAAGCAGCCGCATTTTTGGAAAAATATATTAAGAAAAACTCCAAAGGCAACTCGCAGCTATCTGTTGATTCTACTGTTTACACCACCGGTACTGTCAAAGTTTTCGTCAGTGAGCAACCACTCCTTACGCTACAAAAAATCACGGTAACAAAGAGCCAAGAGTTGTGGTTGCAAGAGGCAGGAGTAAATTTAAAAAAATACGAGGGACAAATAGTAACACAATCGCTACTCAACAAGGTACTGCAGCGTTTTGTCCAGCATAGTGAGAATCACGGGTATCCCTTTGCCAAAGCGCAGCTGGATAGCGTAAGCATAACAGCTAACAGGCTGGTAGCAGCATTAAATCTTAGCAAAGGAAATTTCATTAGCATAGACACCCTCCTGGTACAAGGCGATGCTGGAGTTCGTCCGAAATTTATACGTAATTATCTGAATTTCAGATATATGCAGCCTTACTCCGAGCGTTACGTCAAGCGCGTTGACGGTCGGTTGGCAGAGTTGGGATTTGTAGCTCTTCAACAGCCTTCGGCAGTAGAATTTCTCAGCCACTCCTCACGTTTGTATACTTTTCTTGGCAACAGAAAAATCAACAGCGCTTATGGTATGATGGTATTTGGAAACGATGAGAACAACAAATTCAGCATACATGGTGAAGCCAACCTGCAGCTAAAAAATATGTTTGGTGGCGGTGAAGAATTAGGAGTAAGCTGGCAAAATCCCGGTAGCAATATACAGCTGCTGGATGTCAATGTGGCTGTACCCTGCCTCATATTCGGTATGGTAGGCGCAGGAGGTTCATTCTCCATTGACAAGCACGATTCTCTATACCTTAATGTTGGTGGACAGGTAGCGTTAAGTACCAGAATTGGCGACTACAGCACAGCATCTTTATTCATTGCGCTGAACAACAACAACACCTACAACGCTGACAGCAGCACGTGGGCACGCAGCACGCTATACGGTATAGCGTACAGTTTTACAAAATTTGATAGCTATACCGTTCGGTATGGTATTAGAGGCAACGTAAGCTTGGCTGCAGGCAACAGAACAAGTAGCGCAGCTGATGGAACAAGCTTATCTGCAACGGCAGATATAGGCTACTTGTTTCCTTTAGCTAGTAAGCTGGATATGCTATTGCGGGTACAAGGAAAAAGCAAAACAGCTTTTCCAACCAACACCAATAGCTTGTACTTAGGGGAGCTTTACACAACAGGCGGGATAAGCGCCATACGAGGTTTCAACGAAAGAAGCATATACGCCAGTAGCTACGCTATCGCTAATATTGAACCTCGTTTCTACTATGGCACGGACAGCTACCTGTGCGCTTTTTATGACATAGCCTACACGCAGGCAAAATACGATAGCATCCGTAGCAGCCAGCTGTTGCAAGGTTTTGGTATCGGCGCTCAGCTGGACATTTCCGCAGGAATTATTACAATAAACTTTGCGCTGGGCTACCAAGAAAATAACTCCATACAACTTCAGGATACTAAGGTACATATCGGATATAAGGCTATTTTTTAGGATCATAGCATGGTAAGTTCAACTAGTAAATGCAGCTGAAATAAGAAAAAACTCTTTTGGATCATGCCTCAAACAGAGCTTAAGAAAAAATGAAAAATTAATACTGAAAACAAAGCGTTTGGTTAAAAAAAAATTGTTCGCTGGGATTTGCAGAGCCTCCGGTACAATTCTTTGCCAAGCGCTTTGGTTGCAGCTTACGATTTTTTTGTGCAGTAATCTTTGTGTAAAATCCGGGATTAATGCTTTGCCCCTATTTTCCAAAGGGGGAGCCGGATAGTCGAACTCCGGCAGTCTGCCCTATTCTTTGTTCCGGCCTTCGCCTACAAAACGATCGTCGTCATTTTTGAATAACACGTTAAATGTGGTAAGGCTACCATACATACGGGTGATATACTGTTGCATATCTACCTTGTCTTCATCGGTTAGCTGCGTGTGGGCGTTTATCTTTTGCTCCAACACCCGCAAGCGATCACGCAGCATCACAATTTTATGGAAGAATGTTTCCAGCGGAACTTCCTTCTCCTTCAAATTTTTATCGCTCGAAACAAGTATCATTTTGCCACCGTTCCAGCGCTGCCCCATTTCTACCTTCTGAGAAATATCGCTAAACCGATTCAAAATTTTAACCAAGCTGCGCTCTATTTTTTCATAGGTAGCCATATCTGATGGAGTTTCCACGGCTTCAACGATCTTAAATCCTGCAAAGTCCCGACCGATAAGCTTGGTTCCGCCCTCCCAAAACGTAATTTCATACGCATCTGAGCGTACCTGTACAACTACGCCACGACCAAACTGAGGATGCTCTACGCGTGAACCTATTCCTAATGTTTCCATAGCCCAACTAATAGCGCCAAAGCGAGCTGTACCCGCTACAGCAAGAAAATAAAGTGTCGGCTTGCTACTTTGCAAGCCGACACACCTCTACGTGCTCACACGTATAACGGTTACATATGATCTTTTATTTTACGGCAGCGTCACGAATCTTTTCTATCACGCTGAAAATCTGATCGGCCTCATCGGTTGAAACCTTCCCTTTGGTAATATCATCGTATTCTCTGCGGATGGGAGCCAAGTCTGTTAACAATTGCGCCAGCTCTGCATTTTTAGAAGCCCTAACTTCAATTAGCCCCAAAAGAGTATCCAAAGATTCCTTCTGGTTGGCAACTACCTGCAGCATATCTTCATTGCGAACGCTTGTAATGGCCACCTGAGAAGTAATATACAGGCCCTCAACCCATGTGCCGGCCAACACGAAAAGCGACATATCATCTTTGCCACTATTCATAAAGAACGAGTAGGTATCGCGAAAAGACTCCGAAATGATCATTATCAAAGAGTCTTTATTATCGATGTTGTCCTCAATCTTTTTGGCCAATGCCACGTTAAAGTTGGTAGATACCTCCAAATCTTCAACGGCACTACGCACCACTTTCATGTAGTCAAGCGTTTCCTGCTTCATGTTGTAGGTGCTCACGTAGGCAAGGTCTGCACCATATACGCCAAGGGCAAAAGCTTTTTTGCTTTCGGTCAGGTATGAGTCATACCTGCTTACAGGATTGGCGATACCAATAACGAAAGCGGCCCCTGAGCGATTGATCAGGCTGGTAACCTCGTAAGCTGTTGGTATAGGGTAATTTATAGTCTGTTGAGCAGTAGCGCTGGCTGTGGAAGGTGCTTTTTTCTGACGACCGCCACATCCGGCTGTTACTACAAGCAAGGCTGCGGCACAAAATAGTAAAATGCTCTTTTTCATGTTGTTAACTTAATAAGGTGGCTAAAAATTTCTACAATGCACCTACAAAAGTAGTAAACAAACTGTAAATAACAGCCTAAAAATGCGTATTTTTGTATAATGATGAGATTTTTGAATATAATTGCGGCACTTTCATTGGCGTTCTTAGGATTTATGTTCGTAACTTCATCTTGCGAAAAATCCTACCAATGCCCCGTACCTGCCGTTGAACCGTTCAGCTTTGACGTAAACCTGGCCAGCAAAGAGTTCATGGCGCTGCAAAGTTTGCTAGCAGCCGTGGTTAAAAACAACGGCTGCGGAAGTACCAACGGAACCTGCGGTTACAACAATCATGGCATTATTGTTTTCAGGTATGTATATGATAATGAGATATTTGCGTATGACGCCACTTGTCCGAATGATTCAATCTGCATAAGCTCGAGATCGGCTAAGGTGGAAATCAACAAAACCGGCAACAGCGCGCAAGGCATATGCTCTCGCTGTAAATCTGTATACAGCCTTATAGATGGGCGTCACAGCCAAAAAAGAATAGAGCTTCGTCGCTACAACGTAACCCCCTACTCCGGCTACACAAATCAGTACAGGGTAAGCAACAGGTAGTTAAGAAATCTGAAATTTAAAATTTAAACAAATGGCTTTTTTTAAACAGGAAAAACCTAAGGGGTTTCACTTCAAACCTCGCGTGTACGACCAGCAGAAGGAGGAATTTGAGCAACGCGTACAGCGTATAAAGGAGGAGTTGGGCATGGTTGAGCATGTTCCGGGTAGCAGCATACGCGGCTCATTTCAGGCAGCGCGCAGCAAAAAACGAGTAAACATTTTCGGGCTGGCATCCAGCGCTAGGGCAGCGGGTTACATCAAGATTATTTCCATAATATTGATAGCCATTGCATTGTACTTCGTTTTTCAGCTGCTTACGGCTACCATTTCACGCTACCAACAGCAGCATATGGAGCCACGCGAACGACAGCTTATTGAAATAGACTAATGAAGAATATCATACAGGTACTCCCTGACAGCGTGGCCAATCAAATAGCGGCAGGCGAGGTGATACAACGCCCTGCTTCGGTTGTGAAAGAGTTGGTAGAGAATGCAATAGACGCAGGAGCGACGGTAGCTACCGTTATTGCAAAGGAGGCGGGAAAAACGCTTATTCAAGTAGTCGACAACGGTAGTGGTATGAGCGAAGTTGACGCCCGTCTTGCCTTTGAACGCCATGCAACATCCAAAATACGTAGCGCCGCAGATCTTCTGGCCCTCAACACTTTCGGATTTAGAGGAGAGGCGCTCGCATCTATCGTTTCCATTGCAGAAGTTGAGGTAAAAACCCGCACGGCAGACAACGAGGCAGGTACTCACCTGCTTATTCGCGGATCTATCGTTGAAAAACAAGAAGCTACAGCCTGTCCGCAGGGAACATCCATTGCTGTAAAAAACTTATTTTACAACGTTCCCGCACGTCGCAAGTTCTTAAAGACCGATGCGGTTGAGCTGCGCCATATTGAAGCTGAGCTGCGTCGGGTAGCATTGTGTCATCCTGAGGTAGGGCTTACTTTTTGGCACAATGGGAAAAAAGAATTTGAGCTGGCGGCATCAGGACTTAAGCAGCGGATAGTAGCCATGTTCGGCGCCAACAAGGCTATAAAAAAAGGCCTTATTGATGTTGAAACAAAAACGCATGTAATTAACCTTCACGGGTTTATAAGCGTGCCCGAGCTGGCTGCTAAAGACCAGGACAAGCAGCTTCTGTTTGTAAATAACCGCTACTTTCAAAGCCCCTACTTCCGCAGCGCAATACTGCGAGCCTACGAACAGCTGATACCACAAGGAAATTACCCCTCATACTTTGTTTACCTGGATGTTGATCCGTCAAGAATTGACGTAAATATTCATCCTGCCAAAATTGAGATAAAGTTTGAGGACGAACAGGTTATTTGGCAAATAGTAAACGCTGCGGTACGCGAATCGTTGGGTAAGTATGCGTTGGCGCCAACTATTGATTTTGAAGGAGCCGAGGTTATTAACATTCCTGCCCTGCGTCCCGGTACGGCGGTTCGCGTTCCGCAAATTGATATTGACCCGACATACAATCCATTTAAGCCAAACCTTTCATTCGGCAAAAAAAGCGGAGGCAGCTCAACGTCCGGCTACAGGGATGTATACTCGGCTATTCCTATGGATGAGGCGCATCCGTTTCATCAGGGTGGCGATGAGATTATTATTCCATCTAAGCTCAACCTGCAGCACGATGAAGCGGAACAGCAGCAGCTTTCGCTGGTACAACCAGCCACCGCTACCACCTCCGGCACTTTTATACAGCTGAAGGGTAAGTATATTCTTACTCCTGCAAAATTGGGGCTTATGGTAGTAGACCAAGTACGTGCCCACAAGCGTATGCTGTACGAGGAGCTGCTACAAAGCATGCAAACCGAAGGCGTAGCACAGCAGGAGTTATTTCCGCAAACCATAGAGCTGAGCACGGCCGATTACACCCTAATCATGAGCCTTGCAGACGAGCTGAATCAAATGGGACTGGATGTTCGCGATTTCGGAAATCAGACGGTGGTAGTGCAAGGAATACCTGCTTTTACCCTGGATAAAAATCCGAAAGAGCTGGTGTTGGAATTGATTGAGCAGCTGAAGGCCGATGAGAAGGAGCTGTCCGAAAATCACAGGCATATACTGGCTGCATCTATGGCAAGCAGCATGGCAATACCGGCAGGAAAAGCGCTTGGCGAAACCGAAATGAAAACGCTGGTAGCTCAGCTGCTGGCCTGTACCTCTCCGGATATTTGTCCCAATGGTAAACCAACCATGACCATTATCAGCACGGAGGAGATTGACAAGAAATTTTTGAAATAGACAAATGATAGAAAGAATAAGGACAGAAAGACAAGAATTTTAAATTGGGGAAACTCACTTTCAACTTTCAATCCTCAATTTTTCAATTTTCAACAAAAAGAGTAAATGGCAAATTTTAACCTTGGCAATATAAGCATACCGCCCGCGGTAAAAAACATTATTATCATAAACGCAATAATGCTGCTGCTTACCACGGTGCTGGAGCGCGTAGGGATTAATCTCGTACAGTACCTCGGCTTGTACTACTTCAAGTCATCACATTTTTACCCGTATCAATTTATTACTCACCTGTTCATGCATGGCAATATCATGCACCTGTTTTTCAACATGTGGATGCTGTTCATGTTTGGTGTTGTGCTCGAAAGAATTTGGGGAACAAAGCGCTTTCTCATCTACTACTTTGTAACGGGAATCGGTGCGGCTCTACTCCATACGTTTGTAAATTGGGTAGAGATTTCACAGGTAGAACATGCCGCCGCTGCCACGCTCAACACGCTTAGCCCCGATACTTTTTCTGCTTTTTGCACCAAGCATTTCAGCAGCTTCATTAACCCTACCGGGTTGGATAACTTCTTAACTGATTGGAGTGAAAATCCTGAAAATCAAATATTTACTAACGAAGCGGAAAAGCTTATACACAGCTTTACGCAACGCATGATGAATACCCCCACCGTAGGCGCTTCCGGAGCAGTGTACGGGGTACTGTTGGCTTTCGGGATGCTATTCCCAAACACTCGGCTCATGCTACTCTTTCCTCCCATACCTGTCAAAGCAAAGTACATGGTGATGTTCTGTATTGCGCTGGAGCTATTCCTGGGCGTATCACAGCCGGGTAGCAACATTGCACATTTTGCACACGTGGGCGGTATGCTGTTCGGATACTTGCTGCTGGTATACTGGCGTAGAAAAGGTAATTCGCTTTACTAAAGTAGTTGAAAGTTGAAAATGGAAAGGTGAAAGTTCATGATTGAGCATTTACGCTACGTATTTCGGACAGATTCAGCATAACGATGCACGGTAATTGGCACTTGACAAATGGGTTTACGAAGTTTTATAAAGTCGCTGCTGCAAAAAAATAAGAGTAGCGCAAGCATTGAGATGTCGGACACGCATGGGCATGTTGAGATTGCACACAACATAAAAAAGCAGGAGCTGCAGCAAGCAATAGACAGGTTATTGGATAAAATTTCAAAGCACGGCATGGATGGCCTTAGCAAAAAAGAAAAAGATTTTTTGCAGCAACAGAAACGGTAGACAAATCATCTTGAAAAAGTTTTTAAATACAGTACTTCTCCTCATTAATGCCATAGTGGCAGGAGGGCTTGCGCTGTCCTACATATCGGGCAGCGTAAATCCGCAAAAGGTTTGGATACTTCCGTTTTTCGGTCTCGCTTTTTTTGCCTTTGTTGTCCTCAACGTTGCCTTTGTGGTATTTTGGCTGTTGCGGCATCGCTGGTATTTTCTCATATCGGCCGTAATGTTGGCTTGCGGATGCGGCCTGTTCAAAACCATCATTCGCCCATCTCGCAGCGCTTCCATACAGGGAGAGAAGAAGCTGAGGCTGCTGAGCTACAACGTAAATCTTTTCGGGCTTAAGTATCGTCCGAGTAGCCAGATTATTTTTAATGAAGTTGCAGATTACATCGCTCATGAGGAGCTGGACGTTGCCTGCCTGCAGGAATTTTTTGTTTTTGACGAGGGAAGGTACAATGAAGCGGCAATCAACAAGGCGCTGACGAATTTGCCGAACCGCTACATTCACTACAACGTGGTGAAGGGAAATCAAAAATTCGGCATTGCCACCTACAGCAAGCATCCTATTGTAAGTCAGGGCTACATTACGTTTGCCAACACCACCAACGCCGCCATTTTTACCGACATTGCACAAGGCTCCGACACCGTTCGTGTATATAACGTACACCTGCAATCGGTACGATTTGGCGATTATGAAAAAGAATTGCTGCAGGGAGCCGCATCACAAAATGCCTCTCCAAAATTTTTACGACGAGCTTCGTTTAAGCTGAAGGACGCTTTTATAAAGCGCGCCAAGCAGGTAGATGCCGTAGTAGAGCACATCAAGCAATCCCGCTACCCGGTTATCGTCTGCGGCGATTTCAACGATACTCCTCTATCGTACAGCTACCGCACCATGCGGCAAATACCGCTAAATGATGGTTTTACTGATGCCGGACGAGGAATTATGTCCACCTATATAAGCGCAATACCCTCATTTAGAATAGATTACATCCTATACAGCCCAAAATTCTACGCCACTGCCTACTACTGCCCCAATTTGAAGTACTCGGATCACTATCCGCTTGTATGTCGTCTGATCAACAGGGAAGTTCCTTAGAAATAAAACCTGAGCCCTTAAATTTAACACAAATTTTAAGCATCTATTGCCTAAAACAGCATATATTTGTCATCGCTATCAGTCGGCAGTTGCTCCCCACAGCTGCCGGCAGTAATCCGACTTATTCATAAAATGATAAAAAAACTCAGCGTATACCTTATTTTTTCCGCAGTTCTCTTTTCCACAACCCTGCCATCATACGGCTCGGGAGGTAAGGCTGTTCCTGTGAAGCGTGTAAGCGAGCTGCTTAAGCTTGGCTCTACCGAGGTTGAAATATTTGATATACTTCCTGATAATATCACCGTTATAGAAGCCACAGATCTTTCTGTAAGCGTCTTATGCTCCTATGATTACATAAAAAAGATTCTGCAGCCGGGAATTACGACAGCAGGAAATAGCACGATTTTGTATCCGGCGCTTGCCAAGATGTATGAGCTTACCGGAACATCTAACGCCTGGCCGAAAATAGCCTCCGTACGCCTTTTGTTTTACAGAGCCAACGATACAGAAAGCAGCTACAGGTTGTTTCTGATTCGAAGCGTGATGGATGTAGAAGTATCCGATTTCAACACTACGTTTGAAAAATACACGGAGGCGGGTATAAGCAATCGCCACGGGCTAAAACCCGAAATTGTAAGCACTACCTACACCAACAACATCCTTACTACGCCCGCTCAGGCAAAGCTGGCGATATGGGCCGATGACAGCATCTTTGAGGCGTTAACTATAATGGATAACGGTTCGTTTATTTTTCCCGAATTTATATACTACTCTAAGAAAGAGTTGAATAGCTATTTCACTGCCGTAACCGCTTATAAAAAACCAAGTCAGGCAAATCAAGCAAGTCAGGCGGTCGTTGTTTTTGCAAAAGATAGCAAGCCGGCAGAGGATAAGAGCGAAGCAAAAAAGCAACCTGCCAGTAGCACTCCCAAAAAGAAGCCCGGATCATTCAAACGTTAGGCACATTGCACAACGTCGCCCGCAAAGGTTTACAGGCGGCGCTTGTTATGTGGGGAACCCCATAACAACGTCACTGGAACGATGAAGCAAGCTCATGCCTAGAATTATGAGCTTGCTTTTCGCTTTGCTAGCAATAATAAAACAGTAAAGCTACTTTCCGTTCATAATTTCGGTTTGTAAATTGATAGACTCCTCATGAATGAGCGTCATCATCTTCTTTACAAACTCAGGATTTAGGCCCATAGCGGCTCCCATGTTAGCGCGTCTCTCTAAGATCTGCTCCCAACGATTCAGCTGCAATACCAGAATGTTGTTATCCTTCTTGTAGCAGCCAATCTTTTTCGCAATTTCCATACGCTTAGCCATGCGCTCAATCATGGTATCGTCCAATTGGTCAATTTCACCACGGTAGGTATCCAGCTCGCTGCGCAGCTCCGCTTTCACAGGTGCAATTTCGCGCAGCTGCAAGTCGTAAATCATTTGAGCATAGTCCTTTGGCAACAGCTGTTGAGCAGCGTCGCTCTTGGCAATGCAGGGGTTGTTGTGAACCTCTACCATAAGCCCGTGTACGTCCAAATCTAACGCTTTTTGCGCAACAAGCGGCACCAGCTCACGCACTCCGGCAATGTGGCTGGGATCGCAAATAACAGGCAAATCCGGGCACATAGCCTTTAGCTCAATGGCAATACTCCACATGGGAGCATTACGAAACGCCGACTTTTCAAAAGCGGAAAATCCTCTGTGGATGGCTGCCAAGCTGGTTATTCCCGCACGGTTGATACGCTCCAAAGCGCCAATCCATAGCTGCAAATCAGGATTCACCGGATTCTTAACCAGCACTGCAACGCTGGTTCCTTTGATGCTATCTGCAATATCCTGTACCGAAAAAGGATTTGCTGAGGTGCGTGCACCCACCCATAATAAATCCACGCCGTATTTTAGCGCCAGCTCCGCATGCTCTGCCGTTGCCACCTCGCAGGCAGTATGCAGTCCGGTTTCTTCCTTAACCACCTTTAACCACTTTAATGCTTCTTCGCCCATACCTTCAAACGCACCGGGGCGCGTACGCGGTTTCCAAACTCCGGCTCTGAAGAAGCTTATACGTTTTGTTTCCTTCAACTGACGTGCGGTATCCAACATTTGCGCCTCGCTCTCTGCGCTGCACGGGCCTGCAATAAGCAGCGGCCAACGTGGATTCTCCATGTGGTTCTCAATGTGAGAAAGAGTCAAATCAACTTTCATATGTTTCTAACTTTAAATTTCAGCTTCTAAATTTATTTGCTAACGTCATCCTGAGCATAGCGAAGGATCTCAAGTTCGCACCATGAGATTGACTTCGTCAAACTTCACTTCGTTCGGCATAACAAGAGGTAGCTACTTAATAATTTTCTTTATCTCGTTAGCCTCGGTCATTAGCTTTCGCAGGCCTTCGGCATTGTTGGTATCAATGTATGACTTAAATTGTTGCAGGTTTTCTATGTACTTTTCCAAAGCATGCGATACGCTATCTGCATTTTGCAGAAAGATAGGCGTCCATGTTTCCGGAGAGCTTTTTGCCAAACGTACGGTTGATGCAAAACCGGTTCCGGCCAAATCCAAAATATGGCTTTCGCTCTTCTCTACCTCCAAAACGGTCAAGCCCAGCATGAATGAGCTTACGTGCGATATGTGCGAAACGTACGCCACATGCCTATCGTGCGCTGCCGCATCCGCATAGGAAAGAACATCCATTTTCAGCGTCTTGTACATAGCCAGCACACGCTTAAGAGCAAAGCCAGCGCTCAATTCCTGCTCGCAAATAATAACTTTTTTACCATCAAAAAGCCTGTCTACGGCCGCTGCTGGTCCCGAATACTCTGTGCCCGCCATTGGATGCGATGCCACATACTGCGAGCGCTTTGGATGATTATGAATTGCCGTACAAATGCCATTCTTCGTAGAGCCTACATCTACTACGGCAGCATCCGGCTTCATATTGTCCAGTATCTCAGGCAGCATTTCACGAGCAATATTCACAGGGACTGCCAACGCCACTATGTCTGCCGTTGTCACCGCCTCAGCTAATGGCAAAATTTCATCTACCAAGCCTAACTTCAATGCCTGAGCAGCATGCGCCTCGCTACTCTCTACTCCCACCAAATGAGTGGCAAAACCTCGTTTACGAAGCGAGATTGCTATGGAGCCGCCTATGAGGCCAAGACCTATAACAGTAACGTTCATATCAAATTTTATTTACCAAAATAACCTGCTAATCAAAAGGTACCGTTTTTCTCTCATACTCGCCAAGCACAGTGTAGCTGGTTACCTTCTCGGCAAAACGCTTCATTACGCTACGATAGAGGGCGCTATCGTTCCACTCCAAATCAATAAAGAAACGATACTGATATGGTTTTCCAAGAATGGGTACAGATTGTATTTTGGTCAGGTTGATTCCGTTAATGGCAAAAAGCATAAGCACCTCGGCCAGTGAGCCGCTACGGTGTTCAATCTCAAAGCAAAGAGAGGTTTTATTGGCAGCATCCGAAACTTGCATCTCGCGTGATAGCACAAAGAAGCGGGTGAAGTTCTGCTTGTTGGTATGAATGTTTGGTACAACAATATCCAAGCCATACAGCTTGGCCGCTTGTGCGCCCGCTATAGCCGCAACGTTTGTCAGCTTTTGGGCTACTATGTTTTGCGCAGACTCTGCCGTATCATTTGTTTCAACCACGGTAACGCCTTGCAAGGTTTCCAGATATTCACGGCACTGGGCTATAGCTATAGGGTGTGAATGGATGAATTGTACTTGCGGAAGCTTTACGCCGGGTAGCGCCATAAGCTGCATTTCAATATGCAAGTACACCTCACCCACGATTCCCAAGCCAAATTCGCTAATTAGCGAGTAGTTTGGCATCAGCGTTCCGGCAATGGTATTCTCGATGGCCATGAGCGCAAAATCGGAAGCTCTACCCTGCAACTTTTGGCTGAGGATACGAAAGGTGTCGCATTCCACTACCTCAATGTTATCACCAAAAAACTGCCTTGCGGCTACCTCGTGAAAAGCGCCTGCCACCCCTTGAATCGCTATCCGCTTTCGTCCTTCCATTTATGATTTAAAATAAAAAAATCCCGCCACTTACGTGCGGGATTTACGATATACTTTACATGCTCATCTTAGACAATAGAATTCGTGCAACCCCGCTTAGCGTGCTGATAAAGGTAAAAACCAAAGTAAAATCGTTGTAGCGACATGTTGTTGTACGAATGTTGGTGCAAAGGTAATACTTTTTTGCAGAATCAAAAAAAATAACGCTATTTTTTACAGGGCAACCGCAGCAAAAAAAGTTTTTCAAAAAGTTTTACCTTTGGGATATGAAACATTCCGTATCCCAGTATATTGATTCGGTTGCCCGATATAAAAATTCAACAAGTATAATTTAAAAGCGATGCGTAAACTCTTTGGTCTGCTTTTTTTCTATTGTATCAATGTAAATGGCTGTTTTCAAAACCAATTTCTTATATTTATAATCAAATTTTAATAACTTTGTTTATATTAACGAAGTTGTATGAAAAAAACACTCTTTCTCATATTCTTTTTATTTTTTATTTGCGATGTTTTTTCGAACGCATTGCAAGATACAACACTTCACATTCTATATAAGCTTATGGATAATAAGTATGTACATGTATCTAAAAAGGAAAATAAAATATCTGAAATAAAAAAAATGTTCGAAACTCCTGATATAACAGCGGAACAACGATATAACATAAACTTTAAATTATATAACGAATATAAAACCTACATATCAGATTCAGCGATCTACTATGTTCGGAAAAGTACAGAAATAGCAGAAACATTGAAGCATCCGATGTGGATTTACGAATCTAAATTAGATTTGGTTTCGTTGTATATTATTGCCGGAATGTATATTGATGGCATAAATATTCTGGAATCAGTAAATACTAAAAATCTTCCTGACTGGCTATTGGTTAAATATTACGATTGTTATAAGCAGCTTTATATCTATTATTCAAACAATAATCCTTATACGCTTATATATGCAGAAAAAAGTAAGCTATACAGGGACTCACTGCTCAACGTTCTGGACAAAGAATCCAATCATTATAAAATAGTGTATGCTGAGAAGTTGGATGATGAAAACAGGCTGGATGAAGCCAGACTAATATTAGAACAGCTATTGAATTGTACAGAATCGGATACACATGAAAAAGCAGTATTAACCTATGCTCTTGCTAATATTTACAAAAAAGAGAAGAATATTGATTTACAAAAACATTATTACGCTACATCCGCTATATGCGATATAAAAAACTCAATTAAGGAAAATGCCTCTATGCAGGCGCTCGCTTCCATTCTATACGAAACAGGTGAAGTGGAAAAGGCCTATAGCTGTATAAAATCATCAATGGAGGATGCTATGTTTTGTAATGCCCGCTTAAGAACCTACGAAATTTCTCAAATATTCCCCATTATAGACTTTGCGTATCAGGAGAATACAAATAAACAAAAGTCAGAGCTGCAATTATTCCTCATTCTTGTCAGCATATTGTCCCTGTTTTTGATTGTAGCAGTAGTCATGGTGTACAGGCAAATGAAATGGGTTGTCCGGATACGTAAGCAGCTCTACTATACGAATGTAAAGCTGAATGAACTTAATGCAGATTTACAATCTACTGTTCACCAGCTGAATGATGTTAATAAGGAGCTTTCGGAGGCAAACCAAATAAAGGAAGCATATATTGGGCACTTCTTCGATTTATGCTCTACCTATATCAATAAGTTCGAAAAATATCAAAATATACTCAATAAAAAAGCAGTAGAAAAAAAGCTGGACGAACTATACAAGATGCTAAAATCCAAAGAGATGATAGACAATGAGCTAAAGGGACTTTATGAGAATTTCGATAATATATTCTTGCATCTTTACCCCAATTTTGTAGACGAATTTAATTCTCTTTTAACGGAAAATGAAAAATTTCTATTAAAACCGAACGAACTGTTAAACGTGGAACTTCGCATATTTGCATTAATAAGGTTAGGAATAACCGACAGCTCCAAAATTGCAAGCTTTTTACACTATTCTGCGAATACCATTTATAGCTACCGTACCCGGGTACGGAATAAAGCCGCTGTACCTCGTGAAGAATTTGAATCTTTAGTAATGAAAATAGGTGTTATAAAGAAGAATTAAGGTATACGCCATCTATATTTTTCAGCATCCTGCAAGTATGTAAATATTTGTTTTACAAGGAAATAATGCTTTATTTCGTCTATATTTTATCCATGTGAATTTTCTTTAAGAATCTGCTTCTTGTATTTTTGCATACAAGAAGTAAATCGATCTCAGTTCACAAAGCTGAAATAGCTATGTGAACCATAAGTTAAGAAAATTCATAATATAGTTATAGACCATGAGAAAAAATCAAAAAAAGAAATGGACTTATCTAGGTAGAATAGGATTTCTTATTCTGACCTTATTTTTCACACTTCACTTATCGGCCCAAAACAAAAAGACAATCACGGGTATAGCACTTGATGAGAAAGGTGAAAGTGTTATTGGGGCATCTGTTGCCGTAAAAGGTACTACCAATGGTACTATGACAGATGTAGACGGGAAATTCTCTTTAGATGTAAATGAAAGCGATATTTTAGCCATATCTTATCTGGGATTTTTATCGCAAGAAATTCCGGTTGCCGGAAAATCGTCTTTGCAAATTGCAATGAAAGAAAATGCAGAAATATTGGACGAAATAGTAGTTGTTGGTTATGGCGTGATGAGAAAAAAGGATTTAACTGGAGCCGTCTCTTCTGTCGACTCAAAATCCATGCAGGACAAGCCGGTAGCCAGTATGGGAGAAGCCTTGCAGGGAAGGGCTTCCGGTGTTCAGATCATAAACTCCGGAGCGCCTGGCAGCAATGTTTCAATTCGCATAAGAGGTATAAGTACCATTAATAACAGCGAACCTTTATTGGTTGTTGACGGAGTCCCCACAGACTTATCTCTAAATGCCCTTAACATGGACGATGTACAAACCGTAGATGTGCTGAAAGACGCTTCTGCGACAGCCATTTACGGATCGAGAGGGGCAAATGGCGTAATCCTTATCACTACTAAAAAAGGAAAATCCGGTGATGGTATTGTGTCGTTCAGTGCGAATTGGGGGATACAGGATGCGACAAGTATGCCCAAGATGTTAAATGCAAGTCAGTTTGCGTCATATCATAATGATATGATTGCTAATTATAATGGCAGTGAAAGCCTGATGCAAAGACCTGATTTTGCGGACCCTACCACATTGGGGAAAGGTACTGACTGGGTGGATGAGCTATTGAGGACAAGCCAGATTCAAAATTATTCTATATCCTATTCCGGTGGTACTGATAAGAGTAATTATTATGTATCCGGAGGGATTCTAGACCAGGAAGGGATTGTAACCAATACATCATATAAGCGATATACCGTTCAATTTAATGGAGAATCAAAAGTGAAATCCTGGCTTAAATTCGGCAATAATGTTACGCTGAGCCATGATGTAAAGAAGCAAGGGAGCTATAGTATTCGCGATGCAATGGCCGCACAACCTACACAAGCGGTGTACAACGAAGATGGTACATATTCCGGCCCGGGTAATCCTGCCTACTGGTATGGAGATATTAAGAATCCGCTGGGAAATGCTAAAGTCAACAGCCAAACTACTAAAGGGTATAATTTGCTGGGAAATGTTTTTGCCGAAATTAATTTATTCAACAAAGTAACCTTCAAAACTTTAGGTGGTATAGATTTCAAATTTTGGGATAGTACCGACTTTAGTCCTAAATATGACTGGAAACCAATACCACAGCCGGAGTCGTACCGGTATGAAGAATCTGCTAAAAGCCTGACTTACCTGTGGGATAATACACTGACCTACATCGAAACTTTCAATGATAACCACCATTTAAATGTAATGATTGGTTCGAGCGCCCAGAATAATAGTTATAATAAAATGAATGCCAGCGTGCAGGGTTTTCTGAGTGATAAAAACAATCAATTGTCCAATGGGCTGAATCAGCCGACAGTAGGCGGAACGAAAAATGATTGGGCCTTGTTGTCTTTCATGGCTCGGGCAAACTATAATTATGCCAACCGGTATTTGCTTACCTTAACTGTACGTCGCGATGGATCTTCACGTTTTTCGAAAGATAACCGGTGGGGAACTTTTCCGTCCGTAGCGGCAGCATGGCGTTTGTCGGAAGAATCCTTTTATCAGAAAAATAAATGGGTAAATGATATTAAAGTAAGAGCCGGGTATGGAGTAACGGGAAATCAATGGGGAATTGATAATTATGCATATTATACCAAGCTGAAAACCGGACAGTATGTATTCAACGGAACTCCCGTATCGACCCTCTATCCTCTTGTTATGTCAAATCCAAATGTGAAATGGGAAACTGTAAAACAATGGAATGCAGGGGTTGACTTTACACTGATAGACCGGCGTATCAATCTGTCTTTAGACGGATATATCAAAAACACAACCGATATGCTTGTACCGATGGCAGTGCCTATCACAACCGGATATTCGGATATTGCTGTACCAAGCATCAATGCAGGTAAGGTACGCAATACCGGATGGGAATTGTCCATATCGTCCCGGAATCTGACAGGAGAACTGGAATGGAATACGGATCTGAATGTTTCTTACAATAAGAATAAAGTTATCAGCATGAATGATGGAGTACCTTTATTTACCGGCGATGATATCAATATGACTAAAGTATTGGTAAATGCAGAAGGTAATCCCATCAATTCATTTTATGGCTATGTAACCAACGGCTTATTCCAGACTCAGAATGAGGTAGCTAATGCTTCTATACAGGTTCCCGGTGGAACGTCTCCCGGCGATATCCGTTTTATGGACTTAGACAATAATGGAGTAATTAACGATAATGACCGTACTTACACAGGTAATCCGACACCGGAATGGTCGTTCTCGATGAACAATAGTTTTGCCTATAAAAATTTCGATTTGCAGCTATTTCTGCAAGGGGTGGCTGGAAATGATATTTACAATGCCAACCGTATTTGGCAGGAAGGCATGGCTGTACCTCAAAATCAAACAGCTAGAGTATTAGACAGATGGACAGGCGAAGGTACAGGCAATTCGGTTCCCCGGGCTGTATATAGCGATCCGAATAAAAATGCCCGTCATTCGAACCGTTTTATAGAAGATGGTTCTTACCTGAGAATCAAGAACCTAACATTAGGATATACATTACCGGAAATTATCGCGAAGAAGGCTTACCTGCAAACGGTACGTTTGTATATGTCTTGCCAGAATCTGTACACATTCACTAAGTATTCGGGATTCGACCCCGAGGTAGGGGCGGATGGCGTAGACCTGAGTACATATCCGCTTACACGCACCATCAGTTTTGGTGTAAATGTCAAATTTTAATATCAAAACACGAAAAGTTATGAAAGAAATAATATATACAGGTTTTATAATGTTAGCGTCTTTACTGGTTTCCTGTTCGGATTTTCTGGACAAAGAACCTTATGAAGACCCGAGTGCGGAAGCATTAAGTGATAAAGAATCTGCCATGGCGTTGGTAAATGGGGCGTATCAGCCGCTCCAGCGTCCTAAACTCTATAATATGCGCATCTGGACACTCGACATTATTGCCGGCAATAGTGAAGTAGGCGCCGGAGGCGGAACAGACGGAATCGAGACTGTCGATATCGCTAATTTTGTAACCACTACCGACAATGCCGCGGCTCTGGATATATGGCGTGGCCCGAATCCCGGTATCTTGTATTGCAATACTGTATTGGAGAGCGTTTCTTCTATGGATATAGATGAAGCTTTGAAAAACAGGTGTATAGGGGAAGCTAAATTTTTAAGGGCGCATTACTATTTCATCCTTGTACAATTATTCGGTGATGTTCCTTTAACAACAAGCACCCCTAAGCCCGGTGATGATTTGATGCCGGTTCGTACAGATAAGAATACTATCTATAATGAAGTAATCATTTCCGGCCTCAAAGATGCTATCGAGCTTCTTCCTCTTCGTGAAGAATATTCGGGAAGCAACATGGGGCGTGCCTCAAAAGGAGCGGCCGCAGGTATGCTGGCAAAAGTTTACCTTACACTGGGCATGTATCAGGAGGCCTTGAGTATGTGTGAACTTGTTGGAAGTCTGGGCTATACGTTGAATCCTGATTACGGTGATTGTTTCGGAGGTGAAGCAAAAAATAAGAATACAGGTGAGTCACTCTTTGAAGTTCAATATTATGGATTGACCGATGCCGGTTTTTGGGATGATGAGAACCAGTCCTGTTGGCTCAGCACATATATGGGACCGCGTAATACCGGATGGGTAGGCGGTGCTTACGGATGGAATCAGCCTACACAGGAATTTGTTGACCAAT
>JAISBU010000001.1 GCA_031266015.1 Prevotellaceae bacterium | reverse complement strand
TTTTTATATCTGGGGCGGGGGGGGGTGTGGTGTTTTTGTGTGTGTGTGTGTGTGTGTGTGTGTGTGTGTGTGTGTGTGTGTGTGTGTGTGTGTGTGTGTGTGTGTGTGTGTGTGTGTGTGTGTTTATAAGAAATTCCGACACTGCCAAAGATTTGGCGGTGTTTTTTACGGCATATTTATAAACATTGCAGGTCATCACGTTGAAATTCACTGCACAAATATATAAAAAAATTATGATTATCCGCAAAATTGTCTAAAAAACGTAATCAACAGTCAGCATCCTAATTTTTCATTTTTAGCTAGAATAGCAGCCTTAACTCCATACTTCCGCTGTGGATTACCTTACCAACAGACAACTTTCTGCCCGAGTAAAGTAAATTGAACTCCAATCCGTAGCCCAGCGTTCGCTTAAAGTTTACCCCCCAGGTAAAGTTGTTACCAGCTTCAAACCCTTGCAGCATTTCGTACCCCACGGCGCTGCTTGCCTCGCCGTTATAGGTTGTAGCAACAAAGCCTCCATTGGCGGAAATAAAGCCCTTTTGTAGAAGATTGTACGTGGCGGTGAGGCCCACGTTGTGTAGATTTGCCAGCTCTGTTGACCCGGCGTTGTTTTTATGCCAGAAGTCATAAGCTGCCTCTAGCCGGAGGCTGTAAATTGGATTACACTCTCCTCCGATTTTCGCATGCTGCTGGTTAATGTTATAGCTTTTACCCTCCTGCGCGTACTGCGATGCGACCTGCTTGTATCCATTGTCAATGCAGGCGTTAACGCTGTTTGCTCCTATAATATTGTAGCGAACGTTGAGGGCAACCGTTTCATTTTCTCTACTTTCGAATCCGTTGAGCAAATAGTATTTAGACTGATTTTTTTGCCACGCCAGCTCCAACCTTAACTTGCTGTTGCGTGACGTAAACCCGAACGTGTTAAGTGCAGAATAGTTAATGTTTACAAGGCTTGTATCGGAGTTGCTGTGGTTGAAAAACGGATTGGCATTTTGCCGGAAATCGGGGTTTAAATTTTTATGACCGTTGCTGAATGAAAAATTGTTGCTGAAGCGAGAGAGCCAGTGCCTGTGTGGTAAATACAGCGCAGGATGGAGCGCCAGCTGAAAAGCAAAACCTCCCGTGTACGCCTGCACGTAGCTGCGTGTTGGCAATGCAACCCGTATGTATGAAGCCTCATCCCGGAATGCTGCAATTTCAAATTCGTTGATTTCGGCAATTCCGTTTCCGTTGTAATCTCGCCAAGCGTATACGCCTTGTCCTACGCCAGCTTCTACGTACATAAATTCCTGCCTAGGCTCCATGCCTGTGCCGAGTTCATAGGTGGCGCTTGTACTTATTGCTCCGCTTAAATAATTTCCGAAGAACGCCAGCTTACTCAACAGTAAATTTTGGGTAGGAGAGTCAACGCTATCGTTGTACGAGATGTTTTTATAATTAGCTGATAATGAAATGTTTGACCCTTTAAGATTCAATCCTCCCGTTAGGTTCAGCTCGCGGGTTTGGCTAAATATTTTCAGCTCATTTTGCCCGGGTAAATAATCTTCGCGATACCTTGCCGAGGTAGTCAGCGAGTACTTACTACTGTCCAGCTGCACAAAAATCTCTTCCTGATGAAATGCTTGGCTTGTGGCTTGCAGCAGGCTATTGCTGCGTTTTTCTTGCTGCTCAAATGATGCTCTTACTCCTGTGCGCAGCTGCCAAAATCCTTGCTGTACTTCCAATTCTCCCCGTAAAAATTGAGCTTCCCTATCGGTTTGATCGCTTTGTACCAGGCTGAAATTTCCTGTTGTCAAAAACCGATTTTTTCTGCCCGAAAAATCTCCGCCGAATTGGGCTGCCAACATGGGTGAATATGATGTATCTGTTGGGTTAAAAAGAGCATTTGTGCTGCCAACATTCAGCACATTTGTGTTGATGTTTAGCGCAAAATTTTCAGCAAACTGGTAGCCAGCATTCACGCCATACTGTTGTAAATCCCTGTTGAGCAAACCTCCTTCAATATCCCAATCTCTCTCATACTCCGGAGTTGTGAATCGTTCTACAGCCTCAAATCCGGAGGTGTAAAGCATCAGGTTTGCGCTGGCGCTTAGCTTGTTTTTTGTATTTAGTGTAAGGTTTTTTCTTCCTGTTACATTTGCCGCAAATCCGGTTTTGTTGGATTCGGCATTATTGCTGAACAGATTATTGTTGTTGTTTGATAAAGCTGTGTTTATCAGGATAATAGCAGAAGAATCTTTGCTATATGAATCTCCTCCGGCAGTAAATAAGAACTTGCGTTTGGGTGTTGTCAAAAGCTGAGTTGGGCTATAGCTGCCCATGTTTATTCCCACCCAGGTATATACCCTGCCATTGGCAGCTGTGTTGGCGGGTTCGTAGCTGCCGTTGCCTTGACCCACAAAGGAAAATCGCAACCTGAAATGTGCTTCTTGTGGATTGGTAGAGTATTGGTAAATGGTTATTTTTTGTCCATTTACAAGCGTATCTTTTTTAGCGTATAAAACTTCGTTTCCATTAAATGCGACGCTATCGACAACGGGGACAGCGGCCTTCCATGTTTGGGCTCCGACATTGGCCATAGCCATTTTTTGTTCGTCGGTAAGGTCAATACTTACAGGTTGATTTTTGGCGTCGCCCTCATAAAATGCATTGAGGTGAATACTTCCTCGAGAAAATTGCGCATGGTTTTTTGTTGCGGCTACATAGCGGGAATAGCTTTGCTGGGTGTACTCAAACTCAACAACTACGCGGCTTGTACGCACTATGGGCTGCAGGGTTGTAAATGAAATTTCGGCAGTAGCATAGTTAATGGTGTAATCATTATCTGCTCCACGAAGCAGCAATTTTCCGTCAATGTAAACACGTTCGCTGCCGGATATTACTACAATATTTTGTTCTCCTTCGTTGCCAACAAGCATGTATGGGCCTTGATTTCCGTCAATAGTAGCAAGGGCTTGTCGAGCAAATTTTCCTTTTGCCACTCCGGCTGCAACGCTTGTAGAAAAGATGAAATCATCAAATTTTTGCGTGGTAATGAATTGTATACCGAGTATTTTTCGCTGATATTTTCCGAAAAAAGTGTTGGCGTCCAACAAGTCCAAATCCCCTGCCTGCAGCTCGGTATTTTTACTGTACACGCTCATAAAGATACGGTCAAACTCCTGTAAAGACGCGGTGTTTCCATCGGGGAGCGCGGGTAGATTTTTATCGGAAATGGATACCAAAAGGTTTACTTTTTCGGTAAGCGCACCCGACAGCTGCAGGTTGAACTCCGAGGTAAGGGAGGCATTGCTGTTGGTGCTTACGTTGAGGCCTCGCATGAGGCTACCGCTGTGTTCTAAACCGGTATTTTGCAATACTCCACTTCGGTTGCTATAGTATCCGGCAGGAACGTGAAATGCGCCGACCGGCCGGTTGAGAGAGGTATCGGCATTAAGGAGCAGGCGCTGCTCTTTGTTAAAGTAAACCTTTGATAATGAGAGCTTTAAACTTCTGTAGGTTGCGGAAAGAGTTTGTCCTTGCAGCTTTGGCGCAATTAGTTTTGCTCCAACATAATCCACAGTATAATCATCGGATGAAACAATATTTCCGCTATTATCCCGTAAAATAAGCGATTGGGGAGCAATGCTAAACGTGTCGACAACAACAGTATCAGAGGAAATAAAAAGCGAGCGTTGACGCAGATTACCTTGCGCCTGCGCGTGAGCGCCTGCGCTACAAACCAGTATGATTAAGGTAGTATGTCGCCAATGGTTGAGCACAATGTGGCGGTTAAGAAACTATTGAATTTTAATCCGAAATGCATACCAATACTTCTCACGTAGAGCGGAACAAATAACCGCATGACATTTTGAGAGCAATGTGTATTTCGGATAAAATGAAAGGCTTTAGGGTCGCTAATTTTTCTGCTTAACGACGAAAATCATCCCGTTATCACAACCGTGTATGCTGCGATTGTCCTTCATTTGACGCTCAATGTACTCCACGTGCTCCTTGGTAATAGTCTGTCCCGGGACCAGCACCGGAATGCCGGGAGGGTAGGGCGTTACAAAGAATGATGATATTTTGCCCACGGATTTTTCAATTTTCATGTGCTCTCGTGGGGCAAAGAAGTACGACAATTCCGCTGTTTGCACATCGGGAATTTTTACGGCGCAACCATTGGTTTGCACCTTTCTGTCAAAGCGCTTAGACTCACGCTCCAGCTCACTTAAAGCAAAGAACAGCTCACCTTCTTTTGCCGTTGATGTACCAATGGTAAACAGGAATAGGATGGTACCCTCCTGCGTGGTTTTTTCCACCTCAAATCCCTTTTCCTGCAGATACTGCTGTATCTCGTGCATTTCGCAATCTAAGCCCGAAACATCCAGCAAAACCTTTAGGGGGTCGTTGCCATAGCCGTAAGTTTTCAGGTGCTTAAATTCTTTTTGGAAATCGCTGAATTCGATAACCTTGATTTTGGTCAAGCGTTTGCGTACGGCATCTCTGAAACTTTGCGCTTGCTCCAACGCTTTGCCGATTAGCTTAAAGCCCTCAATTTCCATTTGCATTGAACATACGCCAAGCGAAGCAATAATCTGGTATTGCGGAGAGGTTGATGTGTACAAATGGAAAATTTCGCGGAAGTAATCTTCATCAAAATCCGGATCGTTTACGTGAATGTAGGAGCTTTGGCTGAATGCCGAAAGCACTTTGTGCGCGCTGTGCGTAACATAGTCAGCCCCCGAAAGTATGGCTGAGTATTCGGCAAAATACGGGTGGAACGAAGAGTAGCCAAACCAAGCTTCATCAATAAAAATCTTGATGTTGGTTTTTTTTTCCTTGTTTACTTTCTTTACCAGGTCTACTACTTTGCGCACAGGAATCAAGATTCCGTCGTAAGTACAGCCTGTGAGTACCACAACTTTTACATCGGGGTTTTTCCTGATTGCCTCCTCAATATCTTTGATGGAAGGCGGTGCGAATACACCGTATTTGGTAGAAAATTGGCTGTTTATGTATATCGGAGTGGCCTGCGATTGCATTAGGCTGTAGTGTACCGACTTGTGGCAGTTGCGGTCTACGATGGCCTTATCGCCTGCGCGCAGTATGGTTTGTAAAACTATTTTGTTAGAGTTCGATGAACCGTTGGTTACAAAAAATGTTTTGCGCACGTTGAATGTACGTGCTGCTTTTGCCTCTGCCTGTCCCACGTATCCGGTAGAATCCAGTAGAGAACCAAGGTGCTCTACCGACACTGAAAGGTCGCCAAGAAAAACGTTGTCGCCAAAAAATTCGTAAAAGGGGTAGAGGTAGGGTGAGTTCTTAAAGCTGCGTCCTCCGGCGTGTCCCGGTGTGTGCCAAGTGTAGTTGGCCTCCTCCACATACTCTTTGTAGGCCGTCCAAAATGGAGTACGGCGACGCTCGTTGAATGTGTTTATAATACGTTGTAATTCCAGCTGGTGATTATTTACCAGCTCCTTTTTTTGAATAAAGTGTACGTTACCTAAATTCGGATTATATAGATCGTATGTATTTGATTCAGAGGTTATTACAAAGATGTGAATGTTGGAACGGATACGCGTAATATCTTCCACAAACCTCATGGATTTGCACACATCCCAGTTGATTACCACCGCTTGCACATCGCCGTATTCGGCTTTGAGCTGTTTACTATTGATGGATGGAGTAACGCCATGTTCAATGTATTCAAGCGTAACTTCCTGGGTTATTGCCTTGACAAACTCTATGGAAATGGAGTTGTTTTTTTCAATAGAGGTCTTTACCTTATTGAAGCTGTCGTGAAGCGCTTCGGCTGCATTTTTGCTGGTTTCTACCAGCAAAATTTGAATGCGGCACTCAGGTGTTGTTTGTTTCGCCATTTGCACAAAAAAGAATCGTTGAACGTTGAATTTTGGTGAATCGTTTTGCCGGGTCAAATGGCGGGGCAATTCAGCGGTTCAACCATCGGCTTTTTACTTCCAAAGCTTTTCGGGATACGCGCCTTTGCGCACCAAATCATTAATCTTCATCATTACGGCAGGCTTATCTTCCGAGTAGGTTACGCCAAACCACTGCGCTGTGGTTGGCAGCATTTTTACGGTAGCGGTTTTACTCCGGATGAGCTCATCTACCACAATAGGGATGTAGAATTCTGACTTTGGATTTTCGCCGTTTTTTGCTAAAAATTCTTTGAAAGACTTTTCGGAGTAGTCAAAGTAATCCGGCGTAAAACCCCACATGTTCATTGATACCAGCGCGTTCGAATCCAGCTGTTTTTGCTTGCTGTTTTCATCCTTATACACAGGGGTGCCACCAAGTCGCTCAATGTGGGTATACTCTACTACCGACACCAAATTTCCTTCGCTGTCCTTGTCGCAAATACCGCGCGAAACAGCGCCGGATTCTGATAGCGTATTGCCCAGGTGGTAACCCACCATGCAGTATTGATTTTTCTTTCCCTCTACGTTTTTCAGAAAGTTACAAAGAATTTCGAAAGATTCTTGCCCATAAAAATCATCGGCGTTAATTACGGCAAAGGGTTCTTTAATGGCGCCGGCGCTCATCATTACGGCGTGGTTAGTACCCCAGGGCTTGGTACGCCCTGGGGGGTACGTGCAGCCCGCAGGTACCTTATCGATTGACTGAAATACAAAATCAACAACAATTATGCTGCCGAATCTGTTTGCGAACGTATTGCGAAACGCCTGCTCAAAATCTTTTCGGATAACGAATATAACCTTGCCAAAGCCTGCACGGATGGCATCATAAATGGAGTAATCCATGATAGTTTCGCCGTTTGGTCCCACGGCATCCATTTGCTTAAGGCCTCCGTAGCGACTACCCATGCCGGCGGCAAGAACGAGAAGAGTTGGTTTCATATAGCTATTTCTGTATTAAAAGAATATCAAAGGTACAAAAAACGACGGTATTGTAAGCTCTCTTTTTGTGAACGTTAATAGCCCTTGATTTACAAGCCTTTAGCTGAGCCGAGTTTTATGTTATCCTCCATTATTACGAAAGTATCCGGATGAGCTGCGAAGCTAACAGACGCCTCTTGTTTTTCCTTAACTTGTTTCCCAACGGGGTCAAATTGTTGCACAAAAGCTAATGTTATTGCTGACGTAAGGGACGTTTATCAACTACGGTTGGGCGAGGCGAGTCTTCAATTGTGTTCATTGGGCCCAACTTTTTTGGCTTGGGATGGGCGTCGCGTGGCTTGCCGAATAAAAAGTTGAATCCGAATCGCACGCTGGTATGCCGGGCGTTTTTATAGTCGGCGGCCAAAACGTTGTCGCAAATAAGGTGCATTTGGGTGCCCTTTCGGCCTACCAGTAAACCCACACCAATGCTGTTATTATGGCTGCTGTAGCTGTACGTAAGCGTTCCGTTTACCGGGTAGTTTTTGGAGGTAACAGCGGCCGTAACAAGCGGAACGGTGTTGTATTGATTTACTGCGAGTCCCAGCAAGGCGCCCACATCTAAATGTTTGTTTATTTCGTAGGTGGCAGCCAACGTAATTTTAGGCGAAAACCAAGATGTAAAAGATTCTTTTTTAGCGATGAACCGAGCGTTTTTCAGTAAAGAATCTATGATAATGTTTTCGTTTTTCTTGTCGGTGGCATCACTGCTTGTAGATTTATCCAACCCATCAAAAGTCCCTGTTATATAGCCATTTACAGGCGCTATGCTTTGGCCGTTGCGCCACTTTATACCACCCAAGTCGAGTATGCTGCCGGAGAGCACCCACCTCTCGAAGTTGATTTGAAAGCCCGCGTCTATAGCCCATCCTCCACCTGCGAAACCAAAAGCGTAATCGCCCATTTCTACGTTGGCGGTATCAAATTCAAAGGCTCCGCTTGGAAATTGTAGCGGAAGTCCCGCAACGTTAAGTTTCGGGTTCACGCCTGCGGTTATTGCCCAGGTTTCAGGATCTGTGTTTATAAAAGAGCCGTTACCGAGCTCACCCGCCGCATGTGCCAGACCCATTAGCCGCTTGATTTTTCCGCCAATCAGGATCTTATCTCTCACTACTTCCTTTGAAAAACCCAATGCAACCTCCAGGTAGGTATCCGCTTTTGAGCCTAAGCCGCTTAGCGATGTTGGTTGACCAATGGTAGGAGCGTTACCATACCACGCCAGCTTAAGTACATCCTTTGGCGCACGAGCGTCCGCATTGGCTTTTACGCTCATATCCAAAGTGAAGTACATATCCTTGTACAGGTAGCCGAAATTGAAAATGTTAGCGGTAAAGTTGAATCCGGCGCTCTCGTAGCTGCCGGAGCTATTAACAATTTTGGACAAGTCCGGACTACCCTTGCTTACGGAGTTGTACGAGACTCCTTTAATGCTGGTTCCGGCGTTGATGTATATAGATGAGAGTACCGGAAAGCCGACATATACGCTTCCGTGTTCGGGTTGGTAAGCGGGATTTACCGTGCTTACCAGAGGCAATCCCTGCATGAAATACAGCGTTTGGTCTTGCTGTGCACACAGCTTGGTTGTAGCCATTAAAACAGCTATGATCAACGTAAAAATATGGTAGGCTATACGCTTTATACCTTGCCTCATTTTTCAATCCTCGGAGAGCTTCCCGTTCATGTTTAACTTTAATCTCAACCCCACCGTTATGCTAACTGTTTGTAAATGAAAACTTTGCAGGTCATCCAAAGTCAACCGCAAAGTGTCGGACTTTAGCTCCAACCAAAAGTCTGTTGTGTTGGATACGGTTTCTATGCGCTGACGGTCAAACATAAATGTTTGTATGCTTTTTCCCTTGGGCATTTTTTCGGAACCGTCCGGCAATAGCCGATCAATAATATCACCATCCTGCAAAAAGCTTACCTGATAGGTTCCGCTCGGCTTCAGTTTGTTGTTTACAATTAGCCGGGCGCTCATAGATAGGAGGTTGTCACTGGTACTGTCAATCAGAGTCGCCAGCTCAAATCCAACGCGCTCTTTTACCGATATAACCTTGTGGTAAAGCGAATCCTCAACAGGTTCTTTCAGAATATTTGGCAGACGGGAAAGCAGCGCGTAGTAGAACAGGTTGAGCAGCTCGCTGCTACTCTCATTCTCTAACCGCTCGCTGACGTATATTACCAGCGATAGCGCATCTCCGGGTTGCAGGTTCCCCGTGATATACTTTGGAATGTAGTTGTTGATTTGCTGTTGGCAATCGTTGGGGTAGCGTGCTTTTGTGGCGTCAGAAAGGCCGTTTGTTACGGCATCGTATACCTGGGAATTTCTTATAGAATCATCGCGCAGAGCAGCGATGCACGCTACTACCTTGTCCTGAATGTTCAATAAGAACCCCGGATCAACGTTAAACTTGGCGGCGGATACGGCAATTTCCGGCTCCCATTTTTCCTTTTTGCTGCAAGCGCCGGATATGAAACACCAAACAACGGTAAGAACTATCGTAGTGAAAATGAAAGACTTATGTCTTTTCCCGTTTTGTTCTAAAGTGTTAAGCAAACCCATTAGCAGACCAAAATTTAGCAACCCCCGGATTGACTATTCGTCATCGTCCTTGATGGGTATTTTTGTTACTTTTTGTTCCGGATTGTCATTTTTTTTTGTGATTGAGGATAAATCCTCGTTGTCATCCTCCCGGTTAGACTCCGCTTGAGTTGGCGCTGCTGATGTTGTAGCCTCGTTCGTAATAGCTTCCGGTGCGTTGCTGCCTTCTACCTTATCGCCGGTTGTTCCCTCCTGCTGTACGGGATTTAACGCCTCTCCCGGCTGTGTCGAAGAAGGCTCGTAAGCATCCTGCCGTTTGTCGGCGGCAGCAATTTCCTTACGCTTTTCTCTGGTTTTGCCCACCAAAACGTTCATGCCCATGCGCAGGTTTACCGATTGCGCATTTTTGTAGCTGACTGCGGCTAAAATGTTGTCTGTGATAATGTGGAACTGGCAACCCCTGCGGCCAAAGAGTATGCCAAAGCCCAGGTTGCCTTTGCTGTCGAAGTAGCTGGCCGAGAGACTTGCGTTTACACCCAGGTTTTGTGTGTTGATGGAGGCAGCGACAAGCGGTAGGTTTTCGTACGTGTCAAAACGACAGCCAAAGAGCGCGCCTGCATTTAAGTATTTGAAAATGTGATAGTTAGCGCCAAAATACAGGGTAGGCGAAAGCCACTTGCGAAAGCTGGCGTCACCTGCCGACTCCACCTTTGTCATGCTCATTATGGAGTCCTTTAGCGTGTTGACGAAATCTTTGCCGCCGTTCATGTCCATGCCCTCAAAGGTGATGGAGGGAGTTGCATCTTTTGCCTTTACGATTTTATTTCCTTTCCAGTTGATAAACCCTACATCAATAAGGCTTGCCGATACGTCCAGGTTCTTTGCCCAGGGTTGGTCTACTACGTTGCCTACATTCCACGTGCCGCCTATGTCGAAGGCAAAACCACGGTTACCTGTGTTGAACTTGTAGCTACCCAAGTCAAAATCTACCCCATTGGCTACGCTGTCCAACGCAACGGCGCCCGACGGAACGCTGCCGGGTAGGCCAGCCAAATACATTTCGGGGTCAATGCCCACGGTAATGTAGTAGTTGTCTTTGTCGGTCTGAATGTACGAATCCTTGCCGAGGTTGGCCTGTGCGTATGCTCCGCCTTGCAGGTATTTCAGCTTGCCACCTACAATAAGGTTAAGCGGGTCAATTTCCTTGGAAAAACCTAAGGCAATTTCGGCGTAGGCGTAACCCGTCCCACCTAACCCGTTCATACTTAACTTTTTACCCAACGTTTTATCGTCGCCGTTGCCGTAGTAAATTAAGCTTGCCATGTCTTTCGGCACTCGCCCTTCTACGTGTGTTTTTACGTTTACGTCGAGGCTAAAGTACATGTCCTTTACCATGAAGCCGAAGCTGATGGGCGTGTAGCCAAAGTTGAACTGTCCCACACCGTAGTTGCCTATGCCGTCAACGATAGATTTGTAGTTGGGCGTTTTGCTAAGCAGGTTACCGTAAGTAATATTTTTTCCGGTAACGGAAACATCAATGCTGGTGGGGGCAAAAAGAAGCGGAATGGCCGGAATGGCAATGTATATGCTGCCGTTTTTGGGCTGAAAGGCGGGGTTGAGCCGGTTGTTGAGCGGCAAGTCCTGCATGTGGTACAGGGTAATATCGGCTTGCGCCTGCGCTCTTGCGCCAACTAACAGGAGCATGAGTAAACAGATGCATTTTGCTGTATTTTTCATCGAAATCAATTATTGAAGGTGTGTGATTAAAAATCCAAAAATTTATCCATTTGCGCCTGTATTTTTACGCGTAAGTTGAAAGTAATGCCCTTATCCGGAAGTTCGCGAATAGCCTTAGCGTCAAGGGGTTTGTCTTTTGCTAAGCTGGTTTTTAGGCTCACGTATTTGGTGTCATTAAATACTTTTTCCAGCTGCGCGGGGTTATCCAGTGAAAAGGAAATGGTCTTGCTGGCGTCTCCTGCAATATTATTTTTACTTTCGTCGAAAATATTATGAATGGAATCATTGTTGGCGTCAGTAAACACAGCCTGTAATTTTGCCTGAATAGGCATGGTATTCTTCACATCCATAGTAATGCTTATGCTTTTAACGCTACTCGCATCTTTAGCATAGCTTTTCAGCGTTAAGGCAATCGTATCTTTCAGGTCAAATTTTGCCAGGATGTGATCCAGCTCCATATTCAGCGAATCTTGATATTTTTGCGGCATAACCGCCAGCAAGTTTCCTACTGTTGCAAAAATATTAGTAGGGTCAATCAGGCCACTCAATAAATAGCCGATAGCCAAACTACCCGATGCATTATTTGAAGTGGGCACGGGTTCGGCTTTTGCCTGCACGCGCTTTGGGTTTACACCTTGTTTTATCTTGCTGTTGAAGTATTGCTCCAAAAAGACGTTAATACTGTCCATCTGATCGGAAGTAACACCATTTTTATCCAACTCTTTTCTGGCCGAATCTGAAAGTTGGGGAGTACCGTCGGAGACCGTATAGTCTACGTAATGCGCATATGCACTTGTGGTGTCTGTCAAAACGGCATAGGCCATAGAGTCGATTGCATCGTTGGTACCTTTGGGGGTACCGGTTTCCCACTCCACAAATTCCTCCCAGTATGCTGTAACGTTATCTAACGCATCCGACCCTGCTCCTTCCGTCATGAAGTCTTTTACTGTAAGCGTAATTTCTTTTACCACAGGAGCAGCCCAAGTCGGCTGCCAGTTGGGGTCGTCTTTACACGAGCTAATAAACGCTCCTGCTACTACTGCCAGTCCGGCAACGACAAGCATTTTCATGGAAAATAATTTCATCGGTTTAGTTTAATTTAGTTTCGTTCTAGATTTAGTCTTTGCTCTATGAGTTGAATGAGCGTGTGAATAATTTTTATGTGAACCTCCTGCACCCTGTCTGCATAGCCGTGATGAGCGACGCAAATATTTACATCACATAAATCGGCCAGCAAGCCTCCGGTTTTTCCAACAAGCGCAACTACCCGCATACCTTTGCGCATGGCGGTCTCTGCGGCTTTTAGCACGTTGGCCGAGTTGCCGCTGGTGCTAATGGTCAGCAGCACATCTCCTTTTTGACCGAATCCATCAACATAGCGTGAAAAAACGTGGTCGAAACCATAGTCGTTAGCAGTGCAGGTAATGTACGAAGGGTCGCTGATAGCAACGGCGGCAAGAGAGCGACGGTCGTTGCGGTAACGGCCTGTCAGCTCTTCGGCAAAGTGCATGGCGTCACACATAGATCCGCCGTTTCCGCATGAAATAATCTTATGTCCCTCCTTCAAAGCGGCGGACATAAGGTATGCGGCAGTGACAATGGCCGCTATATTTTTATCATTGCCGACAAAGGCGTTGAGCACCTGCGCAGCTTCTGTGAGATTTTGCTTTACTTGGCCAATGCCACTCATCCCAAATTGAAAGTTAAGAATTAAAAGTTAAAAATGAAATACGCCGAAGTGCAACCTTCAAAATTCAACACTCAACTATTTACTAATACCGGTAGTGCTCCGGCTTGTATGGGCCCTCTACTTTTACGCCAATATAGTCGGCTTGCCTTTGCGAGAGTTTGGTCAACTTTACACCAATTTGCTCCAAGTGCAAGCGTGCAACTTCTTCATCCAAAAGTTTTGGCAACATGTACACACCCACGGCTCGGTCTTGGTTCTGCCACAAGTCTATCTGCGCCAAAGTTTGGTTGGTAAACGAATTGCTCATCACAAATGACGGGTGACCTGTTGCACAACCTAAGTTCACCAACCGGCCTTCTGCCAGCAAGAAGATGGCCTTTCCGTCAGGGAAAATATACTTGTCAACCTGGGGCTTTATGTTTACCTTTTGCACGCCTTTTTCTGCATTGAGGCGATCTACCTGAATTTCGTTATCAAAGTGACCAATGTTGCACACTATCGCCTGATCTTTCATTTTTTTCATGTGTTCCAAGGTAATAATATCACGGTTTCCTGTGGTGGTGACGTAAATATTACCCTCGTTCAACACGTCCTCAACCGGTTTTACCTCAAATCCTTCCATGGCCGCTTGTAGAGCGCAAATAGGATCGATTTCGGCAACAATTACACGGGCTCCGTAGCTGCGCATACTCTTTGCACAGCCCTTGCCCACATCGCCGTAACCACAAACCACCACAACCTTTCCTGCAATCATTACGTCAGTTGCGCGCTTAATTCCGTCAGCTAAAGACTCACGACAACCATACAAGTTGTCGAACTTGCTTTTGGTTACAGAGTCGTTTACGTTGATGGCCGGAACCAAAAGCTCACCACGCTCCATCATTTGGTACAGGCGGTGTACGCCGGTTGTTGTTTCTTCGCTCACTCCCTTCCACTCAGGTACGGTGCGATGCCATTTTTTACTATCTTCCTTTAGCAGATCTTTCAACAACATTAGGATTACGCTTTCCTCGTAAGATCCCGGTGTATAGTCCAAGGTTTTGGCCTCCTTTTCGGCCATAAAACCCTTGTGTATCAGGAGAGTAGCATCTCCGCCATCGTCAACGATCAGCTGTGGCCCCTTGCCTTCTGCGAATGATAGAGCCATAGCCGTACACCACCAGTATTCTTCCAAAGTTTCACCCTTCCACGCAAATACCGGAACGCCTGCGGCAGCAATAGCGGCTGCGGCCTGATCTTGCGTTGAGAAAATATTGCAGCTGCACCACCGTACATTGGCGCCCAGCGCTACAAGCGTTTCAATAAGTACAGCCGTCTGTACGGTCATGTGCAGCGAGCCCATAATACGCACATCCTTCAGCGGTTTTTGCTTGCCATACTTATGGCGCAAGGCCATCAGCCCCGGCATTTCTTTTTCTGCTACTTCAATCTCCTTACGACCCCAATCGGCCAACTTCATGTCCGCCACCTTATGTGGCAAATTCTCTTGTATCAGCATTCTTTTTCTAAATAGTTAAAAAAATATCAAGTTTTAAAGTCACAAAGATAGCTCAAAAAAACAAGTTTTGGCTGACAAAATTGCTTTTATTTCACTTTTATTTCATAAATTTGTAATTCTCAACTTTTTTGTTGACAAAAAACATATGAGGATACTGGTACAGCGGGTTTCGAGCGCCTCTGTTTCGATTGACGGGAAAGAAAAATCAAGCATTGGCAAAGGCTTGTTGGTACTTGTTGGATTTGAGGAGGCCGATGCGGAGGAGGATTTGTTGTATACAGCAACAAAATTAACAAGCTTGCGCGTTTTTAGCGATGCGGCGGACGTGATGAATCTCTCTGTAAAAGACGTAAATGGAGAGATATTGATAGTAAGTCAATTTACCTTACATGCGCAGACCAAAAAAGGAAACAGACCCTCGTACATACGGGCAGCCAAACCGCATGTAGCGATTCCTTTGTACGAGAGATTCATAAGCTTGGTTGAGCAAGCTTTGGGGAAATCAGTTGGGACAGGAGAGTTTGGCGTAGATATGAAAGTATCTTTGTTGAATGATGGCCCTGTAACGATTTGGATGGACTCAAAAAATAAAGAATAAAATATTCAGCTATATTTGGAAATAAAAACTTTAAGAAAAACAATATGGAAAATCTATTTGAAACCTACAAAATGGACGTTGAAGAAGCAAGCGTTGCTGCTTTGCTGCAAGCTATTAAGGGCGAAACCGAAAAGAATAATAACGTAGAGGTGTACAAAAAGTGCCTTAGCTGCGTTGACTACACCACGCTGAATGCTACCGATACGTTGGAGCGCGGTCGTCAATTTGCGGAAACGGTAAACCGCTTCTCATCCAGCTATCCCAGTATACCTAACGTTGCGGCTATTTGTGTTTATCCGGCATTGGTAAATGCTGTGCGCCAAGCGCTTAAGGTTAAGGAAGTGAAAATTGCTGCTGTAGGAGCAGGGTTCCCCTCATCGCAAACTTACATAGACGTTAAGATTGAGGAGTGTTTGATGGCGGCTGAGCACGGGGCAGATGAAATTGATATTGTCATCTCACTCGGTCGCTTTTTGGATGGCGACTACCAGGCAACTTTCGACGAAGTTGCTCAAATAAAAGATGCGTTGGAAGAAATACATCTCAAGGTAATTTTGGAAACCGGGGCGTTGAAAGATTCTACCAAAATTCGTATCGCCAGCATCATGAGCATGGAGGCCGGAGCAGATTTCATCAAAACCTCTACCGGAAAAATGGAACCTGCTGCAACGCCGGAAGCCGCGGTTGTAATGTGCCAGGCGATAAAGGATTTCTACGAAAAAACGGGCAAGAAAGTGGGCTTTAAACCTGCCGGAGGTGTGGTTACTACAGCAGATGCGGTATTGTACTACACAATTGTAAAACACATATTGGGCGCAGAGTGGTTGAATTCTGAAATGTTTAGAATTGGCGCCAGCCGCTTGGCAAACAACCTTTTGAGCAGCATTACAGGAAAAGAGGAAAAGTATTTCTAGATAACATTCGTCATTATAAATAGGCGAGATAACATATTGATAATCAAAGTGTTATCCCGCAAATAATGACGAAGCATCATTAAATAAAAGCCGACATTACATGCAAAAAATACTGGTTACCGGAGGAGCGGGTTATATTGGATCGCATACCGTAGTTGAGCTGCAGCAATCAGGATATGATGTTGTAATTGTGGACGACTTGTCCAACTCTGCGACTTCGGTATTGAAGGGAATAGAAAAAATCACGGGAATTATTCCGGAGTTTGAGCAGCTCGATTGCACCGACTATGCCGGACTTGATGGCGTGTTTATAAAGCACAAAGATATTGCCGCCGTTATACATTTTGCTGCGAGCAAAGCGGTAGGAGAGTCTGTTGCAAAACCCCTGAAGTACTATCGAAACAACCTGATGTCGCTTATAAATGTGCTGGAGGTAATGCAAAAGCACGGAGTGGATAACATTGTGTTTTCATCATCGTGCACCGTATACGGGCAGCCCGATGAGCTGCCTGTAAGCGAACGGGCGCCTCGTAAACCGGCGGAATCTCCTTACGGGAATACCAAGCAGATTTGCGAAGATATGATAGTTGACGCGGTGAAATCCGGCGCCAAAGTGAAAGCATCACTGCTACGCTACTTCAACCCAATTGGCGCGCATCCAAGCGCCGAAATTGGAGAATTACCGCTGGGAGTTCCACAAAACTTAATACCCTTTGTAACACAAACCGCTGCCGGAATTCGTGCTAAGTTGAGCGTATTCGGCAACGATTACAACACTCCGGACGGCTCATGTATTCGTGATTACATTAACGTTGTAGATTTGGCAAAAGCGCACGTTATAGCGGTTAAACGCTTGCTTGAAAACAAGAGTAAAAAACCGGTCGAGGTTTTTAATCTTGGTACAGGCAGAGGACTTTCTGTGTTGGAAGTTGTAAAAACGTTTGAAAAAGTTACAGGCGTGAAGCTCAACCATGAAATTGTTGGTCGCCGTGCGGGCGATATTGAGCAAGTTTGGGCTAATCCTGATTTTGCGAACAGGGAACTGGGGTGGAAAGCTGTTGAAACCATAGAGGATACATTAGCCTCCGCATGGAAATGGCAGCAAAAATTAATGAGGTAAAAAATGGCGAAGAGAAATATTCTGATAACTGGAGGCGCCGGCTTTATTGGCTCTCACGTGGTGCGTCGCATGATGAGAAAACACCCTGATTATCATATTGTTAACTATGACAAGTTGACGTATGCAGGAAACTTGGAAAACCTGGTTGATGTGAAAGATGCGCCCAGCTACAAGTTTGTAAAAGGAGATATTTGCGATGCCGGGCTACTGGAAAAAGTATTTGCCGGACACAAAATAGACGGAGTAATGCACCTGGCTGCAGAATCGCATGTTGACCGCTCCATTGCTAACCCAATGGAGTTTATTCGCACGAATATTGTAGGAACGGTAACGCTGCTTAACGCCGCTCGTCACGCATGGAAGGATAACTTTGCCGACAAGCGTTTTTACCATATTTCAACCGATGAGGTTTATGGTTCGCTAGGCGAAACAGGGTATTTTACGGAGGAAACAAAGTACGATCCGCACAGCCCCTATTCAGCCTCTAAGGCCAGTTCAGACCATATGGTGCGCGCTTATCATGATACCTATGGATTACCGGTTGTTATATCGAATTGCTCCAACAACTATGGACCGAATCACTTTCCGGAGAAGCTGATTCCGTTGGCGATAAACAACCTAAAAACAGGCAAACCAATACCTATTTATGGTAAGGGAGAAAACGTACGTGATTGGCTTTACGTAGAGGACCACGCGGCTGCCATTGACCTTATTTTTCACAAAGGAAAAGATGGCGAAACTTACAACATTGGCGGACACAGCGAGTGGACAAACATTGCGCTTATAAAATTATTGTGTGCGCTGATGGACAAGAAGCTAGGGCGTTCGGAGGGAGCGTCGGCCAAACAAATTACTTACGTAACCGACCGTGCGGGGCACGATTTGCGCTACGCAATTGACGCTTCAAAAATTCAGCGGGAGCTGGGCTGGATGCCATCGGTAACCTTTGAGCAAGGTTTGGAAAAAACAGTAGATTGGTATCTCGCTAATGATCAGTGGCTTAGCAATGTGGTAAGCGGTGATTATGCCAAGTACTACGAGAAACAATACGGAAAAAGGTAATTTTCTATCTTTGAAATAAAGAAGGCGGAATTTTAATTCCGCCTTCTTTATTTTCCCAAAATGCTTGTCCACTTATCCTCTTTAAATCCCAACAAAACAAAATCCTTACCTATTACCAACGGACGTTTTACCATCATACCGTTAGAGGCCAGTATTTTTAGAAGTTCGGCCTCCGGTAGTGTTTTTATCTTTTCGCTCATATTTTGCTCCCGGTATAGCATACCTGAGGTGTTGAAGAACTTATTGATGGGTAACCCGCTGAGTTTCACCCACAGTTGTAATTCGGCAACGGTTGGTCGCTGATCGGTAATAGAACGCTGTACTACTTCAACACCGTTTTTTTCCAGCCACTTTTTTGCTTTTTGGCAGGTAGAACAGCGGTCGTAGCAAAGAAAAAGAGGTTTCATAGCGGATGGGAATTATAAATAGATAGGTACAAATTTAGAGAAATTGTTGCACTCTTTAGAAATACTGAGGTAACTTTGAACAGGCGATTTGTAAGGCCCTAGAGCTGACAGGGGGGGTAAACAAGCGAACTTGCTTACCCCCCTGTACGCGCCCGGCTACGCAGGCCCGACATCACAAAGGTATGCACTTTTTTTGGTTAAACCCAAATTTTTGACCATTTAATTTTGGTTGAGATAATTTAAAAGATTTAATATCTTTGTAAATTATTGTTGGACAATGGAAAACAAGTATATTATTCGTTCCCGAATTTCGGAGCAGAAGTTTCGCGTAATTCTGCGACTTTTTACTTTGACATGAAGCAAGTGGAGGCTGTGTAAAGTCCGGTTGGCAAAGTTTCGTGGTATTCATAAGCATAAATTTTTACCTGCACATAAATTTAAATTATAGAGTGCGAATTTTAGATACCACCACGGAAACAAAAATTTATACCTAACTTTACTCAAATTTTTTAGAAAATATCCTCTAAAGTTATTTTGAACCAAAAAAATAATGCTGAAATAGGTTTAGTGTAGCATAATAAAAAGTGTAACGTCATGAAATTTTTAAAATCGGTACTGGCAGCTGCTATAGGCTCGTTTGTTGCCATGGGTGTTCTCTCGTTGGTGAGCGCCGTTTTGTTTGTTGGAGTGATGGTGTCGGCCATTATTGGCGGCGAAAAGATGCCAAAACCTTTGAAAAGCAGCTCTATTCTGGAGCTGAAGTTGGATAAGGAAATTGTAGATCGCTCTTCTGATAATCTGCTCGATCGCTTCAGCGGATTGAGTTTTAGCACAGATAACAAGCTGGGTTTGAATGATATACTAAAAAGCATAGAGCATGCCGAAGCGGATGATAAAATTGCCGGTATTTACATTGATGCAACTACGGTAATGGGTGGTTTGGCCAGCATTGAGGAAATTCGCAACGCGCTGCTGAAGTTCAAAAATTCAGGAAAGTTTATTGTTGCCTACGGTGATGTTTACAGCCAAAAAGCCTACTACCTTTCTTCTTTGGCAGATAAGATTTATGTGAATCCCGAAGGAGGCGTAGACTTTAAAGGCTTGGCGGGCTCTGTGATGTTCTACAAGGGAGCTTTGGACAAGCTGGGCATTGATGCACAAATCATCCGGCATGGAAAATTCAAGAGCGCTGTAGAGCCGTTCATGTACGATAAAATGAGCCCTGAGAATCGTGAGCAAATCAACACCTACGTTGGCTCTATTTGGAGCCACATGATTACAGGAATTTCGCAGTCGCGTAACATTTCACGTGCAATGCTGAATGACTTGGCCTCAAAGCTCTCAATTACAGAATCAAAGGATGCGGTACAGTACAACTTTGTAGATGCTACCAGATACAAAGATCAGGTGTTGACCGAACTTGCAGAGCTGTCGCTGCTAAAGGCAACCGATGAACCTCGCTTTGTGTCATTGGATAAATACAGAAAATACCTGACGGAAAGTAATCCCAAGGCTAAGGAAAAAATAGCTGTGGTGTATGCCTTGGGCGAAATCTCTGATGAGGGTAAGAACGGCATTGTTGGAAATACGTTGGCTGACGAGCTACGCGCTATTCGCAAAGACTCTACGGTAAAGGCAGTTGTGCTGCGTGTGAACTCACCCGGTGGTAGCGCATTGGCATCGGAAATTATCTGGCGCGAGGTAGATTTGATTAACCAGATTAAGCCTGTCGTAGTATCCATGGGCGATGTAGCGGCTTCGGGCGGCTACTATATTGCGGCTCCGGCCTCGGCCATTGTGGCTAATCCAACTACTATTACAGGTTCCATTGGAGTGTTGGGCGTAGTATTCAACGTACAAAAAGGCGCTAAGGAAAAGCTGGGTATTACCGTAGACGTGGCTAAAACTAACGACCATTCGGACATGGGTAACATGTTCCGTCCGCTATCGAATACAGAGAGAAGCGTCATACAAAAATCTGTAGAAAACGTATACGGTACTTTTACAAAGCACGTGTCAGACGGCAGGAAAATGTCTGTTACACAGGTTGATAACATAGGACAAGGTCGTGTTTGGAGCGGCGTAGATGCAAAAAATATCAGGTTGATTGATGAGTTCGGCGGATTGAATGAGGCTATTGCCAAGGCTGCAAATATCTCCGGTGTAATGGATTATAAGGTGGTTGAGTATCCTAAAAAGAAAGATCAATTCGCCGCTATTTTTGAGCTGCTTGGCGAAACCGGCGTTAAAGTCATGAACGCTAACAAACTTGATGTGTGGGACATGGAGCCTTTGGCTGGGTTGCGTAAGCAGCACGGCACGGTGCAGGCTCGCCTGCCATTCGTATTGGAGGTAGAATAAAATATTTACATGCTGAGCCAAGATTCCGGTTTTGAGATTGAAAAATGGTTATCTTTGCAGTTGTCACAAAGATTATTCCACAACAAGTTTGAAATCGGAATCTTTGTTTTCTATGATAAAACGCTTATTGGCCGGCATATTTTGGATAGTGGTAAGCATACGCCATTGTTTGTATAATAGTGGAATACTCAAGTCTACGGAGTTTGATTTTCCGGTTATATGTGTGGGCAATTTAGCGGTAGGGGGTACAGGAAAAACGCCTCACACCGAAATGCTGATCCGGCTTTTTCAGAAGGAAGGTATCAAATTTGCGGCGCTGTCATTGGGATATAAGCGTAGGAGCAAGGGCTTTTTGTATGCTGATAAGGACAGCACGGCGCAAATGGTTGGCGATGAACCTTGCCAGGTAAAAAGACAGTTTCCTGATGCGATAGTGGCAGTATGTAAGAGTAGGGTAGAAGGTATTAAGCGTATAAAAAAAGATTACGCTGATGTGCAGGTGGTAATTCTTGATGATGCCATGCAGCACCGTCAGGTAAAGCCGGGGATGACGATTTTACTTACTACCTGTGATAAAATAGTAACGCAGGATCACATGCTGCCGTGGGGTACGCTGCGTGATATTCCAAGCAGGTACACACATGCCGACATGGTGATGGTTACAAAATGTCCGGAAAATATTACGCCGATTGACCTTAGCGTGCTGAAAAAAGAGCTGAGGTTGAAGCCCTGTCAGTGGCTATTTTTTACGGCCTATACTTACGGCACTCCGCTACAGCTTAGCAGCAATGAGCCTTTGAAGGATATTCCCAAGTCTGGCAGCGTGCTGGCGTTGGCAGGTATTGCTAAGCCACAGCCATTTTTCGACTACGTAAAAAAGACATATACGCTGGCGCATACCTTCCGCTTTGCGGATCATCACAACTTCAGCAAGCAAGAGTTGGACGCCATTGCAAAGAAAGTTCAGGGCATGCCCGATGGCGTGTTGTTTACAACAGAAAAGGATGCCGCTCGTTTAGCCGATAGTAGCTTGCCCGCAGAGGTTAAGGAGCGAATTTACTACATCCCGATACAGGTAAATTTTTTAAATAACGGAGAGAAGGAATTCTCTCAAAAAACCATTCAGTATGTTAGAGAAAATAAAAAAATCAGCATCTTTTGTTAAGTCAAAAGTAACCATTGAGCCCGAAGTGGGTATCATTCTTGGAACAGGCCTGGGTGGCTTGGTGCATAGCATTGAACAACAGCAAATCCTTGAGTATCAGGATATTCCTAACTTCCCTTTGTCTACTGTTGAGGGACATAGCGGCCGCCTTATTTTTGGTGTGCTGGGTGGCAAGAAAGTTGTGGCTATGCAAGGTCGTTTCCATTTCTACGAAGGATACGACATGGGGCAGGTTACATTCCCTGTTCGTGTAATGAAGTTTTTAAATATCAAGTGTTTGTTTGTTTCCAACGCTAGCGGCGGTATGAACAAGGCATTTTCGGTAGGAGATTTGATGATTATCAACGACCACATCAACTGCTTGCCCAACCCGCTTATTGGTAAAAATATCGCAGAATTAGGCCCTCGTTTTCCGGATATGAGTGAGCCATACAACAAGAAAATGATTGCGCTATGCGAAGGCGTTGCCGGTAAGTTGGGCATAAAGGTGCAAAAAGGTTGCTACGTTGGAACAACCGGGCCAACCTTTGAAACGCCGAAAGAGTATGGCTACTTCCAGCGCATTGGTGGCGATGCCGTGGGTATGAGCACCGTTCCTGAGGTTATTGTTGCACGCCACATGGGCATTCCTGTATTTGCCATGTCAATTATTACCGACCTTGGCGGCGATGATATTGCAATGAACGTAAGCCATGAGGAGGTACAAAAAGTAGGTGCAATGGCCGAAAAGAAGATGACCCAAATTATGACAGGCATGTTGCAAGAGCTGAACTTTGCAGCCTTGTAGGAGCGCCGCCTATCATCATTGCAAGCGAATCGAAGTCAATCTCAAGAAGAACGAAAGAGCAAGGACTTTAAGAGCAAAGACAATTTTTATTCTAATTTGTCTTTGCTCTTAAAGTCCTTGCTCTTTTATCCGGTTATAAACCGCCAGCTTATTGATAGGATAGTTATTTTTTCTTTGACTTAAAATATTGATAATCAATAAATGAAATAAAATGATTTGAAATAGATTTATTTCAAATCATTTTATTTGTAATAATTTGATTACATTTGCACGTAAATTATATAAAGCGATGAAAAAGATACCTTTTGTTTATGGTCGTGTAGCCGATAGCAAGGATTTTACCGATAGAGAGCAGGAGTGTCGACACTTAATGCAGAACTTCAGCGGATTGGTAAATACTATTATTATTTCTCCTCGCCGTTGGGGAAAAACCTCACTGGTGGGTAAGGCTACGGAGCTACTTGCAAAGGAAGACAACAGCATTATTGTTTGCCATGTTGATATATTTAACTGCCGTTCGCTGGAGCAATTTTACGCTACCTACGCTGCTGCCGTGCTAAAGGCGACACATACCTCATGGGGTGAATTTGTTGCGGGGGTTAAAAAGTACCTGGGGCGGTGGGCTCCCAAAGTGACCATGTCGGATGGCGCGCAGGCTTATGAGCTGTCGTTTGGGGTCGATTTTAAGGATAAGGACTACTCATTTGATGAAATTTTGGATCTGCCACAGAAGTTGTCCAAGGACAAGAAAAAAAGGGTGGTGATGTGTATAGATGAATTTCAAAATATTAGTGATTTTGAGGATTCGCTTGGATTTCAGCAAAAGTTGAGGGCACACTGGCAGCAGCACAACAAGGTGTGCTACTGCTTGTATGGCAGCAAACGTCATATGCTTATGCATATTTTTACCGGCTACAGCATGCCGTTTTACAAGTTTGGCGACATACTTTTTCTGCAAAAAATAGCACGGCAGGATTGGATTAAGTTCATAGTGGAACGCTTTCGTAGCGCCGGTAAGCAAATATCGCCGGAGCTAAGCGGCGCCATTGCCGACTTGGTGCAGTGCCACTCCTACTACGTGCAGCAGCTGAGCCAGCAGGTGTGGTTGCGTACCGAGAAGGTCTGCACTAGGCAGGTGGTAAATGATGCTATGACAGCACTTGTAGCGCAGCTGAGCCTTTTGTTTTCCAATATTGTAGATTCTCTTACGCCGCGACAGGTAAATTTCTTGCTAGCCATTGCCAACGGCGAGAGCGCCTTTTCATCGAGAGTGGTTTTGCAAAAGTACAATTTGGGAGCCTCTGCCAACATCAAGAACCTGCGCCAAAGCACACTTGATAAGGATTTGATAGATATACTTCCAAATAAACAGCTGGTGCTGCAAGATCCGATTTTTGAGTATTGGTTGAGGAATGAGTATGCGAATAGAAAATAAATGTTTTGTAATCAATAATTTTAAGGTTTCTTGAACCTGATTTGCCGAATTAGCGATTTGGAGATAAAAATGGAGTTCCTGCGAAGAAGTTGGATAAGGAAAACATATAACATAGAGCGCCCTACTGAGATAGCTTAGTGGGGCGTTTTATTTTGAACTCTATTTTTTCAATAGCATATACCTCTTGCCCGGCAACGTTTTTATCAGTCCGTTGAACTCCAGGTTAAGCAAACTTGCCGATGCCGTTGGCATTGATAAACCGGTGTTGCGGCAAATGATATCAATACTTTCTGATTCTACACCAGAGAGTAAATCTACCAGCTTTTGTTCATCAAGAGAGAGTGGGGCAGTGAAAAGAGGCAGCTGTTTGCCTTGCTTCTTAGGAATATCCCAGCCCAGGTTGTAGGCTACATCGGCTGCGCCTTCTATGAGCGCCGCTTTGTTTGTTTTGATGAGTTTAAGACATCCGGCAGAAATTTTATCGCCAACACGTCCGGGGTAGGCCATAACATCACGAGCGTAGTCAAATGCAAGATTAGCCGTAATAAGGGAGCCGCCTTGTTCTGCAGATTCTACCACAATAGTGCAATCCGCCATGCCTGCTATAATGCGATTGCGGCGAACAAAGTTGGCAGGATCCATCTTGTGCTGCGAGGTAAAATCAGTCAGCAGCGCACCTCCTGCTTGCAGCATTTCGTTCGCTATGCCACTATGCTCGGGTGGATACACTTTTTGGAGTCCATGCCCCAGTGCAGCAACAGTTGGCAATCCATACTTTAAGGCAGCCTTGTGTGCTGCAACATCAATACCAAATGCCAATCCGCTAATAACCAGAGGTTTGTATCCAGACTCCGAGAAGTCCCGCATCAGATTTTCGCAATGCTGCACTCCACGTACTGTTGCCTGGCGAGTGCCTACTACGCTGATAATTTTCTGTTGATTCAGATCGGTATTTCCTTTTACGTAAAGGACAATAGGGCTATCCTCGCAGTTGCGTAATCTTTCGGGATAATTTTTATCCAGGTAGAAAAGCGCACGGATGTTGTTTTTTTCCATGAACTCCATCTCCTCTTCCGCATGCATTAGTGCATCGGAGGTAGAGATAGACTGTGCTGTAACCTGTCCTACATCCGGAACTTTTTGCAGCTGTAGCTTGTCGGATTTCAGCGCTGCCTGGGCGCTTCCGCAGTAAGCAATTAGCTTTTTGGCAGTAATGCTTCCCACGCCGGGAACCAGCGTGAGCGCTATTTGGTATAAAAGGTCGTTAGACATTTTGGGTAAAAAAGCCATTTGCAGTATGCAAATATAGCAAAAGTCGGTCAATTACAAGCCGTTTTTTTAATTGCCGTTGTAAAGGGTTTTAAACAGTATAAATATAGCTAGCCATCATTCACTCCTCTCTTGTTTTACGGCGATTTTATGCAGAAGTTGCCCGACAATTATCCCAATAAATAGGTATTGCCACTCAGGTAGAATACTCATAATTTTGAATCCTGAAATTGATGTAAAAGAAGTTGATATGAAAAATCGCCTGCTCTTTTTTATAATCTTTCTAATATACACGCTTTCTTCCGCCGCCCAGGATACGATACCTGCAGGCAATGCCCCGCCTGCGGCTACAACGGCTTCGCAGTGGAGCAGGGTTGCCTCGCGCCTGCAAATCGGCGGCTACGGCGAAGCTGTGATGCAGCGCATGCTTTACAGCGACAGCCCTTCGCGCTACGCCTACCCCGCCAGCCACGCAGGCGAAGCGCATGGGCGGATGGACTTGCCGCACGTGGTTTTTTACTTGGGATATGATTTCGGGCGCGGATGGAGAATGGCGACGGAGGTTGAATTTGAGCACGGCGGCGCCGGCGCAGCTTACGAAATAGAAAAAACCGAAGCCGGAGAATACGAAACCGAAATAGAAAAAGGCGGCGAGGTGGCCATTGAGCAGTTCTGGATAGAAAAAACGTTTGCCCCCTACGCCAACCTGCGCATGGGGCACATCATTGTGCCGGTGGGGCTGACCAACCAGCACCATACGCCCGTTGAATTTTTTTCGGTGCTGCGCCCCGAAGAAGAATCGGCGATACTGCCCTGCACGTGGCACGAAACAGGCGTGAGCTTTTGGGGACGCGCGGGCGCGTGGCGCTACGAAGCCCTGTTTATTGCCGGATTGGATGCCGAGCGGTTTAGCGATGCCGGCTGGATTGCCGACGGCGCCACCTCGCCCTACGAGTTCAAAATTGCCAACGCCTACGCCGGCGCGTTACGCCTTGACAACTACTCCGTGAAAGGGCTGCGGTGGGGATTAAGCGGCTACTACGGCTACAGCGCCGCCAACAGCCTGAAGCCCGAGCGCTACGCCGCGCGCCGCGTAAAGGGTATTGTTGCTCTCGGCGCGCTCGATGCGGTGTACGACGACCATAACGTATTAGCCCGCGCCAGCTTTATTTACGGCAACCTGGGCGGATCGTACGATATTTCGATAGTAAACAAGCGCCTGCCGTCGGCAAGCCCTTCGCCGCGCACCGACGTGGCCTCCGACGCGCTGAGCTGGTACGTGGAGGCGGGCTACGATGTGCTGTCGCTCTTCAGCCGCAGCAGCAGCAGGGAGGCCAAGCTGTACGCGTATGCCCACTACGGCTTTTACGATTCGATGTACCGCACGGCGGAGGGGATTACCGACAAGGCGTGGTGCACACGGACTATCCTCCGCGGAGGGCTGAACTACTTCCCCCTGAAGGAGGTCGTTATCAAGGCAGAGTACAGTTTCGGCAAGTTGGCTGCGCCGTACAACAACGAGCCTGCTATTTCGCTGGGCATCAGCTATTCCGGTTTCTTCAATTAACAATTAACAATTATAATTATGAAAAAACTTTTCAGAACCTTACTTTTGGCGGCCGTAGCGCTGCCAATAGTTTTTGCTTCTTGCGAAAAAGACAAGAACGCAGACGAAACTACTGATGCTATTCGAGTAGCTGCAGCTGTGGATGCTTGTAGCGAACTGGAAGCATATTTTAAACAAGTGAGTACGCTTATCAGCGATGAATCGCCAAGCGACGACCAATGTAAAACCATTCTCGCCGGATATGTGGACGATGTGGTAATCCCCACCTACAAATCGCTGGCCGAGGCAGCGCTTGACATGCGCACCGCCAACGAAGCGCTGAAAACGGACGCGACAACAGCAAACATTGGAAAAGCAGCTGACGCATGGATGACTGCACGAATTTTTTGGGAAAAGAGCGAGGCGTTCCTCTTTGGACCTGTAGGCGAAGACGCTTTCGACATTGACGCGCACATTGACTCGTGGCCGCTGGAAAGAGGTGAGATTGACAACGTATTGAACAATGACGCCAGCGGGCTTACCGGAGAAAGTGCATGGGAGCTCGACGCCGAAGTTATCGGGTTCCACACCACCGAATACCTCCTGTTCCGCGACGGACACGCCCGCCCCAGCTTGACCGGCGCCGAAGTAAAATACCTCACCGCCGCTACCGACGCATTGATATGGGACTGCGCATTGGCATACGTGGCATGGGCAGGAGAAAATAATGTGTCGACTGCTATCAAAAGCGCCTTCGAGGCAAATTCCGCAGTGGTGAACGCCTTTAATGACAACGCCACCTATCAAGATTTTGGCAACAAGATGAAAAACGCCACCGGCAAATACAACGGAAACTTTGCTGCTGCTCTGGCTGAAATCTCCGACGGCGCCGCCGACATTGCCGGCGAAGTAGGCGAAACAAAAATTGCATCGCCCTATGAAACCAAAAAGGTAGAGGAGGTGGAATCGTGGTACAGCTGGCACTCGCTTGATGATTACCAGAACAATATCATCAGCATTAAGAACGCCTACTACGGAGGACTTGACCTCAATGCTCCAAAAACAAATTCTTTGAGCGCTTACGTGGCAAGCAAAAACGCTCAGCTGGACAGTAATATCAAAGCAAAGATTACAGACTGTATCAACAAGATTGCTGCCATTGGCGAAGGAGGAAAGTCTTTTTACGAAGTTGTACGCGACAAGTAAACAAATAAAAATAAATAGTAACAACGCGAGATGTTCTGCAAGCGTGTCATTACGCTTGCAGAACGTTTCCATTTAAGAAAAAAGGAATATGAAAATGAAACAACGTGCTCAGCTGATGCTGGCTGTTACATGTGCAGCTTGCTTGGCGGCCTGCGAAAAAGACCAGCCTAATGATAGCAACGCCAAGCCGGACAAAGAATACAGCGAAGAATACTACGCCGGCGGCAAGGCCGGGACGGTATTCATTACCTCCTCGTTTGCCTACAAGCAGCCCATGCCGGTGGTTGACGAAGACCCCACGCTCTA
>JAISBU010000069.1 GCA_031266015.1 Prevotellaceae bacterium | reverse complement strand
CAATCGTCGCCAACGGTAACGTCGCCTATGAGCACGGCCGTTTCGGCCAAAAAACAATGCTGACCGACCTTGGGCGTGAATCCGCGAAGTGGTTTTACTAAAGCCATGATTACGAGACTATCCGGTAATAGGTATAAAATATAGACGGATATTGTACTTTTTTAAAAAGAAAAGTAATCAACAATGCTGGGATAATACTTTGAAAATGAAGATTTTACATAAATATTCCACAGTGACATTTCGCTCAAAAATGGGCGTAAAGACTGCCTCAAACAAGGAATAACCCTTACTGCATGGAGCAGCGTTGCAGGAGAACTTCAAAGTATCAAAGTGGAGTTTTATGAATGTTTAGCTTACTTCCTTGCCCCCCTTGAGTAAAATGATTTTTACAGTCGCGAATGTAAAAAGAGTATTGCTCAAAAAATTATTGCTTAACTTTACACGTATTTACGTTATGAAAAAAATGGATTTAGAGGCTATGGGTTTGCAGGAAATGAACCGTAGCGAAATGACGGAAGTTGAGGGCGGCATTATACCTCTGATTATTGCTGCTGTGGCTGTAGCTGTTGTTGCATCAAGTTGCGCCTCTGTAAAATATACAACGGACAAAGAAGAAGCCGATAAAATGTGGGATGGTAAATAGTAGAAGTATACTTAAAAACAGCGCTATGCTCTTTAAAAAAAATTACCCAAAAAAAATTATGAGTTTTTTTTGGGTAATTTTTTTATCGTCATTCAACTTACAACGTGCTGTTGGCTGTAGCTTGCTATGGCTACTACTAGGCTGCATCGCTGTGATGCAGGGCTGCGCAACGGTGTCATATGGCGCCTTTGCCTACAACGTCAACGGAGAAAAAAGTTATATCAATCTAGGTAAAGAAAGTTTATTGTGGGATACCGGTAGCAGCAGCAGCCTGTTTTTTTTGCCGCCTCGCGCACACAAGATTTGCGTGGGGGTTGCGGCAACCTACGATTGCGAGCGCACGCGCTACCTGCGTCCCTTTTGGTTTTCGCCCCGTATTTCGGCAGCGGGTATTACCGTAAAAAATATGCGCTACTGTCTTGTGCCGCAAAGCGAAACGCCAGCAACGATAAAGGATGGCCATAGCGGCATCATGGGCATGAACGTGATTAAACGTGCTGGCTGGTTGGTAGATTTTTCCCAAAAAACCATTCAGATTATTCCACGTGGCAATGCAATTCCAGTGAAACAATTACCTGTACTGAGCTTACCTTATCGCCGCCCAAAGTACCCGTGTACTACGCTCATTGTACAAGGCGTCAAGGTAGAAAATGTGCTTATGGATACTGGCGCCGCCGGCGACCTTTATCTGCCAAAAGCGGCGCTAGAGCAGTTGCATCGCAACATTCAGCCGGTTGATTCGGCAGCGGGAATGTCCACTTGCCTCTACACCGATAGCATTCCGCGCAAGGTTTACCGCTACTCCAACATTACGGTCTGCGGTCGCCTGTTTAGCACGCTAACCATTAGAGAGTCGGGCAGCGCAAGCGTAGGCATGGGTTTTTTCGAGCGGTTTAACCGGCTTTACCTGGATACGGAAAAGCGTGAGCTGCAGCTGTACGTGTGTGTTGAAAATAAAGAACAAGGTAAAAATAAGGACGGAGATCATGCTTATTTGAATGGGAAAGGGCTATAGTTAAACCAAAATGTGGCATGAATTCCTGATAAATAATTAGAGAGATGTCCTCGTTAAGCGCAGTTACAAATTGCGCTTTTCTTTTTTTAAAAACGCAAGTGTCAAAAAATAGCAAATTTTGACAGTTACATTTTTTTCTGTCAAATGGAGTATGGTCTTATATTAAACTGTCAAACTTGAAATATTTTTGATATAAATTTTGTATTTTGTCAAAAAATGATTATTTTTGACAAAATACAAAATTAAGTGTCAAACAAAATACCATATGACCGCCGTCAACCGTACAACAAGCTGCCACTGCTTCCACCGCCTGACAGCAAAATTTTGACCATTAAGGTGCTTATGGCGCTGAACAAGGCAAATAGGGCGTTGGCGGAGCTTAAGGGGCTTGCCCAAAAGCTGCCCAACCAGTCCATGCTTATCAACACGCTTGCGCTGCGCGAGGCAAAGGCGAGTACCGAAATCGAAAATATTTTTACCACAGACGACGAACTCTACAAAGCCTTGTCGGAGGAGTTGAAAAACGTGTCGGCGTTAAAGGGTGGCGCTAAAGAGGTGCTGCACTACCGCGAAGCCCTATGGAGAGGGTATGCCCACCTGAAAAAGCAAAATGCATTTTCGCAGTCCGTGCTTATAGATGTTTACCAACAGGTGCAGCAAACGAGCGACGGCATACGCCCGCCTCAAACCGAAACGGTAATAAAAAAGCGTGGTAGCGGAAATTTGGGCGGTACGGTAATTTACACTCCGCCACGCGGACAAAAGCTGATAGAGGGGCTGCTCAAAAATCTTTTTCTGTATCTGAACGATGATAAAAAGTATGATCACGATCCCCTGATAAAGCTTGCCGTGGCGCACTATCAGCTTGAGGCCATACACCCATTTCGCGATGGTAACGGGCGTTGCGGTCGCATTGTAAACAGCTTGCTGCTGGTGCAAAAGCGGCTGTTGGAAGTCCCCATCCTTTACCTCAGCGCGTATATCATTAACAACAAGGACGACTACTATTTCTGCCTCAACGGCGTAACCACAAGGAGTGACTGGCAAAGTTGGCTGCTGTACATGCTTAAAGCGGTAGAGGAAACATCGGTATACACCATTCAGCTCATTAAAGATATTGATAGCTTGTTTAAGAATACTGCGGAGCTGGTGAGCAAAAGGTTGCCTCATGTTCCTCAAGAAGTTCTTGAAAAGATATTTGAGCAGCCGTATATCAGTCCGAAACGCCTGATGAGCGCACGAATAAAGAGCCTTAACACTGCAAAAAAATACCTGCAGCAAATGGAAAAGTTGAGGATTATGCTGCCTAAAAAGGTAGGTAAAGAGGTAATTTACCTCAACGTTGACTTGTTCAACCTGCTGTCGGAAGCTTAGGGCTCTTCTCAAAATAGCAAGTGTCAAAAAAATGTATTTTTTGACACTTGCTATTTTTTCTGTCAAATTATACTTAATAAGAACTTGTGAACTTGACGAGGTTTTAGCTACTAATTACTGTTTTAGTGCAACTTGGCTCCTATCATGTGGTTGAACTCTTCGCGTGTTTTAATTTGTGAGAGAAATATGCCGGTGAAAGCTGAAGTTGTGGTTACGGAATTTTGTTTTTCTACACCACGCATTTGCATGCACATGTGAGCAGCCTCAATAACTACGGCTACACCAAGAGGGTTGAGCGCTTCCTGAAGACAGTCACGAATTTGTACGGTCAAACGCTCTTGCACTTGTAGCCTGCGGGCAAAGGCCTCTACCACACGTACAACTTTACTTAGTCCGGTAATATATCCATTGGGTATGTACGCCACGTGTGCCTTGCCGTAGAAGGGTAGCAGGTGGTGTTCGCACATAGAGTACAGCTCAATATCTTTTACCAGAATCATTTGCTTGTACTCCTCATGAAATTTGGCGGAATTTATAATCTCTATAGGGTTTTGAGTATAGCCATGGGTCATGAAAAGGCGTGATTTTGCTACACGAAGAGGAGTTTTTTCCAGTCCTTCGCGATTTGTATCTTCACCTAAAATGTTTAGTATAGCCTTTACGTGCTCCGCAATGGCATTCATTTTTTGAAGATTGAACCCGTCTGTACGCTTGTAGTTCTCTGTCATATCAATTACTGCAAATTTGCTATCTTTGAGGTACAAATGTAGCTCATAATTTGTAGTTTGTAATTTTTAACTCATAATCAACTGTAAATAAGGATATTAATTTATGGATGTTGGGCAAAATATACTGGTTGTGGCCGCTACGGCAATGGAGCTGCAGGTGGTGCAAAAAGCGCTGGTGCATCACGCCGGAGTTGAGTTTGCTGCAATTGGAGTTGGAGCTTTGGCTACGGCCTACAGTTTAACCAGCTTACTTAAAGAGCACAAGTTTGAGTTGGCGCTTAATGTTGGTATAGCGGGAACGTTTTATCCGAAGTTTGAGTTGGGAAGCGCGGTTGTGGTTGAGCAGGAAAAGTTGGCAGATTTTGGCGTCGCTTCAGCACAAGGTTTTCAGGATATTTTTACCGCCGGATTGATAAACGGGCATTCTGCTCCGTTTATGCACGGAGTGTTGCATTGTCCGTGCTTGAAAGATTTTCCTGCATTGAAAGATGTGCCAAAGGTAAAAGGGTTGACTGTATCTACGTTGCTGGAAGAAGATGTTCATGTGCGGAAGCGAGCAAGTCTCTATGGTGCGGAGATTGAAACGATGGAAGGTGCAGCGTTTTTTTATGTGTGTCTGCAGGAAAGTGTAAGGTTTCTACAGCTACGAGGAATTTCCAATGTTGTTGGCATGAGAGACAAATCAAAATGGAAGATTACAGAGGCATTGGAAAGCATTGTGGAAGTGGTAAAAAGTGTTGTAGTATAGCTTATTTTACAACGTCATTGCTGTAAAAGTCAACTAGCTCGTTGCATGTTTTTCACTACCTGGATAACCCCGACATTCCCTTTTATATCGAATAAAACGCATGTTCACTAGCTATTTTGGCATCATTACCATTTTAAATTCCACAGATGCCCATCCTTCACGCTCTTGCTGCGCAATCATATTTAGCCCGTTTTCTTGAGCAGCCTGTGCAACCGTGTCAACATCGGAGGTAAATATACCGCTAACAATGAGCGTGCTGTTTGCTTTGAGCGCTTGAGCGTAGCGAGGCATATCTTGTAGTAGGACGTTGCGGCTGATGTTTGCCAGAATTAAATCGTACTTGCTTGTAGGTAGGAGTGAGGCGTCACCCAGCTGAGCTGTAATCTTATCGGCAACATTATTTACCATTGAGTTCTCCAGGGCGCTGTTGTATGACCACTCGTCAATATCAATGGCATCGGCATGTGCAGCTCCTTTCATTATCGCCACCATGGCCAGCACTCCGGTTCCGCAGCCCATATCCAGCACTTCCAGATTTTGCACATCTCGGTTGAGCAGCGCTTGTGTGCAGAGGTAGGTAGTTTCATGGTGTCCTGTGCCGAATGCCATTTTGGGTTCCATTACCACCTCAAATTCTGTGGCTGGCAGGTTGGAGTGGAATGGCGCGCGAATGGTGCAGCGCCCGTCTACCACAATGGGGTCAAAATTGCTTTCCCAAACAGCGTTCCAGTTCTGATCCGGGATCTCGCTAAAGGTGTACAAGTAGCGTGCTGCCGAAAGGCTTTGCAGCGTTATGCGAGCCTCATTTTCTTGAAAGCCGGGAGCCGGAATGTAGGCACAAAATCCTCTTTTTGCTTCGGTAAAACTTTCGAATCCGATGTCTGCAAGCGCAGAGATGGCAATATCCATGGCTTCTACGCTGTATGGAGTCACAGTGACTTGTAATTCAACGTAATCCATAATTAAAGCATTTAGTTATATTACTAATATTTACGTAGCGTAAAATGTCACGTTATTTATAATTGTGAGCGCTACTGATTGAAGCTAGCTACTTCTTTTTCTTTCCTCCAAAAACGGAGAAGTGGACGTACTCATCCGGATGGCGCTGCAGATCTTTCAGCAGGCTATCGAGGCTGACCACTGCTCTGTTGAGGCTTTTGTACAGATCATCATTTTGCATCACGTGCATTAGCTTGCCTTGTTGGGTGTACGCGTTGAGCGTTGTCGTTAGCTGATTTGCATTGGCCATGGTGCTGTCGGCGTTGGCTATAAGCGAGGCAATTTTGTCGTTGTTCTGTCGCAGATTGTTTGATACCTCCTTGAAGCTGCTTGAGGCTTCGCTCATGTTGGCCATCGTGGCGCTAAGGTTGTCTTTGTTGCTGCTTATAACTTGATTCAAGCCTATGGCGGTGCGGTTAAGATTGTTGGATAATGCCGCCATGTTGCGCATGGTAGCGCTAAGGTTGGCTTGATTTTGCTCGTTGAGTATACCTTGCATGGAGCTTATAAGCGTGTTCAGCTGAGACATGAGGCTATCGGCTTTAGCGGCCACAGGAGCCACGGCAGCCATGATGTCGCCTCCGCAAATGCCGGAAGAGATGGTGTCATTTTGCCTGTAGTAGCTGTCAGCTGGAGCAAGGTGTAGCGTTATGCTTTTTTTGTCCAGCAGTCCGCCGGATGATATGCAAGCGGTTGTACCGGTGGGTAGTTGGTACGCTGAGCTTACCTGTAGCGTAACTATAACATGGTGATGCTTGGCGCTAAGCTCAATGTTGCTCACGCTGCCAATGGTTACACCGTTGATGAGTATGGGAGATTTTCTCTCCAGTCCGCCGGCATTGGGGTAAACCACGTAGTAGCTACTTAATGATTTAAGTAACTTACTCTTATTTAGATAGTTAACGCCCCAGTATAGCAACAGGAGCATGGCAAACGCGAACATACCTATGATGGCTTCCTTTTTTACTTTCATGCTAATTACTTTATAAAAGTCGCAGTTCGTCAGCCTACTTTCTACCGTTGACTGCCAGTTGTAGACTTTATCTGTACGGTTGATTATTCTGCAGCTTCACCACAAAGGCATCGGGAAATTTTTTGCGCACCTCGCGTAAGGGCCTGGCCATTTCGTCAAAGTTGTAACCTGTTTCCACGTAGTAGCGGTAGCTGTTTCCACTGCGGTAGCTGCTCACGTTTTTTAGCCCTTTAAATTCTTTGGCGTTGTCCGGCAAGAGTTTGCTGGACGATAGTATTTGTACGTGGTAGGTGATTTTGCCATTGTCCGAAGACTTGGCCTGAGGCTTGTTTACCGTCGTTGCGGCCTGCTGTTTTGCGGCAGCTGGTGGCTGCGGTTTGCTCGACCCCAAGGCTGTGCCCTTGTTGGCATTGGCCGGACTCACAGGTGGAGTGGTAGATTTTGTAGACTTTGCGCCGCGCCATTGCATTCCTCCTTTGGAGGCGCTGTTGGCGGCTACCTGCTTGGCTACAAGCTCTCCGCTTTCGAGTCGTTTTTTGTACTCGTTGATGGCATAAAATATGGCTTCAGCCAATTCCTCCTGCCCCTCGTTAGATATAAGATAGCGCTCCTCCTCGGGGTTGCTCATAAAGCCCACCTCTGTAAGAATACTGGGCATAGCCGGCTTATAAAGTACCACAAATGGCCCCTGCATTACGCCTCTGCTCTTACGTTTTATGCGATTGACGTACTCGGTTTCAATGTAGGAGGCAAGCGTCAGGCTTTGCTCCAAGTATGCATTCTGCATAAAGGAGAGAATGATGAGCGACTCGGGCGAATTGGGGTCGTAACCCTCGTACTTTGTTTCGTAGTTTTCTTCGTAGGCAATGGCGGCATTTTCTTTTAGCGCCACTTCATTGTCGGATGCCTTATCCAAACCCATTACATAAGTTTCTGTACCATAGGGATTTGATGAGCCTGTGGAGTTGGCGTGTATGGAAACAAAAAGATCGGCGTTGGCCTTATTGGCAATTACACCACGCTCGGCAAGGTCAACAGAGGTGTCGGTTTGGCGGGTGTAAATAACCTTAATGTCCGGCAGGCGGGTGTTAATTTTTGTTCCCAGCTTGAGGGCAATGCTAAGTACCACATCCTTTTCCACTCCGATTTTACCCTTAGTTCCGGGGGCATCGCCACCATGTCCCGGATCCAGCACTACAACCAGTGGTTTGGCTTTTGCCCCTGCTTTTTGCTGGGCACATAAACTTCCTGCCGCGCATGTAAGTAACAGGCACAGCGTCAGAAGGTAACGGATGGTAGCTGAAGAGTTAAGCTTACGCCTCATATCGTTAGGTGGATATGGATTTTTTTGAGTAACTTTACTCCTTATTTTTGTGCAAACAAAAGTAGTAAACATATTTCAGCTGCAAAAACTTGTTCACTAACCTTAACAGATACGCTCTTGCTACGTTCTTTGTGCTGCTTGGTTTTACAGCCAATTCGCAGGTGTTATCTGTACCCGATAGTGCATTGCCTGTATCTGTTGACACGGCTGTAGCCGCTACGGATTCTACAACGGTTGAGGACAAGGATGCCATTGAGGATCCTGTGGTATCTAATGGTGACGACTCCACGATTTTTATTTTGGATAACGGCAGGCGGGTGCTGCAGTACGGCAACGCTAAGGTTACCTACCAGGACATGGTGCTTACCGCAGATTTTATCGACTTTGACATGGAAACCAAAATTGCCTTTGCCCGCGGCACATACGACAGCTTAGGCAATGCTACGGGAAGACCGGTATTTAAGCAGGGGAGCGAAGAGTATACCATGGACTCCATGTACTTCAACTTTGATACAAAAAAAGCCAAGATTTATACGGTTATCACGCAGCAAAGTGATGGGTATTTGCATGGCAGCGCTATCAAGCGTATGCCGGACAACACCATTTACGTGCAGAGTGGCAAGTACACCACCTGCGATTTGGAGCATCCGCACTTTTACCTGGCCTTAACAAAGGCTAAGGTTGTGCCTAACGATAAGGTGGTAACAGGCCCCGCATGGCTGGTGCTGGCCGATGTTCCGATGCCGCTTATCATTCCTTTCGGATTATTTCCTCAGTCTACAGGTCGCAGCTCCGGTGTAATTATTCCTTCGTACGGAGAGGAAAATTCACGGGGATTCTTTTTTCGTGACGGAGGTTACTACTTCGCTTTTAACGACTACTTCGACATAGCTCTTTCCGGTGATATTTATACGCTCGGAACATGGCGTGTGGGCGCTGTATCCAACTATGCATGGAGGTACAAGATTAGAGGCAGCTTCAACCTGAATATTGCGGATAACGTTATAGGGGAATTGGGTAGCGCAGACTATAGCAACACTCGAGCATACTCCTTGCAGTGGAGCCACCAGCAAGACCCTAAAATGTCGCCTAATAAAAACTTTTCGGCCAGCGTAAACTTTGTAAACACCTCCTATCGTAACAACAATCAGACTACCGTGCAGGAGGCTTTGGTAAATACTACACACTCCAGCGTATCCTACTCGCAGCAGTGGCCGGGTACGCCGTTTAGCATGAGCGTAGCTGCTACGCACTCGCACAGTACCGTAGATAGCATTATTACGCTGGGTTTGCCTACCATGTCATTCAACATGTCGCGCATTATGCCGTTTAAGCGTAGCGAGAGGGTGGGGCCGGAGCGCTGGTATGAAAAAATTGGGCTGCCGTTGTCTGTAAGCTTGCAAAATACCATTAGCGCAAAAGAATACGAATTTTCGGATTGGAACAAAATTGCGCGTGAGCGAATGAAAAACGGTCTTACCTACAACACCAACCTTTCAGTTCCTTTTACCGTTGCAAAATTTATAAACCTTACGCCGAGCGTTTCGTACAAAGGTTGGCTGTACCTTAGCGGAGTAGAGCAAAACTGGGTGGCCGATACTTTTGCCGAAGGTGGGCATGTACAGCGCAATACCGTTTACGGGCTTAAGCACGATTACGATTTCTCTACCTCTCTTTCAGCATCAACCATGCTGTATGGTATGTATCAGTTTGGAGCAAAGTTCCCCGTACAGGCGATTCGCCACGTAATAACGCCGTCTGTCAGCCTTAGCTGGCGTCCCGATTTTAGTGAACCGCTTTGGGGAATGTACCAAAGCGTGCAAACCGATACGCTGGGAAATACCATGCGATACTCGCCACACCAGAGTGGTATTTACAGTACCGCCTCCAGAGGAAAAAATACCTCCCTGGGCTTTGGTCTGAATAATACGCTTGAGATGAAGGTGCGCTCAAAGTCAGATACGGTAAATGGTGGGGTTAAGAAAATTAAAATACTGGAAGGCTTGTCTTTCAACTCAGGTTACAACTTTTTGGCAGACTCCATGAGGCTGTCTCCCATTTCATTTTCCGGTCGTACAACGCTGCCGGGCAACTTGGGCATCAGCTTTAGCGGTGTGCTCAATCCGTATGCTTTAAATGAAAATGGAAATGTGATAAACCGCTGGCAGTATAAAGATAAGGGCTTGGTGCGCCTTACCAGCTTCAACTTCTCATTCGGATACTCATTCAACCAAACAGCCGCTTACAAGCATGAGCAGCTATACGGTGCTTTGCCCATGCTGGATCCATCCGGCGAGTATGACGGTATGAGATTTGCTTACGTAGATTTCAGCGCTCCCTGGACATTCTCATTCAACTACTCCTTCTCATACAGCAAGCCGGGTAATATCATGAAGACCATGCAGACCTTGAACTTCAATGGAGATATCAGCCTTACCCAAAACTGGAAGGTTAGCGCAACATCCGGTTGGGATTTTGATGCGAATAAGCTGACGACTACCTCGGTAAGTATTCATAGAGACCTGCACTGTTGGGTTTTTGATTTTACCTGGACGCCAATCGGATCATGGAAGAGTTGGACCTTCGGAATACATGTAAACTCTTCATTATTAAAGGATTTGAAGTACGATAAGCGTCAGAGCCGCTACGATCAACAGCCAATTTAATCACTGTTTAATATATAATTTTCAACATTCAAGCTTAGTATGAAAAAGATCATAGAAACATCCCAAGCGCCTAAAGCGGTCGGCCCCTATAGTCAGGCGGTGGAGGCAGCCGGTACGCTGTACGTTTCCGGGCAAATTCCTTTACTGCCGGATACCGGTGTTATGGTTGAGGGCGGCATAAAGGAGCAGACCGAGCAGGTTTTTCGTAACATTAAGGCCATTCTTACGGAGGCCGGTTACACATTTGATAATGTTTTGAAAACCACAGTGTTACTGGCAGATATGAGTGACTTTGCCGCAATGAATGAGGTTTACGCCAGCGTTTATACCGGGCAAATGCCCGCTCGCTCAACCTTTCAGGTTGCCCGTTTGCCAAAAGATGCATTGGTAGAAATTGAAGCTATTGCGGTAAAATTTTAATCGACAAAAGAACAAGGATTTCAAGAACAAGGACAATTCACATAATTCATTGACTTGTCTTTTTCTTTTATCCTTGTTCTCTTTGTTCTCTTTGTTCTCTTTGTTCCTTAATCATAATTCATAATTCAAAATGTTTAAACACACCTACAAGACCGTGACAGCGGAAGAGGCTGTAAAAGTGGTAAAGTCGGGCGATCACGTGCATTTGAGCAGCGTGGCAAGCGCTCCTCAGGTTCTTATCAAGTCAATGTGCGCTCGTGGCGATGCCGGCGAACTTCGAAATGTGCATATTCACCACCTGCATACCGAAGGCGCTGCCCCATACGCCGAGGCCAAGTATGAGGGCATTTTCCAGCATGATGCCTTCTTTGTTGGGTGCAACGTGCGCAAGTCTGTTCAAGCCGGTTACGCAGATTACATTCCTGTGTTTTTGAGCGAGACACAAAAGTTGTATCGTAGCGGAGCATTGCCTTGCAACGTTGCCATGATTCAGGTTTCTCCTCCCGATAAGCACGGCTTCGTGTCGTTGGGTACTTCGGTAGATGCAACCTTGGCAGCTATTGAAACAGCAAAAACGGTTATTGCGGTGGTAAATCCACATGTGCCGCGCTCATGGGGCGATGCTATGATTCCGCTTAGCATGATTGATATTTTTATAGAAGATCATACGCCGTTGGAGCCTACCCACTTTACCGAGCCTGATGAAATTGAAAAAGCTATCGGCGTAAGCTGCGCGGCTTTAATTGAGGATGGCGCAACTTTGCAAATGGGTATTGGCGCTATTCCCAACGCGGTGTTGGCGCAGCTCGGAAGTCACAAAAACCTGGGTATTCACACCGAAATGTTTGCCGATGGCGTTCTTCCACTGGTAGAGAAAGGTATTATCAACGGTGCAAACAAGGGTGTTGACCGGGGAAAAATGGTGTCCACGTTCTTAATGGGTTCACAAACCTGCTATGACTTTATTGATGATAACCCAATGGTGCAGATGATGGATGTTGGCTACACCAACGATCCTTTCGTTATTGCAAAAAACCCGAAGGTTACCGCCATCAACTCTGCGCTGCAAATTGATCTGACCGGACAAATTTGTGCTGACTCTTTGGGAACTAAATTTTACTCAGGCGTTGGTGGACAGGTCGACTTCATATACGGCGCATCATTATCGGAGGGGGGGAAGGCTATTATTGCAATGCCTTCGGTAACCGCTAAGGGCATCAGCAAAATCAGTCCGGCGCTGGCTTCCGGCGCTGGTGTAGTAACTACCCGTAGCCATGTTCACTGGATTGTGACAGAGTATGGCGCGGTAAACCTGTACGGTAAAACGTTGCAGGAGCGCGCTAAGCTAATTACCGGTATTGCGCACCCGGATCATCGTGAGGCGCTGGATAAGGCTGCGTTTGAGCGCTTTGGCCCGCACTTCCACTTTGTTGCGAGGTAAGTTTTTGGAGAAAACGGGGTGGCACATTTTATTGCTTCTCGTTTTTTCTTACTTTTGTAAAATGAAGTTTATCATTGAATAATTTTAATTAAAAACGCCATGGTTATATCAAACAAAAATTTAATGACACAGGCCCGCGAAGCGCTTTCCGGACGCTGGGGTTTGGCCGTAGGTACATATTTTGTGTACGGGTTGATTCTGGTAGTTATTTCCTCCATCCCTATTGTAGGTTTCCTGACATCGCTATTGGTTGGCGGCGCTTTTAGCTTGGGCGTCGCAACCTTTAGCTTGGCATTTGCCAGAAGAGAGGAAAATGCCAAGCTGGAAATGATTTTCTCCGGCTTTGATAGCTTCGGAAAAGCTTTAGGCCTATATCTGCTTATAGCTATCTTTACCCTCTTGTGGACTTTACTTTTGATAATTCCCGGTATCATTGCGGCTATTTCGTACTCGCAGGCATTCTTCATCATGTCAGAGGATGGTAGCGTTAAAGCTATAGATGCCATTAACAAAAGCCAAAAGATGATGTATGGATATAAGTGGAAATACTTCTGCTTGGGCTGCCGTTTCATCGGCTGGTTCTTCCTCGGGATTCTTTCATGTGGCATTGGCTTCTTATGGATTGCTCCGTACTTGCACATTAGCGTTGCTAAATTCTATGAAGATGTAAAAGCAAACTATGTAGAGCTTGCCTGATTCGCACTTCCAAGCTTCAAATGAAAATAGCAGCACATATTACATGTGCTGCTATTTTTGTATCCTAATCTGAAACTTGAAATCATTTACGCTCCATTGCCACTACGTTTTCTACATGATGCGTGTGCGGGAACATATCTACCGGTTGTACGTCGGTTATTTTGTAGGCATGCGATAGCAAGGCTAAATCTCGCGCCTGAGTGGCAGGGTTACAGCTTACGTAAACAATGCGCGTAGGCTGTGCCCGTAGTATGGTTTGCGCCACATTCGGGTGAATACCGGCACGAGGCGGGTCTAAAATTATTACATCAGGCCTGCCGTTTTGCGATACAAAAGCGTCATTCAAAACGTCCTTCATATCTCCGGCATAAAAGGTGGCATTGCCGATGCTGTTAAGCTGGGCGTTTACCCATGCATCGTCAATAGCCTCCTTAACGCACTCTACGCCAATGATTTTCCTTGCATTCTTGGCTATAAAGTTGGCAATAGTTCCGGTTCCGGTATACAAATCGTACACAACCTCGCTGCCCGTAAGCTTAGCATAGTCACGGGTAACGCTGTACAGCTTATAGGCCTGCTCAGAGTTCGTTTGGTAAAAGGACTTTGCGCCAACCTTGAAGCGCAAACCCTCCATTTGCTCAAAAATATGTTCGCGTCCGGCAAAGCAAATAACTTCCTGATCGCCAATGGTATCGTTACGCTTCTCATTTATTACGTATAGCAGAGAGGTAATTTGAGAAAATTCCTGCTGTAAGTGTTGCATGAGAGCCGCTATCTTTTCATGGTCAGGCTCGGCAAAAACCACTATAACCATGACCTCGCCGGTGCTGCCGGTTCGGGTTATTAAGTTGCGTAGTAACCCGATTTGGTTGCGCAAATCAAAAAAGGTATAGCCATTTTCTAATGCGAACTTCTTTACCGAAAGCCGTATGCTGTTGGACGGCTCCGGCTGCAGGTGACATTCGGAAATATCCAGCACCTTATCAAACATTCCCGGAATGTGAAATCCGAGTCCGTTGTTGTTGCTACCATTGCGGGCTTGATCCGCAACCTCCCGATTTGGAGATTCCGCATCAAGTGCGGAATCACAAACATTCAACTCCTCCTTGCTCAACCAGCGCTTGTTGCTAAAGGTAAACTCCAGCTTGTTGCGGTAATACTTTGTTTTATCCGAACCAATAATCGGGTTGATTTTTATATCGGTAAAATGCCCTAATATAACCATCTGATTTTCAACTTGTTGTTGTTTGTAGTATAGCTGCTCCGGGTATGGTAGGGGCTGCCACTTGCAGCCTCCGCATACTCCGTAGTGAGGGCAAAATGGTTGTATACGTTGCGGAGAGGGCGTTACCAGCCGGGTAACGTAACCTTCCACGTAGCTGCTTTTCTTTTTACTTACCTGTATATTTACCACATCACCGGGGATGGCGAAGGGCACAAAAACTACACGTCCATCAACCTTGGCCAGCGCCTTACCTTCGGCGGCAACATCCGTTATGGTAATATTTTCAAGGAGAGGCAAGCTTTTCTTACGAGGCATAGTTACGATTTATGAATTATGATTTACGAATTACCGGTGCGTGTACGTTGTCATGCTGAGCGAAGCGAAGCATCTCAAGTTGCCACCATGATGACGATTTACCACATTTATAAATCGTAATTCATAAATCATTTGCGTTGCGAAATTACCTTATTTTTCGAGAAAGCAGCATCAATTTTTTATATAAAAACAGGTCTAATTCACATCATATGTATTAAAAAATATTAAAATGAATACTCTAAGACTGTTAAACCATTATGTAATGCTTTGTAAATCAGTGTTTTATTTAAATAAATATTTTTCCGTGTGCGCAAACGGTACTGTAAAATTTAGTTTGCAGAGTATCGAATAAAAAAATTAGTGTTACATTTGTCAAAACGAATAACCCTTTAAATTTCTTAATACTATGAAAAAAAGTTTGTTAGTAGTTGCGGTTTTAGTTGCTTCGGCAGTGGCTTTATCGTCATGCAGCAAGAAAAAAGATAGCCCAAAGACATGGTCTTGTACATGTACTGCAGATCTAGCTCCGGCATCAGGCCTGGATGAGGCAGGAAAGAATACATACACTCAAGAATGCCGAGCTAAAACTATTACTGCAAGTTTAGCAAAAGGAGCCGGAGTGGAAAGTTGTGAGTAGTAGCTTGACATCGCTAATTTTTAGTAGCCCCTGTTGGTAATGCCAACGGGGGTTTTATTTTTTCTGTAGTTATAGCTATCTTTGTCGTTAATTCGATGCGTCATAGTAGCCATAGCTGAAGGGTAAAATATTTGTTTTTTTTGAACTTTTTGAGGAGTAAAATTAATGGCTTTGAACACCATAGCGGAGGCTGTAGAGGATATAAGAAGGGGCAAGTTCGTAATTGTGGTAGATGATGAAGACCGCGAGAATGAAGGTGATTTCATTGCTGCGGCAGAGCTGGTAACGCCGGAAATGGTAAACTTCATGCTGAAAGAAGGGCGCGGAGTTGTTTGTGTGCCAATAACCGAATCGCGCTGTAGAGCGCTGGAGCTGGAAATGCAGGTGAGCAACAACACCTCCATGCACGAAACTCCATTTACGGTTACGGTAGATAAAATTGCCGGATGTACCACCGGAGTTTCCATATGCGATCGTGCGGCTACCATTCGAGCGCTGGCAAATCCTGCTACCAGGCCTGCGGACTTGGCTCGTCCCGGACATATAAATCCGCTGCGCGCTAAGGAGCGTGGCGTGTTGCGCCGCGCCGGACATACGGAGGCAGCGGTAGATTTGGCCCGTATGGCGGGCTTGCAGCCGGCAGGCGTGCTTATTGAGGTTATGAACGAGGATGGCACCATGGCCCGTTTACCTCAGCTGATGGAGGCTGCGCAAAGGTTTGATTTAAAGATAGTTACAATAAAGGACTTAATTGCCTACAGGCTAAAGACCGATAGCATTATTGAGCGGGGCGATAGAGTGAGGATGCCAACAAAGTGGGGAGATTTTGACCTCATGGTGTTCCGTCAGAAATCTAACGGACTGGAGCATGTGGCGCTGGTAAAAGGCGAGTGGCAGCCGGATGAGCCTGTGCTGGTACGCGTACACTCATCCTGCGCTACAGGTGATATTTTTGGCTCGTGCAGGTGTGATTGCGGCGCTCAGCTGCATGAGGCTATGCGTATGGTTCAGGCAGAAGGCAAAGGTGTTGTGCTGTACCTGAATCAAGAGGGGCGTGGCATTGGGCTGTTCAACAAAATTCATGCGTACAAGCTGCAGGAGGAAGGAATGGATACCGTGGAGGCCAACCTTGCCATGGGATTTAGAGATGACGAGCGCGATTACGGCGTTGGCGCCAGCATTCTGCACAATTTAGGCGTACGTAAAATCAGGCTTGTTACCAATAACCCGCTTAAGCGAAAAGGTCTGGAGGGCTATGATATTCGGGTAGTGGAGAATGTTCCCGTGCGCGTAAAACCAAATCACCATAACCTGTTTTACCTTCGCACCAAGGAGCAGAAAATGGGGCACGATTTGGGTGAGTTGAAAGTTGAGAGCTGAAAAAGCAAGCTGTGGTTATTTATGGTTGCCGCGGGTTTGCAGAAGAAAAATTGTAAATTGTACGTAAAGAAAAATATGTTACTTCCGATTTATTTATATGGTTCTCCGGTATTGCGTAAAAAAGTTGAAGACATATCGCCGGATTATCCTGATTTTAAGCAGTTTATGGTGGATATGTGGGAGACCATGTACCACGCCGATGGTATAGGATTGGCCGCTCCGCAGATTGGGAAATCTGTGCGCGTGTTTGTGATTGATGCGGAGGTATTGGCAGAGGATTATCCCGAAGCAAAAGGATTTAAGAAGGCATTTATCAATGCTCAAATTGTAGAGGAGGAGGGGGATGAGTGGGCTTACAATGAGGGCTGCTTGAGTGTGCCGAAAATTAACGAGAACGTATACCGCCCATATCGTGTTCACTTGAAGTATGTGGATGAAGATTTTATTCCTCACGATGAGTGGTTTGAAGGTATTCGCGCACGCGTGGTGCAGCATGAGTACGACCACCTGGAGGGTAAAATGTTTGTAGATAAGCTGCCTCCCATTCGCCGTCAGCTGCTTAAGTCTAAGCTCACCAAAATAAGCAAGGGCGAGGTGCCTACCAGCTACAGAACAAGGAGCTAAAGTCGCGGAAAGTTGAGAATGGAGAGCTGAAAGTAAACCACTCTTAATTTTCAACAGTCAACTTTCAATTTTCAACTCAATGATTTTAGTTGTCGATAGCGGTGCTACCAAGGCTGACTGGCGTTTAATACTTCCCAACGGCGGGCAGCATAGCTATGCGGGAGGTGGGATAAATCCTTACCATATCCTACCTGAAAAGCTGGCTGCGGCAGTTGAGGAGCGTATTCCTTCGGAAATTGTGCCTGCAGAAGTTTTGCACTTGTATTTTTATGGTGCAGGCTGTACCAGTGAGCATAGCAATGAGCTTTTAGCAGAAGTTTTATCTCGCAAATTTTCTAACGCAAAAATTCAGGTGGCTTCTGATGCTTTGGGCGCTGCCCGTGCGTTATTTGGTAAAAAATCCGGAGTTGCAGCTATACTTGGAACCGGCTCTGCCTGCTGTTTATACAATGGCGAGCAGCTGGTGGCTTCTACTACTTCACTTGGCTATATGTTTGGAGATGAGGGAAGTGCAACCGATTTGGGAAAGCGGCTGCTGAGGGCGTTTTTTTACGGGCAGCTACCGGAGCATTTATCAAAACAGCTTCAGCAGAAGGGTGTAAGCCGGGATAGCATGCTGCGAGAGGTTTACCACTCTCAAAGACCGGCTGCCTACTTGTCAGGCTTTGTGGATTTCTTACTGGAAAATAAGGAGGAAAAAGCGATTAGAGATTTGATAAGCTCCTCATTCTCAGACTTTTTTACAAATCATGTTGAAAGGCTGCGTCAGCCACACCTGCCGCTGGGGACGGTTGGCTCTGTGGCCTCGCTGTTTTCCGATATTTTTTTGGCTACGGCTCAAGAGCATGGCGTGCAAGAGGTTGATTTCTTGCAGTATCCTATAGGCAGGCTTGTTGCGTACCATAATTCTTTGGGCTAAATTTTGGTGAATTGCAAGTCTTTACGTAATTTTGCAATCCCAAAGCCCGGATGGCGAAATTGGTAGACGCACTAGTTTCAGGGACTAGCGGTCGCAAGGCTGTGCAGGTTCGAGTCCTGTTCCGGGCACCACGTTTTTAAGGTTTATTTTATACCGCCCGGATGGCGAAATTGGTAGACGCACCACTTTGAGGGGGTGGCGCCCATAAGGGTGTGCAAGTTCGAGTCTTGTTCCGGGCACATAACAAAAGGCAATGCATTGAAAAACAGTGCGTTGCCTTTTGTCGTAGGGGGCTGTTGCTAAAAAAATGAGCTTCATGGGTCGCCCTTGCGTTTGCCTTGAAAACTGTCATGTCCTGAAAAAAGTTGACAGGTTAGTATTCGTTTTACCTGTTGATTTATGTTCATTAGCTATTGTATGTTTTAGTGCGCGCGTGAGCCGGATAAAAATGCGGTTCGAGCCTGTTTTTATCTTGATTTTTAGTTAATTTTGTTCAAGATAAAATAACGATAAAATAACGATAAAATAACAAAATTTTACTATTACAAATGACCATTACGCACGAGCAGTTGCTAGAGGATTTATATATTGCTTACCTTGAGGCACGCAGGCACAAGCGCAGTACGTGTAACCAGCTGCGGTTTGAGCTGCAGCAGGAGCGTGAGCTACTGGAGCTTCATGAGGCTATTGTAGCACGCGCATACATGCCGCGGAGGAGCGTAGCATTTATGGTGCACAAGCCGGTAATGCGTGAAGTATTTTGTGCCGACTTTGCCGACAGGGTGGTACATCATCTCATATTCAACTACATCAATCCGCTGTTTGAGCAGCTGTTTATACCCACTTCATTCTCGTGCCGTAAAGGTAAGGGAACACTTTATGGCATACGAACCCTACAGCACCACATGGAGCAGTGCACAAAGGGCTATACCCGCGAGGCGTATATTTTGAAGTTGGATATTCAAGGCTACTTTATGAACATTAGCCGCCGACGGTTGTACGGTCAGCTTGAGGATGTGCTGCTGCGCGTCAGGTATCAGCCCATAACGCCCAATGTTGCTGAGGTTTGGGATGACCGCTTGGACTACGATTTGGTATTGTACCTGTTGCGGGTGGTGGTGTTTAACGATCCGGTGAAGGGCTGTTTAGTTAAGGGTTCGCGTAGCGAGTGGAATGGCTTGCCGCCAAGTAAGAGCCTTTTCAACCGGCCGGAGGGCGTAGGGCTGCCCATAGGCAACCTTACCAGCCAGCTTTTCAGCAACATTTACCTCAACCAATTTGACCACTGGATGATGGAGGAGTTAAATTGTGCCTACTATGGCCGCTACGTAGACGATTTTTACATCGTTCACCACGATGCCGGCTACCTCAAAAGCTTGATACCAAAAGTGAGAGAATACCTCAAGGCAGAACTTGGGCTAACGTTACATCCTGCTAAGGTCTACTTTCAGTCCTGTCAGCGGGGATGTTCATTTTTAGGCGCTTTTGTTAAAGGCAAACAATGTTACGCAGGTCGTCGGCTGCGAAGCCATTTCAAGATGGCAGTGGCTGCCGGCGTTCATCCTTGCGCTGATGAGCAGCAGGTGGTGGCGCGCATGAACTCGTATTTGGGGCTGCTCAGGCACTACCTCACGCGTACCCTGCGCAAAAAACAGGTGGAACGGTTGAATAAAGATGGAAAGTATGTGGTGAGTAACGGGTATGTAAAGATAACCAGGAAAAAAAGAAAGCAGTAGCGGCAAATAGTGTTACGTATACACCTTATTATCAAGATATTAAGTACGAAACTTCGCAAAGAAAAAATGCGTAACTTTGTGCCGCTTTGTGAAAACCCGTTGGAGAATCTTTATGGTGTAAGTGGGCATACCGCCGCTACCATCATTCAAATCATAAATTAAATTCAAAATTTTGACTATTGCAGAAAAATATGCTACGGAGTCGTCCAATACGAGCTCTATTCACCTGTATCGTGAAGGTACTTTTTGGCGGGTGTATGAGCGGTCGGCGTATTTGTTTTACTACAACGTGCGGAAGTATACGGTGCTGCGTAAAGAAGTAAAATCACTGGGCTATAACAGCGTGGTGTATATGGGGTTTCCCGATGCGCTGCTTGAGGAGCTGCTGCTGAGCTACGAGCAGCAACAGCGTTCCGAGGGCTACATTGAGCTGTTGCAGCTGCCCTTGGTAGATGTGCAAAAATTTGAAGCTTGGAAAATGGCCTATCCGCTCACAGTAGCGGCAGAAAAGAAGGTGTCACAAGCGGCCGCTTTGCCTTCTGTGGCGGTTAACGTAACGGCAGAGGCGCTGCTGCAAAAGGTGCAGCGCTTTAGGTTAGAGCTGGCTTCGCCTATAGATTGTTTTCTTTTTGTACAGGAATTAAAAAATATGGTAGATAGCGCTGAGCATTAACCGGGGGGAGTATGTATGCTGAATTTTCCGGTTAGTTGCAGGTAATACTGCAAAATGTGTACGAGTTTAACAGGCGGCACATCAGGTTGTATTTTTTTATTAAATAGTTATGTCAGAGCGCTTTAATACTAATGATAAGAGTGGTGAATTGCCGCTTTACAAGCTGGTGAATGAGCTTACCCAGGTGTTTTTGGGGTACGCTAAAGACATTCCAAAGCTGTACCGCTATGCGCTGGTGGAGCGGGCGTGCGATCAGCTGGTAGAAGTATTGTCATACATCTACCTTGCCGGTCTGACGAGCGATAAGATAGAGAAGCGTCAGTACCTGCTGCTGAGCAAGCAGCTCATGGCCAAAGTAATAATTGAGGTGCGGTTGCTGCACGATGTGGGAGCGCTGGGTAACAAGCCCTTTGTGCTGCTGGCACAAAAAAGCGATGAGATAAACAAGCAGCTTTACCGGTGGAGTGCGAAGCTATCTCAGTGAGCCGGTCAAATTATGCAGGGCAGTCTACTCTGATTCGCGCCAGCCCAATGGTCGATTCTCAGCTCAACGTCAGGCTGTAATGTAAAAAAATGGTTATCTTTGGCGCGCTCATCCTTGTGTCGGTGGGTTAATGTCCGGCACAGCCTGCGTTAAATTTAAAAGCAAATGGATCATTCTCTTTTACTGGCCATTAACCCTGGTTCTACGTCAACAAAAATTGCTGTTTTTGAAAACGGCAGTAAGCTGTTTCAAGCCAACATTAGCCATAGCGTGGAGGTGCTGAAAGCGTATAAGTCTGTGGTAGAGCAGCTTCAATTTCGCAAAAATGCCATACTAGCGGAGCTGAAAGCACATAGTATGGACAGCAGTAAAGTTGCGCTGGTCGTTGGCCGCGGCGGTTTGGTAAAACCCATTAAATCAGGAGTTTATGAGGTAAATGAGGCGCTTAAGAAGGATCTTACTTCATGCAAATACGGCGAACATGCCAGCAACCTTGGCGCTCTTATCGCTGACGACATTGCCGGGAGTTTTCCAAATGCTAAGGCGTACATTGTAGATCCGGTGGTGGTTGATGAGCTGGATCCGGTAGCTCGGGTTACCGGAATACCCTCAGTGGAGCGACGCTCTATTTTCCATGCCCTTAACCAGAAATCCATTGCCCGCAGATTTGCCAACGAGCAAGGCAAAAGCTACGAAAACCTGAATTTGGTGGTGGCGCACCTGGGCGGGGGCGTTTCCGTGGGCGCACACAGGCATGGAAACGTGGTTGACGTCAATAATGCCCTGGACGGCGATGGCCCCATGGCGCCGGAGCGTTCGGGTTCACTACCTGCCGGCCAGCTGGTAGATTTATGCTATGGCGGAAAGTACACGTGGCAGGAGATGCGCTCGCTGCTCACGGGAAAGGGTGGTTTGGTGGCACACTTGGGTACCAATAGCGGACAGGAGGTGGTGCAACGCGCCCAGCAAGGTGATGCTCAGTATAAGTTGCTGATAGACAGCATGTCATATCAAACATCCAAGTGGATCGGAGCTATGGCTGCCGTGCTGCAAGGCAGGGTAGATGCTATTTTGATTACCGGCGGATTGGCCTACAATGCCTGCCTGGTGGACGATATTAGGGCAAGAACGGAGTTTATTGCTCCGATACATGTTTACCCGGGAGAGGACGAAATGTCGGCGCTTGCGCATGGCGTTATTGACGCTTTGGAGGGGATAGCCCCATTACGTAAATATGAGTAGTTGATAATCAGCTTAATAGTTAAAATTACAAGTCTTTTATGAACATATGTTCATAAATTTTCAGTTCGCTGTAAATGTAAGTGTTTTAGCTACTGCCGTTTTTTTAGCAACTTTTATATGCATAGTGTAATTCATTGTTGATCAAAATATTATATCGTATTCAGTTTGGTTGAGATTACTAAGCCCTGCTTTCCTTTTTATAACCGTATCCAAATGCTGAAAATCTTGTGAGGCATTTTGTAATTTGTACAATAATACTTGCAATATTTACGTTAAGTAGGTAACTTTGAGCGTTACTTTTATAGTTAGAAATACAGTTTTTACAAGTTTTAGAGTATGAAACAGCTGCTTTTGATGACCTCTGCGCTTTTGCTGGCCGGCGCCGGTAGGGCGCAACCTTCATTAACTTATAGCAAGCACGGGCTTACCCCGGGCAATGTACACACAACCCGTCAGGTTGATTATGCAGAGCCCGGAGATGGTGGTTCTGCAATGGTTTGGGATTTTAGTAAGCAAAATATTATTGGCGGCGCTTATGCTGAGAGCTTGGGCGAGGGTACGCTGGAGGGTAAAAACATTTCCGTTACTCACGGTGATGCTACCTTCTTCTTCAACGTAACTCCTTCCGGTAACGAATACTTCGGCCATAAGACATCAGGTTACAGCTGGGTGTACGAAGTGCCCATTTTGAAGGCTAAGTACCCATTCAGCTACCTTGATGAGCACAGCGGTACCTACTACGGACATATTGCGCAAAACGGCAAAGCCTACACTGCCATTGACGGAGAGTATTCATCTGCTGCCGATGCCTACGGTACTTTAATTCTGCCTAACGGCAAGGTATTTCAGAATGTACTTCGTGTAAAAACTACCGATGTTCGTACTGAGTTTACCTGCAATTCTCTTCAAATAGAAGAAGCTAAGTACTTGTGGTACACTCAAGAGTTGCGCTACCCGGCCTTTATTACCCTTGTAACTGCCTATAAATCAGGTAATAAAATAAATTCCAGCAAGACGTCATTTGTGAGCGTAGAGGCTATGGATTACGTGGCTTCAACTCAGATTGCCGAAGAGATTAAGGAGGAGGAAACCCCAACCGAAAACGTGTTTGGCCCTGTAACCTACAAGGTATTCCCAACGGTAATTGACAGGGAGGCAACCGTTGCTTACAAGCTGGATCGCCCGCTAAAGGTTTTTATCAACGTATATGACCTTAAGGGTTCGCTGGTGGCTAAGCTGGTTGATGCATCAACACAAAGCGAAGGTTTCTACACATACAGCTACACTCCTGGCGCACCAGGTACCTACTTTGTGAAGATGAACTTTGGCAACAGGGGCTATACCGAGCAGGTTGTAAAGAGATAGTAGTATTTTTCTGCAAAATTGTCCGGCACATCACGTGAGTCCATATCCGGACTTGAGGTAAACTATTACTACAACGCCTTGCAGGAAGTGGCGTAAACGCTATTTCTGCAAGGCGTTATAGTATAGAGTGGAGCAATTCTCTTTTTTGAATATGCTTTCCGATACCTGTTGCATTTCTTCTGCCGTTACCTTTCGGTAGCTTTCAATATCGGAATTTACCAGGTTAATATTACCTAGCATTTGAGCGCAAGCCAAGGCTACCGCCTTTTGCATGACTGCCGTTTCCGAAAAAACGTGCATGCTTTCTACCTTATTTTTTACCTTTTCCAGCTCATAGTCCGATACCTTTTCGGAGCAAATGAGCGATAGCTCTTGCTGGAGAGCAGCCTCGGCCTGCGGCATGTTTACGTGCGGCAGTAAGTGTCCGGTAGCTACTATCAATCCGGCATCAATATCGCCGCTAATGTAGGCGTTTACGTTGCTGAATAACGCTTGCTCTTGCACTAGTTTGCGGTATAAACGGGATGATTTGCCGTTGGAAAGAATATCGGTGGTTAAGTCGCAAGCATGGTAGCCCGGCTCCATTCGTGCGGGCATGTGGTAAGCCTTGTATATGGCTGATGCCGGAACGTTGCGTTCCACGCTTTGTGTTCGGGACTCTGTTTGTTTTGGCTCAACGGGGATGTTATCCGTAACTTCCTCTCCGCCAGGGATATCCTCAAACCATTTTTTTGCCAACGTAAATACATTTTGCGGCTCAATATTTCCGGCTAATACCAGAATGGCATTGCCGGGTGTGTAGAATTTTTTGAAAAACGCTTGTACATCGCTAAGCGTAGCGGTGGCGATGTGATCAATGCTTTTGCCAATGGTATTCCATTGATAAGGATGCACTTTGTATGCCAATGGTTTTAGCAATAGTTGCACATCGCCATAAGGCTGATTCAGGTAGCGCTGGTTAAATTCTTCCACTACTACATTCCGTTGTACATTTAGGATTTTTTCATTGAGCAGCGGGTTGAGCAGCCTATCGCTCTCCAGCCACAGCGCTGTTTCTATGTTTTGCGAAGGCAGGGTTACGTAGTAGTTGGTAAAATCTGCGGTTGTAAAGGCGTTGCATTCGCCACCCGCCATTTGCACGTGCTGATCGTAGCTGGGTGCGTTAACCGATCCGCCAAACATAAGGTGTTCGAACAGGTGTGCGAATCCGGTTTTATCCGGTTGCTCATTGCGGGAGCCAACCTTATATAGCATGTTCACTGTAGCCATTGGCGTGCTATTGTCTTGGTGTACAATAACGGTAAGCCCGTTGGCAAGTGTTTGTTTTTCAAAGTTAATCATTTCTAAATAGTGGTTAGTGATTAATGGTTAACGGTTAGTTTTTTACTAACCACCGCAGATCATTAATCATTATTTTACTCCTTTCATGCTCAGCTGTATTCTCTTTCTGCCAATATCCACCTCGGTTACACACACTTTTACATGCTGGTGCAGCTTTACGATATCGCTCGGATTGCTCACATACCTGTCTGCCAGCTGTGAAATATGTACCAATCCATCTTGCTTTACACCCACGTCCACAAAAGCGCCAAAGTTGGTGATGTTGGTCACGATCCCCGGTAGCTCCATGCCTACCTGTAAATCTCCTATGGTGTGAACATCGGCAGAAAATTCGAATACTTTTGCCGGTTGGCGAGGATCGAGTCCGGGCTTTGCCAGCTCCTTCAGAATATCGTTCAGAGTGGGGAGTCCCACTTTTTCTGTTACATATTTTTGTAGCACAAGCTGCTTTCGCAGCTCTTCTTTCGCGAGTAAATCATTTACGGTACAGCTTAAGTCTTTCGCCATTTTTTCAACTACGGCGTAGCTTTCCGGGTGCACGGCGCTATTGTCAAGTGGATTTTGTGCCTGGCTGATACGTAAGAATCCTGCACACTGCTCAAAGGCTTTGGCTCCTAAGCGAGGAATTTCTGCCAGCTGCTTACGTGTGGCAAATGCTCCGTTTTGCTTGCGCCAGTCCACAATGTTTTGCGCCAGCTGAGGCCCCAGTCCGGAAACGTATGTTAGCAGCTGCTTGCTGGCGGTATTCAAATTCACGCCAACCATATTTACGCAGCTTTCGACCGTCTGGTCAAGACTGCGTTTGAGCTTGGACTGATCTACATCGTGCTGGTATTGTCCTACGCCAATACTTTTCGCATCAATCTTTACCAGCTCTGCCAGCGGGTCCATTAGGCGGCGGCCTATGGATACGGCTCCCCGTACGGTAACGTCGTAGTCCGGAAATTCTTCGCGTGCCACAGGTGAGGCGGAGTATATAGATGCGCCATCTTCGCTAACCACAAATACTTGTACGCTGCGGTTTAGCTGCAGATTTTTTACAAAGGTTTCGGTTTCACGTCCGGCAGTACCGTTACCAATGGCAATAGCGTCAATCTTGTAGGCATCTACCAGAGAGGCAATTTTTTTGGCTGCCGCAGCCTTGTCGTTTTCCGGTGGATGTGGATAAATGGTGTCGTTGTGCTTAAGTACACCTTGCTTATTGAGGCAAACGACCTTGCATCCTGTTCTGAATCCGGGGTCAACTGCCAGCACACTCTTTTGCCCCAGTGGCGACGCTAAGAGCAGCTGTCTTAGGTTTTCAGTAAATACTCGTATGGCCTCATCGTCGGCTTTTTCTTTTGATGCTGCCGCAAACTCCGTTTCAATGGCAGGTTGCAGCAATCTCTTGTAGCTATCGGTAATGGCTAGCTTTACTTGCTGCGCGCAATCGCTGTCATTTTTTACGAAAAGTTTTTCGAGTAGAGCAATAGAAGCTTCCATTGGCGGCTCTATGCTTACTCTCAAGAAACCTTCGGCCTCGCCTCTGCGCATAGCCAGCAGGCGATGTGACGGACATTTGTGCAAAGGTTCGCTCAATGCGAAGTAGTCTTTATACTTAATGCCTTCCGCTTCTTTATCCTTAGCAACTTTGGAGCTTATAACAGCCTCTCTTTCGTAAACTCCGCGAACGGTGTTACGGGCTTTTTCATTCTCACATATCCATTCGGCAATAATATCCCGAGCGCCTTCCAAAGCTTCTTTCTCAGAGACAACTTGCCCGTTGATAAATGGAATTGCGGTTTGAGACAAATCTACAAACCGTTGTTTTACAATAATTTCAGCTAAAGATTCCAGTCCTTTTTCCTTGGCTATGGTAGCACGTGTGCGGCGTTTTGGTTTATAAGGGAGATAAATATCCTCCAGCTCGCTGAGTACAAAACATTGCGTAATTCTGTTGCGCAGCTCATCCGTCAGCTTACCTTGCTCCTCCATAGATTTTAGAATGGCATCCTTACGCTTGTCCACCTCTTGCAGCTTAGTGGCTTCATTAAAAATGTCAGTAACCTGTACTTCATCAAGGTTACCCGTAGCCTCTTTACGGTAGCGGCTAATGAATGGAATGGTGGCGCCTTCGTCCATCAGCTTCAGCGCTGCCGCTACACGCTTGAGCTCAATGCTCAGGCGCTGGCTGATAAGGGTTGTATGGTTGGTAGCGGTCATAGATGCGGAATTAGCATGACATTACAGCAAAAAGCCCCGTAAATTATTTATTTACAGGGCTTTGCTACACACTTGGGTGGAAGATGGGGTTCGAACCCACGACCCTCAGAAGAACCACAATCTGATGCTCTAACCAGCTGAGCTACAAGATTAGTAAAGCCTTGCAAAGAATTATTGAAAAATAAAAAGTATCATTTATACAACATTTATGCAACATAGTCCACTAAAATTGATCAGGCTGTGTTTCCGAGAGGCAAAGGTATGAATAATTTCCTATTCGGCAACGGTAGTAAATTTTTTCTTTTTCATACTTTTTCCGCCCCTTCAACCTTAAACCGAGGCATTTTTCTGATGCGCAAAAAAAAGTTTATCGTAGCGGGGCTGGAAAAGTATAGTTAAGTTCCTTTAGAACGGCAGCTCATCTCTTTTTTGCAGCAGCTTCTTTATTTTCTTTTTCAGCTTTTTTACCATTTGGTCATACGCTACCTCTGCCGTGAACTCGGGGTTGTCCGTAGGGTATTGTTGGAATATGCTTTTCAGCTGCGGCCGCAGCTCTACGGCAATTTCTCTCACCCAACGGTATCCTTTCCCACTCTCCAGCTCGGAGTAGTAGCTGTCGATAATGTCAAAAATAATCTCGTGCTCGGAGAACTCAAGGTCGGCCATCAGCATACGGTTGCACTCCTCGCTTGCCCCGTGGGGGTCGCCGCTTCGCTCCAGCTTGTCGCGAACCTCGGCGGCATAGTCAGCCCGCTCCATGATAAAGTCATAATCCAAGGCCAAATCAGGATGGTACTGATCAAGGTAATCTAATAACCTAAGGGCAAGGTGATTTACCCCTATCTCTTGCGCAACTTCGGCAACGGTAGTGAATTTTTTCTTCATTTTTTCTAAAATACTTAACGATACTTACTTTTGCGTACACCTCACCTCCGCAGTGGGGGCATATGTGTACATTCATTGCAGCCGGCTTTTCTATTGGCGCCTTTGAGTTGCGGCAGCTCATTCGGAAGCTGCTCCTGCAGCGCTCGGAAAACCTTTAAATCGCTCTTTAGCCGAGCAATGACGGCATCGTTGCTGGCCACATCTTCATTGATTTTTGCCAGCTTCTGGCCATTGCTGTAGCGGTCGTTGTAGAAGCCGGTGCGCTCGCTCTCCAGCCCGGCAACCTTTTTCTCCAGCTTGGCTTTCTCCAGCAGGTGATTGTCGCCGGAGAGTATTGCCACGTACTCTGCAAAGTTCATCCCGCTGGCTTCATCAACGCTACCCTCGTCGATGCTGCGGCAGCCTAGCTTGTTGCTTTTATCCCTTTTGCTTTTGCTTTGGGCTTTGGAGCTTGTTTTTGCTGTTTTTGCGCTGTGTCCGGCTGCTCTGCTTCCAGCTTTGGTTTGGGCTCCATTGCGTAGGAGCGGCACTTGCCGGTTTTGTTGTCCCACGTAATCCACCTGTCAACCTTTGCGCCGACATTCTCCCCTTTTTTGAATTCCAACCCTTCTGCTTTTACAGACCCTCCGCCTTGCAGGGTGGCAAGCTGCTCATCGGTAAATTTGACGTTGGCATATTGTTGGGGTGGTGCCTGCTTGCTGTTGTAGGTGTTTACTACCCACTTTGCCAAGCCCTCCGATTTGGTTTGTGCCTGCTCTACATGGTTTTTTTCTACCAACTCGGGAGAATTCTTTACGATGGCAATTACTTTTACCATGTGGTTGTTTTCAATCGCCTTGCTTAACCCCTCTTGTGTGAGGTCTGCGGCGCTCAACTTAATTTTTGCAGGATCGTTTGTCCACCCCTTGCCGACGTAGATTGTTTCAATGGCATCTTTGGCTGCTTTGACTTCTTCCGGAGACATAAACTTCATCTCCGGAGTATATTTGTCCTCCAAAATAACGAGGTCGGCGCAATCCTTACCAATTTTCTCGGGGTTTTTATCGCGTACAATCAGCTTATACATGTTGTTGTCGCCAACAGTATGTATGTTGCAATCAAACAGCGTAAATAGCTGCTTAGGATTACCCTCGGCATCGTGCACTTTTTCAGTATTTGCGAGATGAACGCGAATGTTCACTGTAGCCTCATACTTACTTACGCGTTGAACGTTGGTTTCTGGAACCTCCACCGTAGCCTCATGCTTGCTTGCGCGTTGCATGTTGGCTTCTGTGACGAAGTAGCGAACTTTATCCTCTACAGAGCCGTCGGGGTTCGAAACAGGAGCGTTGTAAGGAACAATATTCAGCATCGCATCCCCGTACTCGTTAGTGTCCAGCTTCTGAACTTTATCAGTGTATAAGTTCAAGTTGTAAGATTTTCCGTTCTCGCCTTCGTTACCGAATTCCTGCTTGTAGGCAACACCAACAACGCGTGTTTCGCCAAATTTGGTGGACGCATCGTATCCGCGCCCAACGTATACATACTTGTCATTTTCATCTTTGCTGTCCAGCATGACCGAAAAGTTGGACAAGTCTACGCTCATTTTGTCTTTACTGCGTGAAGCGGCAAATAACCTTATGTTGCTATACTCGTCAACAGGTGCGGCCAGCAGCGCATCCTTAGAGAGCAACAGCTGCACCTCGCGATTTTTGTGCGCACTGTCGCCAACGCCAAAATATACGTTGTGCGTGGGAGCTTTTTCTTTTTTTATCTCACGCTTTGGCTCAATGGCAAGGGTAATTTCGTTGCGCTTGCCTACGCCTTGCAGTTTTTCGATTTCTTCGCGCTTTACAGCAAATTGATAAAACGTCCCTTTTTCGTTTTCGACTTTGTAGGATGTACCTACGTAATTTTTTTCACTCATGATTTTAATGTTTTTGTTGTTTTATTTTAGTTTTGTACCTTTTGTATTGTTCTTCAATGACGACTTTTTTTATGATGACTTTTTTCATTTTGTTTAACAGTTGGCGTATTGGGTTGCTTCTGCTCTACTGGACCTTTCACATTTTCGAGCGCCTTAGGTTTATGCCCGTCGTTGTTGGCGGCGACCTGGGTTTTATGCTTTGTAGTTGGAACAGCTTGATTTTGCTGCTGAAACGCATAATCCAACGCCTCTCCAGTTTTGATGACGTGAGCTGTAAATGGTTGTCCGGCCTTGTCGACCAGCCCATTGATCATTACTATTCGTCCTGCATCAAGGTCGCTTTGCTGCTGCGTTGAAAACGGATTTTTTTGTAAGTGTTCCTCTGTTAATTCTTTATAGGGTTGGTATCGTGGTGATTGCTTTGCGTTAGCAGCGATGTTCACGTAACTCCATTTTTGCGTTGCCAGATCCTTCGTTACGTAGGTATGGTAGGCTTTACCGTCTTTACTCATCAAATTCGTTACAAAAATGGTTTTCCCTGTCGCAAAATCTTGCTGCTGCTGCTCTGTCAGCGCTTTTCCACCAATGGATTTCAGAGGAAACTGCTCTTGTTTTTGCTGCTCTGTGAAAATCAGCTCCAGCGCCTTATTCTGTGGGTCGTACTGTACGTTCCCGTAAAATGGCTTTCCGGTCTTTTTTGAGATCATGTTTTTCACTTTTACCACTTTTCCCGCTATCAGCTGCTTTTTTTGGTCATCGGTAAGGGTAGCATTGAAAAAACTATTCTGAATACAAATATTACTTACCTGCTGTGCATGAAAGATATTGGTATCTTTGTCCAACTTCAGCAGCACAGGTACTTTGCCTTCGGTGTTGGGGTACTGTACCTCTATCACTTCGCCCGGCGTACCTGTTTTCCGGATGTTTTCTACCTGCTTTTCGGTAAACTGATGCCCAAAATATTCTTTTAAGTTGGGTTCATGCTGTTTGGCAAACACTCTTACTTCAGTTTCGCCTTGCGCATTTTTGCAAAGCCGTATTTTTCCTTCTGTCTCTACGTCCTGCCCATTCACTTGTACCACAATGGGTATCATTTTATTCAAAATTCTTCCGCAAACGAGTTGGTCTAATAACTTTTCTTCGTAGAGCTGCTCCACGCTAATATTGTAACGCTCTAGGTCAGGCAGTAACTTTGACAAATCCTCCGCCGTTATCCACGGCTTAGACTTGTATTGGCGCATAAAATTCTGATAAAAATTTTCCAGCAAACTTTTTCTTGCATCTATACCGATACCTGCTATATTCGTGTTTTCTATCTGCTTTTTTGAAGCCTTTTTTTCTTTCTGTTCATTTTTTTGTGTCTGTGCTACCATAGTTGTGTGCATTTTTTTTGTTCATAAAATATAAAAACAACATACAAATATATATTATATTATTTATATTATTAATAATATTGTCTATTATTTTACCATAAAAAAAGCGTATTAATATATAACATACTAATTATTAGTAGTTTATATATTAATACGCAGAAACTTGTAGTGAGCTGTATTTGGTATATAATTTATTTCTTGTGCAGCAAATATTGCAAGTCTGGGTCAGCCTCAATACGCTCAAGCTCATCTACTATTATTTGCTTAACATCGGCTTTAATCTTTTGAAAATTCTCTTGAATAATATTTTCCATACAATCCTCCCCATCACGTGTAAAATCAGTGATTATAGGCAGTTTTTGATACTGTTTTTCATCGGCTTGCACTTTTTTGTGGTCAACGATAATTTTAGCGTGAAAAATATTTTGAACCATCCCCTCAATCGGTTTCTCATGCTTGTCAACCATCTTCAAATCTTCCACTACGTTGCCAACAAATGTACCCTGGCGCAGGTTGGAAATTTTACCGGAAGGGATGAGGAAGTCCGTCTGGGTGCTATACGATGTCGAGGTATCATTACGATTTATGCTTATGCTCTGGCGCTCCTGCAATACCTTACCGTAGCGTTCCTGCAGGTTCTTAGCGGTGTTGCCAAGTACCTGTCCGGAGAACAGATTACCTATAGTGCCAACAATAACTTCATACTCTTTATCTCCATAATCGCGTTTAAGCTGGCTATTGTCCTGAAAGCCAAGGCAAATTGCTATCTTGTTGCTGCGGGCTGTATTTATAAGATTATCTATTTTACGAAAGTACATGGTGGGCAATTCGTCAATGATAATGCCGCAGGGCATCTTGTCTTGCTTGTTGGTCAGCTGCACTATACGTGCGTTGACAAGGCCAAGCGCCGCCGCGTAAACGCTTTCGCGCTCGGGGTTATTGCCTACGCACAGTATCTTTGGTTCGTCGGGGTTGTTGATGTCAAAGGAAAAGTCGTTTCCCGACATTGTCCAATATACGCGAGGCGACACAAGCATTGACACTGCAATTTGCACAGAGGCTACCTGCCCCTGTAGCTGCTCCATCGCGCCGTTTTCAAATGAGTTCACAAAGTTGGTCATAAATGCATCCAAGTCAGGGTATGACATTAGAACCGGAAACCATTCTACGTATGGCTGGTTTACCAGCTCCACAGCGTGAGGGAACGTACAGTATTTTCCGCTCTTGTAGCTTCGTAGAAACCATATAATGGCGGTAAACAGCGTAATTGCAGACCCAACAAAGAAGTCGCCCTGCTTTTGAATCCATGTTTTATTGAGGTTCATCATTATTACGAATGAACTCTCGTTTGCATCGGCAATATCCGTTAAAAATTTTGGATTGAGCGGGTTGCAGCGGTGGCTTTTGCGCGGATCATCAAAATTGAGAATATATACTTTGGGCTTGTTCTGCTTGTACCCGTGTGGATACATGCGATAGTGGTTAAACGTTATTTCTGTCAGCGCAGGAAACTTGTAGTCGTAAACGTACAGCGCGTTACCTTGCTCTATCAGCTGCTTGATGTAGCTGTTAATCACCGCGTATGACTTCCCGCTGCCGGGCGTTCCCAAAACGGACGTTGCGCGATGAGGGTTTACAACGTTAATCCAGCCTTTGTTCCACTTACCTTTGTAGTAGAACTTCGTCGGTAAATGAATGGTAGGAATATTCGATTTGGCGTTGGAAATCCACCGCGTTTCTTGCATAAAACTTTCATTCTCTACATTAAAGCGGTCTTTCATGAGATTTTTATTCAGCAGCCGTGAAGTTAAGATAAATGCGGAAAGCAAAAAAATGTATCCTGCTACTAACGAGCTGCAATACAGCAATGCTTTTGTAGTTGTTTGCATCTGGGCTGTAAGCAGCACGGAATTTCCAAAAAAAAGTATTATGCCAATAAAAGCGTAGCTGATAATGCTTGCTACTTTAATTTCTTTATCTGGCTTTCCTTTTGTGCCGAAACAAAACAGCAGCAGCAGCAGCACACAGACAAATTTGCTGTTCCAAATGTTATTAAACAAGCCCGATGTACTGTCAAAATTTCTCAAAAAATTATCGCCTACTTCTGTTGTAAATCCTATACTAGCAAAGCTCAAGTGGCAATACCAATAAATATGCGTAAATAGTACAATAATACTTGTACCCAAAACAAAGCGTACAATTTTGCTCAACGAATCTTCATTCATAATAAAATGTTTTTAATAAAATAAAAATTAAATTTATATGGATAAATCCTGTCCTTTTTTCTTCTTCTTTTTCTTCTTTTCGGGTGCGTATTTCGTTGTTCCGCCCACCGCGTTGAACAACGAATTCATTCCTCCTAACAATGGTATGTATGGCCGCTGTACATGCTCGTCCGTTTGTTCTTGCTCCGGTATCCACCCAAAGTCCTTTGCGTAAAGTACATCTTGCGGCTCATATTCAACCTGTGTGTCATATCTTTCTTGTACTTGCTCCTGTGTTGAGCTGTCTTGACTGCCAACGATAGCCGGGTTTGTTGAATCGGTAGCCTGTACTTGCTCCTGTTTTGAGCTGCCTTGACTGCCTTGATTTAGTAATGAGTGAAAAGCATTGGCCGAAAATTCTTTACCCAATCGCGAAGCCTTAAACACCGATTTTGATTTATGGTCAACTACGGTAACCCCATAAGTACGCCCATCACCATTTTTGTACAGCCGTAAATCAATGCCTTTTTCTTTTGCAAGACCAACTAAATTTGCCTCGCTCGTTGCTGCATGCATTACTAACGGCAGGTCATTTTTAATGCGGTCAATTGTTGCTTTGCTTGGTGGTTTTTCGGCACTCTTTTTATATATTTTGCCTAGATTTTTGGCCCCTGCAAACTCGCCAAGTACTGATGATTTCACAGGATTAGCCACGCGGTTTTCAGCATCGTCCATAACCGAATAAATAACACCTTCATACTGCTTTCCTGCCGCTTCGCCTCTTACTTCCTGCACATCAATATTATACAGCGACAGCAATGCGCGATACTCGCCAAATGACTGAAAGTGGTAGGTATGAGTTATATGCTTGACAATGTTGCGAATTTGTGGTGTTATTTTTTTTTTCGTATCTACTTTTTCCGGTTGCCAAGTTTGGCTGTTTTCATTTTTTTGCTTAACCGCCGGATGCAGGTTGTACTTTTGCTCCAGCTCGCGCGTTATCTTTTGGCTGCGGTAGAAATCATTGCTATCAATATTAGTGCCATCGCTCATTTTTATTTTTTTGCCTTGCGTATCAACATTGGTGGTAATGATGTGTAAATGATGCCTATCGATGTCCTCATGTTTAAATATGATATATGGCTGATTACCATATCCAAGTTTTTCCATGTATTCGTCCGCAATTTTTGTCAGCTGATCATCTGTTAATACGTCCTCCGGATGTGGATTAAGTGAGATATGGACGAATGCATCTTTTTTTGTATTTTTATTGATTGCCGCCCTTTCTTCAAATATGTACGCAAGCTCATTAGCTGTAAATTCTTCCCCGGAGTATTTTTTCCAAATTTTATTAGTTTGTAAAATTTTTGCCTCCCCTTCTTGCAATTTCTCATAGTTATAGTTAAGCGCTCCGCGTGGGCTATTGCTAGTGCTGATTTTTGCTATCATTATTGACTTTTACGTTTTAGTTAAGTATTTTCGAGAGTTAAGTATTTTCGAAATTTTTGAGCTACCTGACTACTTCTATGCTCTCTACAGTCTTGAGCCTGGCTGATAGGGTTTCTACAATTTCACTGTACACTTTTTCTGAAGGGCTACAATTTTTATTCCCTCTTATTTGATCTATTTTCCAAAACTTTTTTCCCGGCAACTTCCGGAGTCCGCAGGGAAAAGAGTGCAAATTTCAAAAAAAGTTTCATTGCATTATTTTTTAGCTGGTTTAGGTGGAAATGTTACTTTATTTTCGTCAACCATTCGAGATACATCGGCCTTGATTCGCTCAAAATTTTCGTCAACCATTTCATTTAGCCTGTCATCCGAAACGGCTGCCGGTATTTCAACGTACTTTTTTCTGTCAGCCTCAATTTTATTAGCGTCAACGGCAATTTTTGCGTGAAAAATTTTTTCTTGACCGGAAATATCGTAATCTACAAATCTGCGACCCACAAATGTGCCCTGTGCAAGGTCGGCTATTTGGCTTGCCGGAATGGCGCTGTTTAAGTATCCTGATACCTTTTCTGCCGTATTGCTAAATGCTTGACCAGAGAATATGTTACCGGCTGTATTGACTATGGCAGCGGCCTCCTCGCTGCCGTAGCGCCGCTCTAGCTGCGAAATATCCTGAAGGCTCAGGCACACCGCTATTTTATTGTTCCCGCCGGTAGCGATTAGGTGGCCTAACCCGCGAAAGTAGATCGTGGACAGCTCATCAATGATAACAGCGCTTTTTAGCTGCTGCGCTTTGTTCATCAGCTTCACGATGCGAGCGCTGTATAGCCCCAAAGCGGCGGAGTAGTCGGTTTGTCCGTTCGGCTTATTGCCAACACAAAGAATTTTAGGATGTTCGGGGTTATTGATGTCTAAGGTGAAATCGTTGCCGCCCATTACCCAGTAAAGCTGCTTGGAAGCTATTCTGGAGAGCGAAGACTTGATAGCCTCTACCTGTTCCTGCAGCTGGTCATGCGCTTCCCCCCTCCATGCGCTCATAAATGGCGATAGATACCTTTCCAGCTCGGGGTAGGATGTGAGCATGGCAAAAATATCAGTATACTCTTTACTGAGCAGCTCAATAGCGTGGGGAAAGGTGCAATATTTACCGCTGTCATAGATTTTTAAATACCAGATGATTGCTGCCAAGAGGATTATGGGAGATTCGACAAAGAAGTCGCCCTGCTTTTGAATCCACGTCTTGTTGAGATTGAGCATTATCGTGCAGGCGCACTCGAAAGCCTCAGCTATACTTGTCATGAATGTGGGGTCGATAGGATTGCACCGGTGGCTTTTGCGCAGGTCGTCAAAGTTAATGGTATAGAATTTCGGTTGAACGCCGCTTTTGTACCCGCCGGGGTATAAGCGTAAATGATTGTAAGCCAATTCTGTTAATTCAGGAAATTGGTAGTCATAGAGGTACATTGAAAAGCCTTTTTCTAGCTGCTGCCGGATGTAGCTGCTGACTACTGCAAACGTTTTTCCCGATCCCGGAACGCCGAGCACGAGGGTTGCTCTGAAAGGATTTACCACGTTAATCCATCCTTTTTCTGTAGGAATATTGACAGAGTACTCATTTTGTTCTAAGTGTGCTTCTTGCGTAAATTTTTTGTTTTTCATAATATTATTAAGGTATTGAATCACTGTGTAGCGTAACCATAGTACTTTTAAAAAAAGTTTCATTGCATTATTTTTTAGTTGGTTTAGGTGGAAATGTTACTTTAAAATCCTTATCCAGCATCAGAGAGGCGGTAAACTCTTTACCCTCTTTTGTTTTAAAGCCTTTAACAGGTGGGGTTATCCCCTTTGTAGCCAGGGTAACCAGCTGGGCATCAGACAATTTTTTGCTTGCCACCGTGCGCCACAGCACAAAGCCGCACTCTTTTGTGCAGCCAATGCCTTTTTCAAAGGTGTGCAGGCGATTTTGCCTGCACTTGGGGCAAAGGGGCATTTTTTCATTTTTCTCGTCCTGCTGGCTTTTAATGCTCGCGTTTACTTCAAGCAGCTCGGCCGTAATGCTCGTAGCGTAAGTTTTTACTTCAGCAATGAATTGTTCAAGCTTAACCGCCCCGACCTGAATGCCGCTCATCTTCTTTTCCCATTCGCCTGTAAGCGCCGGGCTGCCAACTACCTTATCCTTAATAATTTCGTAGGTGGCCAAGCCTTTGCTGGTGGGTATCAGCTTCTTTTTTTCTCGTGTAACATACTGCTTATCAATAATGTTTTTAATAATGGCGTCTCGAGTAGCCGGTGTTCCCAAGCCGCCCTCCTTCATGGCTTCACGGGCCTGCTCATCCTCTACCTCGCTACCCGCTGTTTCCATGTAGGCAAGCAGGGTGGCATCGGTCAGCAGCGGGCGAGGCTTCGTTTTATCCTCTTTCAGCGCTGCGCCGAGGTTGGGGAGCGTGTCGCCCTGCTGTAGCTTGGGCAGGTGGCTATCTTTCTCTACTAGAGCATCTTCTGTGTCTGCCTCTTTTACCTCCTTTTGCAGCACCTCCCGCCAGCCCGCCTCGCGAACTACTGTTCCGGAGGCGGCTAGCTCCATGCTCCCCGCCAGCAGCGCTACGCTGGTTATGTCCTTTATACACTTTTTATGAAATGCCTCGAACATGCGAGCTGCTACCATAAGGTAAATGGTGGCTTCCGGCTTGGTCAGGCTTTCCAAGTCGGGCAGCTTTCCTGTGGGCAGCAGCGCGTGGTGGTCGGTTACCTTAGCCGCATTCACGCAACCATCTGACAGTGAGGGGTTGCGTTGGTAGTAGGTGGCGTTTATGTCGGGTGCATCCAGCTTACTGCACGCTGCCATTAATCCCGGAATGGCTGCAAAAACATCGTCCGGAATGTAGCAGCTGCCCGTTCGCGGATAGGACAGATACTTGCTCTCATACAAGCTTTGGGCGATTTGCAGCACCTTGTCGGGGGTCATGCTGTGCTTTTCATTCGCCGCCTTTTGGAGGGCTGTCAAATCGTACAAAAGCGGCGGATTTTCCTGCTTCTCTTTGGTTTCTACGGCGCTTACTAAAAGCGTTTTTTCTGCGCTCAAGCGTGCAAGATCTGCCTCGGCCTGTGCTTTATCGGTATAATTTTCTTTTTGCCGGGCAGTAAAATTTATGCCGTCTTTGGCTGTTTTTACGCGCAAGCTCCAAAACGGCTCCGGCACAAAGTTTTTATGCTCTAAAAATCTTCGGCAGATAATGGCCATCGTCGGCGTTTGTACGCGCCCAAGCGAAAAAACTTCACGGTTATTGATGCTTAACGTCAGCGCACGAGTAGCATTTATGCCCACGTAGTAGTCCGCCTCGCTGCGGGCGCGGGCAGCATCAAACAGCGTATCGTATGCTTGCCCCGGCTTAAGCTTTGCAAAGCCTTCTTTTATAGCGCTATCCGTCAGGCTGCTAATCCACAGGCGGCGAAAGGGCTTGCTGCACTTCAGATAGTGGTAGAGGTAGCGAAATATCAGCTCCCCCTCGCGCCCGGCATCGCAGGCGCAAATGATTTCGTCCGCGCTGCCGAACAGCCGCTGAATTATCTTGATTTGCTTGCCCACCTCCTTTTTGGGTTGTAGGGTAAAATTACCAAGTATGGGCAGGCGTTCCGCGTCCCATTTACCCTCTGCCCCGGGGTTGTAAATTTCTACCAGGTGGCCAAAGGCCCACGTTACCTGATACCCGCCACCCTCAAGGTAGCCGTCTTTACTATTGGTTGCCCCTATCACGCGAGCAATATCCCGCGCCATGCTTGGCTTTTCTGCTAGTACTACTTTCATGATTTTGGTTTAGTTTTGTGTTTGTACAGCGCAATAATCGAAGTTATTAGCATTATGATTAAAACTAATTTCTTCAGCTACATTTTAAGTTTTGCACTAGTTTTGGGTTGTATTTTTCTTGGTAGACTTTGATGCATTTCGTTTAGATCTTTATATCCATCGTAGATGCCTGAGACATCAATCGCCGATAGCTTCTCTTTTTTGAGCTCTAGCAGCACTCTTTGCCCGGCAGCATCATTATCTAAGTAGCAGTAGTTAGCGGTGTGTTTTGCTAGAAAAGGTTTCGCTTTATTTACCATAGCCAAAGAGTTAAGAACGAGCACATCCTCGCCGTTATTCCCCACCCATTCTGAGTTTGAGAAGTTTTGCTTCGATAGCGTAAGAAAAGATAGGTAGTCCATAAATCCTTCGAACATTCGACAGGTGTTAGAGCTGTTGACAATGGTCGTAATATCCTTTGATGTTGCCCCCTTAAAGTACTTGTTGCGTATTTCCCACCCGCCTTTATCATTTTGAAAACCGATACCAAAGTAACGCTTGGACTGCTCACCTGTGCGCACCTCGTAGTACAGCTCCTTGCAGACTTTTTTTGCAATGGCAACATTTATGTTGCGCTCCTGTAGATACTGCAAAAGAGCTGGGTTGTTAAGCTCGGTTATCTTAAATACATTGATTTTTACCTCTTTAGGAACCTGTACAGGCGCCACAACAGTCTCACAAGCAGTCAAGCCGGACTGTGATTGCAGCACCTGTACTGCTCCCTTAAAGTCGGTGTTGTTAATTTTACGCACCAAATCAATAATATCGCCATGCTCACTGGTGGCAAAATCGTACCAGGTATTATCCCGGTAGTTTACCTTCATACTTGGATTTTTATCAATCCTATATGGTGCGGAGTAGAGTCCATAAGAGTCGCCATCACGTAACGGCGCTATGTTATTTTGCTTCAAAAAGTTTTTTATGCTGATTTGCTTGAACACATCAACGTCAACTTTTGGTTTTGTCGTTTTTATGTTTCCATTTTTGTCCACAGGCACCCCGTTGACCGATGTCACCCTCTTTGTTGTTAGCTTGCTATTTAGGTATTTAGCAACACGTCCGATGTCTTCAGGAGTTGGCTGAAAAAGTTGTGGCTTCTCGTATTTCATGGCTAATTATTTTTATATTTACTTTTTTTAGATTGCGGTGTGTTTTGAATTATAACTTTATAACTTTACTTAGTTTATCCAATTTAGGTGTTACCGCCTTATACTTTACTTTCATTGATACTATCTTTACTTTTCCTGTTTTTTTGTCTAAGGCTACAGTTACCTTTGGAGTAATGGTACCGTCTTTGCCTTTTACATTGTCTACTGTAATGGCGCTACCGTTTTTGAGGTTATTTCGCTGGTCAGCAGTTAGTTTTACGCCGCCAATTTGAGTAGAAACCTTTCCCATAGGCGATATTTTCTTTCCGCCCATCAGATCGGCTACCGCCCTATTCCCAAACTGATCCAGCGTCAAGCTTTGCAGCCGCTCAGAGGTCAAGCCCCTGATGCCCAGTTTGCTACCCATCCACTCCCAAATGCTTTTTACCCACTCTCTAAGCCTTTCGCCTAGCTCTCGCCGGTTTACTACAAGCGCTCCCTTATCAAACAGATTTCTATAATATCCACTTAGGCCTAGCTCTTGTAAATTTAAAACTCCGTTTACGTTTTTAATTTGTAATGCTTCGTGTTCATGTACCTTAAAGTATTGACCATTGTTAAGAAAATCAATACCTTTTAATAATTCATCTAGCTGTTTTTTCTGTTCTTTACCTGATTGATGAGGATTTCTTTTCTTTTCTTCTATGAAATCGGATATTTCTAATATTTTTTCAAATTGCTCATCCGAAAACATTATATTTCTGTTGCGCAACCTTTGTATTCTATATTCTTCCTGTTGCTCAAATGTTTTTGGGGGAACAGAGAGAATTACTTCGTATGTTTTTGACTCTGCGCTATACCTTGTCAAAGTCCAAAATCCTTTATTAACAGGAATATTTGTTTTTTCATGATAACCTCCATTTATGAGCTCATAGTTTTTTTCATATCGATCATTGCCGTATTCGTCAGTATAAGTACCTATTATAGTAGCTCTCTTATGATCCTCCGTTTCAAAATTCCAATGGTCAGAAACTCTTAATATTCCATCCGGCGTATTATTCCACGATTTACCGCTGCTATTATAAAACGAAAAAGAGTACGGACTTTCAGATAGTATATCCCATTTTTTTAATTCGTTTATTATTTCGTTTGGCATTTCGTCCGGAACTGTAAATGATTGTCTATTATTACCAATTTCCGTGTGCTTGTTTAAAATATCTTTGCGATTAGTAGCCATCTTATAGTTTTTTACTATTACTTTTATTTAAAAAATAGCATGAGTGCATCGCTTGGCGTAAGCATAAAAGGGATATGAAAAAAAAAGTCCATTAAACCAGCGTCAGTTGAAAAAAATTTGCTCTTTTTTCTCGCAGCGAGGTAATATCTTTTTCGTACAGCGCTCTGTCTTCGTACTTTTTGCTCTCAAAAAATACAACCCCGCAGTCTATAATTTTTCCGAATCAACCCGGCGTATCTCAAATCACGTGTGGCCTCCAACGCCGCCATGGCTTCTTGCGGGATAAACCTTGTGGTGTTGAGCATTCGGCTGGCCTTATCGCTTCGCTTTTGGCAGCTGCCAGCGGCCTCGGATAGGCTAT
>JAISBU010000050.1 GCA_031266015.1 Prevotellaceae bacterium | reverse complement strand
CATTGCGGATGGTATCCCGATGCTAAAATACGATTGTGGAGAAAAGAAAAGGCCACATGGAGCTTAGCAGAGCTGCATGAGGAAATTATTACCAACAGCAATGCTACCATTCAGCACCTCAAAGGCGATTTGCTGCACTACTCCTACCATACCATTAGCGGGCATATTTTGCAGCTCGATAAGTTTACGGAGATAGGCGCTCGCGAATATCTCAAAAAAGGCAAAAAAGTATCGGTTGCTAAAGCTATTTATAAGCCCGCCTGGAAGTTTATCCGCGACTACTTCATCAAGTTGGGCGTGCTGGATGGCTACTACGGGTTTGTTATATGCGCCATCTCTGCGTTTGCCACGTTTACTAAGTACGTAAAGGCAAGGAAGCAGCAAAGCACCTAAGATATGCACACTCCTATTCCAAAAATAATCGTGAGCCGCACCGACAGCCATTACTTTGTGACCACCACCGGAAATGGGCGAAACTTTGGCGTACACTCAAAGGAATCCGCCATTATAAACTTGGCGTCGCTGGAAAATTAACCCGAATAACGATAAGTTATGTACTACACAAAAAACAGATATAAAAAAACAGAAGAGCTAAAGTTTAGCATTGTTATTCCATCGTGGAATAATCTTGCCTTGCTGCGCTGCTGCGTAGAGAGTATTCGTAAAAATTCTACATTTCGGCATCAAATCATCGTACATGTCAACAGCGGAAGCGATGGGACGTTAGAGTGGGTCAAGAGCCAGCCCGACATTGACTACAGCCACACCCCCGACAACGTAGGCGTGTGCTACGCGCTAAACCTTGCTCGGACGCTGGTTGATACGGATTACATCCTTTATTTGAACGACGATATGTACGTTTGTCCCGAGTGGGATGCCGCTTTCGACAAGGCAATAAAGTCCATAAATCATCATTTTTTCTTCCTTTCAGGTACACTTATAGAGCCTCACCGCTACCTTCAAAACAGCATAGAAAAAAACTTTGGTGAAACTCTTGAAGCCTTCAAAGAGCAGCAGCTCTTGTCCGAATACGGCACGCTGAAACGGGCAAATTGTTTAGGTGCGCTGTACCCGCCCAACATTGTTCACCGCGATGTATGGGATTTGGTTGGCGGCTATAGCATAGAATTCTCGCCGGGCATGGGTTCCGACCCCGACTTTGTGGCCAAACTCTGGATGATGGGGGTAAGGCATTTTAGAATACTGGGCGATTGCTTAGTGTACCACTTCGGAAAAGCCACCACATCCCGCATTAAGCACAACAACGTAAGCGCCACCTTTATTTACAAGTGGAGCCACACACCGCGAACCTATAGAGAAGTAGTCCTCCGATTCGGCTTGCCCGATACGCCCGAAAACATTGCGCGTCCATACTATATGCCGCTAAGGAAAACGGTTAAAGACAACTTAAAAAAATGGCTATACGCATGGCGTTACCTGTTCTCTAAAAACAAGATTGCCTAATCATTTGAAAATTTTCAATCTCGCTTTCTTTTACATCAATTTTGACTTTGTCTAAGTCAGCATACTTTGAAAAACACCTCCCCCCCATCCGCCCCATGCACCCGGGCAGGTGGGCGCCGATTGGGGAGCGCGCAAAAGTGTTTGCTGCGCAGAAGGAGTGCAGCGCCTGCCGAAAATCCGGGCAATGCCTGTGCATGCAGGAAGTAAAGCCGGTGGAGATGGCAAAATACTTACTTGAGCGCAGCAACGTTACCTCAGTATTTTAAAGAAAGCAACCAAATCACAACATAAACAAATTTGCTACTTTTGCATAAAATAAAAATCAAACTGTTATGAAAAAATGTTTGCCTCTGTTATTTCTGCTTTTTACGACATTGGCGATGGCTCAAAACAGCAGTTTCGATGGATTAAAAAACCACTTGGACGGCATAAGTGGTCTACGCCCAGGTTATTTTACGGTGTTTGTCGGTCTTGATATTAATTTTGCCGATGGCAGGCTTCAATCCTATCTTCAGCAATATAAAAACCTAGCCATTGATGACGCCTCTGTGGTTTTTACAAAAGAAAAAATATCTATGCGTTATATTCCAAGGGTAAATAGTGGTAGAGATAGGTATATAGTAGTAACAAGCTATTTAGAAAATAGCAAAACAGCGCCATATTATTATAAAACGGAGGATGGCACAAGCAATATTATTAAAAGAGTAGAGATCACAGGTTCCTGTGATTTGATAATAGATTTTTTCGTTAGCTATTGGAATAGAAAAATAGAAATTGGAGGCTACCAAAAAAGGGAAATAGCCAGCTATCAATGCCTGGGTGATTATGTAGTGCTTTCGGGAACGGACAAACCTAATGTGTGTAAAATAGGCATTACAAAAGGTAATATTGATTTCAACTACAATACAACTTTTAACCTCGCAAGATAACCAAAACGCCCCGAGTATCGCTGTAGATAACCACCTGACGGTCAAAATTTTCGGTAAAAAAGTCTGTGGCCGTTTTACCGAATATAGTAGGCGCAATAGGTATGCTTTCCAGCTTTTTTTCCAGCTCTTTGGGGGTCATTACTATAGGATTAAATGTAAATTAAACGGTAAAAAATTTGGGGTTAACCAAAAAAGCGCTACCTTTGTGATGCCGACCTGCGTAGTCGGTAGAACCCGAATGGCGGACAAGGGCTTTTGCCCCTGTTCGCCATTCGCAGTTTTATGGCCTGGTAAACCTGTACAGCTGCCCGTTGGCGTATATCAGCAGCTCGCGCATGTTGGCACATTCTGCAATTTTCCACCGTCCTTTTACGAATTGGTCAAAGTTACCTCAGTATTTCAAAGAAAGCAATCAATTCACAGCTAATTTCTTTTCCTAGAAAAGTTAGAAAGTTTATATGCAAGATGCGTTATATTTAATTTATACTTTTCAATTAAATATCTCATAGAGCTATAAAATGGCATAGGATAAACTATAACAGCATTCTTTAAAAGAGCACACAGATGAGCACCTTCTTCTAATATAAAATCCCTGCATTGCTCAAATGAACCATTGCCCTTAGACGCAGAGGTTGAAGCGTTTTCATCAACAAAGCCGTTATAATTTTTATCGTAAGTATAGTCTTGTAGAATTTGTTTATACCATTGATTAAATAGCTGAGTATTTATTTCATTTACCCAAGATTTTAGTTCTGTGCTTACTTCTAACTTAGAAAGAGTCTCTTTATTATTTGTTTGCCAAGGTGTTTGAAGTTTTTGATCTTGATAAACAGAAAATTTTGGGACACAGTACCTATATAGATATGTAGTATCTGTTATAACCAATTTTTTGACTTTATCTTTTATATCTTTACTGTTTATAGAATTCACCAAATCTTCAAATCCATACCCAGTCTGGCTTACAGAGCCAACAGATATAACAGCACTTAAAATAACACTGCATTGTCCCTGATTTCCCCAAAATTCTAAAGCTTCTTTAGTCCACTTTACTACTCTCGCAACATTACTCTCCATATCAAAATTCATAAATTTTTGATTTTTACTATATATTTTTCATAATGCTTACTTACATTTTTTCTGGAATAGAAACACCTAAAAGATTGAGTCCGTTGTGTATTATTATTACTACACCTTCAACAAGTTTTAAACGAGCAGATGAAAGAATTGAATCATCTATATTTATAGTAACCGTATGTAGCATAGTTCAAAGTTACCTCTGTATTTCAAAGAAAGCAATCAAATCACAGCTAATTTCCGGTTGCCACTTCTCGGGATGGCCTGTCCGCAGGTTTACAACATACCCTTTACTGCTTAACGTTGCGGCAATCACATGTTCTAAGCTGTCCCTTCCGCAAATACAGCTGCTCTTTATTTTCAACATGCCGTTTCGGCTATTTAAAATTCAAGGAGCAAAAGCACGCATTAAATCGTTGAAGTTTACCTATTCCCCGGTCCGGTAACCGGCAATTTATTCTCGCTCAAACACTGTGCACAAGATGAGTCCCCGGCTGCCTTGAAGTCGATATTCGGGTATGCGCATTACTTTCCTGAATATTCTTTTTGCCAAAGGAATGTTTTCTAAAAATTTGTACAGAGCGCTTTTGGAGTGTATCGCATATCCGTTTTCATCTAAAAAGGGCGCCCTCAGCCACCGGACGGTCTCTTTAGGGTTCTTCATTCGGACGGCACAACGATTTTGCCGGTGATATTCGCTCCAGTCCATAAAGCTGACGCTCGCATCTATCTGCTTTGCCATATAGTGCATGGAGGTTTCGCTCAGCCACCACATGTGAAACGGCGGCAAACTGTTACACCAGACAGCTTCGCTGGAATAAGCGCTCTTGTTGGGAGTCGTTACGATAATTTTGCCTCCCCCTCCCAGCGCTTTCCGCGGTTTGCAGCAGGCGGCTATGCTCCGCAAGAAAGGAAGGGCCTCGCTTACATGTTCTATTGTTTCAACACTAAACACTACATCATATTCTTCTTTATGCTTGTCGGCCCACTTGGTAACGTCGGCGCAAAGGTAGTAATCGCCGAATGTTTGCCGGGCTTGGGCAACTCCGCTTTCCGAAATATCTATCCCCGTTGTTTGGTAGCCCGCATGGTTCAGGGCGTACGTAAAATATCCAAGCCCCGAGCCGATTTCAAGAATCTTGAGATCTTTTTTGTACGCAGCCGTTTCCTGAATGATTTTGATAACCGCCCAATAGGCAGGTTCGGCATTGGCCAGATACTGCAGGGGATTCTTCGCTTTTTTGATTTCTTTCGGATAGCAGCGATAATGGCTGTAAGCCCTTCCATACATATATTCGTATATCTTATGATTTTCGATGCGCGGCATTGAAAACTGCGTATCGCACGCAGGGCAATGGTATATACTAAACATATCGGGCTTTATGAAACCCGGACAATGTTTCTCCACCAGCCGGGCATCTGCGCCGCAGAGCGGGCATTCTACAAATTCAGGAAAGACTTCTTCGGTTTGTGTACTTTTAATTTTCTTCATAAATATTTATTTTAAAAATGCCGCAATATTTTGATAGCCGAATATTTCACAAAAGAACGGATCGTAATCAAGCTTCAGCAGGCCGGACGGGAGCATCCTGTAAAGTTCATAGTTGGGAAGTATCTTAAAGAAATCCCGCATAAAAACGCGACTGTAAATATTTCTGTCGCCAAACTCAAAATGAATTGTTTTAATCCGGCGCCCGGAAAGCATTCTTTTTGCCCCTTCCAGGATGGCAAATTCATTTCCTTCCGTATCCATTTTGAGCAGCTCAATTTGGGCTATGTTATTTTCAGCGCAAAATGAATCTATTGTGATAATGTTTACCTCACAAGCGCTTGATTGAAAGCCTTGAAAAACTTCACTATAGAGAGAAGCATGTTCACTACCCCCTCCCTCCATATAATCCTGATAATCAAACAGTTTCGCGATTTCCTTTCTTCTTCCTAAACCTACATTTAGGGCCTTGTCTTTCTCATGCTTAGCATGGCTAAAGAGCGCCGACAGCTTTGAAAAACTTTTAGGATGCGGCTCAAATGCGTAGATAGTTGCATTAGGACATGCGTTTTTTATTTCAGTAGAGTAGTTTCCGACATTTGCCCCAACGTCAAACACGGTAATTTCTTTATCGGTTTTTACGCAACTACTGATAAATTGTTTTTCTCCGGATAAAGATGGCCAATTCCACAAGCCTAATCCATGTGCGGCCAAGCGGTATAGTATTTTATTAAATCTATAAAAAAACCTTCTTGCAAAGAGCCTGCTGTATGACCGGTATACTATATTCATAAATCTTATTTTATTTTTGTGCCTCCATATACAAGCTGCCCTCTTTTCTGCCGGCGGAATCCTTTAGTAATCGAGGATCCGCACCTTGCCTATAGCTGACGTTATGTATGGTTGTAAAACCTGCGTCCCGGAGTACAGCCGTCATTAGGTCAGAATCCCATACCGATACATGGCCATAATTCTGAGTTAAATTGTAGATGGCAATTGCTTTTATTTGGCTGGAGCTATCTTCCCCACTAAAATGCTGATAATCAGATGTTTTCGCGACTCCTTTGCCCGACAAAACCTCTTCCAATCCGGGAGTACAAATCCTCAGCCATGCACCCGGTTTCATCGTTCGGTATAGCTCTTTAAACAGCTGTAAACAATCACTATAATGAAAATGCTCTATGGTGTGCTCCGAGAAAACGCCTTCCCAGTAATTATCCGGGCAGCTTAGCTTATATCGAAAATCCGTTAACCAGTCATACTTGTTTGTTTGCTTCCTGAATGGAACCCACCTCAAGTAGTAGTAGTCCGCATTAACAAATTCAGGCAAGTAAATATTTCCACAACCTAAATGAAGCAGCTTTGATTCCGAGCGAGGCGGTTTGTTGAAAAACGTTCTTCCAATCAAACCTGCCAGCTCAAACCTGAGCAGATATTTCCAACTCCATACGTATTTTCTGTCGTAAATCTGATTTATCATTTGTTACAAGAAGTGATTTAAACTTTTCAGGGCAAAAAACTTATATACTAAACAAATAAGCGCTTAAATTATGAATGGCAAGTATGCAAAGGTAGCAAAAATTAGGTTCAAGACGACTTTAGAAAGGCATTGCCTTTCTAAAGTCGTCTTGAACCTAAAGATAACGCATATGTTTCTGACATTCAACGTATAAAATGGATTTCATATGTCGTAATTTTGTTAAAAAATTCTGTTGGCAGTTGACATTTGTACATTTTTCCCGAACAAATCATACATTTGCAGCATGGATAAACCAAAAATAAAGGCTACGCTGCTGTTTATACTTCAGCAGCTTAACGGGCAATCTGATTTTATCAAGATTTTAAAAGTGCTGTATTTTGCCACCCAAAAACATTTGGCGAGGTACGGTAGAGCCATTGTTGAGGATGATTTTATCGCTATGCCTAAAGGGCCTGTGCCTTCGTGGCTTGTACAACGCCGTACAGAAGGAAAATAAAAATAACGCCTCATACAGCGTAGTGGCGAGCAGCATTACCCACTCTTCGACGTGTCATTTTAGTATAAGTTCGTCAGAGGCTCCAGATATAGACAAGCTTTCGGATTCTGAGGTGGAGTGCCTTAATGAAGCTATAAGGGAAAACGCCTCTTTGTCTGCCAGCCAGCTCTCTTCAAAATCTCATGATGGCGCTTGGAAAAAGCGTGAAGGACGTACCATGAGCTATATTGAGATAGCACAGGCTGGCGGCGCCGATAAATCTACGCTTGAGTACATTGCCGAAGATTTGGAGCTTAACGAGATGCTGCTATGCCATCATCAGTAGATGAATCGATTGATAATGAGATCGTTGTGTTTGAAGTGTTATAATTTTTGTAGCCCCAACAGGACTCGAACCTGTATTTAAAGTTTAGGAAACTTCCGTTCTATCCCTTGAACTATGAGGCCAAGGCGCTGCCGATATTTATAGGTAGGGTTATTTATCCCCTTGTTGAGCCGTCGTAAGCCCACTTAAGGTACATTGCTCCCCAGGTGAATCCGGCGCCAAAGGTTGCAATGATAAGGTTGTCGCCTATCTTCAACTTTTTCTCATAATCCCACAAGCAAAGGGGAATTGTTCCCGCAGTAGTGTTTCCGTAACGCTCAATGTTTACCATTACCTTATCCATGCTCAGGTTAGCACGGTCGGCACAAGCTTTTATAATGCGCAGGTTGGCTTGGTGGGGCACAAGCCAGGTGAGCGTATCGGCTGTAAGCCCGTGCTTTTGCATCATGGCTACAGTGGTATCGCTCATGTTGGAAACGGCGGCTTTGAAAACCGGTTGTCCCTCTTGGAAAATAAAGTGCTGACGTTTTAGCACGGTGTCCATGGTAGCCGGCAGAAGCGAGCCTCCTGCCGCCTGGAATAAGTACTTACGACCGCTACCGTCTACGCGTAGCATGGCGTCAATTACGCCAAGCCCATCTGTATTTGGCTCTATTAGAGCGGCTCCGGCGCCATCACCAAAGATAGGACAGGTGTTGCGGGCTGTGTAATCTACTATAGATGACATCTTGTCCGCACCAACTACCACAACTTTTTTGTGTGAGCCCGATTCTACAAATTTTGAGGCCGTTGCCAGTGTATACAGGAAGCTGGAACAACCTGCGTTGATATCGTAGCCAAAAGCATTTTTTACACCAAGCTTGTCGCTAATGATGTTGGCTGTGGATGGAAAAGGCATGTCCGGAGTAACGCCACACCAAAGCAACATATCTACCTCTTCGGGTTTGCACCCCGTTTTCTTGAACAGATCCAAAATTGCCTCAACCGCCATGTCAGATGTAGCCATTCCGGGCTCCCTCAAAATGTGGCGCTCTTTTATGCCAATTCGGGTCATTATCCATTCGTCCGAGGTGTCTACCATTTTGCTGATTTCCTCGTTGGTAAGAATATATTCGGGGGCATACCCGCCTACACCTGTAATTGCAGCTGTGATTTTTGCCATAGAATTTAGGAGCTTAGGACTGGATTGCTTGTTTAACTTTCTCCGCCAGCTTGGCGTTTACAACGCCCTCCGTTTGCAGAATCATGGTCTCAATCGCCCGTGGGCTGGAATGTCCGTGGCCAATGATAACTGTGGAGTTTACGCCCAGCACGGGTGTTCCGCCATAGTTTTCGTAGTTAAAGCGGTCAAAAAACTCGTTTTGAATGCCTTGCTTTTGCGTGAGTACATATAGCGCCTCCGCTTGCTTCAGCACAATATTACCTACGAAACCATCGCAAACAATAACATCGGCAATTTTTCCTGAGAAAAGCTTATTGCCTTCAATGTTGCCCACAAAGTTGAAGCGCTTGCTTCCCTTCATTAGCGCATGCGCTGCCAGCGTTAAAATATTCCCCTTTTCAGCTTCTTCACCGTTGCTTAGCAGCGCTACGCGGGGGTTTTCTATACCCAACACGTTTTTTGCATAAATAGAACCCAATACCGCGAATTGGTCAAGTATTTCGGGTTTGCAATCGGCGTTTAGGCCGGCATCAACGAGTAAGGCCAGGCCACCGTTGAGCTGTGGGATGAATGCTGAAATACAGGGACGAAGTACGCCTTCTACCTGCTTTATAGTATACATAGCTCCTACCAGCATGGCGCCGGTGCTACCGGCGCTGGCTAAACCGTCTATTTCTTTTTTTGCCAGAGCGTGAAATCCCACAACAATGCTTGAGTCCGGCTTTTGCTGGAAAGCCTTGGCCGGATGATCGCACATTTCAATTACCTGGGTCGTGTGTATGATGTCTACTTTAGACGCATCAAAGCCTTCACGAGCCATAATGGCAAGTGTTTGCTCTTTATCGCCGAATAGCACCATACGGCTATCGGTAGCCAATCTTGGCTGGGCTTGTATAACACCTAGTACGACTGTCTCGGGGGCATGGTCGCCACCCATTACGTCAATGCCAATTTTCATAGGCTCAGTATTAATTGTGTTTTGTGCTTACCTTATTTGGAATAGGAACTATACGAGCTACGCTGTCGCTTGCTTTTCTATAACCAAACGACCGCGGTAGTAGCCACACTCTGGGCATACACGATGGTATAGCACAGCAGAGCCGCAGTTTGAGCAGGCGCCAATGGTCGGCGCTACCGCCTTGTAGTGAGTTCTGCGCTTGTCACGGCGTTGCTTAGAGATTTTTGATTTGGGGTGTGCCATTTTTCAGCTGTAAATATTATTGATTTGTAAACTTATTTTTTGCTTTTTATTTTATAAGTTTTTCAACTTACTCCAAGGTGAATTTGCTTCTTTTATTTGTTGTGCTTCGCCCTGCAATTCTTTCAATTTTGCTACCATTTCGGGATTGCAGGTTGTGTTTCCGTGCTCGTCATCAAGATGTACCCGCTGCATGGGCAAGCTTAGGCAAATGCTTTCGTATATGTACTGCGCCAAGTTGAGGTTGCTCTCTCCTGCCAACAAAAAAACGGTGTCGTCTTCTTCCATTTCTTCTTCGCCCTTGCTTACTGTGGGAGATGTGGAGAGGTAAACCATCAACTCTCCGTCAAACTCAACCGGAAGTTCCAGCTCGTCTAAACAACGATCACACTCAACTGTAGCCGTTCCCTCCATACCAAATAGCAGGTGGCTAACTTCGGAAGATTTCTCTACATCCAGGCACACTCTTACAGCTGCACTTAAAACCTCTGATCCCTCAAAATGCGCAAAGAACTCATCGTTAACCTCAAACTCAAATTCATGTTTGCCAACAGGCAAATCACCAATGGGCACCGAATATGCATTGAAGTTATCCACCAGTACTCCTTGATACAAGTTTAGCAGACAAAGGTACGCTTTTTTTTAAAACCGTGCAAAACTTGTTAAGTGCGCTCACTATTAAATGGTTAGTCGCTTTTGTTAAGGTGCTTGTAAGTAATCGGTTTGTGGAATCTCATATTTATCGCAAAACCGGAGCAACTTTTAAAACGGGTTTGCGTAGGCTTGCAAAATCCGCTCGCTATCGCGAACGCTCTTTTTTACCCAACGCAAAAGCAAGTCATCTTGTTCTGCAAGAGCAAGTTGCCAGGATGTGCTGTTTCGTACTTTTTGCGTCAAATTTTGCAGGCAAATGGCGGCACAAACGGACAGGTTGAGGCTCTCTACAAATCCGCACATGGGTACGTATAAAAAATCGTCGGCCCTGTCAAGAACATCAGCGGAAAGGCCTGTCTGTTCTGTTCCGAAAAACAGCGAGAATTTTCCTTTGTTTACATCGAAGTCTTGCAGTGAAACGCTTTGGTGGTGCGGCGTTGTGGCCACAATTCTATAGCCTTGGCTTTTGAGCGTATCCACTGCTTGCTGCGTTGGATTGGCAAATTTGCGTCCGTATTTGTGCAGCGTGAGCCACTTGTCGGTACCTCGAACCACATCACGATTTATGCTGATGGTATTGCGTTTTTCTATCAAATGTACATCTTGTACGCCAAACGCATCGCAGGAGCGCAGCACAGCGCTGACATTTTGTGACTGATAAATATCTTCGAGGCACACGGTAATGTAGCGAGTGCGTTGCGCCAGCGCTTTTTGCAGTATAGCGAACCGTTCGGGTAACATAAACCGTGACAAGTAGGCAGTTTTTTTGAGCATGATGCAACAAAGATAGTAAGAAAAAGGAGGAGTGGGCCGACGCGAACCCGTGAATTTGTCGATTTACTATTTACCAGTGCGTATGCGTTGTCATGCTGAGTTTGTCGAAGGGTGCAGAGGGGGAAAAGCCAACGCTTTATGCTTTGGCAGGCTCAGCATGGCAGTTCACGGCGGTAATGTTGCGGATAATCACATAAAATAAAAAAGGGAAACCGAAATTTCCCTTTTTTATTTGACTTTTGCCTTTCTAGCTACTAGAAAGAAAGCTCGCTGCCGGCCTTAAATTTGGCAACTTTCTTAGCCTTAATTTTAATAGGCTCGCCGGTACGTGGGTTACGACCTGTACGTGCGCTGCGTTGTGAAATGCTGAAGGTACCGAAACCAACAAGAGCAACCTTGTCGTTTTTCTTAAGAGCCTTAGTAACGGTTTCTGTGAAAGAATCCAAAGCCCTCTTTGCGTCAACCTTGGTCAATCCTGCCTTGTCAGCGATTGCGTCAATCAATTGTGCCTTGTTCATAGCAATAGTGATTAAATTGTTTTATATGAAGAAAAATAAAAAGCACTGCAAATGTATATGGGATTGCGCTAACTACCAAATTTTTTCGTGCCTTTTTTGCCCATTTTTCGCTGATTTTCCACAAAATTTTATCCCCCCAAAGATAACCACCTTATTATCAAACGTTTAATCCGATAGCGGAGGTGGAAAAAGTAATGAACAAATACTTAAAAATGTCAACAATTACGCCGAAAAGAGGGTAGTTTTCGGGCGCTATTTTCTTAACGAGGAAGCAAAAGGGTAATTTCAGCTATAATTTGTTTTGCCAGGGCGGCAGCAGAGTCAGCATTCTTGCTTTCTGCATACACTCTTATAATAGGCTCTGTGTTCGATTTTCGAAGATGAACCCATTCCTTTTTAGTGTCAAAATCAATTTTTACACCATCTATATCTGTAACTCGCTCTGTTTCAAACCGTTGCTTTATTTTTTCCAAAGTACTGTCTACGTTGGCAGTTGAGGGCAATTCAATTTTGTTTTTGGATATAAAGTAAAGAGGGTAGCTTGCTCTTAGCGCGCTCATTGTTTGCCTTTGCGCCACGTAGTGAGATAAGAAAAGGGCTACGCCCACCAAAGCGTCGCGTCCGTAGTGCAATTCCGGGTAAATAATGCCTCCGTTACCTTCGCCTCCTATGATGGCGTTGGTTTGCTTCATTACCTCTACCACGTTTACCTCGCCGACAGCGGCGGCGCCGTACTTGCAGCCATGCGCTTCGGTTACATCGCGTAGCGCGCGTGACGATGACAGGTTGGATACGGTGGCTCCTTTTTGGTGTTTTAGTACATAGTCGGCAACGGCAACCAGCGTGTACTCTTCGCCGAACATGCTTCCGTCTTCGCATGTCAGCGCAAGACGATCTACATCCGGGTCAACCACTATGCCCATATGCGCCTTATTTTGCTTTACCGATGCTGAAATTTGAGTAAGATTTTCAGGAAGCGGCTCCGGATTGTGTGCAAATTGTCCGTTTGGGGTACAGTTAAGCTCTACTATTTCAGCTACGCCCAGCTCTCGCAGAAGTTGAGGTATGGCTGTTCCACCAACGGAGTTTACGGCATCAACCACTACTTTTAACTTTGCCTCACGTATGGCCTTGGCGTTTACCAACGGTAGCGCCAGCACCATGTTTATGTGTTTTTGTAAAAAGTCTTGCTCAAAAATTTCTTCGCCCAGCTCATCAATGGGAGCAAAGTCCAAGTCGGTGCGTTCGGCTATTTGCAGTAGCCGCTCGCCGTCTTTGGCGCTCAAAAACTCTCCCTTTGAGTTGAGAAGCTTAAGCGCATTCCACTGTTTGGGGTTGTGGCTGGCAGTAATAATAATTCCTCCGTGTGCTTGCTTATACGGCACGGCAACTTCAACCGTCGGCGTGGTGGCCTGCCCAAGGTTGATTACGTCTATTCCACAGGCCTGTAAGGTAGAAATAATAAGGTTGCTAACCATAGGACCGGATATGCGGGCATCTCGACCAACAACAACCTTTAGCCTGTGTACGCAGCGTTGCCGGGCTTTTAACCATGCGGCGTAGGCTGCTGTGAACTTCACAACGTCAATAGGGGTGAGGTTATTGTCCGGATGACCGCCAATAGTGCCGCGAATACCGGAAATGGATTTGATTAATGGCATGTGGTAAAAGCGTTTAAGCGAAGTAACATTCAAATGCTACAGCGCGTATGAATACATTCTGTGTAGTACGGATTTTAGCTTGACAGCGTACTGCGGGTCTTGCGCCCAAGTGCCGGCAAGCCCGTCTACAGTGGGAGCTTTGCCTCTGGGGCTTACGAAATGGTAGCGAGGGTCAGCCAATGGCGTACGAAGGGAGTCTGTGCTGGCGTATGCTTTAAGGTGCTGAATATGAGCGCGAACACCGCTTCTCTCATCGGGGAAAGTGTGTCCGTTTTTGGTGGCGCTTACGGCTCCCAATCCACAAAAGTTGTTCATGTATGGACGTACAACCCCTGCAAAACGAAGGTAGCCCGTTTCAAGAATCATTTGCGCAAAGGCAACGTCGTGGTTAACGCCCTCTGCCGCAGCCTCTTCTATATATATAGCAGCAAGGCGCTCTGCACGTTGAGCGTCGCTACCCAAAGCCGTAGCAAAGATTGCGTACAGCTGCTGTGGGGCAAGCTGACCCTCGCCCATGATTTGAATAGGAATATTTATGATTTGCCTGTTGAAGTCGTTGGCTATAACCACAAGGTTGTAGCCTGATACCAGCAGAAGCAAAAAAAATAATTTACGCATAAGAAAAAACGATGGCATTAACCCGAAATTTACAGCTGTAAATATACGCTATAAGTGTACTGTACGCAACTTTAGCGAGGTTAAATTGTAAACAATAGAAAGCTGCATAGGTAGCGATAGAATCACATATTTATCTGATAATAAGAACATTATGTTTTTGTAGGTTTGTTTACAACATCTTTATTATGCAGCATGTGAACAGCGCTAGGGAGTGTGGAAGTGTTAAAATAAATCCTCAGCGGGTTCGTAGAATTGTGCGTATCTTTGCGATTGCTATGAGCAGTATTTTTTCCATATCCGGCAACGCAGATTTTGAGCAAAATTGCCTGGCTACTTTTCGTAAACAAGCGGTAGAGTGTGAACCTTACGCACGTTATGTTTCATTGCTTGGCGTGGATGTACAAAGTGTAGCTAAGGTGGAGCAAATACCTTTTTTACCCATTGAACTTTTCAAAAGCGAGCAGATTGTGTGCGGTGGCGCTGAACCTCAAGTAACCTTTACCAGCAGCGGAACTACGGGGACAGAAACCAGTCGCCATTTGGTGACGGATGTTGCGATTTATGAGCAATCTTTTTTACTTGGATTTGAGCATTTTTATGGTTCGCCAAGCAAATATTGTATTCTTGCGCTGCTTCCCAGCTACTTGGAGCGACAAGGGTCTTCTTTGGTATACATGGTGGAGAGGTTAGTGAAAGAAAGCGAAAATTCGAACAGCGGTTTTTTTCTATACAATTACGAAGAGTTGGTGCTGGTTTTGCAAAAGATGCAGGCAGAAAAACAGCCAACACTGCTTATTGGCGTTACATTTGCGCTACTTGATTTAGTAGAAAAGCACACGATAATTTTTCCCGATTTAGTTGTGATGGAAACAGGAGGTATGAAGGGAATGCGTCGTGAGCTACCTCGCGAGGAATTGCACAGCTTGCTTTGCAGGGAGTTGGGAGTGAAAAGCATTCATTCCGAGTACGGCATGACGGAGTTGTTATCTCAAGGATACTCCTCCGGCAGCGGTATTTTTTACTGTCCCCCTTGGATGAAAACTATAATTCGTGATGCCAATAATCCCTTTATGCAAGCGCCTTTTGGAGCTATCGGCGGCATCAACGCTGTTGATTTAGCCAATCAAAATTCCTGCTCATTTATTCAAACGCAAGATCTCGGCCGGGCATTGCCCAATGGTGGCTTTGAGGTGTTGGGGCGTATGGATAAAAGCCAGGCGAGAGGCTGCAATATGCTGATGTCTTAAGGGATGAAAGAAAATGAGCGCCTAACGCGTCTTTTTTCCGGTGCATTTCACACAAAACAACCCTTTTCCAACGTTCATTTTCCCGCAAATTCATTATTTTTGCAAATCGTGCGTGCTGTTTATTGTGGTAGTATGTTAATTATTAGAAGTTTACAAAAGATTAATGAAAAGCAAAAGAGACGGTTTCAATAGTAGTTTTGGGGCACTGATGGCCATAGCGGGCTCCGCAATAGGTTTAGGTAACTTGTGGAGGTTTCCTTATCTGGTTGGAGAAAACGGTGGGTCTATCTTTATTCTTTTCTACCTGATTTTTGTTGCTATCGTTTGCGTGCCGGTAATACTTTCGGAGTTGGTAGTCGGACGCAAGGCGCAGGCGAGCATTTTTGGGGCGTTTCAGAAAATTGCGCCCAATACCGGGTGGCGGCATTTGGGGCTATTGGCAATTACGGCAGCTGTAGCTATTTCGTCGTTTTGCAGCGTTATCGCGGGCTGGACAATGGAGTACGTCTACCAGGCGGCTATCAACTCTTTTGAAGGCAAAACATCGGCGCAGCTGCTACAGTTTTTTACTGATTTTACAACGTCAACTTTTCGTCCCATAATGTGGTTGGTGTTGTATTTGTGTATGGTTGCGGCAATTATCCTGGGCGGAGTAAAAAGCGGAGTGGAAAAATACTCGAAAATATTGATGCCGCTCCTTTTTGTTTTGATGGCAGTTTTAGCCGTTCGTACGGTTACGTTGCCGGGAGCCGGCGCTGGAATTGATTTTTTGATTCGTCCGGATTGGTCGAAGTTTTCGTCAAAAGTACCGCTCAACGCGTTGGGACAAGCGTTTCTTTCTCTCAGCATAGGTATGGGTGTACTGGTAACGTATGGCTCATACATGCGTAAGGCAGATAACCTGACAAAAATAGCCATACAGGGCGCTTTAGCGGATACGAGTTTTGCTTTTATTGCGGCCATAGCGATTATTCCGGCGGTTTTTGCCTTTGGTATGGAGCCAACGCAAGGTTCCGGGTTAGCTTTTATAGCCTTGCCGGCGGTATTTCAGCAGCTGCCGGGAGGTGAGCTGTTTGCTATAATATTCTTCGTTATTCTCTTCATTGCCGCGCTAACCTCGTCCATTTCCTTAATGGAAGTACAGGTGGCCTTTATGCAGGAAGAATGGCGTATGAAGCGCTGGACGGCAACCCTGTTGGCAACCCTGACTTCGGTTGTGCTTGGCGTTTTATGCTCGTTATCGTTTGGTATACTTTCCAGCTTCAAAATTTTTGGTAATACCATTTTTGAGCTTACGGATTTTGTAGCCTCAAACGTGTTGCTGCCGGTTGGCAGTTTGGGCTTTGTAATTTTTGCGGGGTGGAGGTTAAATAAGTCGGTCATGTATAAGGAGCTGTTGCAGGGCGCCTCGGGCAGCATAAGAAGACTTATGATAGTTATGTTTTTTGTCCTTAAGTATGTTGCTCCGACGGCAATTCTTTGGGTGTTTTTATCAGGATTCGGGTTGTTTTAATATTCTGCTAACCATTTGATTATGAAAGCATTATCTTGCAAGCAAGCACGCGTAAGTTTGCTGGTTTTTTTACAGCTGTGCATGGTTACGTCTGTATGGGCAGAAGAAGGAAAGCTGTCTTTGGGTACGAACCTTTTGTTGCAAAAACAGCAAAGTTCAAGCAGGCAGCAGCTTAAATCCGCCGGAAATCAAAATACAACGGTGGAAGATGACATAGTAGGAGTTATTATCAATGTTGGCGAAGATTTAAATTTTAGCGATTTGGCAGCCTTGGATATTGAGCCCGGCACACAAGTCGGTGGTGTTGTTACAGCACAAGTTCCGTTGAGCAAGTTGGAGATTTTGTCTCGTGTAAAAGGCGTTCAGCTGGTGAGCGTCGGGCACAGGGTAAAGCCGGTGCTTACAAGAGTTGATACAAGTATTCATGCAGATTCCGTACTGCAAGGGTGGGGCGCTTTGGAACGCTCGTATACAGGCAAAAATGTTATTGTTGGGGTTATAGATTTGGGGCTGGATATGACCCACCCCATGTTTTACAACAGCGATGGCAGCTGTAGGATAATTCGTGTATGGAACCAAAATGATAAAACGGGAATCAAGCCACAGGGTTTTACATACGGGTCGGACTACACGCCAAGCGTTATAGCCGCTAAGGGAAGCACGGACGACGGTGAGTCGCACGGTACGCACGTTTCGGGCATTGCTATGGGTGGCGGTGGCAAACTTGGTAGATACAAAGGTGTTGCACAGGGCGCCGATTTGATTTTTGTACAGCTTCGTAGTCGTGAAAGTGACGTGCTGGACGGCATCAGCTACATTTTTACCATTGCTAAACAGCTAAACAGACCGGCGGTGGTTAACCTGAGCTTAGGCTTTCACTACGGGCCTCACGATGGCACCTCTTCGTTTGACCAGGGTGTTGACAAGTTGGTTGGCCCCGGGTACATTGTAGTTGGCGCTGCCGGAAATGAGGGCAATGAGAAGCTGCATGCGCAACATACGTTCTCTGCCACAGCAGGCGAGATGAGGACAGCCATAGTTGTAGACCCTACAGAGAATACAGCCGACATGGAAGTTTGGGCTCCGGCTGACATGGATTTCAGCTACGCTTTTGAATTATGGAGAAAGAAACCGCTGGCTAAAGTTGGCAGCACCTCATTTAAGACTACTCAAAGCAGCAAGGGCACCTACTATGCCGATACAACGTTTACGATAGGCAAATCCAGGGTTGGTATAAAATACCAGTCGTACAGCTCCGCTGCCACTCCATATTATAGAGGCTGGCTGGAGGCCTCGGTAACCAATCCGGTAGATACCGGTTATAAGGTTGTGGTAGCATTGCGTGCAACCGTCGGCACCGTTCACATGTGGAACGCAGACGGGGGAGAGTTTGTTGCGCTGGGAGCAAGCGCCGGTGGCTGGGTTGAGGGAGATAACAACGTAACTGTGGGCGAAATCGGAGGCACCGGTAAGAGTGTAATTACCGTGGGCGCCTATAATATGCGCAATGGTTTTTGCAACATAAAAGACTCCTGTTACTATTTTGTTGGAGAAACCTATGAAGCGGCGTCATCATTTTCATCGCAGGGACCAACGGCCGATGGGAGGCAAAAACCTGAGGTTATTGCGCCGGGCATAGTATATTCATCCGTAAACTCATCCGATAAAAGCTATTCGCCTACCTCTAAGAGTTCCTTCGTTTCGGCCGTGGAGCCGGACGGCAAGCACTACTACGCCATTATGACGGGCACTTCTATGGCAACTCCGGCAGTTACAGGCTCCGTTGCGCTTATGCTTGAGGCTAACCAAACGCTTGACCCCGGTGAAATTCGCACGCTCTTGTGCAACCACGCAATGCTGAGCGATGCCATAAAACAAGCTCCAACCTCAAAAAGAGGCTCCGGAATAGTAAATATTTACCAGACCATACTGCATGTAAGCAACAGAGACAGCTTCCCAATTACGCCAACCGTGGCGCCTAGAGCAAAAGAAACAGCGGCTTTTATCATTGCACCAAACCCCAACAATGGAGCGTTTAAAGTAGTTACCTCCGGCGCCGAAGATTTGAGCATAAGCATATACAACCTTTTGGGTACAAGGGTATATCAGGCAAAAATACAGCCCGAGCAGGAAGTTGTACTGCAGCGCCTGCCGCAAGGCATTTACTTTGTGCAGGCTACCTCCGGAGCAAAGAAAGGGGTACGGCGCATGATGGTAAGAAAATAAATTCGGCAAAGTAAACCATCTCACAGGGGATTTGCCTACTACACTAGCATAATAGGTTACATAAAAAGAGGTGCAACAGCAAACAAGCATAAGTGATGAAGCATTGGCAAGCCTGCTGTTGCAGCCTCAGAGCCGACGGCAGGGATTCACGCTCATGGTCGACACCTACGGAAAGCGCCTGTACGGGCATATCCGGAAAATGGTGCTTACCCACGAAGATGCCGACGATGTGCTGCAAAACACCCTGATTAAAGCATGGTTGCACGTAGAGAAATTCAGAGGCGAGGCGCAGCTGTTTACCTGGCTGTACCGGATAGCCACCAACGAGTGCCTTACCTTTATGGCCAACACAAAACGGCTGCAAAATCTTTCACTTGGCGATGCCGGAGAGTTGCTTAACAGCCTTGCGGCAAAAGACAGCAGCTACTTTAATGCCGACGAGGCGCAGCTTAAGCTGCAACAAGCCATTCTGACCCTGCCTGAAAAGCAGCGCTTAGTGTTCAACATGCGCTACTTTGACGAACTGCCCTACGAACAAATATCCGGTATGCTGGGCACTTCAGTGGGCGCCTTAAAGGCATCATACCACATTGCAGCAGAGAAAATAGAGCGACTGATAATTGTGTGATAATCAGATAGTTACTGATATAGGGAGGTGGGTTCACAAGGCTGTTGTGAGGAGGCTTCGGTAAAAATGGCAGCCCTCAAGGGCAAACGGGACAGCCCCGTAAAATTAAACCTTGCCTCCAAATTGTAGTCCAACAAGCAAAGCAAGATGATTAGCTACTTTGTGAAAGAAGCACAAAATGAAAAAACTAGACGACCTGTCCAATAAAAAATTGCCCTTCTCCATACCTGAAGGATACTTTGAAAACCTTGCAGATCGCGTCATGGAGCGGGTTGACGAACATCAACCCATACGTGAGCAGAAGCGCGTAAGGGCAAGCTCCTGCCTGGCGTTTGCCGCAGGCTTGGCCCTGCTGTTTGGCCTATCGTATGTGGCCACAAGGCTTATTGGCAAACCGGAAAATAGTAGCAGCGCAGCTGTTACCACAGAAAGTGAATACGGCAACATATCCTACTACGATTTGGGTGTCTACGCCGAAAGCAGGCTGGTGGACGCTGCCGATATGGAGCAGGACGATATTGTAAGCTACCTGCAGCAGGAGAATATTGCCTTCCTGGCTATGGCATACTGATTAGCTGTTGTTGAAGAATAGAAAAAACTATACGTATGAAAAAGATTTTTGCGCTGCTCATCGTAGCCGTTTGCGGCATGCAACTTTATGCACAGCCGGCAAGTACCGGAATGCGGAAAAGGGTAATTCGGGCTGAGAATGACAGCCTGCGCGAAGCCCGTAACGAAAGAATGCAGGCCCGCAAAGTTGGCTACATTACCATGCAGCTGAATTTGACCTTGCAGGAGGCGCAAGCCTTTTGGCCCTTATATAATGAGCTTTGGGGGCGCCGGGATAAGCTTTTTGCAGAGCGCAGGGCGCTTATACGGCGTGCCGGAAATTCAAGTTTAGACGGGAAAACCTCCGCGCAAGTATCGCAACTTTTGCTTGATAACATGCAGGAGGATGTGAAGCTGTCAGAAGAGTATCATCAAAAGTTTTCGACGGTGTTGTCGGCTCAAAAGTTGTTACAATACTATGTGGCGGAGGAAACGTTTAAGTTAGAGTTGCTTAACGGGCTACGCAAACCCGACAAACCGTAGTGGAAGGTTACGGAGTGATTGTATTTTTGTGAGATAATATAGTGAGAGATTAAATGAGGACGTTACTGGCGAGGCTGGCGTTGCTGCCTCTTTTTTGCTGTATGGGCATACCAACTTTTGCCGCTGACATAAGCGGCATACTGCTTGATGCCCAGGCTAATGAACCGCTTATTGCCGCTACGGTTTTCGTTATAAGCACGAAAGACACCACTCAGCGGCGTTATGCCACTACGGATAATGCCGGCGCTTTTTTGGTGAAAAATTTGAAGGAGCAGCGCTACACGGTAGAGTTCAGGTATCTTGGCTATACAACACAAACGCAGCAGGTAAACCTGGGGGCGTCAGGAAAAAGTTTTGGCACAGTAAAGCTTACTCAAGACGGAGTGGAGTTGGACGCTGTGCAAATTCAAGCACAGGCCGTGCGTGCCACGCAACGTGGCGACACAACCGACTTTAATGCCGACGCTTATAAGGTTACTCAAGACGCCAGCGCGGAGGATTTGATAAAAAAACTTCCCGGTATTTCTGTTGAGGGTGGAACCGTTAAGACTCAGGGAGAAGAAGTGAAAAAGGTGTTGGTAGACGGTAAACCCTTCTTTGGAGACGATCCCACCATTGCCATCAAGAATCTTCCGGCTGAGGTAATTGCCAGAATAGAGGTCTACAACCAGCTGAGCGATCAGGCGCAGCTTACGGGTATTGACGATGGCGAGTCGGAAAAAACCATCAACATTGTAACGCGGCCGAATCGTCGTGTGGGGCAATTCGGCCGCATGTACGCCGGCTTGGGTTATGATGATAAGCAGGAGGAGTGGCGCTATTCTGCCGGTGGCAACATCAACCTTTTTAACCAGCTGAGGCGAGTGTCTGTTGTGGCCATGACCAACAATATCAACCAACAAAATTTTGCCTCGGAAGATATGACCGGCATCAGCAGTTCGGGTGGCGGACGACGCGGCGGCAACGTGTTTTCCTCAGCGCCTTCGGCAGGTATTTCTACTACCAGCGCAGTTGGCATAAACTACAACGAAACTTTTGGTGAAAAGCTGGAAATTTCCGGCAGCTACTTTTTCAACTCTGTTGATAACGAAAACAGCAGCACGCTTAACCGTGAGTATTTTACGGGATACGATAGCACGCAGTACTATCAACAGTGGCAACGCTCAGAGACGCGTAACTATAATCATCGTCTTAACCTGAAGTTCGACTATAAGTTCAATAAAAATACATCCATTCTTTATCAACCATCATTGAGCTACACAGATAATGACGCTCGGAGCGCGGACAGCTCAATCATGGTGGGCGCCAGCCACTCGTATAATGCTAGCAAGAACCACAGGCAGTCGTTCAACCTCAATAACGACCTGCTGTTTCGTCATAAGTTTGCCACGCCGGGGCGTACATTTTCAGCCAATGTAAGAGCCAACTTTAGCGACAACAGTACAGATAAAATACAGGAAAGTCAAGCGGATTATTTTGCTTCAAACAGCACGGATATAAAAAATCAGGCGTCGGAAAACCCAACCAACAGCTGGTCTGCCCGTACCAGGTTGATGTACACAGAACCTTTTGGAAAACGGGGAATTATCCAGCTCAGCTACTCGCTGAATTTATCACATGGCGAAAGCAACAAAAGAACCTATAACGTAGATAGCCTCAACATTGTTGCGCTAAAGTTAGATTCCTTATACTCAAACATATACAGCAACGGCTACGCTACTCAACGTGGCGGATTGTCGTACCGCATGATGACGGATAAGATGAATGCCATGGTGGGGCTTGATTTCCAAAACGCACAGCTGAATGGCGAACAAATAATGCCCGCCCGCCTTAATGTTGACAAGTCTTTCAACACGCTGCTGCCTATTGCCATGATGGAGTATAAATTTTCCAAGCAGCAATCGTTCAGGGCATTTTTCCGTTCTTATACCAACGCGCCTTCCATATCGCAGCTGCAAAGCGTAGTGGACAACAGCAACCCCTTGTTGTTGAAAGTAGGTAATCCTGATTTGAGCGAAACCTACAACCAAATGCTGGCGCTAAACTACAACCAAACATCGCTGGAAAAAGGGATTACGTTTTTTGCCCAGCTGTGGGGGTCTACCACCAACAGCTACATTACCAGCTACAGCATTACTGCCAAAAAAGATAGCTTGATTCGTACAACAACAAGTGGAGACAGCATTTGGCTACGCAAAGGTTCCCAGTACGCTACCTATCGTAATGTAGATGGATTTTGGAACACCCGCGCAATGGCAACGCTGGGTGTGCCGGTTGGTGTAGTTAAGAGCAACATGAATCTTTCGGCCGGCTTTTCTTACATGCGGATACCGGGTTTTGTGAATGGAGCGTCAAATATTGCTAACACCATTTCGCCTAATGCCGGAGCTGCGTTGAGCAGCAACATTAGCGAGAAGGTGGATTTTATGCTTAGCTATAATGCTACCTATAATATTGTAAAAAACACGCTGGAGGAGCAAAACAGCAACTACTTTAAACATAACGCCAGCTTTACCGGAACCTGGATTACCTGGAAGGGGATAACGCTACAAGGAGTTGCTAACTACGAGCAATACAAAGGTTTATCGGCTGGGTACGACCAAGAATACTTGCGCTTGGACGCCAGCATTGGCAAGAAATTTTTGGCGGATAATCGTGCCGAAATAAAATTCTCGGTGTATGATATGCTGAATCAGGCTAAAAATTACAGCCGGAGCGTAACGGAAAGCTACATCGAAGATTCCGGCAATCGAATTCTATCCCGCTACTTCATGCTCTCTCTGGTATACTCCCTGCGGAATTTTGGTACGCCCCCTTCCCGGCAAAACAATAATGATACTTATGGTCCTCCTCCCGGAGGCGGTGGTTTCCGGCGTGGAGAAGGACCACGATTTTAAAAGCTGGTGTTAGTCCGGCTTACGGGTTTGCCTCAAAAATTTCGTTGAGCAGCCGTGCCAAACGATAGCCTCCTTTGAGCAGTTGCGCCTCAACAACGGGCGTGTAGTGGTTCACGTAGGCGTAGGAAAGCGACTTGTTCTGCGGGCAGTTGGCATAAATGTCTTTGGCCAACGCCATTGTTTCTTCCACCCAGTCAAGCGGCGTACCTGACTGCAGGCGCTGCGTTTGCGCAGCATCCATGGCAAAGTCAATATTGGTAGCCCACTCAATGCCGCTCCACGTATGGGCGGCGTTTATAAGCGGCGAGTCCCACAGGCGGTGAAGGCTCATAGTATCGTTGCGGAAGATAATGGGGTAGAGGTTGCCGCCCCTGTCGCTCAGGCGACCGGCGTGCATGGGGCAGTGCATATCGCCCACCATATGGATAAGCAGCTTGAGGTACATGTTGCGTAGCGAATCGCTCTGCCCTTTGAGGCGCAGCTGCTCTACGCAAAGCAGCGTGGCGGTAAGTACGTCTCCGTCAGGATTTTTGGGCATGGTAGCGTAGGTGTACCCGTCGTCTACGTTGATGTAATGCCACGTGAAAGTGTGCTTGTAGGTAGAGTCGCCACGCAGGTTGTCTGCCCAGGTAGAGTAGTACGCCATGTTATGCCCGCCCAGCAGCTGCCGCACCTCGTGCTGTGCTTTTGCGCTCAGGTGCGCCTGTGCAACGTGGGCAACTATGTTGTGCCCCTTTTCGCCCCAACCAAAAGCGGATATTGCTTGCAGCAAGGCCGCTGTCCCTAAAAATGTTTTTGTAAGTAGCTTCATTTGTCTAAATGGATTAAATAATATTATCTGCAAATATAAGTAATTTGTACATTTTTTTTACATTCTGTTGCCTTTATCTAAAAAATTAATAACTTTGCCATTGCAGACTTTGGTAAATCGTTAAAAATTTCAATAGACATACCGCTTAAATGTAAGTTGATGCTATATAGCGGCCTTGTAATAAAAATTTAATTTATCTGTTGCGACAGTGTAACGGCAGTTTTGCTTCTTTGCGCTTGAATTTGTGAACCTCAATAGCTGATGTTGGCATGAAAATTGCACACACACACACGAGTAACGTAATATACTGTACATCAAACATGTACACAACTAATCTGCATGTGCCTATAGTGAGGTGCGTGCGGATTTTTTTGTGCAAAAAATTAACTTAAATCCTAATTATTATGCGACTAAAAACAATGAAACGATTAGCGGCGCTAACCATTATGACGTTGGCGCTGTGTACTGCAGCAGTGGCGCAGGATATGATCAAGGGTACTGTTGTTGACGCTAAAACAAAAGAAGCGTTAACCGGCGCCATGGTTGTTGCCACTAAGGCAAACCGTATGGCCATTGCCGACCAAAGTGGAGCCTTTCAGCTGAAAGTTCCTGCCGGTAGCCAGGAGCTTACGGTGTCTTTTCTGGGCTACAAGGAAAAGATAGTGCCCGTAACGGTTGTTGGAGACGTGGGCGTTATTGAGATGGAGCCGGACGCCTTTGGCCTTGATGAGGTGGTGATTACTGCCGGTATTGTAGTTAGAGACAGGGCAACGCCTGTAGCCGTTTCCAACATTCCCCTTGAGCAAATAGAGATGAAGCTGGGCAACCAGGAGTTTCCCGAAATTTTGAAGTCGACTCCCTCCATATATGCTACCAAGCAGGGCGGCGGTTACGGCGACTCTCGTGTCAACCTGCGCGGATTCAACTCCGAAAACGTAGGGGTGCTTATTAACGGAGTGCCCATAAACGATATGGAAGGCGGCAGGGTGTACTGGTCTAACTGGGCCGGTCTCTCGGACGTTACCACCTTTATGCAGGTGCAGCGCGGCCTGGGAGCCTCAAAGCTGGGCCTTTCATCGGTGGGTGGAACCATCAACATCATTACCAAAAGCTCGGATGCCGAAGCAGGAGGCAGCGTTTACTACGGCATGGGTAACGATGGCCTGCAAAAACTCAACATGAATGTTTCTACCGGACTGATGGACAACGGCTGGGCAGCTACGCTGGCCGGAGGTCATGCGGTGGCCGATGGTTACGTTTTGGGTACAGACTATGAGGCGTGGAACTACTTTGTCAACATTACAAAGGTAATTAATGCTAAGCATCGCCTGTCGTTTACAGCCTTTGGTGCGCCGCAGTGGCACAACCAGCGCGGCACCATGTACACCATACAGGATTTCCGCGACAGCAAGGACGGCGCAAGAATGAACCGGTCATACGGCTACGTCAACGACAAGGTGGTGGGAGGCAGTTACGCCCATAATGAGTACCACAAGCCGCAAATTTCGCTGGCGCACTACTGGAATATTAATGAAAAATCGGCGCTTTCTACCTCTGTGTACGCCTCCATCGCTAAGGGTGGCGGTCGCCGGGCAATTGGTCAGAGCAACTGGCTGAGCATTAATAACAACACCGGAAAGCCTTACGATGACACCAAGCTAACCGCCGATGGCCTGTTGGACTACGATGAGGTGTATAGGCTAAACGGGGAGTCGGTAAACGGCTCCAGGGTGGTGTTTGCCAACGCAGTAAATTCGCACGACTGGTACGGTATTTTGAGCTCGTACAACAACCAGCTTACCAGCGAGATTAAGTTTACCGCAGGTTTCGATGGCCGCTACTACAGGGGATACCACCGCAACGAAATTACCGACCTGCTGGGTGGCGAGTACTACATTGAAAACAACATCTACGGGCGCCCCGCCAACACGCCCCTGCACGAGGGTGATGTTATTGGCTACGATGAAATGGGCGAGGTGCTTTGGACAGGCCTGTTTGCCCAGGGCGAGTACGTTAAGGACGCTTTTTCGGCCTTCCTGTCAGGCTCTGTATCGGGTAACTTTTACCGCTGGTACAACTGGGGCGAAAAGCCCGTTGACGGCAAGCAAAAATCGGAGTGGGTAACCTTCCTCCCCTTTAGCGTTAAGGGCGGCGCCAACTACAAGTTCCTGGACAACCACAACGTATTTGCCAACGGAGGATACTTTACCCGCGCCCCCTTCTTCAACAGCGCGTTTGTAAACTATACCATAGAAACCAACCCCGACGCCAAGAGCGAAAAGGTGTATACCGGCGAGCTGGGCTACGGCTTTGAGGACAACCACCTGAACGTTACGCTTACCGGCTACTACACCGTGTGGCTGGATAAGGGGCTGACGCGTACCACAAACGGAACCACCTACAACATACTGGGAATTAATGCACGCCATATGGGGCTTGAGCTGGAGGCCACCTACCGTCCGGTAAGCAACTTCAACGTAAAGGGCATGCTGTCGATAGGCGACTGGATCTGGAAAGACGATGTGAATTTTACCGCGTACGATGAAAACCAAGTCCTGCTGGATCGCTTCGATGCCTTTATTGCTAACGTACACGTAGGCAACTCAGCGCAAATTACCGGAGCGCTGGCAGCAAACTGGACACCGGTTAAAAACATCAAGTTTAGCGCAGACTTCAACTGGTTCGGCAAAAACTTTGCCAACTTTGAACCTACCAACAGAACGCAGCTACAGGACAAGGTAGATGCATGGCAAATGCCTGATTACTACACAGTTGACCTCTCAGCCAGCTATAAATTCAAGATAGGAGGCGTGAGCGCCACGCTGTACGGTAGCGCCAACAACCTGCTCGATGCCGAGTACATTACCGATGCAAAGGACGGCACGCTCCACAACGCAGAAACCGCGCTGGTGTACTACGGCTTCGGAAGAACCTGGACTACCGGCTTGAGGATCAACTTTTAATGGCACACTTATAGTAAACGAAAAAACGAAGTATTATGTATAAAAAATTATCATACCTACTGATGGTTGCGGCGGCAGTGGCCTTCTCTGCCTGCAACGAAATGCTCGACGATGTTTACGGCGAGCTGGACAATACGGTTGTTGTACCCCTGAATAAAGGAGTAGACTACACGCTGCAGGAGGCAGACTATACCGCTATTAGCACGGCGGCGCTGAAAGATTTCACCAGCAAGGCAGATAGCATACTGGCCGTTGCCGTAAAGACTACCGGTGCGCTGAACAGCTTTGCTACGGCCGACAAGTACGTGCCGGCGGTGCTGGCAAAGGCCTTTCCCGCGCTGAACAAAAACTCAACTGCCCAGGTATCCTACGCCTACGCAGAAGACTACCTGGCAACCCTGGCAGGAGCGCCCACTCACACGCTTACGGCAGCCGACTACGAAACAGTGCGGGGAGCAGGCACTACAATCCGCTGTCTTTCTCCTGTGATGTCTCCTGCAACCAAGCTTCCTGTAGTTTTAAAAACAAGGTTTCCTAACGCACAGAAGGGAGATGTAACCTTAGCAACGTACAAGTATGCAGACGAAGAGCCAAGCGCAGACCCAACCTGCCTTTCGGAAGATTTCACGAGTTTTGCTCCTGCTACGGCTTCTCCCTACACAAAATGGGAGGGCAATGGATGGACACAGGTAATTACCCAAGGCGGAGGAACCAAATACTGGAGAGTACGCACACGTAATGGAAGCAATTATGCGGAGTTTTCGGCCAATGGGGGAGAAAATGAGGTAACAGAGGCGTACATAGTTAGCCCGCTGGTAGATTTAACCCAAACTACGAACAATTTATTTTCCTTTGATCTTGTTGTTGGCTACTGGAACTATAACGGTTTAGAAGTGCTGATTACGGAAGATGCAACTGCTTTGACCAATCCTGCCGGTGTTACTTGGGATACTGTTACAAAAAACTTTAACATTCCTGAGGTGCCTGTTTCTACTTATGGCGATATGGTTACAGCCGGAGCTCTGAATTTGGATGCCGACTATGCAGGTAAGAAAATCTACATAGCCTTCAAGTACAACGGCGAAACAGGTACGGGCAATACCCATACTACCACTTACCAAATAGACAACATTCTGGTAAGTAATGTTCGCGAAGAAAACGCAATTTACACCTACAGCGGAACAGCCTGGGCAGCCTATCCTGATGCGGTAATTTTGAACCCTGCCGACTATACGGCTATGGGCCTTACGACCATAAGCGCAGCAAACGCTCCGGTGTACCTGCCGAGCTACCTGCAGCAAAAGTTCCCCTACGCCCTGCAAGGCACAAAGAAGACAGTAGTGTACAAAAGCGGGGCTACAACTTACGCTGCCGATGAGTACGTATTTGCCGAAGGCCGGTGGCAGTCTACATTTAAGGCAGCCCTCAGAACAGAGCAGTTTGTTCACAATGGCGAAGGCTGGGTTTTTGACCCCACCGTTAATCACACCATGCTAAAGGCCGACTACCAGCTGATGTGCACCTACGTGTTAGGCCACCCGGACTTGGGTATTTACAACCGTATTGGCACGTCAGGCACTCCTTACACTAACGAGGAGTGGTACTACGGTTTTGCTGCCTTCTATGATAACGTTAATTTCCGCTTGAGCGGCAGCGTCACCTCTTCACGTGAGGTGCCAAGCAGCAAAGAGAACGATACGGAGTTGCATAGCCTTTCCACCAATGGAGAAAAGATAGAGTTGCTTTGGAAGCGGCTAACGGAAAAGGGCATGATGAAATACCTTGAGCTGAAGTATCCGGAATCTCAGGTAAGCGTACAGGGGATACAGCAGTACTACAACATTAGCGTTGTGGTATACTACCCCGACGGTATTACCAACACCTCAACCACCTATACGCTTAGGTACAAGGCGCTTACGCCCGGCTCGGCCGGTACTCCGCCAACCTTTGAGTATGAGGGTAAAGAGTGTATCGCCAACTGTATTTAGCAGAATGAAGAAAAAGAAGGAGAGCTGCCCATGTTGGGCGGCTCTCCTTCTTTTTACCCAACCCTCCCCTTTTTCCTTACCGCCGCCCCGTCATTCCGACCGAAGCGTAGCGTAGGAATCTACTCCTCCACCGCACCCCTTTGCCTTGCTCAGCACGACAACGCATACGCACCGGTAAATGGTAAATGACAGGCGTTTGTTGCGCATAATTACCTGAAATACAAGGTATAAACATTCGGAATGTTAAAAATCTTTTAGGTCAAGTAAGTCAAGTAAAAAAGCTATACCTTTGCTGCGCATTTGGTTTTCGTCCGCCGTTCGGCGTGCGAAATAATAGGGAATCAGGTGAAAATCCTGAACAGACCCGCTACTGTAAGTCCTATGCAACGTTTGGGCACATCCTTTCGCCACTGTTACGCTTAGCGTAATGGGAAGGCTGCCAAAAACGGGGATAAGTCAGGAGACCTGCCAGTGCAAGTTAGTTTAAAGCTTTCGGGGAATGAGGCTTTGAAACCAGATGCAAATCGGCGTAATTTTCATTTGATTTCACTTTGTCCACAGAGAGCTATTTGGTAATCATCAAGTAGTTTTATGCATTTTTGTGAGCGCACATGTTTACGGGTAAGGGGAGGTATGCTCGCTACGGTTGTGCTGCTACTGAGTACTTATTCGGCGGCAGCGCAGCAGGGGACGGATACACCCTCAAGGTCTATTGACATAGAGGAGGTGGTGGTTACCGATAAGCGGTTTAAGGAGGTAATTCCTTCTCAAAAGCTGGCAGGTGAGGAGCTGCAACGCCTCAACAGCCATTCGGTTGCCGACGCCATTCGCTATTTTTCCGGCGTTCAAATCAAGGATTACGGCGGCATAGGCGGGCTAAAAACCGTGAATATACGCAGCATGGGCACCAACCACATGGGCGTGTTTTACGATGGCATTCAGCTGGGCAATGCGCAAAACGGGCAAATAGACTTAGGCAAGTTTTCGTTGGATAATATTGAGGAGGTTTCGCTCTATAACGGACAAAAAAGCGAGATATTTCAGCCGGCTAAAGACTTTGGCTCAGCGGGCACTATTTACCTGCGAACGCGCCGTCCTCGCTTTGAGGGCGATAAGAAATTTCAAGCCCGCGGACTTTTCCGTACAGGCTCCTTTGACCTGGTTAACCCTTCGTTTTTGTGGGAGCAAAAAATCGCCCCGCACATTTCCTCATCGTTCAACGCTGAATACTTAAAGTCGTCGGGCAAGTACAAGTTCCGCTACCGCAGGGTGTTTCCCGACGGCACGGTGGCATGGGATACCACGGCGATGAGGCAAAACGGCGATATTGAGTCGTGGCGCGTGGAGGGTGGATTTAACGGCTACTCCGGCAGCACGCAGTGGAATGCCAAAGCCTACTTTTACGACTCGGGAAGGGGAATTCCCGGAGCCATTGTAAACAACGTATGGAAGCATTCGCAGCGCCAGTGGGACAGGAATTTCTTTGCGCAGGCATCGCTAAACTACGAACCTGTACGCTGGTATAACTTCATGCTCAACGTAAAGTACGCCAACGACTACATGCGGTACCTCAACCCCGATACCACGCTCATGCATATTGATAACACCTTTACCCAGCAGGAGGTTTACGCTTCGCTTGCTAATAAGTTTTCTATCCTTCCAAAATGGGATGTTTCGCTTGCCTCTGATTTTCAATGGAATACACTTGAGGCTAATTTGACGAATTTTGTTTATCCCACACGCTACACTACGCTGGTAGCCGTGGCCACCGCATTTGAAGCGTGGAGGCTGAAGGCGCAGGCCAGCTTATTGGGAACATTTGTAATGGAAAAGACCGACTATAGGGGCTTGCCTAACATCTTGCCCGAAAAGCAAACATCGGCTGCGCCCGATAAGCAGGAGTACACGCCGGCTGTTTTTCTCTCCTATAAGCCCTTTACCCGGCAGGATTTCAACATCAGGGCTTTTTACAAGAAAATATTCCGCCTGCCCACGTTCAACGACCTGTATTATACCAACATAGGGAATGTGTCGCTGCGGCCCGAGTACACGGTGCAGTATAACGTGGGCGCGCTGTATACGCGCCAATCCAAAGAGTCAATGCTGAGCAAAATGATGCTGCAGGCGGATGCCTACTACAACGAGGTAATCGATAAAATTATTGCCGTACCCAAAGGCGACGGGCAATACCGCTGGATGATGATGAATGTTGATTACGTGGAGATTCGAGGCGTGGATGCAGCGGCGCAGCTCAGCTGGAGGCTGCCATACGGTATTATGCTGCAAACTAACTTCAACTACACCTGCCAGAAAGCGCAGGATTTTTCTAACCCAAAAGACAATGATCCCAGGGCGGGAACGTGGGGGCGGCAGATTGCCTACATCCCCTGGCATAACGGCTCTACTACGTTGGGAATCAGCTACAAAACGTGGGAGTTTAGCTACAGCTTCATATACGTTGGCGAGCGCTACCACAACTCGGCCAACATTCGCCAGAACCACGAGCAACCCTGGTATACAAGCGATGTAATGCTGGGCAAGGATTTCAGCTTTACGCGATGGAACCTTAAGGTGTCGGCAGAGGTAAACAACATACTCAACCAGCACCGCGATGTGGTGCTGTACTACCCCATGCCGGGACGGAACTATAAGCTCATTTTAAAAATAGAAGTATGAAACATTTAACTTATGCCAGCCTGCTATTGCTTTGCCTGTTGGCAGCTTGTCGCGAAGATGTCGAAGTTTTCGAGCCCGAAGTAGAACATGTTACACCACCCGATACTGTGGTAAATGACAGC
>JAISBU010000048.1 GCA_031266015.1 Prevotellaceae bacterium | reverse complement strand
TCCCTTGGTCCCTTGTTCCCTTGTTCCCTTGTTCCCTTGTTCCCTTGTTCCCTTGTTCCCTTGTTCCCTTGTTCCCTTGTTCCCTTGTTCCCTTGTTCCCTTGTTCCCTTGTTCTAATTCATAACCTTAAAAAACTAAAAAAAAATGAGTAACAAAAGCAGTATTCTTGTCAAAGACGCTGATTTCAACGTTGCACAGGGCGTTATTACCGCCACGGCCAACGCCAACCGTACCACCTGGGCACTCGACGCCCAATGGCTGGACGCCGAGGTGCTGCCCGAAAAAACCGGGTGGAAAACGGCCTGGACCGCCTACGAAAACCCCGCCACGCGCACTACCGCCATTACGTTTAACAAGGTGGAAAAGCGGAAAAAGTACGAAAAATCGCTGCGCATGCTGGTGAAGATGCTGCAAAGCAACCCCCGCGTTACGGAGGACGACCTCCGCGGCATGGGCATCGTTGTCCCATCCTCCACGCGCACGCCCTCGCCGGTAGCCGCCGATGCGCCCGACTCGGATACCGACACCTCGGTGATTGGCCGCCTGGGAATTGGCTTCTTTGAAAGGGGAAGCAAGCACAAAAAGGCAAAACCCGCCGGGCAGCACGGCGCAGAAATTGCCTGGGCGCTGCTCGACACGCCCCCCACGCGCTGGGATGAGCTCGTGCACTCCAACATTGACACCAGCTCGCCCTTTACCCTCATATTTGAGCACGACCAGCGCGGCAAAACCGTGTACTTTGCCCTCCGCTGGGAGAACACCCGCGGCGAAAAAGGCCCCTGGAGCGAAATACAAAGCGCCATTATCCCGTAGCTGATCATTTATAATTATGGGAGCAAGGAGCAAGGATTTCAAGAACAAGGATAAGACAAAGAAGCGGTCTTTGCTCCTTTTGTCCTTACCCCCCTAGCGGGGAATAAGGGGAATAGGAGGGATTCCCCGCTATGCTCCGCTGAGCCTGCCTCGAACGAAGTCGAGGGGGAGCGTAATGACGGGGTGCACGAGGTTCCTCCTCTTTGAGGAGGCCGATAATTAATAATAAAAATGGCAACCGACAACCATTTCAAAAAAAGCGGGGCAAGACCTGCAAAGCCAAAAGAGCAGGAAAAAATTTAGCGATAAAAATTTACAGCTATGAAAAAGAATTATTTGAAAATCGCTGCTGTGGCAGCGTTCGCAGCCGTTGTAGCAACGGGCTGCGGGAGCGGAAAACAAGTAGCAAGCGGCGGTAGCAGCAGCAGAAGCGGCGGCGGAAGTCCCTTTGGGGATGTGTACGAAGCGCCTTGCGCGGAAAAAGACAGCGACGATGAATTTGCAGCAACGGGTATTTCCAGCGGCTCAAAGAACAGGATGGATGTGCTGCAAACAGCGGCGCTCACCAACGCTCAAAACATTGTACGCCAAAAAATGCAGCATGCCTACAAGGGCGCTATTGACGATTATAGCAGCTACATCGGCAACAATGCAGGGTCTGATGCCGAAGCAAAAGTGGAGCGGGCAGGTACGCAAATTATCGACAAGATAGTGAACGATACCAAAGCAACCTGCGGCCCCAAGTTCTCAAGCGTAGACGATAAGGGCGACGTAACCTGCTTTGTAGGTATTCGGGTAAGCAAAAAGCAGTTTGCCAACGCCATTACCGACCATGTGTCGAAAGATGAGGAGTTGAAAATCCGCTTCAACAAGCAGGAATTTAGAAAGCGTATGGACGACAACTTCAAAAAATTTAAAGAAAATAAGTAGCAATGAAAAAGCATATTGGAATTTTTGCAATATGTGCGGTGCTGCTGCCCCATGCCGTAATGGGGCAGCACGGCGCTGCACCGGAAAAGCCGGCGTGGGTAGATGGATACTTCTACGAAGCCGATAATTCGTACATAGAATCGGTATCGGCCACCGGACCTACCGAAGACGAAGCCCGCAATAAGGCGGCTGCCGTGGCGATTGAACGCCGCAGCCTGAGTACAGGGAAGCGTGTACAGGTACGGGTGAGCGGCAACAGCGTAGTGGTAGATGGCAAAGATGAGCTGACCGTAAAAGCTCGCGTGCTGGACGAATATCGTGAACGCTACGCGCCGGGCGAATACCGCGTGTCGCTGCTGGTGCAAACCGCCAAGAACCCGAACCTTCAGTTGGAGCGGGTAAATGTTACCCCCGACTATGGCTTTAGCGCCCGCGCTTTCGTGCCCGGCATGGCGCAGCTGTACAAGGGCAGCAAAGCAAAGGGCTTTCTCTTCATTGCAGGCGAAGTGGCCATGATTGGCGGCGTTGTGATAGCCGAGAGCATGCGGGCTTCCTACACCTCGAAAATCAACACCACGCACAGCGCTGCCGACAAGAAAACCTACATCAGCAGCGCCGACAACATGCAGAACGTGCGCAACGTCTTTATTGCGGGGGCGGCAGCCCTATACGCGTGGAATGTAATTGATGGCATTGTTGCCAAAGGCAAAAAGCATGTAATTGTGCTGGGCGACGCCAACCTCCGGATAGCGCCCTATGCCACGCCGGAAGCCGGAGGCGTAATGTTTGCGCTAAATTTTTAACCGCTAAACAAAAAAAACAACATGAAAAAATAGCATTTTTGCTGGGCTGTACGCTGCTGCTTATCGGCGCGTACAGCGGGTGCTCCAAAGACGAGCACAGCATATACGCCACGCTCTACGGCGTAGTAAACGACCACGAAACCGCCGAGCCGATAAGTGGCGCAAGCGTGGTGCTCAGCCCCGGCGGTAAAACCAAAACCACCGGCAGTGACGGGAGCTACGAGTTCTTGGACTTGGATGCGGCACAGTACACCATTACCGTGCAGAAATCGGGCTACAGCACCAACCGCAAAACGGTTACGGCAGTGTCTGCCGAAAAAACGGAGGCGAACATCCCGCTGACAAAGAACAGCTGATTTTTAAAAGCAAAAAACAATGAAAAAGATTTTTTATTTTATGGCGGCAGCCGCGATGATGTGCGGCTGCGCAGAGGACAGTAGCGAAGAAGAACAAGCTGCTGCTGTTGCACAAATTCATGGCACAGTGGTGGCCAGCGGCGAGCCGGTAAATGCGGCTGCCATATTGCTAACGCCGGGCGGAGGAACGAAAGTTACCGGTAGCGACGGCATGTACGATTTTTCTGATTTGCAGCCCGGACGCTACGAGCTGAAAGTCTATAAGGAAAGCTACCAAAGCTTCAATAAAAGCATAGACCTTGCAGCCGGAAAAAACGAGGAACTTGCCATTACGCTGATAGTGCGCTCTACTACCGCAGGCGACGGCTCTACCGCCGAATTGCTTGTAACCGTTTTTGGCATTGGCAACGGTACAAACACAACCATTGGCAGCGATAAAGATTATATTGTTGTGGGCGATTTGTATGTGCAAACTAAGGATTTGGGAGGAAGTATGGATTGGATAAGCGCAAATAATTCCTGTGAAGGTGCGACAACAGGAGGCTTTGATGACTGGTACTTGCCAAGCATGAGTGAGTTGGGAGTTTTGTACGCCAAAAACGTGGCAATTGGCGGATTTGTAAATGTAAATGATGTTTACTTGGGGTCTGCTTACTGGAGTAAGGATGCTTATAATTCAAATTATCACTATTTTGTTACATTTCTGAATGGGCAACAAGGCTATGCATCTGGCACTTCTTGGGTTATGGGAAGTAGCAGTAACGACTACACTTTTAACGGCGCTCGTTGCCGTTGTGTTCGCAAAGCCTCTCCCTTGCCGGTGGTTTCTACTTTGCCTGCTACCAACGTTACGGCAAATGCCGCCACGCTAAACGGCAAAATAGAAAACAAGGGTGAGCCTGCCTTTACCGAAAGAGGTTTTGTGTACTCCAATACTTTCCAAAATCCTACCGTAGAAGATGGCGCTGCTACAACTACCAAAAGAGTAGTTTCGGGTACAAGTACGGACTTCAGCGCAAACATAGCGAGCTTAACTGCTGAAGCAACTTACTACGTCCGCGCCTACGCTACCAATAGCAATGGAACGGTATATGGAGAGTCGCTTAGCTTTAAACCTACGGCAGTAGTAGATTACGTTGTACTGCAGTCGGAAGGAATTATGGTGCAAACGAATGATATAAGCAGCGGTACCGATCGGACAAGTGCAGGTAATTTGTGTAAGGCTTCGGGGGTGGGTGGATATAGCGATTGGAGATTACCGACTCGGGGAGAACTATTAGCATTGTATAGTAATAGGGCTACAATAGGTGGTTTTAGTTCAATTAGCAATTATTGGACTTCTGATCTTTATAACTCTTATTGGTCTCAATATTATTATTTAGATTTTAGTACAGGGAGTGTTAGTTATAACTACGATAGTAATTCATATCGTGCTCGCGCTGTCCGCACCTTGCCGTAAAGCACCAAAAAGCGAGTATTCCGCTTTTTATCGGGCGGGATACTCGTTTTCTAATAGTAGAGAAGCGATGAAAAAGATAGTTATGGAGTAATCACCAACAAAGCAATCGGCAAGCCTTTGAAAAATCCGACGACGGCTCGACCGCCTCTAACTATATACAGCATCGCAGCTGGCCATAAATGCGAAGTGAAGCTGCATGAACACTCAAATCATACTTGCAGGGATAACCGAAATATCCTAAAAAAACGGGCAAGACCCGCGAAGCCAGTCAGAGCGGGACAAGATTTAGTAATTTTTGCGTACCAGATGCACAAAAAAGTCCCAAGGGTATGGGCAAATTATAATGAAGAAAATCTTATTGATTTTAGTAGCTGTTATCGGCTTTGGTATTAGTGCTAATGCACAAGATTTTTGTGATGAAGCTGGAAATCGCATAGAATTTTATCCGGAAGAAGATTTTGATGGGAAAAAATCTTTTTTTAATGGGGGAAATGTTCAGGTGGCAGTAGAAGGAAATATGCTGATAGGTGAATATAAAATACAAGAATCAAACAGTAGTTCACGATCTTATTTGGTAATAGAATTCTACGATAAAGGAAAATCCAAGCCTGCATTTTATGGAAAATACTATCGAGGTACAACTTCTCGGGAAGGAGCAGTATTGAAGAAAGCTTATATTGAGATTCTTGGAGTAAAACTTGAAACCTGTAAAAGAAAATAGAAATATCAAAAATAACCCACGCTATTGTGGAGCTGCGGAAAAGACACAGGCAAACAGTTCACCGACGAAAAACAATTAATCCATTAAAAATAGAAGAAAAAATGAGAAAAATTTTAATTTTCAGCCTGTTTTGTTGTTGTACAAGCATGTATGCTCAAAAGACTCTTTATGAAATTCCTTGCCAAATTTATGACGACGAGGAGTATATTACAGGAGTTGGCATTTCGAAAGTATACGCCGACACAGATACGGAAAATGCCGCTCTGCTTGCCAAGCGCGATGCCCTGTCGGAAGCCATAGCCATCATTGCACTAAAAAGAGAAAAAGTGGTAGAAGACAAGATTTCTTATGGAGCAGAATCAGGAATGAATAATAGCCTTAAATCGGTCAACCGGTCTGCTTCAAAAGACACCTTTGATTTGGACGATTTTAAGGTTGTGTGCCTGAAAATGGAGCAGACCAAAGATGGAATAGCTGCGTACATTGCAGTGCGTATAAGCAAAAATCACTTGGGAAGTAAAGAAAATAACAAAATTCGGAATTTGGCTATAACGGAAACGGTAAGTGAAATCTACACAACCAGCGACGATGGCAAAGATTTCGCGGATAGCGAATCGGGGTTGCAGGTAACGTCATTCTACGAAAGACAGACTACGGAAAAGATGCGCACAAAAATGTTTTTCAACCCTTCGGGGGCAAAAAAATTCTACGAAATGGCCGCGCAGGAAGGTTTTGACGACATTAGCGGCTCATTGCTAAAGGATTCATCAAGGATAGAGATTTTCAAAAGAGAGTTTCGAAAGAGCGCTCAAAAAGCATTTGGAGAAGGAGAATAAATTAAACCAACAAAAATGAAAAAGATTATTTATTTAGCAACAGCAGCGGCATTAACGCTGTTCGGCTGCGCAGAGGAAGTTTCTGAAGATGAAAGCAAAGCAACCGGCAGCATCTACGGCATAATTCTCGACAAAGCTACCACCGAGCCGGTACGAGGCGCCGGCGTACAGCTCAATCCTGTCGGAACAACAGCGGTTACGGGAGACGAAGGGCAGTACGAGTTTACCGAATTAAAGGCGGGCGACTACACGATTAACGTTACGAAAACCGGCTATGCTGATTTGGTGAGCTACAAAATTTCCGTTGCAGGCGGAAAAACCAACAAGGGTGATGTGCAGATAGAGAAGCTGCCGGCCGCCCTGAAAATCATTAACACGAAAGGAGAACCCATTGATACGCTTGATTTTGGCGAAAGTTCAATTCAACTTTCATTCAGTATTTTCAACAATACTCCGGATAATCTGGAATGGGCTATTACCAAAGACAGAGAATGGATTACAGAAATCACTAAAATAAATGGCGCTATACCTGCAACAGGCACAAAGCAGCAACCGGTAAGCGTAACTATCGGCAGAACGCAATTAACCGGCGGAGCGAATACCGGCAATCTCAATATCACGTCCAACAATGGCAGCGCAGTTTTGGTAATAAAAGCATTTTCGCCCGTAACTTCTTTGCCAACGCTTAACACATTGCAGCCTGTGGAGGATATTGGGATAAATTCTGCAACATTTAAGGGCCAAATTACGGCACAGGGTATGCCCGAATATGACGAGTGCGGTTTTGTTTATACCACCAACTCGAATACTGATCCAAAAATTGAAATAATAGATAACGCTACTGTTTGGCGAGTTACGGCATCTATTAACAGAAATGATGCCGTATTTTCTGCGCCTGCCATAAATCTGACACTCGGGCAAACTTACTACGTTGTGGCTTATGCGCACAGTAGCTTGGGGTATGCTTATGGAAACAAAATGCCTTTTACCGTATCAAATATGGCGTTGCCAACGCTTAACACATTTGACGTAAACAGTGTTGCTTCCAATTCGGCAACTTTCAACGGTACAATTCTTTCGCCGGGAATACCGGCTTATACGGAGCGCGGTTTTGTATACTCTACTTCATCCATGCCGACTTACGAAACATCCATTACACCCAGACCAACAGCCGCAGTTAATTCAACCGCAGATTATTCGGCACAAGTCAGCGGGCTTACGCTTGGACAAACCTATTATGTACGGGCGTATGCAAAAAACAGCGTTGGCTATGCGTATTCTACTAATGAATTTCCCTTCTCAACGGCAACATCACAACCTTCGGTTAGCGTTCAGGATGCAACAGAGGTTAGCGTAAATACAGCCATACTTCACGGCACAGTCATCAGCCAGGGAGACCCTGCCTATACCGAAAGAGGTTTTTGCTATGCAACAACGCGCAATCCAACTATTTACAATCAACACACAGCTGCCGATGGAAATGGAGTTACAGGTGAATTTTCAAAAGCGATTGATGACTTATTGGAAAATAAAACCTACTATGTTCGTTCGTATGTACGTGTCAACAATAATGCACCTGCTTACAGTACGGAAGAAAAATCTTTCACTACACCGCCGGCAACGCCGCCTACCCTTGAAACAATGGATGCTGCCAATATAGGCACAACTACTGTGACTTTGCGAGGGTATATCAATAACATAGGAAATCCGCCATATACCGAAAGAGGCTTCTGCTATGGAACAGCACAAAATCCGGCCATTTACAGCCAAACGGCTGTTGCAACAGGAAGAGGCATAGCAGGAGAGTTTTCAAAATCTGTAACAAACTTAATTGACAACGAAACCTATTATGTTCGCGCATACGCTCGCACTAACGACAATGAACCACAATACGGCGCACAAAAACAATTTACTACTCAACATAACTCCTCTACGGCAAATGCGGCAATTTCTGATCATGTTGCAATAAGCAATGGCATTGGTTTTTGGTTTAATCCATCAATAGATACACGCCACTACTATTAGAAATTATACACTCAGTCGACCATTAGCGGGATGTCTGAGCAAATGCTCAAAAATGATTTAACCACAAATGGGACACAAATAATGCCTAACGGAAATAATTATGATTATTCTACAGGTTGCAATCCGTCAACAGCCTATACTTTATGCGTAGTTGCCCTTGACAATGAAAGCAGAACAGGCCCGTTAACGCAAATGAATATCACAACAAAATCGGCAGGTAATCAGCCTATTGCTTTAATTAACCTTATCTCTTGTAGTGGCGGAACGGCTGATTTTTCAATTGTAAAAAATTCAAGCTGTGCATATTACTCTGTTCTTGTAGTAAATCCTTTCAATAATTATATGGATGCGCCGGATATTCTTTTCGCAATGCTGTTGCACCAAGGCAATTACACAACTTACAGCGAAAATCAGGTAATCACTAATTATACTCCATCTTATCAAGGTTGGACAGGCGTTATTACTATTGGATATACCTCATCAAATGCTATGTCAGGCGTAATCTACAAAAAGGTATTTAATGCAGGTTCAGGTGCAGTAGTGAATTGATGTGAATGACTATGCAAAAAAATATCCAATCGCTAAAAAAATGCAGTCCGCACATTGCCGTAAACCGGCAAAAAATAGAGAGAGTATTCCGCTTTTTATCGGACAGAATACTCTTTTGAGCTGCACCTTTTAATGATATTGATAAAGAAAGAACCAATGAAAAAGATAGCCTGCCTTGCCGCCGCCGCGGTGATGTTGCTGTTTGCTTCCTGTACTTCAAATAATTACAATCCGTTTGGCGCAGTGCAGGGCGAAGTAAGGGAGCAATCCCGCTATAACGCCTCGGGAGTATAACGCTTGCCGGAGCAAGCGCCATACTCTTGAGTGAAGGCGTAATCTTGAAAAGCCATGTAACAAAGCAGGATGGCAGGTTTGAGTTTAAGGATTTGGATGCGGGAGCATACACGCTGTATGTTTCGAGAGATGGATATGAAGCAGAAGAGAACACCGTAAATGTTTACGCCGGCGAAACCGCCCCCGTGGCCATTGTGCTGCAAGAATCGAAAGCGGAAGCAGCGCAGCCGACCGGAATAAAAGGCAGCGTAAAAGCTCGCTACCAATTGGGATGGGACAATAACTCGTATCTAACTTCTGTTAGAAGAGCCTCCGTAAAACTTTACGGCAGCAGCATATTGCTGCACAGCGCCGCCGCCGACTACGCCGGAAATTTTGAGTTTGCCGGTTTGGGGGCAGGAGCATATACCGTAGCTGTTCAAAAGCAGGGGTACATTAAAGTGGAAGAAACGGTAAGCGTTGCTGCCGGAAAATTTAGCGAAATCGCCGTAGTGCTGAATGAAGAATGAACGGAGAGTATTGTTACGCCCGTTGCAGTAGAAAAATATATTTACAAATCAATTATACTTCGCGCGGCATGGTTTTGTGTATTGCCCGTAGGGCATTCATATCAATAGAACAGTTTTTCTATTGATATGAATGCCCTACGGGGAAATCACAAAAATAGCCTGCGCACAGTATAATACAAAAGGAGTTTAAAAAATGATTGCTAAAAAACACTTCCCTATAGCTGGAAGAAATTTATCCCCATGGCCATGCTTGCCTTGACCCCCGCCGCATTTATGTCATGCGACAAAGACGATGAACCGGAAGTTCCTTTGCACGACACAGAGTATACGTTTAGACTCGGTAGTCAGGAGGGGTTTACACTGGAACAAATAAAGGCATCCGCTGATTCCAACTCTGTTCGGACAGTCTATCTGCAACCTGTTAGTCCTTTTATTACATACACACAGGGAAATGTTAGTCGGCTGAGAAATAACTATTTACAACCTATGCTGGATGTGTCCCCAAAAGTTCGCGGAATAGGTAATATTGAGTTCGAACCGGGAATAATTCTGCCGGCGGACAGCCTGTGGTACGTTGCGAACGGTTGGACTATTAATCAACATCAAAAATAAAAATCCGGATACGTCCGGATTTTTTTATTGCTTACAAAGAGCGTAGCGCTAAACTAACTTTGGCATGACGCAAGTATTTTGTATTTTTGCAGCACATTTTAAACCAAAATTTGTCAGCTGCCGTTAATCACAGTCTAAGCTTAGCGTTAAGCTTCGCCTGTGATCAACTCGGAGCTTCGGCAAGGATTAAAAGCAGGCCGTAATATGGTAGCCACCGGCGGTTAGTTTTTCTTGGTGGATAGCATTCCGCAGGCAGCCAAAATATCTTCGCCCCGAGAGGCGCGCACGGTGGTTATCACACCTCGAGCAAGCAAGCGCTGCCTAAATTTACCAATGGTAAAATCAGAAGAACCATGCAAGGGGCTATCGGGAATTTGATGAAAGCGAATTAAATTCACTCGGCACTCCAAACCCTCCAACAGCTTTGCTAAAGCATCGGCATGCTTTGAACTATCATTTACGCCGGCAAACAGGGTATACTCAAAGCTCACGCGGCGCTGTCCGGTCCAATCATGCTGCCTGATAAGCGCAAGCACGTCAGCCATAGGGTAGGCCTTTTGCATGGGCATTAGCGCACGCCGCTCCTCGGCAAATGGCGAGTGCAGGCTGATGGCTACATGGCATCTGCTCTCGTCCAGAAAACGCCTCAACCCATCTAAAACACCTATAGTAGAGATAGTTACACGAGTGGGCGACCACGCCAAACCCCAAGGGGCGGTAACAACTTCAAGACTTTTCAGCACCTCGTCAATATTGTCCATAGGCTCTCCCATGCCCATGTACACAAGGTTTGACAGCTGCAACGTTTCCGGAATACTAAAAACCTGATTCAATATTTCGGCTGCGGTCAGCTGCTGCAAAAAACCCATACGGCCTGTCATACAGAACACACAAGCCATCTTACAGCCTGCCTGTGACGACACGCACAACGTTGTACGATCGTCCTCCGGAATCATTACAGATTCAATGCAGGCCTGCTTTTTTCCGGCTACCTCAAACAAGTACTTCTTAGCTCCGTCCTTGGATTTTTGCGAACGCACAGGGGCAGACAGACCCACCTCATAGCGTTCCGCCAGCAGCTCCCGGTGCTTTGCCGACAGGTTGGTCATATCGGCAATATCGGCAATACGTTTCCTGTAAAGCCAATCCGCCATTTGCTTAGCGGCAAATTTAGGCATGCCTGATTCGGCTGCAACCTGCTCCAGTTCAGCCATGTTTTTTCCAAAAAGCGCTTGTTTTATTTCCATTCCGGTACAAAAATACAAAATTAGCTGCTAACTTTGTTCAAAACTTGTGCAAAGTCGCCAGCTACCAGTAGAGAACCATCTTTTATGACTGTTGACTGACGACTGACCACTTACGACTCAATTAAACAGTGCCCACATTTCTATTTGACAGCCCCATTATTGGCCCCATTCGTAGCCGCAGGCTCGGACAATCTCTCGGAGTAAACTTACTGCCCAGCAACGGCAAGCTATGCAACTACGATTGCATTTACTGTGAATGCGGCTGGAACGCTAACGGCAATCCGGAACACAAAAAGCTAGCGTTCAACAGCGCAGAAATTGTGTATGAATTACTGGAAAAAAGGTTGCAAGAGCTACGGCAAAATCACCAGGAGCCAGACGCCATAACTTTTTCAGGGAATGGAGAACCTACCATGCACCCGCAGTTTCCGCAAATTGTGGATAGTGCAATAGCGCTACGAAACCGCCATGCGCCATGCGCAAAAGTATGCGTGCTTACCAACGCCACGTTAGTTGATCGTCCGGAAATTCTGACAGCGCTCAAAAAAGTTGATCGCGCCATGCTAAAGTTAGACTCAGGAATTGACAAAACGCTGCAGCTCATAAATAGGCCACAGGCCGATATTACTGTCCGTAAGCTCATCGACGGCATGAAGCAATTCGGACAAAATCTGATTGTGCAAAGCCTGTTTTTGAGCGGAGAGGTTGATGGATTTGCCATTGACAACACTTCTCCGGCAGAGGAAAAAGCGTGGTTATCCGCAATAAAAGAGCTGCAACCCAGCATGGTTATGCTGTACACCATAGAGCGTGCCACACCGGCACAAAATTTACAAAAAGCCTCAACGGCATATTTACAAAGCCTGGCCGAAAAGGTAAGGTACTTGGGTATTGAGGCAAATGTTTTTGTGTAAAAGAAGAAAAAGTCTAGAAAGTTTAAGAAGACGGTGAGTTTCCTAAAACTTCTCAGACTTCCGGTAAAACCTGTAAACGATTCAACAAATCAACAGTTCAACAAGCAATATGAATCGCACTTCCGATTTTTTGGTAATAGGCTCAGGCGCGGCAGGACTTAACTTCGCGCTTAAGGTTGCCGAATACGGTACCGTTACGCTCATTACCAAATCCGCCCTTGACGAAAGCAACACCAACTATGCGCAGGGCGGCATTTCAGCGGTTACCTACCCCCCCGATACTTTTGACAAGCACATACAGGATACGCTCATTTGCGGCGCCGGGTTGTGCAACGAGGAGGTCGTGCGCATGATGGTAACGTCGGCGCCGGAGCAAATAAAGCAGCTGGTACAATGGGGCGCCAAGTTCGACCGGGATAAAAACGGGCTGTACGATTTAGCACGAGAAGGCGGACACAGCGAACATCGTATTCTGCACCACAACGACCTTACCGGAGCAGAGATTCAACGGGCATTGATGCGCAAGGTAAAGGCTCATAAAAACATAGAAATCCTGGAACACTACTTTGCCGTAGACCTCATTACGCAACACCACCTGGGTAAAATGGTAAGGCGCTATAACACAGACGTGGAATGCTATGGAGCCTATGTGGTAAACTTGAAAACGCAAAAGGTAGGAACATTTTTAGCCAAGGCCACCATTCTTGCAACCGGCGGAACAGGCAACGTATACTACAACACCACCAACCCACCCGTAGCCACAGGCGACGGAATTGCAATGGTGTACCGTGCAAAAGGCGTGGTAGAAAATATGGCCTACGTACAGTTCCATCCAACAGCGTTGTACCATCCGAACGAGCGGCCTGCATTCCTTATTACCGAGGCCATGCGTGGATTCGGTGCAGAACTTCGCACCAGGGATGGTAACGAGTTCATGCAAAAATACGACAAACGTGGTCCACTTGCTCCACGTGATATCGTTGCCCGCGCCATTGACAATGAAATGAAAAATCGTGGTGACGATTACGTATATTTGGATGTTACCCACAAGCCTGCGGACGAGATAATACAACACTTCCCAAACATTTACAAGAAGTGCCTGTCCATAGGTATCGATATTACCAAAGATTTGATTCCCGTAGCTCCGGCTGCTCACTACATGTGCGGAGGCGTAAAGGTGGACATGAACGGGCAATCGTCCATCAGAAACCTGTACGCCATTGGTGAAACATCTTGCACCGGACTTCATGGAGCTAACAGGCTGGCTTCCAATTCTTTAATAGAAGCCATTGTATACGCAGACAAGGCTGCCAAACATTCACTACCTCAACTGAAAGATCTCAAAATACAGGAAGGAATACCCGACTGGGATTACGAGGGAACAACCCGCGCCGAAGAAATGGTACTGGTAACTCAAAGCTACAAGGAAGTGCAGCAAATAATGAGCTACTACGTAGGTATAGTTCGCTCAAACCTGCGCTTGGAGCGTGCGTTTGCCCGACTCGGAATCCTATACAAGGAAACCGAGCAGCTCTACCGTACCTCTACGCTTACCCAGCAGCTATGCGAGCTGCGCAACCTCATCCAAATCGGCTACCTGATTATCAAAGAGGCCAACGCCATTCGCGAAAGCCGCGGGCTGCACTACTCTATCGACTATCCGCCAAAAAAGGAAGATATTGTATAGGCAGCGCCAAGCACAGCCTCACTCAATTTTATTAACGTATTAATAATCAAAATATTAAGCTATTTTAATGGTTCAATAAAAAATCGTATCTTTGCAGCCCTATGGAATACAATACTCAACTGAAAAAAATAGCACTTCCGGAGTACGGTCGTCATATTCAAAAAATGGTGTACGAGGTAATGGCTATCCCCGATCGTGAAAAGCGTAACGAGCAGGCCAGGGCCGTAATTGCCGTTATGGGCAATCTTTTTCCCTACCTGCGCGACATCAACGATTTCAAGCATAAGCTGTGGGATCACCTCTATTTAATATCTGATTTTCAAATAGATATAGATTCGCCTTATCCAAAACCAAGCCCAATAACTTTTGAGGAAAAACCTCGCCACGTACCCTACTCTTCTCCCGATGAAATCAAAATGAAGCACTACGGTAAAGGGGTGCAGGATATGATTCAAAAGATTGTAAGCATTGAAGATGCAGAGGTTCGCAACGCCGCCGTTAAAGCGCTGGCAAACCACATGAAGAAAGCTTATCTGGCGTGGAACAAAGACGTGGTGAGCGATGACATTATTTTCAAAGATATTGAAATCCTCTCCAGTGGAAAGCTGAAGGTAAATACCGACTTGCGCCTGTCTGTAGGCAACTACAACGTAAATGGCAACAACCATTCTACGCAAAATCCGAGCAGCATAAACAGCAATGGAAGCGGCAACGGTCAGAACAGGCAAAAGCGCCAAATGCAGCAGCAGCAACGCCGCCGACAGCAGCAAGGCGGAAAATCATAGCTGCGAATAAAATTCAGCAGTCTACTAACAATTCAACCGTTCAACATTTACTAATGGCATCATTTGAGGTTATAGGCGGATGCAAAATGAAAGGCGAACTTGTTCCGCAAGGCGCCAAAAACGAAGCGCTGCAAATACTTTGCGCGGTGCTGCTCACGCCCGAAAAGGTTACTGTCCGGAATATTCCTGATATCTTAGACATCAACCGGCTCATTTCTTTACTTGAAGATTTGGGCGTAGAGGTTGTAAACGAGGGGCGTGGCACCTACACTTTTCAGGCAAAAAACGTAAACCTCGACTACCTCAAAACATCCGGCTACATAAAGAAAGCGGCCAGCCTGCGCGGCTCCATTATGATTATTGGGCCGCTTTTGGCGCGTTTCGGCAAAGCCTACGCACCCAACCCTGGGGGCGATAAAATCGGACGCCGTCGCTTAGATACGCACTTCATCGGATTCGAAAAGCTGGGCGCCAAATTTGACTTTGATCCTGCCAACGCGTTTTTTACCGTGGAGGCAAAACAGCTGCAAGGCAACTACATGCTGCTGGACGAAGCCTCCGTTACAGGTACCGCCAACATTACCATGGCGGCCGTTTTAGCCAAAGGCAAAACAACCATTTACAACGCGGCCTGTGAGCCATACATTCAGCAGCTATGCAAAATGCTGGTACGCATGGGAGCCAACATTACGGGCATTGGTTCAAATCTAATCGTCATTGAAGGCGTGGCACAGCTGGGCGGTGCAGATCACACCATACTGCCCGATATGATTGAGGTCGGCAGCTTCATTGGAATGGCCGCTATGACACATAGCGAAATCACCATCAAGGATACTTCGTTTGACGACCTCGGTATTATTCCCGATGCTTTTCATCGCATGGGTATTCAGCTTGAGCGCCGTGGTGACGACATATATATTCCCGAGCAAAAAACATACGAGATAGAGCGATTCATAGACGGCTCCATCATGACCATAGCCGATGCGCCATGGCCCGGACTTACGCCAGACCTTATCAGCGTGTTTCTTGTAGTGGCGGCACAGGCAAAAGGCAGCGTGCTCATTCATCAGAAAATGTTTGAGAGCCGCCTGTTCTTCGTAGATAAGCTAATTGACATGGGAGCGCAAATTATTCTCTGCGACCCTCACCGCGCAACGGTTATAGGCAATGAAAATTTGCAGTTGCGTCCAACAATAATGACCTCGCCCGATATTCGTGCGGGGGTGGCGCTGCTCATTGCGGCCATGTGCGCAGACGGCAAGAGCACCATTCACAATATCGAACAAATCGACCGTGGTTATCAAAACATTGATGGACGCTTAAACGCCATTGGCGCGAAAATAAAACGCAGCTAAACAATTCCAAATTGCTTTTTGAATTTGAAATCGTCATCATGACTATCGAAGTTTTAAAATCGAAAATACATCAGGTCACCGTAACAGAAGCCAACCTATACTACGTAGGAAGCATCACCATTGACGAAGACTTAATGGATGCTGCCAACCTTATAGCAAACGAAAAAGTAACCGTTGTAAATATCAACAACGGCGAGCGTTTGGACACTTACGTAATAAAAGGCAAAAGAGGCAGCGGCGTTATTTGTATGAATGGCCCCGCAGCCCGCAAATGTCAAACCGGCGATGTCGTTGTTATCATGTCCTACGCCCAAATGGATTTCGAAGAGGCTAAAAGATTTACGCCATCCATAGTATTTCCTGACAGGACAGCAAATAAGTTGATTAGCTAAGCTGGCATGCATAAGACGCTAAAAAAAATACTCGAAATATCCTTCTTTTTTGCGCTAACCATCGTACTGTTGTGGTTCAGCTTCAGAGATGCAAAACTTGCGGAGCTGTGGGAGGGAGCAAAAAGCGCCAGCCTTTCATGGATTATTTTGAGCATAGCGCTAGGCATAGCGGCCTACTTCATTCGCGCGCAACGCTGGCGTTTGCTCATTGAACCCTTAGGATACAAGCCCACTTTGGGTAACATGTACAACGCTGTTATTGTTGGATATTTAGGCAACTTTGCATTTCCCCGTTTTGGCGAAATTGCACGTTGTATCACCCTCAACAGATCCAGCCAAATTCCCTTTGACAAGCTGGTAGGAACCGTTGTGGTAGAGCGTGCGTTCGACATGGTGTGCATGATTACCGTAGTGGTCGTTACATTTTTTCTACGGGTAGATACTTTCGGAAAATTTTTACACGAAAACTTACTTCAAAGCCTTGCCGGAACAGAAGTACTGTTGTGCGCCTTGCTCATAGCGGGAGTAGCGGTTGTTGCCACTTGCTGTATCGTCTGGTTTTTCCGCGCGGAGTTGCTGCAATACGCCCTTGTAAAAAAAATAGCCACCTTTGCCAAAGGCATCATAGCTGGACTAAAAACATTCATCTACATGAAGCAGCGCCGGCAATTTTTGTTGCTCACCCTAGCGCTTTGGACATGCTATTGGCTTATGACATGGACAGTCCTACTGGCTATTCCAGCTACGGCCAGCCTGGGCGCTGTTGACGGGCTGGTGAGCATGGTGCTCGGCAGCTTTGGCGTCATTGCACCTACCAGCGGAGGACTCGGCGCTTTCCACGCCATAATGAAGCTAGGGCTGCCGTTCTTATTCGGCATTTCAGAAACCAGCGCGCTGCTGTTCGCCACCATTTCACACGAATCACAAGCGCTATTTATAGTAATCTTAGGTTTTATTGCTTATGCGAGAGTTTTTATCATCTCATCAACAAAAAGAGTCAGACTACCTTAACGAGCTGACCCAAAAATTGCAACCGCTTACCCACCTGCAAGCCACCGAGGCCAAAATACTAGGTGTTGAAGATTTGCCACGCAAGCTGGCCTTGTGGAAATTCTTAGGAAAAAGAGTGGTATTCACCAACGGCTGCTTCGACATTGTGCACCGTGGACACATTACCTACCTTCTGCAGGCGGCGGAGCTGGGCGATATTTTAATTGTAGGCCTTAACTCCGATGCCTCCGCAAAACGTCTTAAAGGAGAAAGCCGTCCGCTACAGGACGAGCTATCACGTGCCATGGTGTTGGCCGCGCTTGAGTGCGTATCCTTCGTACTTACGTTTGACGAAGATACCCCTCTGGAGCTTATCAAGGCGGTACAACCGGATATTTTAGTAAAAGGCAGCGACTACAAGGTAGAAAATATTGCAGGCGCTGAGGTGGTGCAGGCTAAGGGCGGAAAAATAGTAACCATTCCCTTTGTTGAAGGGTATTCCACATCAAAGGTGGTAGAGAAACTGCGCCAGTAACTGCGTTGTACGTACAAAACATAAAGTCATTGCAAAGATAAAAGTTTATTCTACAGACCGCTAACTTACTATTTTTTAACGAGTTACCTGTTTAGCGTTGAAATGAGCGACCGTTTAGCGTTGGAGCAGGCAGCAACATGATAGCGGTAACCTGGCAGATAATCATAAAGCGTAAAGGCGGCTGCATGGAATTGCAGCCGCCTTTACGTTTTTTCAATGGCAAAGCTACTTCGAGGTAAATTTAAAGTCTTTTCCCAAATAGTAGGCATCCTTTCCCAGCGCCTCTTCAATACGAAGCAGCTGGTTGTACTTGGCAATTCTATCTGAACGAGAGGCAGAACCAGTTTTAATAAGTCCGGTGTTGAGGGCTACGGCCAAATCTGCAATGGTGCAGTCCTCCGTTTCACCGCTACGGTGGCTCATAATGGCGGTGTAGCCGTTACGGTAGGCCAACGTAACCGCATCAATGGTCTCTGTAAGGGTTCCGATTTGGTTTACCTTTACCAGAATAGAGTTGGCCACCTGCTTGTCAATGCCCATTTGCAGGCGCTTTGAGTTGGTTACAAAAAGATCGTCGCCCACCAGCTGCACTTTACGACCAATGGTATCGGTCAGCAGCTTCCAACCCTCCCAATCGTCCTCTGCCATACCATCTTCAATGGAAAGAATAGGATATTTGCCTGCCCACTCCTTCCAGAAATCCACCATTTGCTGAGCGGTTAGCTTTTCTCCGGTGCTCTTCTTCAAGTGGTACACCTTCTCCTCCGGAATATAGTACTCGCTTGAGGCAGGATCCAGCCCAATAAATATATCCTTACCCGGCTTATAGCCCGCCTTTTCAATGGCTTGCAGAATTACCGTAATGCCCTCTTCGTTGCTCTTGAGGTTGGGGGCAAAGCCGCCCTCATCGCCAACGTTGGTGGAGTAGCCCTGCTTCTTCAGCACGGATTTCAGCGCATGAAAAGTTTCGGCGCCCATGCGCAAGGCGTCGCTAAATGTATCAGCGCCCACGGGCATAATCATAAACTCCTGAAAATCAATAGAATTATCGGCATGCGAACCGCCGTTTATGATGTTCATCATGGGAATGGGCAGCGTGTGGGCGTTGACACCTCCTACGTAGCGAAAAAGGGATTGCCCGGTAGTTTGTGCGGCAGCCTGCGCAACGGCCAAAGAAACGCCCAAAATGGCATTTGCACCCAAGCTTCCTTTATTCTCCGTACTATCCATTTCAAGCATGGCACCATCTACTGCCCGCTGATCCAGCACCGAAGCGCCCTGCAAAGCCTCCGCAATAATAGTATTCACGTTCTGCACCGCCTTCAGCACACCTTTGCCGCCATACCGGCCGGCATCTCCATCGCGCAACTCCACGGCCTCATGCACGCCGGTAGAGGCTCCCGAAGGAACGGCTGCACGTCCGGCAATACCTTCATCTGTTATTACATCTACCTCAATGGTTGGATTCCCACGCGAGTCCAAAATTTGTCTGGCGTGGATGTTCAAAATTTGTGACATCTCATTTCTGTTTTTATATGAATACTGTAATCGCCTGCAGTGCAAAGATAGGATTATTTTACAAGGAATGAAACCCCAAGAAGTTGGGGTAGCAGCAAAAGATGTGCGATGCAAACAGAAACTTTTGTGCTATTAACAACATTCGCTACTTCCAAAATAGAACGTTGTTCCGGCAAAAAATCAAAATCGATACCCTACAACTATTGAAGCGGTACGATTATACATTGTACCACTTACTTCTCCTTCCCAGGAATTATCGGGATTTTTCATTGTATTCATCATTCCCCACTCATAGCCAATGGTTGCAAATACGCCCGTATTGAATTCATATCCGACAATGGCAGAGAGGCCGGCATCAAAACGTTTAATCGGGTGTCTAAAGTAAGGCTCTCGATTATGAATTGCTATGCTTGTATAGCTCAGACGCGAACGCTCATCAGCATAAATTTTCAGCTCACCATCCGTAAAAATGTTTTTCTCTCCACTTTCATAACCATAAGAATCCCCCTCAATGACCCTAAACTTCATTTTCCCTCCCACTCCATAGGCCAAATACGGACCTAAACCCAGCGTAAGCTTGCCGTACCCACCAACCCTGACTCCAGCTTTAACGTACAGTGGAATTTCAAGGTAGTACAGCGTAAAGTGAGATACTCCGCGCAGCTTAAAAGGCCCATACCCGGAGGTCTGGGGTAGGGAAATAGTAAGGTGGCTTTCATTACGCATTCCCTTAAATGAAAACAGCAATTCCGGTTGAAATGAAAATATTTTTGTAACAGGCACCTCGACCAACATACCGAAGTTAAGCCCGGTGCGATACATGTAATCACTATTGTAGTCAACATAAGCGCCACTTTCACCATCCGACAACGAAACGGCCACCGTTGAAGCATTGAGACCTCCTTTAATGCCAAATTTTACTTTACTTTCTTGAGAAGGTTGCTGTGCTATAACCATGCAAAAAATAAAATTCAACGCTGTAGTCAGGCAAATTTTTTTCACGAACATTTTTTTTGTAAAGATACTTAACTTGACCTTATAAAACACTGCCCAATAATATGTTACGGCTACCGCTCGCTACACCGCCAAATCTGTAATCCGGCGCTCCAAAAAATTCCATACGCCTTGCAATTGCAAGCTGTAACCGCCTGCAGTGCAAAGATAGGATTATTTTGCAAAGAATGAAACCACAAGAAACCGGAACGGTAGTGAGCTGCGTTAAAGCCGGCTCACGTATAAATTGCCAACAATAAACTACATAGAGAGTCGTGGCTATTTGCGTAAGGTAGTAGGCCTACTTTTTTACAATTTTAAATGAGGTGGCTTGTCCGTTTACCACTACGCGCAGTACGTACATACCACCGGGAAAACCATTTAGGTTAACCCGATTTTGAGCTGTAATACCTTTTTGTCGAGAAACAATCTTTCCCGAAAAAGCATACAGCTCCACGCTTGCGCTACTTATATCCTCTGGCAAGTTTGCAATCTCTACCATACAGTAATCTACCGTAGGATTCGGGTAAATTTGGTATTGCAGGTTGCGCACCTCCTCAACATAAGGTTCTTCACTGCTAGCTTCGTATGCCGCTGAATTTTTAGAAGAACCTATGCTTTTAACAAGCGAACCTCCCGATTGTGAGGATTGAGCGCTAATAAACATGACCGTTGGCACTTTACGTGCTGTACGATTTCCTGCAACATCGTAATTATAGGTTATAGCGTCCTGTGGAATTTGTGCTGCTGCTGTAGTAGTGATGCAGCCTAATGCAATAGTTAGAAAAATAATATTTCGCATAGCAGTTAAATTTTCAATTTAGTAACCATATCTCATTCCTCCATCCGATTTTCAAAAAACTTTTCAATCTAACAAAGCAAATGTAACCTGCCCTCATAGACCTGCCAAGATAAAATCCTGTAATAGAAATACTTGCACTGTTCATAGCCTCTGACAAACAGGGAGCCGTATTCCTAATCCAAAACAGTGAACTTGCCGGAGCAAAGGGCAGTAATGCCCACCCTATGTAATCTTCAAATCTAGCACGTAGTGCTAGCCTATTAACCAATGCCATGTCGGCAGGGTTGTTATAATCATAGTAGATTCCTCTGCTATTTGCCGTATGATGAACATCCAAAGGATTACTCCAAAAATCCCACCCTCATTGTTTATTTCTATCTTCAAATGATTTATAAAACCCATCCACATTCTTATTAAAATAATTGAAAGCCCTACGGTTAGCATCCTGCTCAAATGGTTGAAATTAAAATCCGGCAAGTATCCTGCATTTGCCACGTAGGGATCGGGGCTTAGGAACCTACCCAGCAGCGGGTCGTAGAGGCGGGCGTTCATGTTTATAAGCCCAAACTCCGGCAAATGCTCGTGGCCCGTAAAACCCATGTATGGTATATACTGGTATTTTATACCGTTTGGTATACATCCCAATTATCTACACTGTGCACTATGGCGCATCGTTGAGGTAAAAGCGGCTTATGCTACGCCTGCTGGTGGAGTTGTAGTCTATCGTGTAGCGCAGGGCGCCCTGTTAAAAAAATCAAAGAATGTTACATTTTTCTCTTCCTACAAAAACTCATGCTTGCAGGCGCAACCTGCCTTCATAGAATAATCGATACAAAACGCTGTAGACGAATGGGTTGCGTCATCCACAGCCTATGGCAAACTAAGGTAGAGTTTGCAAAAGCACACCTTATTTTTAATGATGCTTTCAACGCCTATTTTTCAGCCTTTTAACTACTCCTTCTATTGGTATTACAAATTTATTCCAATATGTAATCGCAGCGTCATAACCGCCACTTTCTGCTTTTTGAGTGGTATCGAAAATGTACAATGTGCCGTTATCACAAGGATAGTTTTCATTGATAGAATGTTTTTCTTGCATATCAAAATAGCGATTTTTGCCGTTTTCCCCACTAATCATAATAAACCCTATTTTTTTATTGATAAAATCAAAATCTTTCCGAGTAGTTTCAAAAATTCTATTGAGATATGCACCCTCTGTTTCATTCAACAGCAAATTATCATTTCTATTTGTCTGCTCCATAATACTATTGTCATTAGAATTGCATTTGAGAATGGGGGAACAACTGAATACTAACATTTCTAGGCATACTATTATAAATAACTTCTTCATATTGTTTCAATTTTTATGGAATTTGATAAAGATATGGACTTGAATACATTCCTAATTGTCTGATAAATAATTGAGTATTTAAAAAATGCGGGTGGAACAAGTATATGTTTGGAATTCCTGCACCCCATAAAGCCCTTGAAGTATGTCCTACGCAACTGTTAAGAAGTAAATCCCAACGAGTTACACCTGACACATATTTACTTATGGCTGTTGTACTGATATTGTTCAATTCCACGCTCCAAGTACCTTTGTCGCCTAAATATGTATCCCAAACTTTTGCTCCTTGAATAGAGTTTTGCCAAGTTTCCGATAAAGTTGCGCCTTTTTGAACCGGAGGATTATCTGGACCAAAAGACACTAATGGATTACCATTTTCATCGGTTATGGCACTGTGTCCCCACCAATCTTCCTTATTTGTTTTTGCAGAATTGGCTTTAATATTTTGCCCTCCACCTCTAAAAAGAGAAACCGCATCCGTTAGATTCGCCAACGCACCCAAACCGTATCCAAGATTTTCATACCACTTGTTGCCTTTTTTGCCGAGATAACCGAAATTATTGTTCGTAAGGTCGTATGAAAAGGCACCGAAACCTATTGAAATAGGCGTTTGTCCCCCTGTGTAAGCCCAAGTTCCAACCGAGTTAATCAACGAAGAACCTGCTATCGCTGCCGTATTTGCCATTGGAATGCCCGAGCCCGCCATCGCCCAACCTGCGTAACCACTTACACCGCCTACAACAGCACCACCCAACATATATCCCCAAGTTTGACCTGAACTGTAGTCCCATTTTACAGGATTATATTGCCCATCGTTAGCAATTACACCACCCGAATAGGCGCCAATTACAGCCCCGATAATTACAGGTACAAACCAAACAATTTCCCCCGAAGGGTCAATATACGAAAGCGGATTATTCCTAGCGTACGTGTACCTGTTAAAATCCTGCAAGTATCCTGCATCCGCCACGTAAGGGTCGGGACTTAGGAACCTACCCAGCAGCGGGTCGTAGAGGCGGGTGTTCATGTTTATAAGCCCAAACTCCGGCAAATGCTGGTGGAGTTAGTTGTAGTCTACCGTGTAGCGCAGGGCGCCCTGTTAAAAAAATCAAAGAACGTTATATATTCTCTTCCTACAAAAAACTACGCTCACATGTGCAACCTGCATCCATAGAATTATTGAGGTAAAATCCCGTAACCAAGCACGTTGTGCTATTCATAGTTGCTGGCGAACAAAGAGGTACAAACTTACGCTAGATTGTTATATTGCCTCGTAGCTATGATGAAGAATGTCATTTGGCTGTGGGGTTAAATGCAATGTATCAACACTCTCAATTTGTTTTATTTTTACTTTTAACGCCTGACGTATATCGGGTACGAGTAAAGAGGTTACTCTTAATGAAAACTTATCGGGAATAATCATCTTATAGTACCAAAAGTTGAAGTAAAGACGGTAGTACTTTTTTACTTTGACAATTTCATCAATTTTTATAACAAAAATTGTACGATTTTTTACTACATAGTGAACCTCTTTTATTTCGTGATTTACAACTAATCTTACATCTTTATCATACTTGTAGTACATCACGCATAGGTATATAGGATATATGCCGTAAATGCAAAGTAATGCAAAAAGCATTAGCAAACCAATGCTCGTCGCAATGCTTAACCCTACCTGCATTACAATAAATACAAGCAGCCATGTGATAACTGCGATAACGACGACATGGCTCAACAAACTTCCAACAATTTTTAATGGTGTAATGGTATATGTTTTAACTTTGTCCATCTTATTAAGGATAGTAGTAGTGAGACATGCGTTGTGGAAAATTCCTACCCCACACATTTAACTCAGCGTATAGTTGAAGGAAAGTATTGATGCCCTTATCGTACCACATAATAGATGGAGTCGAAAGTAATCCTATAGGACCTCCCAAAGCGGATGACATCGCATATGGGGTTATTATCTTCCCTATTTCATAACCCCACTGCATTTTTGTTATTTGATTATTTGCAAGACTTTGGGTGTAATTGTACACACAAGGGACATTTAACATTACATTTACACCAAAAAATCCCCGCGGGGCATATTCAGGCATTTGAATGTTGCTCATTTTCAATACTTCTTCTGTCATAGAAGCCCCATAACCAATAACTGGTGAGGGTTCTGGCAATTTGTAGTAGTTAGGCTTTTCTGCTATTCTGGGAGGCGTTGGCTTATTATTTTGCAGTTGCTCTTGATACGCCTCCAACCTCCCGCCAAAGTGCCCGCTACAGAGCCTATTTGAGAGCCTGCACCAGACATGATGCCTCCCAACCTATTAGCGTAACCCCAATCACCATTACTCATGTATAAGCCTGTGCCAAATCCGGCACCATACCCTATGGCACCACCAGCTACAGTACCTACAGTACCATAGGCGGCAAGGGTACCGCTTGCCCCAAAGTAGGAGAAAAAAGAAGTGCCCGCAAGCGCAGGCGCCGCCGCAGAAAACCCCCAACCACCCAAGGCACCTGCAACGCCACCAATGCCCATCCCCATCCACGTGTCGCTGCTTTTATAATCCCACATGGTGGGATCGAACGTTCCGTTGGCTGCCGTCCCTCCTAAATACGCTCCCAGCAGCGCCCCTCCAATTATACACGCCAAAAGTATAGACTCCCCCTCAGGGTCAACATACACCAGCGGGTTGTTCCTTGCGTAGCTATACCTGTTAAAATCCTGCAAGTATCCTGCATCCACCACGTAGGGGTCGGGACTTAGGAACCTACCCAGCAGCGGGTCGTAGAGGCGGGCATTCATGTTTATAAGCCCAAACTCCGGCAAATGCTCGTGGCCCGTAAAACCCATGTATGGTATATACTGGTA
>JAISBU010000045.1 GCA_031266015.1 Prevotellaceae bacterium | reverse complement strand
TCGCTGTCCTTGTTGGGGTAGGGGCAGTCCGGCCAGATATCTTTCCTGGTAAAGGTAACAGCGGAGCCGCCCACGCCACAGCCCAAACACTTGTCTGCCAGCCGGTACACCTCCACGGATAGCGCAACGCTATCGGTGGGCAGCACGCCGGCGGGCAGGGGGGCCTTCAGCGTAAGCCCGCCGACCGCTACCTCGGTGATGGCGGAGTCATTTATCACTGTATACCGATCGGTATTGCTGATGATGGCCGCTGATATTGGTTTCACCTGCGCGCTGTCCACCCACGCACCACCGCGGTACACCTTGGTTTTGAAGCTCAGCGCGTAGCGGGCGCACAGGTCGGGCGCATCGTAGACCAGCTCGCCGAAGATGAGGCGGTTTTTGAGGTCTACGTTGGTGTTGGTAAGGTAGGCCACAGGCTCGGAGGCCGCTGCCGAAAGGCTGAGGAGTATCCCCAAAAGGAGCAGGCTCAGCATTTTTTTCTTCTTCATAGTTAGAAAAAATTAGTTGCTATTCCGCCCCAACTCCGTGGGCTATGTAAAATGCTGTGAAGACGTACCGCTATACAATGAGAAAGCGCGGAGTTGCAAACCTTATTCTGTATCTAGGTACCACCACGCACCCGTAAAAAAAATAAGTACAACCTCGCGCCACGCTAAAGCCTAGCATGGACGTGAACTTGCTCTTTACTCTTTTTTTACTTTAAACTTGGTGGTTTTAGATACAAAGAATAAAAGCTAACGCTTTAGAAAGTATGTCTACAAAAAATATCTACGTCAGATCCTCTCTACAATTTAAATTAGCTGCTAAACGCCTGTGCTGCCAACGATCCGACAATATTGGCAACCGGTGTGCTTAGCATAGCACGCTGCAAATATAGCAATTTTTTTGTTTATGCAATACTTACCGCTATAAAAGTAACGGTAAATGGGAAAATTTATTGTGTTAAGACAATTTCATGTACCAATTACCATTTTGAACTGTCATGCTGAGTGAAGCGAAGGTGCCCAAGTCAACAAACCCACGCTCATGATAGAAGGTTCCTCCACTCCGCTACGCTTCGGTCGGAATGACGAGGGTTAGGGGTAAAATAAAAAGGGAAGGGTTTGCGGCGGCGTAGCCGCCGCAAACCCTTCCCCTACCCAACAACGGCGTCGTCATTCCGACCAAGCCCGCGAGGTACGAGCGGGCGCATGGAGGAACCGGAGCGAAGCGGGGTTCGTCGAAGCCAATCTCTTTCCCGTCTCTCCCCCCCTCGCTGCACCCTTCGACAGGCGCAGGGTGACAGCGCACACGCATGCGCTGTTGATTTGCGACTGTCAACTTTTACAGCAATGACGTGAAATGTATGTTGGGCAAAACTAAAATACAAAATTCCGAAATCTCTAGTTTCCTCAGATTTTATTATGATTGCGCAATTTTGTACCTTCGTGCAAAATATTGAGGTTTACCATGGAGTATAATTTTTCTGAGATTGAAAAGAAGTGGCAGCAGTACTGGAAAGTCAATAAAACCTATAAAACGGTTGAGGATGCTGCCAAGCCCAAGTTTTACGTGTTGGATATGTTTCCCTACCCGTCCGGAGCGGGATTGCACGTGGGACATCCTTTAGGATACATAGCCTCAGATATTTACAGCCGTTATAAGCGTTTGCGCGGTTTCAACGTGCTGCACCCCATGGGCTACGATGCCTTTGGATTACCGGCAGAGCAATACGCCATCCAAACCGGACAACATCCTCGTGTTACCACCGATGCTAATATTGCCCGTTACCGTAGGCAGCTGGATAAAATAGGCTTTTCCTTTGACTGGGATAGAGAGGTAAAAACTTGTGAATCAGAATATTATAAATGGACACAAAAGACTTTTATTGATCTCTATAATCACTACTATAATACAGCGGAGCAAAAGGCAAAGCCGGTTACGGAATTGGTGGCTGCTTTTGAGAAAAATGGCAATGCGGGTATAAATGCCGCTTGTGGTAATCCTGAGGTGAAGTTTACAGCTGCCGAGTGGAAGGCTATGGATGAGAAGGCACAGCATCAAACCTTGATGGAGCACCGCTTGGCCTACCAAAAAGATGGTATGGTGAATTGGTGTCCGCAGCTGGGTACCGTGCTTGCCAATGATGAGGTGGCCAACGGTTTGTCAATTCGTGGTGGCTATCCGGTAGAACGTAAGCTTATGCGCCAGTGGTACTTGCGTATTACTGCCTATGCCGACAGAATGCTTGAGGGTTTGGATCGTATTGACTGGAGTGAGAGCTTGAAGGAAACACAGCGTAACTGGATTGGTCGCTCAACAGGCGCCAATGTGAGATTTAAGCTGCAAGACAGCTTGGGCGATCTTGAAATTTTTACCACCCGTGCCGATACCATGTTCGGTGCAACCTTTATGGTTATTGCACCGGAGCATCCTGTTTTGTCGCAGGTGCAGCTGGATAAGGAGGTTGAGGATTACGTGAGCTGGGCAAAGAACCGCTCGGAGCGTGAGCGCCAGTCGGAGGTTAAAAATGTAACCGGAAAATTCACCGGCTTATATGCAAAAAATCCTTTTACCGAAAAACAAATCCCCGTTTGGGTTAGCGAATATGTTTTGGCCGGTTACGGTACAGGCGCAATTATGGCTGTGCCTGCGCATGATAGTCGCGACTATGCTTTTGCAAAACACTTCGGGCTTGAAATCATTCCGCTTATCAAAGGTTGCGATGTGAGCAACGAGAGCTTTGACGCCAAAGAGGGTGAGATGGTAAACTCAGGCTTCTTGAACGGAATGCAGGTGAAGGATGCCATTAAGGCGGCTATTGGTAAGGTTGAGGAGTTGGGCATTGGTACGGCAAAAGTAAACTTCCGTTTGCGTGATGCCGCTTTCAGCCGTCAACGCTACTGGGGTGAGCCTTTTCCCGTATACTACAAGGATGATATGCCACACATGCTTCCGCCGGATAAGCTTCCGTTGGAGCTGCCCTCGGTAGATAAATATTTGCCTACAGAGGCTGGAGATCCGCCGCTTGGCCGTGCTACGGATTGGAAGTACGAAGGAAAATACGGCTATGAGCTAAGCACCATGCCCGGCTTTGCAGGTAGCAGCGCCTACTTCTTACGATACATGGATCCGCACAGCGATAAATGTTTGGTAGATAAAAAGAAGAATGAGTACTGGCGCAACGTAGACTTGTACATTGGAGGAACGGAGCATGCTACGGGACATCTTATGTATGCTCGTTTTTGGAACATGTTCCTGTTCGATATAGGTGAGATATGCGAGAGCGAGCCATTCCAAAAGCTTATCAATCAAGGAATGATACAAGGCCGTTCGAACTTTGTATACCGTGTGGTGGGCACCGATAAGTTTGTTTCTCTTGGGTTGAAAAGTCAGTACGAAACTCAGGAAATTCACGTGGATGTGAATATTGTTTCGAATGATATTCTTGATCTTGACAAATTCAAAGCATCACGACCGGAGTATGCTAACGCCGAGTTTATTTTGAAGGATGGAAAGTACGTGTGCGGTTGGGCTGTAGAGAAGATGTCGAAGTCATACTATAACGTAGTAAATCCGGATGATGTGGTTAGCCGCTACGGGGCAGATACCTTGCGCTTGTATGAGATGTTTTTGGGACCGTTGGAAATGTCCAAACCCTGGGATACGAACGGAATTGACGGAGTACACCGCTTCCTGAGAAAGCTGTGGAGGTTGTGCCACGATGCGCAAAACAACTTTAGCGTGAGCAATGATAAAGCTACCCCACAGGAGCTAAAATCGCTGCACAAAATCATTAAAAAAGTGCAGGAGGATATTGAGGCGTTTTCGTTTAACACGGCCGTTAGCGGTTTTATGATTTGCGTAAATGAGCTTACCGAGTTGAAGTGCAATAAGCGTGAGGTATTGGAGCCGCTTGCTATTTTGATTGCACCGTTTGTACCGCACATTGCCGAGGAGTTGTGGGAAAGTTTGGGGCAAAAGGCTAGCATTTGCAATGCTAAGTTCCCTGAGTTTAACCCGGCAATGCTGGTCGAAAGCTCATTCGAATATCCTGTTTCGTTCAATGGAAAGCTGCGCTACAAAAAAGAAATGCCTTTGGGGTTGAGCAAAGAGGAAGTGCGGCAGCGGGTAATGCAAGATGAGAATACGGCGAAATTTTTGGAGGGTAAGCCTTTGAAGAATTTTGTTTACGTTCCCGGAAAAATTGTAAATATTGTTTGCTAAGAAGGAAGCGCTGAGTGCAAGTAAAATCAATAAATTGGTTGCCCGAAATTTGAAATCTATTTAGGTATGTTAGACTCTAAACGTGTTTTACGTACAATGAGGGAGTATCTTATCATTACGTTTGGTCTTGTTATTTATGCCGGAGCCATTAGAGCTTTCATGCTCCCGGCGGGGATATTGGGCGGAGGAGTTAACGGTATAGCCGCACTTATCTACTATGCTACCGATCATGCCATAGAGATTAGCTACACCTATCTTGTCATAAATGTGGTGCTGGTGGCTATTGCATTTGCCATACTGGGGCGCAATTTTGGCATAAAAACCATTTATGGCATACTGGTCATGTCGCTTCTGCTTCGTATAATTCCAATTCCCGAAGCGCCATACGTAAACAATCCGCTTATGGCGGCAATTATTACAGGTATTCTGTGCGGTTCCGGTGTGGGAATAATGTTCTCGCAGGGAGGTAGCGCCGGAGGAACGGATATTGTGGCCATGATTATTACCAAGTACCGAAATGTGAGCGTAGGACGAGTATTCTTGTGGTGCGACCTGTTTATTATTGGCTCCTCATGGTTCTTGCATCACGATATTGAAAAGGTGGCGTATGGCTACATGCTTATGGGAATTTCGTCCTACTGTGTGGATATGGTGCTATCGGGCAACAAGCAATCTGTGCAGATGTTTATTTTCTCAAAGCAATATGCTACCATTGCCGACAGAATTATGACCGAGCAGCACCGTGGCGTAACCGTGTTGAGCGGCGTAGGTTGGTACACCAAGCAGGAAAATAAGGTACTTATGATTCTTGCCCGTAAAAACGAATCGAGTAGAATTTACCGTATTGTGAAGGAAATAGATAGTAAGGCTTTTATATCTGTTGGAAACGTTATGGGCGTGTTTGGCGAAGGTTTTGAGAGCATTAAAGTATCCGGTAAAATAAAGCCCGGCGATATTCTCAAACGTCAAAAGCTGCAAAAAAAGTGCGGCGATGAGGTGTCGGCCGGACTGGCGTAGCGGAAATACAAATGGCAGTACGGTGTAGCTGCTGTAAGAGTCAAATAATTCGTTATATGTTTCTATGTTTATAACAAACATGTCAAAATAAATATCATGACAAGCTCATCTCTACTTTTCTGAATTCAAGAAGCTGATGTCCACCAATGCTTCTTTTTCCCAAATCAACTTTTTCCCGAACCCCAAACGATTATCCGTAAGTTTTGCCCATGTTGGCTCAAATATCCAGAATGAGGTTGAGATCAGTGTTGCATATGGAAAACGTTGCAAGTAGGCTTTTTTTGCCCGTTTTGCAATATCTCCTGAGGGCTGATACACCATGCCTTGCAGCTGTATTCCCTGTATTTTTCCGATGGTTTCGGTTTCCAAAAAAATGCTGGCTGCGGCAAACATATTATGTGCCACCTGACGCATGTGATGTGTTTTACTTTCGGATGAAAAAACGAAGAACTGATCCTGTTCCAAAAAAGCGTAAAACATGTTGGAACAATACGGCTCATCGTTGAAGCTGGTAGCCAACGTAAGTACGTGGTGCTCCTTAATTACAGCTATAAATTTTTGCTCCATCTGAGCCATTTACGTCATGTTTGAGATGGGTGAAACTTACTTATCGTACTTCTGCAAATCAAGCCAGCCACCGCCGTTGTATACCTCGGCAAATTCGTTTGCCTTGAGGTAGCGTTTTGCCTGAGCGCTGCGCATACCTGTGGCGCAGCACACAATCACAGGTTTAGCGGTATCAATTTTGCTCAACTCATCGGGTAGCCGGTCCAACGGAATATTGGTTGAGTTATTCAAATGTCCTTGAGCAAATTCATACTCCGATCGTACATCCACAACCATAGCGCCTGCCTCAATGAGCGAGCCGAGGTTAACTTTTGGCGAGCTGCTGCTACCGAATAGTGATGAGAAGAGTGACATGGCTGTATTCTCTATTTGACCTTTTCAGGGTTTTGCGCTATGAAGTTAGCCCAGCTGCTGCTCTTGGATTTTGGAACCTTTTTGGTAGCAGCTTTCTCTGCCTCTATTTGCGCCATTACCGAAGTTGTACTGTAGTAGTGGCACAGCGCAACGGCTAAACCGTCTGTTGCATCCAAATCTTTTGGCAGCTCCTTTATCGAGAACATATTTTGAAGCATTGCCGCGACTTGATCTTTGCTGGCCTCACCTTGTCCCGTAATCATCTGTTTCACACGTCGTGGAGCGTATTCTCTAATGGGGATGTCACGCGACAGCGCTGCTGCCATGGCTACGCCCTGCGCACGTCCCAGCTTGAGCATACTTTGTACATTCTTGCCAAAAAACGGAGCCTCCAGCGCTATTTCATCCGGCAAATATTGCTCAATAATTTGTAGTACCCGTTCGAATATTTTACCCAGCTTCATGTAGTGGTTGGTGTATTTGCGCAGCTCAATTACGCTCAAAACAACCAGCTCCGGCTTATTATTCGTAATGCGAATTACGCCGTAGCCCATCACTGTGGTACCCGGGTCAATACCCATTATAATTCGCTCAGCAGACACAATAGTTTAAATCTTCTTCAATACGGTTTTGAAAAAATGTACCTTACTGGGAAACGCTTTGCACATTAGCTCAATAACCTCACGTAGCGCTTCATTCTGAAATTTGTTAACATCCGAGGCATGTGTAAAATGTATTTGTACCGGGTAGCTGTTGTCGGGTTGAGGGTGCAGCTCGTCTTTAAGTACACGGGTAAACACCAAATCACTGTGGTAAGGCAGCTTCCTCAGTTGAGGAATAACCTGTTTTTGCATGTACTCCAACCAAGATTTTTCAATATCCGGCTCTACGCTAAAGGTAATGTTGACAATAAACACAATCGTGATAATTTATAATGCATAATTCGCAATTCATAAAATCCAATGCGGCTCCAAATTGTGAATTATGCATTAAATGTACTCAAATCCGGTATACCTCTGTAGCACAGCAGGCATTTTAATGCCGTTTTCGGTTTGATTGTTTTCCAGCAAGGCTGCTACAATACGTGGCAACGCCAATGAGCTGCCGTTAAGCGTGTGCACCAGCTGAGTTTTCTTATCTTCGATACGGTAGCGGCACTTAAGTCGGTTGGCCTGGAAACTTTCGAAATTCGAAACAGAGCTTACCTCCAGCCACTTGTCTTGGGCTGCAGAGTAAACCTCAAAGTCGAAGGTAAGAGCGGAGGTAAAGCTCATATCGCCGCCGCAAAGCTTAAGAATACGGTAGGGGAGCTCCAGCTTTTTTACAATATTTTCAACGTGCGCTACCATTCCTTCGAGTGCGGCGTATGAATTTTCCGGTAGTTCAAAGCGAACTATTTCTACCTTGTCAAACTGGTGCAAGCGGTTAAGCCCACGTACATCTTTGCCGTACGAACCCGCCTCACGACGGAAGCAAGGAGTGTATGCAGTTAATTTTACAGGCAAATCGGACGGATTTACAATCACATCGCGGTAAATGTTGGTAACGGGAACCTCTGCTGTTGGAATCAGGTAAAAATCATCCACCGTGGCGTGGTACATTTGTCCCTCTTTATCAGGTAGTTGACCTGTACCAAAACCGGATTCAGCGTTTACCATGTGCGGCGGCAGCACCTCGTTGTATCCGGCGGCAGTGTTTTCATCTAAAAAGAATGAAATAAGGGCACGCTGCAGCTTTGCGCCTTTGCCTTTGTATACGGGGAATCCTGCGCCTGTAAGCTTGTTGCCCAGCTCAAAGTCTATGATGTCATACTTTTTTGCCAAATCCCAGTGAGGAACCGCACCCGCATGCAGCGCAGGCTTACTGCCACCCTGACGCACCACCACGTTATCTTCGGCAGTTTTACCTGTGGGAACTTGCGTGCTGGGAAGGTTGGGCAGTAATACGATTTTTTCGTTCAATTTTTGCTCAGCAGCAGCCAGCTTTTGCTCTAGCTCTGTCGATTGAATTTTCAGATCGGCTACTTTTTGCTTTGCGGCATCAGCCTCTGCTTTCTTGCCATTCTTCATTAAGGCGCCGATTTCTTTGGCTGTAGAGTTTTGCTGAGCCAGGTTGGCGTCAAGTTGCGTTTGTGTAGACCTGCGCTCATCGTCAAGCGCAATAATTTCTGCAATAGCCGCTTTGGCATCGCAGCCTTTTACGGCAAGCCTTTCGATAACAAAATCGGCTTGCTCACGAATAACTTTTAGGGTTAGCATAATAATATGGAGTTATAAGTCAAAAAGTCGTCAGCGACAAATTTATAAGTTAGACTCTTATCCAGACTGTCAACGATTACAAAGATGAACAAAAAACCCTCCGCATAGCAGAGGGTTTTACCTGTACTTTACAGTAAGTTTGCTATGCTTCTGCAACAACAGAAACATACGACTTACCGTTGGTCTTTTTTGCAAAGTTGATAATACCGTCGGCCGTTGCGAACAGCGTATGATCACGGCCCATACCCACGTTTACACCCGGGTAGTGTACTGTACCACGCTGACGAACGATAATGTTGCCGGCTTTTGCCACTTGACCACCGAAAAGTTTCACACCCAGGCGCTTGCTTTCCGAATCGCGACCGTTCTTTGAACTACCAACACCTTTTTTGTGTGCCATGTTTGTATAGTTTTACGCGTTAATACTCTCTACTTGAATCAGCGTAAAGCATTGGCGGTGACCGTTTTGCACCTGGTAGCCTTTGCGACGCTTTTTCTTAAATACAATGATCTTGTCGCCCTTTACGTGCTTAATGACCTTTGCATCTACGCTGGCGCCTTGTACCGAAGGTGTGCCAACAATAACCTTACCGTCGTTGTCTGTGAGCAGGACTTTACCAAAGCTTACGGACGAACCTTCGTTGTCCTTAAGACGGTGCACAAAAAGTTTTTGGTCTTTTGCAACCTTAAATTGCTGGCCTGCTATTTCTACAATTGCGTACATTAATTAAAATGTGAAATGTTTTTTCTTGCACCCAAAATTGGGACTGCAAAGGTAAGAACTTTTTTAGAACTTACAAGGGATGGCAGAAAAATTAAAAACCGCTCAACGTATAATGTTTTGATTATCAGCGAAATATCAAACTGCAAGATCGTATAACATGTATATTGACAGCTAATTACATTCTTTGCCATGTCGCTCACTCTTTTTTCGTACCTTTGACCAAATCAACCCATCTCTCTTGCCTATGGTAAAATAAATTGCAGCTAAATATTTGTAAATAAAGCATTTGACTTATTGCATGTATTGTCAGAAATTACCACAAAAGAGTCACAGCGGCAATAACAGTGAAAGCTCATGCTTTGTTCGGCATAGGCTTTCTTATTTGTGGCTGGGTGTGTGGTAATACCTTGACAGTGATAAGGTAAACACCATGCTTTTTTTATCATAGTGCAAGGTATTATCAAATAAAATCTTACTATGAAACTTTTAGCGAATACAGTTGGAAAGCGTCGTTGGTTACGATTTTCAAGCGTTGAAGTAGCTACCTATTTCCCGATGATAAGGAGGTGCTGAAGCGCATAATTTTAGAGACAAACCCCAGCTACAAGGTGGTACGCCTACGACACAAGCTATTTGCAGCTGTAATGTAAATGTTTTTGAATCAGCTGAAAGTTCATCTTTCAGCCGATTTTTCTTTTTAAATATACCCCACAGGAATAATATTTATATTTTGCGTAAGCGGTGTGGGATTCGGGTACAGGCACACAATGCCGCCTGTGCCAACGTTTACTTTTAGGTTGTTGAGCACATCAAAATTTTTGATGTCGCCTTCTTTTGGTGAGGCTGTACGCTTTACTTCTATGGGGTAAAGCTCGCCGTTTCTGTCAATAAGCAGGTCTATTTCTTTTTTATCCTTGTCACGGTAGTAGTAGGTTGAAGCTTGCAGCCCATTGTGCCAGTAGCTTTTTAGAATTTCGGAAATCACGTAGGTTTCCAACATTGCGCCGCTCATTGCGCCGTTGGACAGCGTAGCGGCGTTGTCCCAGCCGCTGAGATAGCAGCATAAACCGGTGTCAAGAAAATACAGCTTTGGGGTTTTAATGGCACGGCTGGCAACGTTGTTGTGAAAAGGTTGCAAGAGGTATATTAGCCCTGAGGTTTCCAAAATGGATAGCCATGCCTTAATGGTATTGTGGCTAACGTCCACATCACGAGCCATGTCGCTGTAGTTTATCATTTGTCCTGTACGAGCGGCGGTTACCCTCATAAATTTGAGAAAGGTATGCTCGTCCGAGATATTTACCAGCGTGCGAATGTCACGCTCAATGTACGTTTTGAGATAGGAGGCGTAGAAAATATTTTTGTCCGTGCTGGGCGTGGCAAACAGGGCAGGGTACGATCCTCGAAGTATAACCTCATAGACTTGGGTAACGTCCATTCGGCGGAACTTTTTTGTCGTGTTAAATTTAGGAAGAAAAGGCGCTACCTGTGGCATTCGGCGCTTTTCGGCCTGCGACAGCCCTTGCAATTCCAGTATGGCAACACGACCTGCCAAGCTCTCCGAAATATTTTTCATTAAATGGAACTGCTGAGAGCCTGTTAGCCAAAACATACCTTTTTTCTTTTCCCTGTCAACCGCCATTTTTATGTAGGGAAAAAGTTCGGGGGCGTACTGAATTTCGTCAATCAGCAGCGGTGTTTTGTAGGTTTGCAAAAAAAGGTTGGGATCATTTTTTGCTAATGCTCTTAGCTGTGGGTCGTCCAAAGAAATGTAGGTGCGGTTATTTTCTTTGCTTTTTTCAAAAAGTGTGGTTTTGCCTACCTGTCGAGGGCCTGTTATGAGTACAACCGGAAATGTTTTTGAAACATTTTCCAATGCTTTTGATAAAGTTCGCGCAAAAAACATGTGTGTAATAATTTAATTATCAAATAGTTATCTTGTATTCCGACTAATTGTAAATACTACTTACAATTAGTCGGAATATTACAAATGTAGCACATTTTTTAATGTGAGCAATTTTATCGGTAACTTTGTTAGCTGTTTTCTTGGAAAAATTGTAAACCGTAAATAGTCAAATCGCAAATCAAATATGTCCTTATCAATGACAGGTTACGGCAAGGCAGAGTTGTCGTACGAGGGAAGAAAAATAACCACAGAGCTGCGCTCGGTCAACGGCAAGCAGCTGGATTTATGTATTAAGCTGCCGAGCCAGTACCGTGAGCTGGAGTCCGATATTCGTGCCCTGCTTTTGCCCTTGCAGCGTGGCAAGGTGGATGTATTTATTAATGTAGAAAACCTGCAGTCACGTCCTGCCGCCTGCATCAACGAGGCGCTGTTTAAGGAGTACCAACGTCAGCTGGAAAATTTATGCGATGAGGTAAGCGCCGATGCAATCCTGCGTTTGCCCGACGTGATTGCCGTTGCCAAAAGCAAGTTGCCCGACGAGGAGCGTAAGCTGGTGTTGGGAAGCGTGGCGCAGGCGTTTGTGCAGCTTTCAAACTTTCGCAGGCAGGAGGGCAAGGCTATTATGGAGGATATCCTGAGCCGTGTAACGGAAATTGGGCGACTGCTTACACAGGTTGAGCCTTTTGAAAGGAATAGAATAGAAGTTGTAAAAACAAGGCTGACACAAGCCCTGAATGATGCGGTTGGCGCAGCTAACGTGGATAAAAATCGCTTTGAGCAGGAGCTGATTTACTACCTGGAAAAGCTGGATATTACCGAAGAAAAAACACGCTTGCGCAACCACTGCGAGTACTTTTTTCAAACCGCCAAGGATGACGATGCCGGTCGCAAGCTCGGATTTATAGCGCAGGAAATAGGACGTGAAATAAATACGCTCGGCAGCAAGGCCAACAACAGCGATATGCAGCGCATTGTGGTAAACATGAAGGACGAGCTGGAAAAAATCAAAGAGCAGCTGCTGAATGTTTTGTAAAAACCTATACAAATACGAATGCCGCAAAAGCAGTGAGGTGAAGGTGGGTGACGTTCCCATGGGCGAATCGCACCCGATTCGTTTGCAATCTATGGTTACCGCCAATACGCTGGATGTAGCCGCTGTGGTAAAGCAATGCATTCAGATAGCCAAGGCAGGCGCGGACTACGTGCGCATTACGGCTCCCGGTGTGCGCGAGGCAGAGGCGTTGCGGCAAATAAAAGCGGAGTTGGTTAAGCAGGGCTGCGACGTTCCGTTAATAGCCGACATTCATTTTAATCCGGCAGCTGCGAAGGTAGCCGCTTGCTACGTAGAAAAGGTTCGCATCAATCCGGGAAACTTTGTGGATAAGGTCGGAAAAACGGATGAACCTGCTGAATTACGCTCCAAATTTGTAGACCTGCTCAACGTATGCAAGCAGCATAAAACAGCGCTGCGCATTGGCGTAAATCACGGTTCGCTTAGCGCACGAATGCTGGATAAGTATGGCGACACGCCGCTTGGAATGGTGGAGTCGGCAATGGAATTTTTGCGAATTTGTGAGGAGGAAAAATTCACAGATGTAGTTGTTTCCATGAAGTCCAGCAATACCCGTGTAATGGTGTACGCCACCCGTTTGTTGGTGAAAAAAATGAACGCTGAGGGTATGAATTTTCCGCTGCATTTGGGCGTAACGGAAGCGGGAGAAGGGGAGGACGGGCGTATAAAATCTGCTGTGGGCATTGGTACTTTGCTGGCGGATGGATTGGGCGATACCATTCGAGTTTCGCTAACGGAAGATCCGCACTTAGAGATTCCTGTGGCTAAGAAGCTAGTTGACTATTTTGAAAAAAAATGCGATTGTCGTGTTGAGCGTAGCGAAAAATCTCATGAGATGCTTCACTTCATTCAACATGACAAAAAAAGCACGTCATTACATCACAACTTTTTTGGCTATAAAAAAAGAGTTTCGTTTTTGGCAACCGCTGCTGCTGTTGGAGAGCAAAATCCCGTGTCGGTATGGGCAGATCTTTCTCGTTTGAGCGCGATTAAAAATGAGGATGTTGAGCAGCTGGGTTTTACTTTTGACGGCAGGCGTTGGGTTGCAGGAGATAAATCACCCGACGTACTATATACAGGTCTTGTCGATATTGATCTTGATACCACGAACGGACTTTGCATTGTGGACTATGAGCAGGAGGATGTTTTCCGTTGTAAGCTGTCATATCTGAACAAAGATTTGATTTCCTATCTCAAGCAAAATCCAAGTACGCTGCTTTTATTGGAGGTTTCGACCGGCAATGCATTTGCGGAGCAGCGAGCCTTCTTTTTGCAGCTGGAAATTCACGGAGTAACCAACCCCGTGGTGATTTGCCGCACCTACAATGAACCCGATTATGAGGCGTTGCAGCTTCAATCGGCAGCAGATTTTGGCGGTTTGCTGATAGATGGTTTTGCCGATGGCGTAATGCTATCTTTGGAAGGCGATACGAAAATTGTTGAGGTGCACGATACCTTTAAAGCAAATGAGGACAAGGAGAGTCGTAGCATGGTTGTACAAAAGGCAACTTTTACCCGTAACGCCACACCTGCCGACTTGGTAAATACTTGCTTCGGAATTTTGCAGGCGTCCAGAGTGCGCTTTAGCAAAACAGAGTTTATTTCATGCCCGGGATGCGGACGCACTTTGTTCAACCTACAGGACACTTTACAAAAGGTGAAAGCGAAAACCTCTCATTTAAAGGGGCTTAAGATCGCTGTTATGGGTTGTATAGTAAATGGCCCCGGCGAAATGGCCGATGCTGACTATGGCTATGTAGGCGCCGGCGCCAGTAAAGTATCCTTATATAAGGGTAAGGAATGTGTGGCAAGAGATATACCTGAAAGAAACGCTGTAGAGGAGCTGATTGCGTTGATTAAGAAAAATGGAGATTGGAGAAATTAGAAAACTCCAGGCTTAACTTGTATTGGCGAGAAGCGGCAGGAGTAGGAGCAGTAATTTCTTCACTGTATGTAGATATAGATTATGTTTTGCAAACGTACAATATTATTTGCGAAAAATATAGTTAGAAATTTAGCCCAACTCTAAATTAAGCTAAAAAACTAACTTTTTGCTCCAAACAGCCTTCAAACCGCTCAAAATAATTTGGCATTTTTTTGCAATCCCAAAAGAAGCTCTTATCTTTGCAGCCCCTAAAAGTGGAAGATTACGGGCTGGCGATAGCGTAAGATCTTCTATTTCAGGTGGTTATCGTATATTGATAAAAATTTATGGATACTTTAAGCTACAAGACCGTTTCGCAGAACAGCGCTACGGTGCAAAAGAACTGGGTAGTTGTTGATGCTACCAACGAGGTGCTTGGCCGCTTGGCTTCTACCGTAGCCTACATGCTGCGTGGAAAAAACAAGCCGGGTTTTACCCCACACATTGACTGCGGCGATAACGTTATCGTTATCAACGCTGATAAGGTTCGCCTTACAGGTAACAAGTTGACAGACAAGCAGTACGTGCGCCACACAGGTTACCCGGGTGGTCAGCGTTTCACTACTCCGGCTGAGCTGCTAAAGCGCAAGCCTTTCGCTGTTGTTGAAAAGGCCGTAAAGGGGATGCTGCCTAAAAACCGTTTGGGAGCAGAGCAATTCCGCAACCTGCACGTGTATGCAGGAGCAGAGCATCCTCATCAGGCACAACAGCCGGTGCAAGTGCAAATTAGTGATATTAGGTAATTTTTGACATACGAAGAATGGAAGTAATCAACGCCATCGGAAGAAGAAAAGCGGCTATTGCCCGTGCTTATGTAAGCGTGGGTAATGGCGCTATAACTATCAATAACCGTGAGTTAACCAACTATTTTCCATCAGGAATTTTGCAGTACATTGTGCGGCAGCCCTTGGAGCTTACTGGCAACATGGGTAAGTACGATATTAAGGCTAACCTTGATGGTGGTGGTATTACCGGTCAGGCAGAGGCCTTGCGTCTTGCTATTGCCCGTGCCCTTTGCGAAATAGATGCCGAGGCTCACCGTCCGGTGCTAAAGAGCAATGGCCTGCTCACCCGTGACGCTCGTGAAGTTGAGCGTAAGAAACCGGGACAGCCTGGCGCCCGTAAGCGTTTCCAATTCAGCAAGCGTTAACACGATTTATTTTGCCGTAGTAATCTTGTATATGGCAAGATGTTGCGGTGAGTTTATAATGTAAACCATGCACAGCACAGGTTGCAAACGTTGAGGACTGTCGTCTGACACTACCACAATGTTGCCTGGCTGCGAAAAAATCGGCAAGACTAACCTTCGGATTGCTACTTGCACGGTTGACGAGAGAGGTTTAAGAAAAAAGTAATTAAACATAAACAAAAAAACAATGCCACGTACAAGTTTTGAACAGCTACTGGAAACAGGCGCACACTTTGGTCACCTTAAGCGCAAGTGGAATCCTAAGATGGCTCCGTACATTTTTATGGAGAAAAACGGAATCCACATTATTGACCTTCACAAAACCGTTGTAAAGATTGACGAAGCAGCTTCAGTAGCGAAACAAATTGCTAAGTCTGGTCGGAAGATCCTTTTTGTTGCAACAAAAAAACAAGCAAAAGATATCGTTGCCGAAACCGTAGCAAAGATAGGAATGCCTTACGTTACCGAGCGCTGGCCGGGTGGTATGCTTACCAACTTCCCAACTATTCGTAAGTCGGTAAAAAAGATGTCAGCCATTGACAAGATGGCTACAGACGGTACTTTTGAGAACCTGTCAAAGCGTGAGAAGTTACAAATTTCACGTGAGCGTGCCAAGTTGGAAAAAAACTTGGGTAGCATCGCAGACCTATCACGCCTTCCGGCAGCACTTTTTGTGGTAGATATCCAAAAGGAGGCTAATGCCGTTAAGGAAGCAAAGCGCTTGAACATTCCTGTGCTTGCTATTGTAGATACCTGCTGCAATCCGGCTCCGGTTGATTACGTTATTCCTGCTAACGATGACGCTACAAAGTCAGTTGCTTTGATTGTTGACATAATGTGCCAAGCCATTCAAGAAGGATTGGAAGAGCGTAAGCTGGAAAAAGATAAAGAAGTCAAAGAATCAGCCGTTAAGGTTAACGCCGAAGGTGAAGAGATTGTCGGTGAAAAGAGTAAGCTACGTGCCCGCAAGCCAAAGGCTGCAGCCGACTCTAAGAAGTAGTCTATAGATATTTGCAGATACAAATTGCTAACATTTTGTGCAGGTTACTACTTCGTAAGCTATTGAAGTGAGCCTGCACAATTTATTTATAAAAGGAGATAAAATTATGGCAGAAATTAAAGCATCAGATGTTGCTAAACTCCGTCAAATGACCGGAACCGGTATGATGGACTGCAAGAAAGCATTGGAAGAAGCTAACGGTGATTTTGGGCGTGCTCAAGAAATTATTCGCGAAAAAGGCAAGCTGGTTGCCAGCAAGCGCGCCGACCGTGAAACCAAGGAGGGTGCGGTAATTGCTGCTACCGTAGCCGATGGTGATGGTACCAAGGGTATTTTGGTTTGCTTGGGTTGCGAAACCGACTTCGTATCAAAGAATGCTGAATTCCAGGTTTTAGCTAAGAAAATTGCCGATGCTGCGTTGAATACTTTCCCTGCTGACCTTGCAGGACTTATGGCTATAAAAGTTGACGGTATGACTGTTGAGGAGCTGGTTACCCAGCAAACTGCTAAAACCGGTGAAAAGCATCAGGTAATGTTCTACGATAAGCTGGAGGCTCCAATGCTGTCGATTTACAACCACATGAACGGTAAAGTTTCATCATTGGTAGGATTCAGCAAAAAGATTTCTGCTGATGCGGCAAAAAATATTGCTATGCAGGCAGCGGCTATGGCTCCCATTTCAGTGAGCAAAGACGACTGTCCGCAGGAGGTGCAGGAGAAGGAGCTGCAAATCGGTCGCGAGCAAGCTAAACAGGAAGGCAAGCCGGAGGCAATGATTGAGAAGATTGCCCAAGGTAAGCTTAACCGCTTCTTCAAGGATAGCACCTTGATGGCGCAAGACTTCATTAAAGACGGCAAGTCAAGCGTTGAGGCTTACCTTAAGAGCGTTGATGCCGATGTTAAAGTGCTCGATTTCAGGCGTTTCTCGCTAAGTGAGTAATCTTTTGGTTATGATGTGAACGGGGTAAACAATTTTGTTTATCCCGTTTTCTTTTGCGCAGTTTTCTGGTTACATTTGTAAATCAGAATAAAGATGTAAGGACAAAAGGATGCTATAATGTCTTTGCTCTTTGTTCCTTTCATCTTTTGATCCACATAATTTTAACTACAGACGAATATTTATGGTAAAGTATAAGCGAGTGCTGCTCAAGCTTAGCGGCGAGTCACTGCAAGGTAACGGCAGCTACGGTATCAGCCCTGACAGGTTGAACACCTATGCCGTTCAAATAAAGGAAATAGTTGACCTTGGTGTGCAGGTGGGTATTGTGATTGGAGGAGGAAATATTTTCCGAGGTCTGTCCGGTGTAAACAAAGGATTTGACCGGGTAAAAGGCGACCACATGGGAATGCTGGCAACCGTAATCAACAGCATTGGCATGCAATGTGCGCTACAAGGCGCTGGTGTAAAGGCTATTACATTTACCTCTGTATTTATGGAGCCTATTGGAGAAAGCTACTCCAAAGATAAGGCGCTTGCGCAGATGGCTAAAGGCTGTGTGGCAATTATTGCCGGCGGTACGGGTAATCCATTCTTTACTACAGATACGGCATCGGCTTTGCGTGCTATTGAGCTGGAGGCAGATGTTCTTCTAAAAGGAACTCGCGTTGATGGTGTTTATACGGCAGATCCGGAAAAGGATAAAACAGCTACTCGTTACGATAAGATTTCTTTTGACGAGGCATATGCCAAAAGCCTGAAAATAATGGATCTTACGGCATTTGCTTTGTGCAAAGAGAACCACTTACCCATTATGGTTTTTGATATGAACAAAGAGGGCAATTTGAAGAAAATTGTAACCGGAGAAGATGTAGGAACGTTAGTTTTTTAAGTTGACAGTGGCAGCTTGCAGCTATGCTGTCTATTGCAAGTGGCTACTTTTTTTGCTTTGCCATGCTTTTCCCCTTTCTTTTACCAAACAGAGTTGAGGCCGGATGCGATGAAGCCGGGCGTGGATGTTTGGCCGGTCCGGTGTTTGCAGCAGCGGTAATTTTGGCTCCGGATTTTTTTCATCCGTTGCTGAATGATTCTAAGCAGGTGAATGAAAAGAACAGAGGAGTGTTGCGCCATTTTATTGAAGAGCATGCCTTGGCTTGGGCTGTGGCTTCGGTGAGTGCGGAGGATATTGATAAGATAAATATTCTCAAAGCCTCTTTTCTTGCTATGCACCGAGCCGTGGTGCAGCTAAAAGTTACCCCTGAATTTTTGCTGATAGACGGCAATAGATTTACTCCCTACCCAAATATCCCACACGCTTGCGTTGTGAAAGGCGATGCTAAATTTGCCTCTATTGCAGCGGCATCCATACTTGCCAAGACTCATCGTGATGAGTATATGAAAAAAATTGCGATAGAGTTTCCTCAATATAGCTGGGCAGAAAACAAAGCCTATCCTACGGTGGCGCATCGTGCTGCTATTGCGCGGTATGGAGCAGCTATTCATCATCGTAAAAGTTTTGATTTACTTGGCGATAAAAAGTTACAACCTAAATCCACTTCTAAAAAGCGTGGTAGAAAAAAGGCTGACGACACTCCTAGCCTCTTTTAATATACCGTTATTGCAAGCAAAGCGAAGCAAGTTCATCTCATACGCCGTTATTGCTGGCTTGATCCGCAATAACATGCCTAATGGCACTAGGCTCTTCGCCTCAATTGTCATGCTGAGCCTGTCGAAGCATGAGGCGTGGGCTGCCACGCCCCCTGCTTCCCGCGCCGCGCCCTTCGACAAGTCTAGGGGAAATTATACTGCTCGATTCTTAATTTCCATCAACTTGTTCACCACGTCGTTAAAATCCTTTTCCCATTCCTCGTAGAACAGGCCTGTGGCGGGGCTGCTGAAGCCGGTGTATATTTTTGCAACCTTACCTTTTTTGTCAACAAAAAATGTGGCGGGGTAGCTCAGCAGCCTGTCTACCTCCGGCAGGGCTTTGGCAACCGATGCGTCGCCGACTTTTCCGGCAAGCAGCACCTCGTACTCTACGCCGTACCGCTTTTTGAAGCTGCCCACGGCAGCCTTTGCGTAGTCCAAATCGTCCTTGCGCTCGAACGACAGCCCTACGATTTCTACTCCGCGCTCCCGGTTCTCCCGGTACCACTGCGCCAGATACTGCGCCTCGTCCAGGCAGTTGGGGCACCACGTGCCGAGGATGGAAACAATCACCACCTTGCCCCTATAGCGCTCGTCGGCGAGCGAGATTTCCTGCCCGTCGGCGTTGGGTAGCCTGAAGCCGAGGCGGTCGGCCCCGCGCAGCGTAGAGTGCCCCCGCAAAGGCGCTGCTGTCGGCAAAGGTAAGCTCAACGTAGTAGGGCGTTAACCCGCTGAACGCCGAAAGCTGAACGCCGTCGGCGGTGGGCGCACCCTCGAGAAAGCGCAAGTCGCCGGAGCTGGTCAGGATAGAGCCGGTAACAATTTGGCTTTCAGTATGGCATGTTTGGGGCAAAAAAAATACCACAAATGTGGTATTTTTACGTTAGGGGCTTTTTGGTTCAAGGAAGGCTATGCCCCCTCCCCTATCCACTTCTTTACGTCGTCGGCGCTGGGGTTGGTTAAGCCCATTTTGTGCTTCTTATTCATGCTGCAAAGGTCGTTGAACAGCTTACCCGGCGCTACTTTTTTCATAGACTCCATCGTGAAGTATCCCATTTTTTGAACTACCGGAATCCACGCTGCGGGTACGCCTATGGATTGGAATTTTGCATCGTCATCTTTTACCACTTTCTTCTCCGGACGCATTTGTGGGAAGAAGAGCACGTCCTGTATGGACGGCGCATTGGTTAGAATCATCGACAGCCGGTCAATTCCCATGCCAAGCCCTGCTGTGGGCGGCATGCCGTACTCAATGGCACGGAGAAAGTCTTCGTCCAGCAGCATGGCCTCTTCATCGCCACGTTTGGCAAGAAGTAGCTGCTCCTCGAAGCGGTTGCGCTGGTCAATGGGGTCGTTAAGCTCGCTGTACGCATTGCAGATTTCCTTGCCGTTGCAAATGGCTTCAAAGCGCTCAACAAGCCCTTTGCCGGAGCGGTGTTTCTTTGCCAATGGAGACATCTCCTCGGGATAGTCGGTAATGAATGTTGGCTGAATCAGCTTGGCCTCACAGCACTCGCCAAAAATCTCATCAACCAGCTTGCCTTTGCCCATGGTGTCGTCCAGCTCTACGCCCAACTGTTTTGCGGTTGCACGCAGTTCCGGTTCCTCCATTGCTGAAATGTCGACTCCTGTAAAGTGCCGAATGGCTTCGAACATGGTGAAGCGCTTCCACGGGCGCTTGAAGCTGATAAGGTTGTTGCCAACTTGTACATCGGTTGTGCCGTGAAGGTCCAGGGCTATTTTTTCTACCATAGCCTCCACGGTATCCATCATCCAGCGGTAGTCCTTATAAGCCACGTACATTTCCATTTGGGTAAATTCGGGGTTGTGGAAACGGTCCATTCCCTCGTTACGGAAATCTTTGGCGAACTCATACACCCCGTTGAAGCCTCCCACGATAAGGCGCTTGAGGTACAACTCGTTGGCAATACGCAGGTACAGCGTCATGTCCAGCGTGTTGTGGTGTGTCTTAAACGGACGAGCTGCAGCGCCTCCGTATAATGGTTGCAGTATAGGTGTTTCAACTTCCAGCAATTCGAGCTTATTCAAAAACTCACGCATGGAGTTGATAAGCCTGGTGCGCTTGATAAATGTGTCACGTACATGAGGGTTTACAACCAAGTCCACGTAGCGCTCACGGTAACGCTTCTCCGGATCCGTAAAAGCATCATAGGTTTGTCCGTCTTTTTCCTTCACAATAGGTAGCGGGCGCACTGATTTTGCGAGTAGCTTCAGCTCCTTTGCATGAATGGACAGCTCGCCTGTTTGCGTGATAAATGCGAACCCCTTTACGCCGACAATGTCGCCAATGTCGAGCAACTTTTTGAAAAGCGTATTGTAGTTTTTCTTTTCTTCGTCATCGGCAGGGCAAATATCATCACGACGTATGTACACCTGAATACGGCCGTGTTCGTCTTGCAGCTCAATAAATGAAGCGCTGCCCATGATTCGGCGGCTCATGATTCGGCCGGCAATACTTACATCCTGAAAGTTGTTTTTCTCCGGAGAAAATTCGCTGGCTACTTGTGTGGTGGTTGCGTTTACGTCAAATCCTTCGGCAGGGTATGGGTTTATGCCCATCTCGCGAATCTTGTCAAGTGACTCGCGACGTATGATTTCCTGTTCAGACAGCTCTAGGTTATTCATGGTTCTTTATTCTATTTTATCTTGCTTGTTTTGTCATTATGAGTCAAATCTGCAATGATAAAAGTAACTGTTTATCTTTTTGTATTTGGTAATTCCAACCCGTAACCCTTCTTGCTGTTTTCGGCTTTTAGCGCAAAAGCGGTTAATACGGATAGTCCGCCAAGTACTGCGAAAACTACCATAGGTAGCGTATAATCGTAAGTGTTACCACCTTCAGCATTGGTGCCGGTTATACAGTAGTTGCTCAATATTTTTCCAATAATAAAGGGCACTCCTGAAAGTCCAAAATTTTGAATATAAAATATAAGCGAATAGGCGGTACCCAATTGTTTTTCTGGAATAATTTTTGGTACGGATGGCCACATGGCTGAGGGTACCAGTGAGAACGCAATACCCAGTAAAACCATAAGTCCAACTGCAATAGGCCAGAAGTGAACAAAGGGGAGAGCAAAGGTTACGTGAATGAGTGTTAGTAAGGTTGCACCCAAAATCATCATGCTGGCGCCTTTACCTATGCGGTCGTACAGGTGACCGAATACGGGTGTAAGTAGCAACGTTCCAAAAGGTAGAATTGCCGAAATATTTCCTGCAAATTCGGGTTGTACGTTGAACTTATTTATCATTAAATCTACAGCGTACTTAAGGAATGGGAATACGCCTGAGTAGAACAAAAGACAAAGTAGCGCAATAAGCCAGAATCCTTTGTTTTTCAGAATAAATCCTATATCGGATAGTTTAAACTCGTCTTCATGAGTGGTGTTTTTGTCAATGCCCAACTCCTTGTCCAATTTCTTATCCATAACTCCATATACAAGGAAGGATAGGAAGCCAATGCATAGAACAATTACACAAACCAATAGTGGTGCTGAAATGCTTCCGAATGCTTTTGCAAGTGGAATGGGAGCAGCCATGGAAAGCATGGTTCCAATTCGTGCTACACCCACCTGTAAACCCATAGCCAACGCCATTTCTTTGCCCTTAAACCATTTTACAATGATTTTGGTAACGGTAATTCCCGCAACCTCCACGCCTACGCCAAACGTAGCAAAGCCAATGGATGCAAACGCTACTTGCGAACGTATGCCCAGTATGGTGGCTCCTTCGGGGAAGGTAGTTGAGATAGCCCAGTACTTAATGCTGGCGCCAAGTAGCATGATTCCGGCAGAAAGAATACCGGTAAATCGCATACCCATTCGGTCGAGAATAATACCTCCGAAAATGAGTATGAGAAAGAAGATGTTGAACCATCCGTAGGCACTGGTAAATAATCCGTAATCATCACTGCTCCAGCCTAATTCACTCTCAAGCATGGGTTTCAGCGGAGCCATTACATCAGTAAAAAAATATCCGCAGAACATGGTAACGGATACGATGGCTAACGCAGCCCAGCGTGCTCCCTTTGATTGACTTAAAATTTTTTGCATTTACTTTCTGGAGTTTAGAAGCACAAAAATACTACTATTTTCTGCAAAAATGCTAAATTTGTAGAATGAACTTTTTTGTATTTGCATTATTTTTATAACTTTTGCCTTTAGGAAAGGATGTGGTATGAAGTTTGGTGTGATTTTTGATATGGACGGCACGCTGGTTGACAACATGCGGTACCATATGGAGGCAACAGCTCTGTTTTTTAAGAAGCATGGCGTAGAAATGACTATGGATGAGTTTTTGCAACGCTTTAATGGTAAGACAAATAACGACATTTTCCGGGCCATTTTCGGGCAAGATATTGCACAAGAAAAAGTTGACGCCTATTCGGATGAAAAGGAGGCGTTGTACCGTAAGCTGTATGCTCCACATTTGAGGTTTGCGGAGGGCTTGGAAAGCATTATAAGACAGCTGTATGCGGATGGTGTTCCTATGGCGGTGGGCTCCTCGGCTTGTGACCAGAATATTGATTTTGTTTTGAACGGGCTTGATGCTCGCAAGTACTTTAAAGCGGTGGTAAACTCATCGCAGATTACAAAGGGAAAACCGGATCCGGAGGTGTTTCTGAAAGCAGCAGCGGCCATAGGTATGAAGCCTGAATGTTGCGTGGTTTGTGAAGATGCGCTGGCGGGGATTGCTGCCGGACGTGCCGCCGGCGCCCGGGTGGTGGCGGTAGCATCTGTCATGCCCCGTGAAGAGTTGCAGCATGCGGATTTGGTAGTTGATTCATTTTCGGAGCTAAGTGTAAGTAAAATAGTTCAGCTGCTGCAAAAGTAGCCAAAGCAGTTGACATTATAAATGTCTATGTATCAAATGTTTATCTCTTACGATTATTTACCCTTGCTAGCTATTAAACCGCTGAAAAGATACATTCCAACTTACACTCAGCGCTGTGCTTGCGATGCGTTACGGCATATTTTTAGAAAAATAATTTAAAGTTACCTATGAAAAAACTTATTGCTATTTGTGCTGTTGTTTGCGCGGCGGCGCTACATTCAATGGCATGTACCAACTTAATTGTGACCAAGGGAGCGTCAAAAAATGGCTCAGCTATTGTTTCTTATGCGGCAGATTCTCATACCTTGTATGGCGAGCTGTACCACTATCCTGCAGCCAAACATGAGAAGGGCGCTATGCGTAAAATAGAGAATTGGGACAGCGGAAAACCTTTGGGTTACATTTCTGAGGCAGAGCGAACCTACAACGTGGTTGGCAACATGAATGAGCATGCTTTGGCTATTGGCGAAACAACCTTTGGCGGGCACGATGAGCTGGTGGATACCACCGGAATTATGGACTATGGCAGCTTAATGTACGTTGCGTTGCAGCGTACCAAAAATGCCCGCGAGGCTATTAAGGTAATGACAGACTTGGTTGCGCAATATGGCTACCATTCCAGCGGAGAATCATTTTCAATTGTAGATACCAGCGAAGCATGGATATTGGAAATGGTAGGTAAGGGTAGCAAAACCATAAAAGACGCCAAGGGCAAGCCTTTTGCCAAGGGCGCCGTGTGGGTTGCGGTAAGAATTCCTGACGGATACGTGAGCGCCCATGCAAATCAAGCTCGTATACGGCAATTTCCTTTAGCTACAGGAAAAAACAGCTCCATTTCGTCAAAAGATATGAAGCGTCTGCTTGATAAAAATGTGGATGTAATTTATTCTGCGGATGTAGTTGACTTTGCCCGTGCTGCAGGATACTATAAAGGAATGGATAAAGATTTCAGCTTTTCTGATGCGTACAACCCTGTAGATTTTGGCGGAGCCCGTTTTTGCGATGCCCGCGTTTGGGCATTTTTCAATGCGGTAAATAATGAGATGGATGCTTACTTGGATTATGCTATGGGGCACAATTTGACTAATCGTATACCATTGTATATCAAGCCCAATAGACAGCTGAGCGCGCTGGACATCGCAGGTTTTATGCGAAATCACTACGAAGGAACTCCCATGGATATGACCAAAGATTTTGGAGCAGGAGCCTTTGCCTGTCCTTACCGTTGGCGCCCTATGACATGGAAGCTGGATAGCGTAGATTATTTGCATGAGCGTGCTATTGCTACTCAGCAAACAGGATTTTGGTTTGTAGCCGAGGCTCGCGCCGGACTACCTTCCCCTATCGCCGGGGTGCTTTGGTTTGGTGTTGATGACGCCGCAACATCTTGTCTTACACCGATTTATGGTAGTTCCACGGTAGTGCCGGAGTGCTTCCGTGTTGGCAATGGTGATATGCTTACCTACTCGCCAACCGCTGCGTTTTGGACATTTAACCGTGTAACCAACTTCGCATATTTGAGATACAACGCCATTAGCGCGGATATTATAAAGGTTCAACAAGACCAAGAGCAACAGGCTCAAAAAGACTTGTTTAATGCAGATGAGGTTATTTTAAATCTTTACAAGTCTGAGCCTTCTAAAGTGCAAGATTACATCAACAATTTCTCCGTAAAAACCGCAGAGCAAATGCATGCCCGCTGGCAGGATTTGGATAAATACTTGCTGGTAAAATTTATTGATGGTAACATAAAGAAGGAAGATGCTTCCGGATTTACACGTACTCCGTATGGCAACGCTCCGTCGCCAATTCAGCCGGAGCTGCCAGAAAAGTATCGCAGGGCAATTGTGCAGGATAACGGCGAAGTTTTGAGAGTTCGATAAAATGGATTTGGTAGTAAGGTGGTGGACTCATTTACCGCTAATCATTAACCATTAATCACTAATTGCCGGTTTGTCTTCATCCTCCGATACTCTCATAGACTGGTATCAATCTAACAAGCGGGATTTACCCTGGCGTAAAACCCGTGATCCGTATGCTATTTGGGTGTCGGAAGTTATTTTGCAGCAGACACGGGTTGCGCAAGGATTAGCTTACTATCATCGTTTTCTTGAAAATTTTCCTACCGTACAAAGTTTAGCCGCGGCTCCTTTGGATGCGGTAATGAAGGTTTGGCAGGGGCTTGGCTACTACACTCGCGCCCGTAATATGCATGTGGCTGCGGAGCAAGTGGTGAAGGAGCATAAGGGCAAATTTCCTTATACATACGAAGGTCTGCGCTCGTTGAGGGGAGTGGGAGATTACACGGCCTCTGCCATTGGAGCATTTGCATTTGATATACCTCGTCCTGCTGTTGATGGCAATGTGTACCGAATCATGGCTCGCATGTTTGGCGTGTTTACCCCCATAGATACGCCTGCCGGACAGAGAGAGCTATATGATTTGTCCATGGAGGTGCTGGATAAGAAACGTCCGGCGCTTTTCAACCAGGCTATTATGGATTTTGGAGGTACGCTATGTACTCCAAAGAATCCTGCGTGTGGAAATTGCCCTTTTGTAGACTCATGTTATGCGTTTAGAAATGCATGCATAGATCAGCTTCCGACAAAGAGCAAGAAGGTGAAAGTTCGTGATAGATATTTTACCTATCTCATGGTCCGCTATAAAGATTTTACCTTTATTCATCAGCGTGGAGAGAAGGATATTTGGCACTCGTTGTATGAGTTTCCTCTTATTGAAACTGTAAAACCTGCTACCTTAAAAATGTTGAAAAAAACTCCGGAATGGAAAGATTGGTTTGACAAAGAGAAGCTTACAGTACTTCATGTTTCAGAAGCTATGAAACACATGTTGAGCCATCAGCGTTTGTACGCCCAATTCTATATTTTAGAAGCCAAGAGGTTGCCATATATGCTGGCGCAAAACTTTTTGCAGGTAAAAATAGACAGCGTATCCGGCTACTCCACGCCTCGCCTTATCGACTCATACATGGCTGCCGAACCGGTAGAAAAATATTTCTTGACAGCGTTGTAATGCCAACGGTTGCGCCGTTATCGTCTTTGTCACAAGGACTTATATTCTATGTTTTGTTGTTTTGGGGATAATTATTTATCTCTATTAATTAAATATTTTCTCCCCTTATTTTTCCATTCCACTTTCAAAATGCCAATTTCCACAAGTTTGGCAAAATATTTTTTTACGCTAACATCTGACTTATTGGTTAACAGCTGTGCACGATAGTTGGTTATTTCGTCATTTTTATCGAGGTAACCTGCAATCTGTTCTAAAAATTCCAACTCGGCTTTTGAAAGTTTATCGGTAAATATATCGGTAATTTTACGAGCGGGGAATTCTTCCAATGCTTGCAAAATAGCACTGAGCATAAATTGTTGCAAATTACGGCCGTATTCGCCCGACCCTTTCAATTCGCCCACTTTTTCGGCAATTCGGGCAACAAGGTCAATGGCGCGGATGCCAATTGTGTAAACAGGTGCGTTCATATTATTTTATATTGAAAAACTCTAGAGAAGACCCTCCAAAAATTGTCTTGAACCTTTTTTAATTTTCTTCATAATAATACGAGTAATCTATTCCTTTCATAAACATTTCGCGGCTGTTGATTTCATCAGTTAAAGCATGTTTTAGCAAGTTTTTTATTGCGGCGCTGCTTACGCTGCTTTTTATCATTGCATTCAGATAGTCGTTTTTGCCTATTTTACTCCAATCAATGCATTTTTTCAGGCGTTTTTTCAGCATCAAATCCAGCCAGATTCTTGTACTTCGCCCGTTGCCTTCCATAAACGGGTGGGCAATGTTCATTTCCACATATTTATCGACAATCTCTTCGAATGTATTTTCGGGCATTTGCTCAATTTGCTTTAATGTGCTGCCCAGAAAATGCGCTACCGCAAACTGAAAGCCGCCTTTTGAAATATTTTTTTGCCTTATCTGTCCGGCAAAATCATACAAGCCGCCAAACAAATAGGCATGAATTTGCTGCAAGCCGTTGGCTGTGCC
>JAISBU010000042.1 GCA_031266015.1 Prevotellaceae bacterium | reverse complement strand
TTATTCGTTACTTTGTCTTGACACAAAGTAACCAAAAGTCAAGACAAAAATATCCTCGAACCGGATTTTTGTCCGGCTCACGCACCCCAACGCACGGGGCATCTCAACGCATCGTGTGTTGTCATGCTGAGCTTGTCGAAGCATCTCAAGTTTGCACCATGAATAATACATTACCACAGCATGAGATGCTTTGCTTCACTTAGGATGACAATTGAGGCGAAAAACCTCCTACCATTGGGCATGAGTTTGTTTTGCTGTCCATGATGATAATAATTAAATTACTCAATACTACAAGTAAATTTACTCAAAATACATGGATTGCCAAAATAAGCTGAATGTTTTACAAAAAATACACATTATTTGTATGTATCCTGTTTATACATATTTTCGAGTTTTAATAGTATAAAATGCAGCCCGGCGTACTTATTTTTTCTGCCTTTTTGCCGGGATTTCATATCCAGGAAGCGTAGGTAGGTAAGATAGCGGAGCGTAAGTACTCCCCCGGAGGCAAGCGGATGATACGAAAAGAAGCCCCGGAGGCTGCCATACAGCGTTCCGGTGCGCATTAACCCCCAGTCCTTAATTACACCCTGCTGCTCTTTACCAATCCACTCAGCCTCTTCCTTAAGGGTTCGGGATAGGTACGGTTGCTTGATTATTTGCGCTGATATCATGCCACAAAAAAAGCCCGCCGGAGCGGACTTTGAAAGGATACAGCACTAATAGTAACTACTATACCACAATATCATCGTCATCAACGTACAGTAAAGGTTTATCTTTTGAACAAAGCAAAAGCGTTATTATCCAACCGAATATCGGAGTAAACAGGAGGCAAAATGCCAGCGCCAGCCAGTATCCGCCAAGACGGCCATCGCCAAGGCAAGCGAGTAGTGCGCATAGCACTATGTATAGGTATATGAATACTACAACTATCATGCTAGTCTGTTTTGCCGGGCGCTACCCCGAATTTTTGCTTAATACTATCACTTATAGCGGCTTCCTTACGGCGCTCGGCCAGCAGCTTTACGGCTTCTGCATCACCGGCTTCGGCCTTGGCCTGCAGGGCCGCGTCTACAGCGTAGCGGGCGGTGCAGTAGCCGCTGTAGTAGGCTTCGTAGGCCGAGGTACCGGGCGTACACAGGTCAGCTGCCAGCTGATTTTTATCCTGCACGCTCAAAACATAGCGCAATATAGCAATAATTTGCTCAATACCGTACGCCAACCTGCCAAAATTTCACCGAAGTTTCCAACTTGCTGAAACAGCTATGCTTAATTTCCTCCAGCAAGGTTGACAATAGAAAGTACATGTAACTCTTCCACGTATGCCCATCGGGGAACTTTTTAGGCTTTGGAAGGTTTAGGTATCAAGCCGGACATTATATCAGGAGTAAGCGCAGGCGCGCTTACAGGCACACTATACGCCGACGGGCATACGCCACGTGATATTATGGGATTTTTTGGCGAAGCGTCTTTTCGTAAGTTTACCGAATTTGGGCTGCCCCGCAACGGAATTTTTCAATTGATGGGTTCAAGAGTTTTATGGCTCAACATCTACGGGCTAAAACGTTTGAGGAGCTGCGCACGCCACTTATTGTTACCGCCACAGATTTGAATCATGGCGTAAACCTCAGCCCTATGGCAAGCCAAAAGCATTTTAAAAAGAACATCGCCAGCGTAGCTGAGCGCTCATACCACCTCATGGCTAAGGTCAACACATTCTATGATTCTATGATGCGATGTGCTCATAGAGTCTGTAGATATTAACAACTACGGAGTATTTGACTTAAAGAATATGGAGGCAATATTTTTGCTAGGATATAATATTGATATTCAGACTTTTAAGAATTTTAGGCTAAAACCGGCGCTCTTGAATCTTATCAACCTGCCTCTCAAAAGCTAACATATTGATCCTCATTTTTAGCTCTAGCTCATATTTAATAGCTATTAACATCACCCTTTCAATAATCTAAAAAATGTTAGAAAATAGGCTATATACTTGTAAATATTCTATATTATTGAAAATAAATGAATAACTTTACAGAGCTAAATAGTGTGTAATCGCTATTTGTAATATTTCTTAAAGGGAAGACCTATGCATAAATATTTCCGCTTGCTTGTAACGTTGCTAGCCCTATGCGTTGGTGTTTTCACCGTAAAAGGCGAAGTAACCAAGGTGGAACCACCGTTTTGGTGGACTGAAATGCAAAATCCAGAGCTACAGCTCATGGTATACGGCAGCAAGCTTAGCGACGTTAGGGTTAGCATTTCGTATCCCGGAGTAAAAATCTCAAGGGTAGAATTACCCGAGAATTCCAACTACCTGTTTGTTTACCTGAACGTAGATAAGAGCGCCCGTCCGGGAGTGTTCAATATCAGCTTCATTACATCTACCGGCACGCAGGTCGTACCTTACGAGTTGCGTATGCGCGAGGCAGGTTCTGCCAAGCGTAGCGGCTTCTCCAGCGACGATGTGCTCTACCTCATAATGCCCGACCGCTTTGTAAACGGCTTCTACCAGAACGACTACATTCGTGATATGGGCGACCGCTTGGAGCGTCACAACCAGTATGCACGCCACGGAGGCGACCTCGCCGGTATTGCAACTCGTTTAGGATACTTGTCAACATTGGGTGTAACGGGTATAGCGCTCACTCCGATAACGGAAAATAAAGTGGCCATTGGATCATACCACGGCTTCTCTCCTACCGATTTTTACAAGGTCGACGCACGTCTCGGTACCAATGAGGAGCTGCCTGCGCTTGTTACTACCGCCCACAGCCGTGGCCTTAAGGTTGCCATGGAAATTACCGTAAACCACTGCAGCAGCCGCCACCCCTGGCTCGGCAGTTTGCCAATGCCCGACTGGATTAACCGCGACCAGAATCCCATAAACGCAGGGCAGCAGTACACCTACATGGATATTCACACCACCAACTTTGACGAAACCTCGGCCAAAGTTGGTTGGTTTGCCCGCTCCATGCCCGACCTCAACCAGCGCAACCCCTACCTTGCCCGCTACCTTGTGCAAAACACCATTTGGTGGATAGAATTTTCGGGCGCCGACGGCATAAAAAATAGCGTGCACACCTACGCCGATTTCGAATTTTTGGCACAGTGGTGCAAGGAAATTCTTATTGAGTACCCCAATCTGAATATTGCCGGTGAAACCTGGTACACCAAAGAAGCCTCCAGCGCTTGGTGGCAGCGCAACTCCAAGTTGAACCCGAGCAACACCAACCTGAAGACGGTTATGGATTTTCCGCTGGCAACAGCCATACCGGCGGCGTTCACCGAGGAAACTTTTACCGACGTTGGGTTGAACCGCCTGCACCAGGTTATAGCGCAGGATTTCCTGTACCCCGATCCGCAAAATATCCTTATTTTTGCCGACAACGTAGACATCAGCCGCTTCTCTAAAAAGGGCGAAAACAGGCTGCACCGCTACAAGCAGGCTATGGCATTTTTGCTCACCACACGTGGCATACCGCAAATTACCTACGGTACGGAAATTCTGATGTACGGAGAAAAGTACGAGGGCGACGGCATGCTTTGCCCCGATTTCCCTGGCGGTTGGAAAATAGATAAGAAAAACGCTTTCATGGAATCGGGACGCACCTCACGTGAGCAGGAAGCATGGACTTATTTGCAGAAGCTGCTGCAATTCCGTAAGAGAAGCGAAGCGGTGCGTCGTGGTCGTCTGAAACAGTACGCCATTGACGATGGCGTATACGCTTACGCCCGGTACTCGCCCCGTGAAACGGTAATTGTAATGATAAACGGCAAAAGTAGCGTAGCCAACTATAACTCTGTGGCATTTGCCGAGCTGCCGAATCTGCGCCCGATAATGATTGATGTACTCACCGGACGCCGAATTGATATTACCCAACCTATAAGGGTTGCGCCACGTGAGATACTTATCCTACAACAACCCAGATAAAATATCGCAGCACAAAAAGCCTTTATAGCTCGCCATAAGTACAAAAAAATACCACTTATGGCGAGCTATAAAGGCATTCGGCTTTGTGTGTAATTGAAAAAGTCAACTAATTCGTTCTCATGCTACTGCCCAAGACCTCATAAATGAATTTTACAGCCGCCTGCCCAATGATATGCTGAATAAGGCCAAGTTCATAGAAGAAACGCTGTTGCTAACCGCTGAGGATGTTGAAGGGTTTAATCCATTCATCCCGGTGTATATAGACAAGTACGGCTGCTACTTTTACGTCAACAAGATAAAAAATTTCATGGACGGACAGCCAGCTAAGATTGAACTAATAAGGCTGTAGCAATAAAAAAAGGTGCGGTTGATTTTCAACCGCACCTTCAACCGCATGTAAGTAGGCTACTTCTTTTTTTAAAGAAGCGATATGTATCTATTGTTATCTGTAAAACAGCAGCAAAAAGTCCAATGAATAACATTATTCCGTAAGCAGTCATCATTTTGCATAGTAATTATATTTGCAAATATATGCATTTGCTGATAAATTTTGGGCAAAAATAAAGAGATTTCAGCTTTTGCCAAAACCTATAACTTGTTGATTTTCAACCTGTCGGGGTGGCCAGATTCGAACTGACGACCTCCTGCTCCCAAAGCAGGCGCGATACCGGGCTACGCTACACCCCGAAAATGAGTGCGCAAAGGTAGGTACTTATCTTTGAATCCACAAGCAAAATGCTTGAATTTTTTAAGCAATGAAAATGTTGATTTTAAATACGATTATAAGTATTTGATTTGTAACTATATACGACAATTTGTGGCGCAGATTGCAATAAAAAAACGGTTGATGAAAATCTCATCAGCCGTTTTTACGTAAAAAGAACTTATGGGGTTAAATTCCCTCGTCATTGTCATTTGTTGCCGACTCATCGTCATCATCTTCAGCTGGAAGTTCGTCAGCATCGGGTGAATCCGCGATGTCTCCATCGCCGCCCACCAGGTCTTTGTCTTCGTCCAGCTTATCACGGCTATCGATCTTTACATCTACTTTAACAAGGTAGGCTACATCGTCGGTTTCGAGCATTACTGCGTAAAAGAAATCAGCGTCGCTCTTGTTAATCTTCATCACGTAGTCGCTCCAGCCGTAGGGATACTTTTGCTTGAAGAGCTCCAAAACGTCTTCGGTAAGATTTTTATAGCTGACTACGACACGTCTTTTTCCAGTACCTACGGTAATACGCGGCAGGTCGTTATGGGCAGTGGACGCTGAAGCTATTGAGCTAGCGGCCTGCTCTTTGGTTTGAGCCTTTGCTTCCGGTTTTGCAGGTTGAGCTTTTGCTTGCTTAACTTTTGGTGCAGCCACTTTTTTCGTTGCTGGTGCTGCTACTTTTACCTTTTTCTTTACTTCTTTCTTCGGTTTAGCGGCAACTGCACTCTTTTTTGCCGGAGTACTTTTGCTTTTTGCAGGTGTAACGTTTTTAGGAGTAGCCTTTGCTACTATTATTTTCTTAGCAGGTGCGGATTTCGTCGCAACTTTCGTCGCAGGTTTTGCAGCAGGTTTTGCTTTTGCAGCAGGTTTTGCAGTCGCCTTTTTAGGCGTAACTTTTGCTGCTACCTTTTTAGCAGGAGCTGGTTTTGCAACAGCTTTCTTTGCCGGTTTTGCGGGGGCAGCCTTTATTTTTTTAGCAGGAGCTTTAGCTGGTTTTACCGCTACTTTTTTGGGTGTCGCTTTCTTTGCCGAAGCCTTTGCGACATTTTTTTTAGCAGGGGCAACTTTTTTCCTAACAGCCATAAATTTATTACGGTTTTATGTTTACTTTATTTAGTGTTTGTGATGTAATTATGTGCAATGATACGCCATTTTTCTATTTCCAAAAAATAGAGTGCCTATTAAATAATGCAAATAGCCAACTAAAATAAAACCATATTATGCGTATTTATCTTTTTTACAGATAGTTATAGTGTAAAATTTTGTTTACACAAATGAGGCTCATTCTTGCATTTTGAAGCCTTTTTCAAGAAAATAAACTTCTTTTGATACCCTAAAATGATGAAAAACAAATTTTAACCACGGATGTGGGAGGGAGAAATAAGGGTGTATTTACTCTCCATGAAGCAGGTCCGGACGCAGCCGAGCAGTACGCTCCAAGGCTTGCTGCTCTTGCCATTTTGCTATCTCCTTGAAGTTGCCGGAAAGCAAAATATCAGGAACCTTCCAGCCATTGAACTCTGCCGGGCGCGTGTATACAGGTGCAGAAAGCAGGTTGTCCTGAAAGGAGTCGCTAAGAGCAGATGTTTCGTTAGATATGGCTCCGGGTATGATTCGTACAACGCTATCTACTACTATAGCGGCAGCAAGCTCGCCTCCGGTAAGTACGTAATCGCCAACAGATATTTCACGGGTAGTAAGGTGCTCACGGATGCGGTGATCCACGCCTTTGTAGTGCCCACAAAGTATCATCAGGTTGTTTTTTAGGGACAGGTGGTTGGCTACTTGCTGGTTGTATTTTTCACCGTCGGGAGTCATAAAAATGATTTCATCGTAGATGCGCTCTGCCTTTAGCTTTTCTATCAAGGTAAAGACAGGCTCAATTTTCACTACCATACCGGCATCGCCACCAAAGGAGTAGTCGTCTACCGTTTTGTGCTTGTCGGTGGCGTAGTCACGAATGTTGTGTACGTGAATTTCGGCTACGCCTTTGGCCTGAGCTCGCTTTATAATGGAGTGGCTAAAGGGGCTTTCGAGCAGCTCGGGCAGCACGGTGAGGATATCTATGCGCATTTTCTTTTTTTACTCTAAAATCATTCGGCTGGTTGCAAACCTACGTCATCTTTACCACTTATGCAAGTGGTTGAGGCAAAAACTTATACAAACCCGTTTATTTGCAAGTTGTACTTTCAAAGGTTTTTGCTAAATTTGCTCCCAATATTAACCACTTAACCCGTTTTGCCTGTGGAATAACCAGTGATACGAAAAATTTAATCCTACGGGATTATTATACATAAAAAGCGTTAGCTTTCATCTTGCTTTTCGAAATCTGAACAATTTCAAAAAACTATCAAGAGTAAAGCGTAAGCGCTTACGTAGCAATACGTGGGCTTTACTCATTGTCTTACCTACCAGAACTCGCGTGATGTTACCATTGAAATTAAGGTATCTAAGGCAGGATATGAAGACCAGGTGAAGCGCTACAACGTGCGCCAAGCCATAGACCAGCAGGAAATCAGCGGATTTTTTGAGCTGGTAAGAAAATCAAGGAACGACTACTAAAGTTTTTATCGCGTATCCTTACGAGAATGCTTGGGAACGGCTACTTTTTGGGGTAGCCGTTTACTTTTCGCCCCCAACCCCCCTTTGGTAGTTAGGAGAGATAACAGCAAAAGAATTCTTACCATTGCGACAAAATAGCTACATTTGTGAGTTTATAGCAAGCTATTCGTAATCTACCGTTTTTACTAACGCTATGGATGCACTAAGAAATCAAACAGAGAGTACTGAAAATCAGGAAGATAAATTAAATCCTGCGCCTTTTGAAGATTTTTCGGAGGAGGAAGTCGGTGTGGCGGCGTCTGCCGAAGAGTTACAAGTGGACGAGGATGAGGCCATAGATGCTGCATCCGAAAAGCCCGCCGTGAGCATTTTTGACAGGCTGGAGCGTATGGCCATGCTCGATGTATTCGCTAAACTACTAAAAGAGAAACCGATACAAGAACTGAGGCAGGAGGCGGAGGCTCTTAAAATGGTTTTCTACCGTAAATATAAGCAGGAGGTTGAGGCCCTGCGAAAGGCTTTTGTGGGTGCGGGAAATGAAGCGCATGATTTTGTTGCTCAGGAGGATGGCTTGGAGGTTCGCTTGAAGGAAATTTATGCGGACTACAAGGCGCAACGTGCCGCCTATGCTGAGAAGGTAGAGAAGGAGCGTGAGGAAAATCTGCGTAAGAAGCTGGCAATTATTGAGGAGCTGAAGGCCTTGCCTGAGCGTCAAGACGATTTCAATAGCGTGTTTAACGATTTTAAGACGTTGCAGGCTAAGTGGCGTGCGATTGGTCTGGTTCCACAAGTCAATCAGAACGATGTGTGGAAGCAGTACAACCATAACGTAGAAAAGTTCTACGATATGGTGAAGATAAATAAGGAGCTGCGTGAGCTGGACTTCAAGAAAAATCTGGATTTCAAGCAGCAAATATGCGAGAAATCTGAGGCTTTGGTGCTGGAGGAAAACGTAGTTGCTGCGTTTAAAAAATTGCAGCAGTATCATGAGATATGGCGTGAGATAGGTCCTGTGGCGCCCGAGTTCAGGGAGCCTTTGTGGGAGCGCTTCAAGGAGGCGACGGCTCGTGTAAACAAGCGCCATTTGGATTACTTTGAGGGCTTGAAGGCGGAGCAGGAGCGCAACTTTGAGCTTAAGACCGCCCTGTGTGAAAAGGCGGAGGAGCTGCTGGTGCAAGCGAATCTATCGGTGAAAGATTGGACTGACCACACTAATGCGCTGGTAGAGCTGCAAAAAATGTGGAAGGGCATTGGCTTTGCTCCACGCAAGGAGAACATCAAGGTGTTTCAGCGTTTTCGAACCGCTTGTAGCACGTTTTTCGAAAATAGGAGAGCCTTTTTTAAGGACGTTCGTACGGAGTTTACCAATAATCTGCATCAAAAGATGGAGTTGTGCGCTCAGGCAGAGGCGTTGGCGCAGAGCGACGAGTGGAAGAAAACTACGGATGCGCTTATTGAGCTACAGCAACGTTGGAAGGAAATTGGGGCTGTGTCGCGCAATCATTCTGATGCTGTGTGGAAGCGCTTCCGTGCTACCTGCGATACATTCTTCGAGCGCAAGAAGCAGCATTTCTCCGCACAGGATACACAACAGTATAACAATCTGAAAACCAAGGAATTATTAATTGCAGAGATGAAGGCTTATCAGACATCGGAGGGTGCTCAGGATGTATTGTCCGCTATTCGTGCGTTTCAGCAACGCTGGTCAGAGATTGGTTTTGTTCCGCAAAAGCAAAAGGATAAGATACAGGCCGAATACAAAGAAGCTATGGATGTGCTGTACGCTAACTTGCGCAACGGCGAGCATGAACGCAGGATGTCAAGCTTTAAGAGTCGCGTGGAAACCTCTGCCAAAGATGACAAGCGTAAATTCTCACAGGAGCGGGACAAGCTGCTGCATCAGGCCAAGCGATTGGAGGCTGATATCGCCTTGTGGGAGAATAACGTCGGATTTTTCGCCAAGTCGAAAAATGCGGAGAAGCTGATTCAGGATGTGAAAAACAACATTGAAAAGGCCAAGCGGGAATTGGCGCTGGTGGAGGAAAAGATTTCGCTTTTGGATAAGGCGTAGTAAAGCGGAAAAATAACAAGGTAGAAACCTATTTACATTTTTCAGATTTTGAAAAAGTACATTTTTGTGACAGGCGGTGTGGCTTCGTCATTCGGTAAAGGAATTATTGCCGTATCGGTAGCTAAGCCGTTGCAGGCGCGGGGATATAGCGTTACCAACCAAAAATTCGATCCTTACATTAACGTGAATCCCGGGTTGCTAAACTTGCATCCTTTGTTTGTGAATTTTGTAAAAGCGCGCATGGGCAAGTAGGCCTATCTTTTCACAAAAGCAAAATTTGATTGTTAACAAGTAAAATTAGTTTTTAGATGGATAAAAATTCAATCCTTGGTATTGTCGCCATAGGCGCAATTCTGATTGGCTTTAGTTTTTACAACAGCAAGCAAAATGAAAAATACGCACAGGAGAAGCATCGTGCAGATTCTGTTGCACGTGCCAGTATGGTTGCCGAAAAAGATTTTGCTCCAGTTACCACCGAGATTAAAATAACCACGGCACCTCAGCCCAAATCGGAATTAGATAAGGCGAGCGTGGGTACAGAGGAATTCTATACGTTGGAAAACGACGTAGTGGAGGTTACGTTGACCAATCGTGGTGGACGAGTTTACGCTGTGCGATTGAAAAACTACCTTAGCTCCGATAGCTTACCGCTAGCGCTATTCGATGGTACTAAGAATGATTTCTCTTTTACCTTCTTTACCAACAATAGCCAAAACTTTGAAACCGGAAAGCTGTTCTTTACACCACAGCTGCCTGAGAAGAAATATGTACAAAGCGATGAGCAGGTTTTGCAATTTCCAATGCGGCTTCAATTGGCCAATGGGCAATATGTAGACTACCTATACTCGCTGGCCAAAGGTTCGTATATGCTTGATTTTAAGATGATTATAAAAGGTTTGGATAATGCTACAAACTTGGATCTGCTTTGGTCTATGGATGTTAAGCGTCAAGAAAAGGCGTTTAAAAACGAGAATAACTATAGCACGTTGGCCTACCAGTATCCTAACGAGGCAAGCATAGAAGACCTTGGCGTTTCTGAGGGCAGTAAGGAGGCAAACGTAACTACCAAGTTGAGCTGGCTGGCGTTCAAGCAGCAATTCTTCTCGTCTATTTTGGTTGCGAATGGAGAAAAATTTACGGGAGCACACCTGGCTTATATGACCTACCAGCCAGACAACATGAACAGGATGCTGAAGCGCTACGTGGCAAAAGTGCAAATGCCATACGAGGCTCAACAAGATCAAGCCATTGACCTGTCATTTTACTTTGGCCCCAATAAGTACCGCGTGCTTAAGGCGTATGACCATAACTTTGAGAAGCTGGTTCCTTTGGGTGGTTGGATTATCGGTTGGGTGAACAAGTATTTGATTATCCCGATTTTTGACTTCTTGGGAACTAAGATTGCCAGCTACGGCATCATTATTTTGATTCTGACCATCATTATCAAAATCTTGTTATTCCCGCTTACCTTCAAATCTTACCTGTCTTCTGCAAAAATGCGCGTGCTTAAACCCGACATAGATAAGATTAAGCAAAAGTACCCGAAGAAAGAGGACGCCATGAAGGTGCAACAGGAAACCATGGCGCTGTACAAGAAAACGGGAGTTAGCCCTATGGGTGGATGCTTACCCATTCTGATTCAGTTCCCGATACTGATCGCCATGTTCCGATTTTTCCCGGCATCCATCGAACTTCGTCAACAACCTTTCCTTTGGGCAGGCGACTTGTCGGCGTACGATTCAATTTTGAATTTGCCGTTTACCATTCCGTTTTATGGAGATCACGTAAGCCTATTTACCCTGCTCATGGCTGCGGCGCTGTTTGTCTCGTCACGTATGAGCATGGCGCAAACTCCCGATACCGGAATGCCGGGCATGAAGTTTATGACGCTGTATATGATGCCTGCCATGATGTTATTCTGGTTTAACGACTACTCTGCGGGGTTGAGCTACTACTACTTCTTGTCAAACCTTATTACCATTATTCAAAACTTTGTTACACGCCGTATGGTAAATGAGGAAAAGATTCATGCTAAACTGAAAGAGAATAGCAAGAAACCAGTAAAGAAATCTCGTTTCCAAGCTATGTTGGAGGATGCTGCGCGTAAGCAACAACGGCAGGTTCAAGTGCAAAAGAAGAAAAAATAACAGCCAAATTTATATAATCCTCACAGGGCGAAAGCCTTGTAAGAGTTTGTTTTATAGAGTATTAAGTTGATGGCAATGCTTACGGATGGTGGAGCGTAAATGGCTATATATTTATCTTGTGCTACCCATACTGCTTCTTATATTTTTTGTGGCAGACGTACTGTTGGGTTCCGAGATAATTTCGCTTAGCCGGGCCTTAAGCGCTTTTAGTGGCGAAGATGCTTCATACGTAAGCGCCATTCTTTTCCGCTATAGGATTCCTAAGGCTTTGACGGCGTTAGCAGTGGGAGTCGCCTTATCCATAAGCGGATTGCAAATGCAAACCGTATTTCGTAACCCGCTTGCCGATCCGTATATTTTAGGAGTGAGCTCGGGAGCAGGCCTTGGAGTCGCAATGTTTTTGTTGACCTGCAATGTCTTTGGAATTTCGATATTGTCAGGCGCCATGCAAAATTTAGGGCATGCTTTTGCCGCGTGTATCGGCGCAGCGGCAGTAATGTTGGTAATGCTATTTATATCTGCACGACTGCGAGATATTATGGCCATGCTCATTTTGGGTATGATGATTGGTAGTGCGGCCGGCGCTTTGGTTAGTTTGCTTCAATACTTTAGCGATGCGGTGGCGCTCAAGTCATATGTGATGTGGACAATGGGTAGCGTGGGCAATGTAACTAATTTACAGCTGGCTATACTATTGAGCGTTGTACTGTTAGGTATAATTTTTGTTATTGCCTCCATAAAAACGCTCAACGTGCTGATGATTGGGGAGGATTATGCTCGCAGCTTGGGCTATAACGTAAAGAAAAGTCGTACGGCCATTATTGTTGCAGCCACCGTAATGACCGGAGTGGCTACAGCGTTCTGCGGTCCTGTTGGTTTTATTGGAGTTGCAGTGCCGCATGTGGCACGTATGATTTTGCATGAGGCGGATCATCGTTATTTGGTGCCGGCCACCATGCTGTTGGGTGGAGTTACCATGCTGTTTTGCGATGTGCTATCACAACTACCGGGACAACAAGCCTCGTTACCTGTAAATACAGTGACAGCGCTGTTGGGTATTCCTGTTGTAGTGTTGGTAATTATGCGGAACCAAAAAATTGTGTAGCTATGGAAAGTGCGTTACAGCTGCAGAATTTGAGCGTAGGGTATCACATTGGAGCAGCAGCTAAGGTGCTTTGTGCAAATGCTTGTGCCGAGGCAAAAAAAGCGGAGTTGGTAGCGTTGGTTGGGCGAAATGGCCGAGGAAAAAGCACGCTGTTGCGTACCATTATAGGCTTGCAAAAAGCGTTGAGCGGCAAAGTGTTTATTTTTGAAAAAGCACAGCACAGCTACCACGTAAAGGAGTTGGCAACGCTGATGAGCTATGTGTCTACCGACAATGTAAAAGTTGGATACCTGAAGGTTTTTGATTTGGTTTCGTTGGGAAGATATCCGTACACCAGCTGGTTTGGTACGCTATCAACCAACGATAAGGAAATAGTAATGCACTCCCTTCAGCTGGTGGGGATGCAGGATTTTGCGGAAAGAAATACCAACAGCCTGAGCGACGGCGAACGTCAGCGAGTAATGATAGCAAGGGCTTTGGCGCAAGACACGCCAATTGTAGTGTTGGACGAACCAACCGCTTTTTTGGATTTACCCAATCGCTATGAGGTGGTTTTTTTGTTGCAACGATTGGCGAGAGAGCAGCGTAAAACGATTCTATATTCCACTCACGATTGGAGTTTAGCAGTAAAAACTTCAGATAGCATGTGGGTTATGGATAGTGATAGCTTTTGGGAGGGTGCGCCTGCGGATTTACTACAGCAGGGCGTATTTGATAAACTTTTGATTGACACGAATTTACGACTAGATGCTAAAACTGCGGAGGTGCAGCAAAAGTAGCTGGAGTAACTAGGGGGGAGCAAATGTCTAGCCTTTTTAAGAAGAAATCGGCATTTATTTTTTTACCGTTATTGGTACTGGCTGTATTGCCATGCCTATTGCTGATGAGCTATACCACCACGGAAGATACAGCTGTGGAGCTCTCGCCATTTCCATTGCCGCCTGTGCCAAGGTTAGAAAATTGGCAATCGGCCAGAGCAGAGTTTGCAAAGCTGGATAGCGAGGTGGATAAATTTTTACGAAAGTGGGAAATCAAAGGGGCATCGGTGGCCATTGCCAAGCATGGCAAGCTGGTTTACGCTAAAGGTTTTGGATACGCGGATGTGGAGCAAAAGGTAAAGGTAGAGCCATATCACGTTTTCCGGATAGCCAGCATTTCGAAGCTGCTAACTGCTACCGCAATTATGCAGTTGGTGGAGGGAAAAAAGCTATCGCTGGCCGATACTGTTTTTGGTCCCCGAGGCATTTTGCGAGATTCGATTTTTTTGAAAATATCGGACCCAAGAGTAATGAATGTGACGGTGAAAAACTTGCTAGAACACTCATCAGGATGGACTACTCGCTATGGCGATCCAATGTTTATGTCCACACGTATTGCGGCGGAGCAACATAAGCGGTTGCCCATTACTACGGATGATATCATTTGTTTTGTGCTAAGCAAAAAAATGCATTACCCAACCGGCGACCATTGTTCTTATGTAAATGTCGGATACGCCATCTTGGGTAAGATAGTGGAGAAAGCGAGCGGAGCGCCGTATGAGAGTTATATGCAAACACACCTGCTTGTGCCTATGGGGATTACGAGCATGTGCGTGGGTAACAGCTACCCGAGCAGCTTGTATAAGGATGAAGTGTCTTACTACGATGTGTGGGATGCGAAAAATATTCCGGCCTTTGACAATCCTAAGGATTACGTCCCCAAACCCCGCGGTGGGTACGATATTCAAACGCTGGGAGCGGCAGGAGGCTGGGTAGCATCACCTGCGGAGCTGATACGATTTATACTATGCATTGACGAAAATTCAGACGTACCTGATATTTTGCAACCTAAATCCATTGACCAAATGGCGCACAACGATGTCGGCTTTGATCCTTTGGGATGGCGTGCTGTGAGCCAAAAGGCTTGGATTCGTACCGGAACGCTGGCCGGAACTTCGGCCATTGCAGTACGCGATACTTCCGGCTATTGTTGGGCATTTGTTACCAACACCAGCTCGTGGCGGGGTGCAGCGTTTTCGAATAAAATATATGGACTTATTAACGGTGTGATAAATACGGAAGGTGAAAAATGGAAGGTGAATTACGATTTGTTTGCGACGCCTGCTGCGAAAATGGTGGCTCCTGCCGTAAAGCAAGATGAAAAGCAAGATTGAGGATAAGTCTGCTATAAAAACGTCAATGGGCTCGTTTTTTTAGCGATTAAGTACACGCTTTTCCACTTTTGTCATTAACTTTATACAAAATGAGCATGTATACCTACGAGCATAAGTTGAGGGTGCGATACGGCGAAACCGACCAAATGGGCGTTGTATATCACGGCAACTACCCTTTATATTTTGAGGAAGCGCGGAGCGAAATGATGAGAAACCTGGCAGTTCCATATGCCGAGCTGGAGAAGATTGGGGTTATTATGCCGGTGGTAGATATGCACATTCGCTACATGAAGCCTGCTCACTACGATGAGGTGCTTACGGTGAAGGTGCAGGTTGTAAAATTGCCAACCGTGCGCATTATTTGCCGCTATGAGGTTATCAATGAGCAGGGAGTTTTGCTTACCGAGGCCGAGACAACATTGGCTTTTATAAGTAAAGAAACCGGACGTCCGGTAATAGTGCCGGAGGCCTGGTTGAGTAAGCTGCGTCCGTATTTCGAGTAGAGTTTAAATTATTCAAGACAGTGCAACGAGTGACCAGATACCACCTGCCGCTATTGTTTTGTACAGTACTGCTAATGTCATGCAATACCGCCCAAGACAGGCGAGAGCGTTTGGGGCTGCATGCCATGTTGATAGGAAATGGCCAGCAGGCCTCATGCGTGAGCATATATCCCAGCTCGCTAATCCCGTTTTTGGATAGTAAAGTAAATGAGGAGGCGGTACTCAAAACATTTTTGCGTACAGTTCATGATATGCACTTTTACGCCCTGAGCAACAGGCAAATCATGGAAGACATATACTCTCGGGCCACAGAGATTCGCTATGTAAAAACTTACGATGAGGACGAAGGATATCGGCGTATGGTTCTGTTTGTAGATGCAGAAAAAAATAAAAGGATAAAGTCGTTGGTATTGTTAGTTGGAGAGGATAGTAAATACTACTACTGTATAGAGGCATCGGGCGAAATGCAGGAAGCGGATATTGCGCGACTTGGGAAAATTCGTCCGGACTTTTTTGAAAGCTACTTCAAGCGGTTTAATATTAAATTCTAAACCCGGCGAGGAAAAAGCCCACGCCTCATGCTTCGACAGGCTCAGCATGACAACACACGATGCGTTGAGATGCCCCGTGCGTTGGGGTGCGTGAGCCGGACAAAAATCCGGTTCGAGGATATTTTTGTCTTGACTT
>JAISBU010000035.1 GCA_031266015.1 Prevotellaceae bacterium | reverse complement strand
AGTAGAGTAGAGTAGAGTAGAGTAGAGTAGAGTAGAGTAGAGTAGAGTAGAGTAGAGTAGAGTAGAGTAGAGTAGAGTAGAGTAGAGTAGGCCAAATGTTCGGTTAAATAAGGCTTTTCTATGCTAAAAAACTCCCTCATGCTACGGTATAGCTGCGCTAAGGCACTGCAAAACTTCATCGTTCACTCGTATAAAACGTTACAAAGGTAGAAAAAAGTTTGGTAGCGTCGTAAAAAGCAGGCTATATTTTATGCTTTGACCATCAGGGCAGTAAGGCTCCGCCTTCATTTTAACATACGTAAATATAATTCCCCCGTCCAGCTATTAAATTTTCATAACGACATGCTTTTACGCCGCCGCCAAAATGTAAACCCGCAAAATCGACGGCGTAAAAATATCCCAAAATATCCACTTACTGATTTTGTTGTTGGATTTTTTTTTCTAACTTTGTATGTATGTCAGGTAGGCAAGTTTAGAAGTAGTGGACGAGGCCGACAATGTGATGTAAGGTGTTATGGTGTTGGCTGTGGCCAATGGCAGGGTGATTGTTTCTACAAAAGGGTGTAGAGTCGGCCTCTTACTATTTCTGTTGCTGCCGCCACGGGAGTAACGTACTCAACAGATCTTTCGCGGTAGTGGCCTAAGGTTTTAATTTGAGCAAAGTAGCAGTAAGGATTTCTTTACTGCTACCTTTGTTTTATACCACCCCACCATCGCTAAAATAATGCGATGGCGAATAGTTGTATTGTTTTGATAATCATAAGTATACGTGCTATGCCAAACGAGGTCGAAATATAGCTAGCCCTGATCGAATGTAGCCAAAAATTTTTTGCAGGATGAAAATTCGTTCACTGTCTACGTTAGAGAAAATGATGATTACGCTGATTGTGGTGCTATCAATAGCCGCGTTTTTACAGAGAAAATATATTGTAAAGCGCGCGGGTGACGGCATGCGCTTTTTGCAGCCCGTAACGGATACAACGCAGGAGCCAGCTACCGGTGGATAGCGTTGGTTGGTAGCATCATGGTAAGCGCTCTGAATGTAGAGGAGCTAAAGCTTGAAATTTAGAAGTTGAAATTATTAAAAAGGCAGTTATAGGATTGTCGGGAGGCGTGGACTCCAGCGTTGCCGCGTATCTGATGCAGCAGCAGGGATACGCGGTGGAGGCCATGTTCATGCAAAACTGGCACGATACCACGGGGACGCTTCACGGCGATTGTCCGTGGAAGGATGATTTGACGGTAGCCAAGCTTGTTGCGAAGCAGCTGAACATTCCATTTCATTTTATTGACTTGAGCGCCGACTACCGTAAAAAGGTGGTGGACTATATGTTCTCTGAATACGAGAAGGGGCGCACTCCAAACCCTGATGTGCTGTGCAACCGGGAAATCAAGTTTGATGTTTTTCTGAAGGCCTGTGAGGATTTGGGAGCAGACTACGTTGCTACAGGGCATTACTGTCGTAAGGATACTGTTGAGGTAAACGGGCAGCCGGTACATCGTTTGCTGGCAGGTAGCGACCCGAATAAGGATCAGAGCTACTTTTTGTGCCAGCTGTCGCAAAAGCAGCTGGGTAAGGCGCTATTCCCCATTGGGCATTGGCTTAAACCGGAGGTGCGTAAAATGGCAAAGCAGCTGAATTTACCTACGGCCGATAAGAAGGATTCTCAGGGAATTTGCTTTGTAGGTAAGGTTGACCTGCCTGTGTTTTTGCAACAGCAGCTAAAGGCTAAGAAGGGCGATATTGTTGAGCTGCCAAAGGATTTTACCGTTTCTTTTAATGGACGTGGTGATGATAAGCTAACGGAGTTTGCCAAACCTTATCTATTCTCTCCTGCCGATGGAAAGGTTGTGGGACAGCATAACGGAGCGCATTTTTTTACGGTTGGTCAACGCAGGGGGCTGGGCGTTGGAGGACATGTGGAGTCGCTGTTTGTGGTGGGTACGGATGTTGAGAGCAATATTGTGTACGTTGGCGAGGGGCATGAGCACGCTGCGTTGAATCGTCCGGCGTTGTTTATTAGAAGAGAGGAGCTGCATTGGGTGCGTCCGGACTTGGCTATGAATAATGGCGAGGAGCGGGCCTACCTGGTGCGGATACGCTACCGTCAACCACTGCAAAAAGCAAGGTTATACGGTAGGGAAGAGGGGATGTATGTTGTGTTTGCCGAGCCCCAGAGAGGGATTACTCCGGGACAATTTGCCGCTTGGTATGATGGCGAGGAGCTGGTGGGAAGCGGAGTGATTAACGGGTAAGCGGGTTTGTGAATAATATAAAAAGAGGGCGTGAAGCTTATCTTCACGCCCTCTTTTTATGGTTTCACTTCTTTGCTATTTTACTTCTACCCACATGCCGGTATTGTTGGCTGCAATTCCTGCGTCATACATGGCTTCACATGATGTTGCCGGCATGTAGAAACGACCTCGATATGCTGCATTGAGGCGTACCACGTAGGTAGCGTTTTGTCCTGCACGTAACGGGAAGTATGTATAAACTCTATCATCACGTATATCACGATAGTCGTAAGCGCTTTCGTTTACATTGAAGCCCTCGAACATACGTGTGTTAATGATTTCCCAACCTGATGGGAATATCCGGGTTAGCATAAGATTTTTATAATCTCCCTGTGAGCCGGAGTTGTAAACCGTAACAACGGCAATAAAATCTGTTCCCTGTTCCAAACTCTGTGGATTGAGTGCGCTCTTATTATCAGTGGTGTATTTTATTGATAGCTTCAAGCCTTTCTCTGATGCCATTTCTTGTCCAGCAGCAGGAATACCTTGCGCAATTACACGTGCGAACAGGATGCTGTTTCCGTTGTTTTTCAGCTCAACGCTTCCCTGATGTTGTATGCGTGTTAGCTTGTCTTTCCAAACAGGACGATGTGATGTAATATCTTGATTATCAACGTCTTTGTAGGTTATTTTGATAGTCTTATCACCTTTTTCGCCTGTCGCGAATTTTGAAAGTGACATAAGACAGTATGCTGTAGCTTGTGTTCCAAGCCAGCGATCTGAGGCAAGTGTTTCGGAGATTTGTTGCACCAGCGGGAAGGCGTCTTCACGCATGTTGAGCAGGGTGAGCGTTTCTATAATCATAGCTTTGTCCCGGTCTTGCGAGCCGAAACTTTGTGAGAATCCGTTACGGTACTTCGGAATTTCTTTGCTGGCGGTAGAAATAATTTTCTTTGCTACTTCTACTTGTCCGATGGCTGCATAGGCTCCTGCCAAGCACCAGCGTGCTTGTATAGAAAGATCCGCTTGTTCCTTAAGCCTGTTCATGGCTCCCAACTCCTCCTCTTTTGCCAGAGCGAGAGTATAGAGTCGGTAGGCTTGGTCGAAGTCGGCCTGTCCGTACGTGTAGTAGCTTTGCTTGTCGTTGTTTTTGCTCCACATGTTGGCTTCTTTCTTTTGAAATTTTACCCAGCTGCGCTTCATGCCGTAAGGTAGTGAGTAACCTAACTTTTCGGCTTCAATAATAAAATGTCCGGCATAGCTGCTACCCCAAAGATTCGGGAAGCGGTCGCCCGGCCAGTAGCCGAAGCCTCCCTCCGGCGTAATGAATTGCTTAAGGCGTTCCAGCGCTGCTTTTACATTTTCCTCAGTGCGTGCCATGTCTTCTTTACTTAAATCCAGTATCTTGTTGAGGTATAGCTGAGGAAAGGCTTTGGAGGCGGTTTGCTCAATGCATCCATGCGGGTAACCAATGAGGTAGCCGATTCGCTCCTCGAGATTTAACGGTGGAAATGATGAAACTTCCAACACCGCTGAATTTGTACCCTCCATGCCGGGAAGGCTGTAGCTGCCATTCCATGTTTTACCCGCTTCTATCATTGTGCTTGTAGTTCTGTACATTTTTGGGTTGGCGTTGCGCACGGCAATTTCTATATCGTACTCCGCTTTCTCGCCATTACCTGTAGCAATAATCTTTACGATACCTTTTCCAATTCGCTCTTTTACCTTTAGCTTAAAGGTTGCAATCTCATCGCCGGGCGAATTGAATGTGAGGCTTTTTTGTGATTCTTCCACTTCAAAAATATCGCTTGCCTGTAGCTCTACAGTTACTTTTTTAATGGATTTTTCCATAGCAAAAACATTTGCAGGTAGCAGAACTTCTTCGCCGGGGCCAAGTACGCGTGGTAAGGTTGCCAGTACCATAAGCGGTTTACGTACAGGAGTTGTTTTCTCTGTACTGCCATAAGCGCTGCCGTTGCCTGCAACTACCATAGCACGTACAGAACCTACGTAGCTGGGCAGGGTTATTGTGTGTTCGTTTGAACGACCGTTTAGTGTGAATGGGCCTAGGAATTTTACAACAGGTTTGAAGCGATTAACTTTGGCTCGTTTTTTAGCTGCAGCTTCATCGTCACCGCCGATTGCAAATAGCTGTTCTATTTTTCCACCAAAAGCGCCGATTACAATATCGAATAAATCCCATGTGCGTACGCCCAATGCTTCTCTTGCGAAGAAGGTGTGCCACGGATCAGGTGTTTTAAAGTTAGTAAGATCAAGTAGCCCCTCGTCAACAATGGCTAAGGTGTAGGTCATTTCCTGCTTGTTATCCTCGCTTACTTTTACCGTGAATGTTTTGTTCGGCTCCAGTACGGATGGCATTTCGATTTTTGGTTTAAGTATGGTGCGGCTGTCTTCTACCAAGATGGGGACTACTCCATATAAACGAATGGGGAGATCGTTCTTTGTTTGGGCATGAGGTTGCACCAGCGATATGTGCGCATACACATTGGGTAGCATTTCGGTAGTTAAATCGAAGGTAATGTCAGTTTGCCTGTCGTTGCAATCAACCCAGAATGTGCGCAACACTTTGCTGCCGTTTTCAACGCTTACCAGAGCACGTGCTCCTGCTGATGACGGTATGCTGAGGTGTGCTTTCTCGCCTACCTGATATTTCCTTTTGCTGGTGGTAATGCTAAGCATGGTAGCGCCTGTAGCATCGCCCTGACGAGGTCTGCCGCCCCAGCTTGGCCAGTCTATATATGAGAGTAATCCTGCTTGCGAGGTACTGCCAGATAGTTCGGTTGCTGTAATAAGGTAGCGTCCCCATTCATTGTGCTTAGCCGTGAAGGTAAATGTGCCTTTTCCGTTGGAAGCGTTGACTGTTTGTGATTTTACAAGTGTTTTGTAGTCGCTTTGAGAGTAATTTGCGGTGCTGTTGTTTTGCGAACTCCACCACCAGCTCCAGCTGACTTTGTAGATGTTTACTTTGATGTTGTTTAAATCAACAGGATTGCCTTTGGTGTCGAGTACCACAATGTCGTAGGTTTGCTCCTTGTCGGTTTCGAGCATGTTGTCTTCGCCTGCTCCTTTTGGTTCTTTTATACCCAAGTAGTACTTGTAAGACATCATTTTTGCGCTACTTTCGTTTACGCTGAAGTCACCTCCTTCTTCAAATACACGTGAGGTAAATTTGAGGTTAACCGTACCGGGAGCATTGAAGCCGTGGCTGTATGAGGTGCTGATTTGGGTTACGCCGTTCTCATTCAATCTTCCGCTGTAGATTTCTTTATCTTCCGGATCGAACTGGCGTAGTGGTGAATCGAAGGTGTAACTTTCGTAACCTTTGAAGGCGGTTTTACCAGAAGAGACTGACATGTTGATTTTGGCCTCCAGATTTTTTGCGGCGGCTCCATGTAGCCACCGTGAATTCAGAGTCCCTTCTATTTTTCTGTCGGTAATTAATTCTCCGTTGTTGAGGGTAAATTCTACCTTAAGCCGGTTGGGTTTTATAGTTTCTACTTTGATGTTTTTGCTAAAGGATGTACCGCCAATTCTAGCCACAATTTTCCAGTTTCCGGTGGGTGCATCGTCGGCTGTTTGTGTGGTAAACGTATAGAAATGGTGCTTGTTTCCTACCTGTGTTTGGCGTTGTACTATTTGTCCTAATGGGTTTACCAGCTCAAAATTTACAGGATGGTTTTCGGGTAGCACCTTGTCTCTATCTTCCAGAATAAATGAAATGAACAGCGTATCGCCCGGACGCCAAACGCCACGTTCTCCGTAGATAAAGCCTTTGAGTCCTTTTTGTACAACATCGCCGGATATGTCGAAATTGCTGAGGTTTAGCGCACTACCATTGTCTACACGCAGGTAGGAGCGTTGCTTATCTTTCTTTGCTACAAGTACATACGGAGTGCTCTTGGTGGCTATTTGCGCTACGCCATCGCCGTTGGTTGTGGCGCTACCTATGAGCTGTTGCTGGTAGTTGTAGGCTTCTACTGTTGTACCGCTTTTTGGTTGCGCGCTCACCAAATCTGTAACAACTACATGCATTGCGCCGTTTTCGCCTTGCTTGGCAAGCACACCTAAATCTGATGCAAGTATGTTGCGGGAAACTTTGCATCTGCCATACGAGTAGTATGTTTGTTCACAGGGGTCGTTGTAGTAGGAGTTTTCGTAGCCTTCGTCATAATAGTATTCGTAGTCGTATGAGTTTGGATTGTCGTACTTTTTTTCAGCTTCCTCAAAGGTTTCCTCTTTATCCTCAGCGTTTGAACTTTCCTCCATATCCGTGCATGGATATGCGGTTTGTGAGCGGTTGAAGTTTATTTCTACACGGTAAATAGCGCCCGGTTCGGGTTCTATTAGCTTAGACAAGTCCACTGCATAGTTGCTCCATTGCTGTAGCGCACCTTCTTCCACATTTTCCAGCTGTATGTTTTTTAGCGCTACAAGTCGTCCGGCTCTTGCTAATTCCTGACTTCCGTTGAGCTTGTTAACCTGTAAGAACTGCAAAACATTGCCCTCGTATAGCTTTATAACTTTTACGGTAACGGCTTTTAAGCTAACGGCTTGGAATGGCACATGCAACCCGTTGGAGCTGGGCATAATGTTGCCTTTGCTGACGAAGCGTACCTTTGGTTTTAGCATCTCAAAGGCTAAGTTTTCTTCGTAACTTTTATCCAATGCACCACCTTTAGAGCTTCGTATACCCTCGTGTACGGTGAGTGTTTTTGTGCCTGTAATCTTGCATTGCGGATACACGTACACAACATTGAGCTCAGTCTTGTAACGAAGTCTGTTGCATCCTGCAAGTGTGATAAGTCCATCAAGAGATTGTTTGCTGTCAATGGCAGCGGAGAAGTTGCAAACGATTTGAGGTTGCTCGTCGGAGGTTATTACTCTCGTGCTTAGCAGCTCAAAATCGTTGTATCCGGGCACTTGTATGCTGCGCTCTTCGCTCCATTGGTATCCTATGCTTTTACCGTTGAAGTAAAGATTTATTCGGTGGGCTTGCGCTTCACTCTTTATATTCTCAATTTTGAAGCTGTACTTGTTACTTTGATTATGTTCCCATGCAATGTTTAACTTGCCTCCCTTGCTATTTTTGGCTTCCAGACATGCTTCCACCTGCTCATCGGTTACATAATCGGAGGTGCTGATGCTACCGCTGAGCATGTACATGTCGCTTTCTTGGCTATTGTACATTTTCAGCTCCTCAATGCTGTATGTAAGCCGGGGTTGAATGGTAGAAAACTTGAAGGTGAAGGTTTTAAGTTGTACTGGAATGCCATTCAGAATATTACCAACTTCAAAGTGAGCGGTATACTCCGTGCCGGGCTTGAGCCTGTCTTTTGGCCTGAACTCAATGCTACGTGGGCTAACCAGGTAAGCCTCGCCCTCAATATTCGGGCTGAATTTGAAGAGTTTTTTGTTGATGGGAGAGTTGAGCTCGACCCCTGTAACTTCGTTGCTCAGCAGTATCTCGATAGGAGAATTGACGGATATATTTTTTTTGCTGAATCCCGTTACGTATGGATTGAACGAGCTGTCTTGATCCTTTTTGCTGCGGCTGTTGCAGGAGCCGAAAACCAGCATAGCTATAAGTACAAAACTTAATGGGAAAAGCAGACGATAACTTTTCATAAATAAGTAAAGTTAGTTAGTTGTAAATTTTAAAGTTAAAGAATTTTGCCTAATCCTCAACATAAGAAATTGTTTAGTTATCAACATGCTTTGATATTGAGGTTTAAAATTTAGATATTTGTAAGTTAAATAGCTGAGAGTCGAAAATTTGAAAGAAATGCACGTCGGATGTATTTATTTGAAAATCAATGAATTAGTTTAATTGTGGAGGTTCAATTTTCGACTCTCAGCTATCAATTAAAATGAAGCACTTTTCTTATAAGATTCAGCTGATTGTAGCGCTTCTGTTGTTTTTGGGATATGCCATACTACTGCATAAACCCCTGTTCAATAGTAGCTATTCTGCTGTGCTGGAAGATAGTCAAGGCGAATTGTTGGGCGCTCAAACTGCTGCGGACGGACAGTGGCGCTTTCCACCGACTCATGAAGTCCCCGCCAAGGTGGCTGCCGCTTTGGTAATGTATGAGGACAGCCGGTTTTATCGTCATCATGGGTTTGATGTTCGGGCAATTGCTCGTGCCATGTTGCACAACATACGTTCGAGGCGCGTGGTAGAAGGAAGCAGCACCATTAGCATGCAGGTTATCCGCTTGTCTCGTAAAAATAAGAAGCGTGTTATTTCCGAGAAAATTATAGAGCTCGTTTTGGCAACCCGCTTAGAGCTTAAATGCTCTAAAAATGAGATTCTTGCGTTGTACGCCTCACATGCGCCTTTTGGTGGAAACGTGGTTGGTATAGACGCTGCTGCTTGGCGCTACTTTGGTCGTGATGCCCAATATTTATCGTGGGCGGAGGCCGCTACCTTGGCTGTTTTACCAAACTCTCCGGGGCTTATACACCTTGCCAGAAATAGGTCGCAGCTCCAAAGTAAGCGAGACCGGTTGCTGAATAAGCTGCATACCAAAGGATACATTGATGCTGACGATTTGCGGTTGGCTAGGAGCGAACCTTTGCCCGATAAACCTTTGCCGCTGCCAATGCTAGCACCGCATTTGCTGAGCGCTGTTGCCAAGCAAAAAGCTACACAGCGTGCGGTAAGTACGTTAGATGCATTTTTGCAACGTGCCGCCTCGCAGGTACTGAATAGCTACGTGCAAAGTTATAAGGCGAATAAAATTCATAATGCGGCGGCGCTGATTATGGAGGTAGAAAGTGGAAAAGTATTAGCCTACGTGGGCAACGTAACCGATTTAGAGGACAATACCAACGGCTCCAGCGTAGATGTAATAGTTGCGCCTCGCAGCTCCGGAAGCATTCTTAAGCCCTTTCTGTATGCGGCAATGCTGGATGAGGGAATGATTCTGCCCCGCACGCTGGTTCCCGATTATCCGCTTTATACCGCCGGATTTGCTCCCTCAAACTTTGGAAAAACCTTTGATGGAGCGGTGCCTGCGCAAGATGCTCTGGCACGCTCTCTTAATGTTCCTTCCGTACGTATGTTGCAGTCGTATAGCGTTGAGAAATTTCATCGTCTGTTGCGGCAGCTAGGAATGACTACGCTTACCCGCATACCGGAGTATTATGGATTGTCGCTCATACTTGGTGGAGCGGAGTCAACGCTGTGGGATATTACCGGGATGTATGCTTACATGGGACGAATGGTTAACCATTATGCACAGCTTAGCGATAAGTATGACAAGAGCGATTTACATGCTCCTATTGTTTACCAATCAGCTTTATCAAAAGAGAAAAGGCCACAGCTGGAGAGTGATGGAATTTTAAGCGCTGTAGCCGTATGGCAAACGTTGGAAGCGCTACAAGGTGTAAATCGGAATGAGGAGGAGGCCTCTTGGCAATCCTTTTCCTCGAGCCGTCGTGTGGCGTGGAAAACAGGTACGAGCTACGGACATCGTGATGCTTGGGCCATAGGATTGACGCCAAAATATGCGGTTGGCGTATGGGTGGGTAATGCTAATGGCGAAGGGCGCCCGTTGCTTACTGGCGTTGGTTATGCTGCACCTGTATTGTTTGAATTGTTTGGTTTGCTGCCCAACTACAGCGAATGGTTTCCTCAGCCATACGATGATATGGCTAAGGAGCCTGTTTGTCGGCTTAGCGGACATCGTTCTACAGACCTGTGTCCGGAGGCTGATACGGTGTGGATTGCTGCCTCCGGTATCAGCTCCCGGGTTTGCCCGTATCATGTGCAGGTAAATTTGGATAAGCAAGGGCATTATCGTGTAAACAGCAGCTGTTACTCTGTTGCCGATATGCGCGTTGCCTCATGGTTTGTGCTACCGCCCGCCCAAGAGTACTACTACCGTCAACGGCATCATGATTACCAAATGCTACCGCCTTTGTTTCCCGGCTGCGCCGGTGACGAGTTGCAACCGATTGATGTTATTTATCCTGTAGCCAATACAGTGCTGATACTGCCACGCCAGCTTGGTGGAGGAGAGGGTAGAAGCGTTTTTCGCGCAGCGCATCGGGATGAGAATGCTGTTATTTTTTGGCACATTGACCAGGAGTATGTTGGCAGCACACAAGGGCAACATACCTTAGCGCTAAAGCCAACAGCTGGCGATCATGTCTTATACTTGGTAGACAATTCAGGGCACAACCGTGTCATCCGTTTTACGGTGAAAGAGTAAAATCCTGATTTTTTTCTTTCCAGTAGGGTCACTGAGCCGATCAGTGAGGTCAACAAGCCACTCGGTGGGAGGAATGGGCGGTGGATTCTTGCCGCTGTCAATATCCGGGGTATGCCGCTGTTTTCGAGGCTGGTTCTGGACGGCTTAACTCATTTGTAATCAGAGTATTCTGCTACTTTAACATTTTTAGTTTTTTAGCGGGAACTAATTATTGTAACTTTGTCCGCTGAGCGGCTATGCTGCGCTAATTTTTCGTACCGACATGTTTGTTCATCTTCACGTTCACTCTGAGTACTCCATTCTCGACGGAGCTTCAAAAATATCCAAGCTGGTTGATAAGGCAATGAAGGATAGTATGCCTGCTGTGGCGTTGACTGACCACGGCAGCATGTTCGGCGTCAAGGAATTTTTTGACTACGTGAGCAAGAAAAACGCTCCCATCAATGATAAGGTGAACGGCCTGCAAAAGCAGCTTGAGCAGGCGAAGGAGGCTGGTGAAGATGTTGCGGAGCTGGAGCGGGAGCAGGCAGCGGAGCAGGCCAAACGCTTTAAGCCCATTATTGGCTGCGAGGTGTACGTGGCTTCGGGTAGTCGGCACGATAAAAAGGGAAAGGAGGATGCCAGCGGCGACCACCTTATTTTGCTGGCAAAAAATAAAACAGGCTACCACAACCTGGTAAAGTTGGTCTCTATCGGATACCTTGAGGGCTACTACTATAAGCCCCGTATTGACAAGGAGGTGCTGAAAAAATACCACGAGGGGCTAATCGTTTCTTCGGCGTGTTTGGGAGGAGAAATTCCCCAGTACATTCTGAAAAACGATATGGAAAATGCCGAGAAAAGCATTTTGTGGTTCAAGGACCTGTTCGGCGACGATTACTACTTGGAGCTTCAACGCCATAAGACCACAGACTCCACTGCGCAGCAGGACGTCTATCCGCAACAGGTGATGGTGAATGAAAAGCTGCTGGAGCTGGCTGCAAAGCTGAACGTAAAGGTAGTGGCCACCAACGACGTTCACTTTGTAAACGAAGATGAAGCACAGGCGCACGACAGGCTGCTGTGCATTAGCACGGCTGCTGATGTCAACGATCCTAAGCGCATGAGGTATACGCGTCAGGAGTGGTTTAAGACCGCGTCAGAAATGCAGCACATCTTTGCTGACCTGCCTGAGGCGCTGGCAAACACGCTGGAAATAGCAAATAAGGTGGAGTTTTACGACATCAACAGCAAAGCGCTGATGCCTAAATTCCCTTTACCCGAAGGGTTTGATAACGATGGCGACTACCTGCGCCACATTACCTATCATGGTGTAGAAAAAGGAAACGTGCCGGGCGCTTATGGACGCTATGGCGAAAACCTTTCCACCGAAGTAAAGGAGCGCATAGACTTTGAGCTGGATACCATGATTAACATGGGATTTCCTGGCTATTTTCTTATTGTACAGGACTTTATCGCCGCCGCTCGCGATATGGGCGTATGGGTTGGGCCGGGTCGTGGTTCGGCCGCCGGATCGGTGGTAGCCTACTGCCTGCGTATTACCGATATTGATCCGCTTAAGTACGACCTGCTGTTCGAGCGCTTCCTGAACCCCGATCGTATATCCATGCCTGATATTGATATCGACTTTGACGATGACGGGCGGGGAAAAGTTTTGCAGTATGTAACCGATAAGTACGGAAAAGAAAAGGTTGCGCACATTGTAACCTTTGGTACTATGGCGGCAAAATCCGCCATCAAGGATGTGGCGCGTGTACAGCAGCTGCCCCTGGCCGAGAGCAACCGTTTGGCCGGATTGATAGATCAGCTTCCGAGGGACGTTTCCGTATCCATCAAAAATGCCATAGAGAAGGTACCCGATATGAAGGCCGCTTCCGAATCTAACGATTCCATTTTGCGGGATACGCTTAAGTTTGCGCAGATTTTGGAGGGTACTGTGCGTAACACCGGAGTTCATGCCTGCGGCATCATTATTGGTTCCGATGACCTTGCCAATTTCGTGCCGTTGAGTACGGCGGAAGATAAGGAAACCAAGGAGAAAATGACGGTTACCCAGTATGAAGGTACAAAGGTGGAAGACGTTGGACTTATCAAGATGGATTTCTTGGGTTTGAAAACCCTCTCCATACTTAAGGAAGCCGTTACCAACGTAAAGCAGAACAGGGGCATTGATATTGATATAGACCAAATTCCTATTGACGATAAAATCACCTACGACTTGTATAGCCGGGGTGACACGGTGGGAACATTCCAGTTTGAAAGTGATGGTATGCGCAAGTATTTGCGTGAGCTGCAGCCCACACAGTTCGAGGACTTAATTGCCATGAATGCCCTCTACCGTCCCGGCCCTATGCAGTATATCCCCGATTTTATTGATCGTAAACACGGCCGTAAAAAAATCAAGTATGATATTCTCGTGATGGAGCAATACCTGAAAGATACTTACGGTATTACGGTGTACCAGGAGCAGGTCATGCTTTTGTCCCGCTTGCTTGGAAACTTTACTCGTGGACAATCTGACGAGCTGCGTAAGGCAATGGGCAAAAAAATCCGTGAGAAGCTGGATGCATTGAAGCCTAAATTTGTTGAGGGCTGCAAACAAAATGGCTATGATGAAAAGGTAGTTAATGATATTTGGAAAGACTGGGAGGCGTTTGCCTCCTACGCTTTCAACAAATCGCACGCTACCTGCTACTCTTGGGTTTCCTACCAAACCGCCTACCTTAAGGCGAACTATCCGGCCGAATATATGGCAGGGTTGCTCAGCTGCAATCTCAATAACATTGATGAAATTTCCAAATTCATGGACGAGAGCCGGCGAATGGGTATTGAGGTGCTGGGACCGGATGTGAATGAGAGCATGTTCAGCTTCTCCGTTAACAAGGCAGGCAATATCCGCTTTGGACTTGCAGGAGTGAAAGGCGTAGGTAGAAATGCGGTGGAGGATTTGGTGCAGGAGCGTCAGAAAAACGGACCGTTTACCAGCGTGTTTAACTTTGTTGAGCGAGTGAATTTGCAGACGCTTAACAAGAAAACAATGGAAAGCCTGGCCGGTAGCGGAGCGCTCGACAGCTTCGGAATTCCGCGTGTGGCGTACTTTGCACCGGGAAAAGATGATGTGCCGTTTTACGAAACCATACTACGCTACGGAGTGCTGCTCCAGCAAAGTCAGGGTAATGCTCAGCAATCCCTTTTTGGTGGAGATACAGGCATAAACGTAGTGCAAACTCCCGAACCTCCGCGTACTGACGATGCTGTTGGAGGTATACAGCTGCTTATGAAAGAAAAGCAGCTGATTGGCATTTACCTGTCTGCGCATCCGCTGGATGAGTATAAGCTGGTGATAGAAAAGTTTACCAATACAGGCTTGGAGGAGTTGAAAAATCCATCCGATATTAGCAGAAAAGAGGTTATAGTAGCAGGTATGGTAACCAGGGTGCAACACCTTACCACCAAAACCGGAAAACCTTATGGTCGCTTTACGTTGGAGGATTATGACGGCGGCTATGAGCTCACTCTTTTTGCAAAAGACTATGTAGAGTTCTCCAGATTCTTTGTGCAGGGTGAATCTTTGTTGGTGCGTGGCAATATTCAGGAGCGCTTTACCTATGGTAACAACAACGATGATAAACCCAAGGAGCTGGAGTTTAAGATAAAGAGGGTGGATTTGCTAAGTGAGGTAAGCCAGACCGGTATAAAAAATATTAATGTTGTTCTACCTTTGAGTACTATCACACCCGGTTTTGTCGACAATTTTGTGGATAACATACAGGCCAACCCCGGCAATGTGAAGTTAACCGTTACGGTTTGCGATGAGGAGGTAAGATCGGATGCTTTCTCTCGTCAGTTTAAGGTCAATGTACAGAAAGAATTACTGGACTATTTCGAGGTGCAAAACCTGACGTTTACTATCTCGTAACGCCGTCCCATTTACTATTTACGATTTGTCCGTGCGTGTGCGTTAGCTTGTCGAAACAAGAAACAAGGAACAAAAGATAAAAACTTGCGATGTGCGACTTGTCGACAGTCGACTTGCGTTAGAGGTTCCTCCACGCGCTCCCTCGTTCCCCATGCGCTTGGTCGGAATGACGGTGTCGTTGTTGGGTGGGGGGATACGATTGACGAATTACTATTTACGATTTATTCGTGAGTAAGGGTTGTTCCGCTGAGCAAAGCGAAGAGCGCGGCGAGGGAAAATCCCATGCCCCATGCTTCGACAAACTTAGCATGACAACGCACGCGCGCTGGTCAATCGTCAATTGTAAATATCTTATTACGCTTCCATTTTTTCCTCCAGCACAGCCTTGTATGCGGCCAAATCTTCCTTTTTGAAATCGGCTATGTACGATGCCCGCTCGGCGTTCCACGATTTTGCCCTCTTGATGAAAACCTCGGCAGAGCGGCTGTACTCGTCGCTGCGCTGCGCGTCGAGCAGGAGCAGGTAGCCCATGATGATATGCCCCGCCATCTCGACCAGCCTGCGGGCGTGAAAATCGGTGTACTCGGCTTCGGCGATTGCCGTAACCTGCTCCAGCGCGGCGGCGTAGGAAGCCGCCATTTCCTCCAGCATTTGGCGCAGGTATTCGTGCTCCGGCTTTACCGGTGCTGCCGCGTACCGGTGCATCTGAGCAAGCGCAAGGCCCGTAGATACGCCGCGTATGGCCGCTACCACCTGCAGCTGCGAGGTCCCCTCGTAGATGGTGGTAATACGGGCATCGCGGTAGGCGCGCTCAATGGGGTAATCCTTCATGAAGCCGCTGCCGCCGTGAATTTGAATGGAATCGTAGGTAAGCTGGTTGCTGTACTCGCTGGCAAAGAGCTTGGTGAGCGGCGT
>JAISBU010000054.1 GCA_031266015.1 Prevotellaceae bacterium | reverse complement strand
GTCATGGATACGGACATCTTGTTGAGCGGGATTTGGTCAAAGAGCACCTTCATATCCTCCACGCTGCAAATGCTCACGCCGGCTTTGCCCACGTCGCCCACCACGCGGGGGTGGTCGGCATCGTAGCCGCGGTGGGTGGCAAGGTCAAACGCTACGGAGAGACCCTTTTGTCCGGCGGCAAGGTTGCGGCGGTAAAAGGCGTTGGACTCCTCGGCGGTGGAAAATCCGGCGTACTGCCGGACAGTCCACGGACTCATCACGTACATCGTGCTGTACGGGCCGCGCAGGTAGGGCGCAATCCCCGCCGCGTAGGCAAGGTGCTCCATGCCCTCAAGGTCGGCAGCGGTGTAGATGCTTTTCACGTCAATTTGCTCGGGTGTGCGCCATTCGCTGCCGCCGCCCGGCACCTCGCATGCTTGAGCCGAAGTTTTAAAGGTTAATTCTGAAAATTTTGGTTTCATAAATTTTAGATATGCGATGTGCGATTTGTGAAACGCAACATCAGGTGAATTCTATTTCTGTAAGGATTTTTGAAAATCACAAATTAGTTTTTGTACATCTTGCAACATGCTATTAATTACGTCAAATTCTTTAAAATTGTGCTTCAGCTTACGTTCTTTGTCGTAAATCACATGAATCACATGTCGCGTTTCTTATGTTAAAGTTAAATTCCCAACTCCTTTTGATACTGCCTCAAGGTTTCGAGTACGTTTGACTTCACGTTAACAAAGTGCGTAATGCCTTTAGCTTCCAAATCTGCCTTGCAGGCAGGGTCGCCAGCCACCACAAGGATGCCGTTTTTGCCCAACTTTTCAGCGATTTGAGGAACGGCCTCGGCGTACTCGTCATCGCTTGAGCAGGCAATTATGATGTCGGCTTTGGCGGCAAACGCGGCCTTTACACCTTCTTCGATGGTTCCGAAGCGGTTGTTGTCAACTACTTTGAAGCCTGCTATGGCAAAGAAGTTGCTGGCAAACTGAGCGCGTGCGCGGCACATAGCCAGATTACCGAAGGTAAGCATGAACGCGTGCGGCTGCTTACCGCTGTTTTCGGTTTTCATACGCATGGCTTCAAACGCCTGCGCGCCACGATAGCGCTTCAGAGGTTCGCCCATTTGCTCGGGCTTGGCATCGCTGCTACAACCGCAGGTACTGCTGTTTTTTTCATCGGAAATACAATCACAGTTTTCATCACAACCACATATATTGTTGATAATTAAAGTTTTGCGCGATTCTTCCTTTAGCGTTTCGGTAAAATTGGGATACTGATTTGTACCGAGCAAAATCTCACGGCGAGTAGCAATGTTGCTGTCACGTTTTTGGGCGGAAGCCTTTACCTGCTCTTGAATAAATCCGGCCTTGAACGCAGCCGTGTATCCGCCTTTTTCCTCTACCTGCTTAAACAGCTTCCATGCCTCTTCGGCAATGCTTTGCGTAAGCGTTTCGATGTAGTATGAGCCGGCAGCGGGATCAACCACTTGGTCAAAGTGCGATTCCTCTTTCAGCAGGATTTGCGTGTTGCGTGCAATACGGTCTGAAAATTCACCGGATGCTTGGAACGAAGCATCGAAAGGCAGTACCTCCAACGAGTCAACGCCTGCAAGGGCGGCGCTCATAGCCTCGGTGGTGCCGCGCAGCATGTTTACGTAAGCATCGTAGCCGGTTTGGTTCCGTGCGCTGGTAACGGCATGTATTTTCATGCGCTCGCTGCACTCCTTTTCGGGCTTGTAGGCGTTAACGATGTTAGCCCACAACATGCGTGCGGCGCGGAATTTTGCAATTTCCATAAAATAGGTGGAGCCAACGCTGAAGGTAAACTTCATGCGGCGTGCCACCTCATCTACGGTAAGGCCCATATCGGTTAGGCGAGAAAGGTACTCGTTACCCATAACCAGCGCAAATGCCAGCTCCTGTACAATGGTACCGCCTGCGTTGTGAATTGCGCTGCCTGAAACTCCGATGACACGCCATCTTTTAAGTTCCTTTGCAGCAAGTATTTGTGTCTTTATTTTTTCAAATGCATGTTCGCCAACGTAACCTTTTTGTGTCAACTTTTTAAGGGGATCAAAACCGGTTGAGCCGCATACGTTATCCGGCTTGGCGTTGGTTTTTTTGGCGTAAGCCGTCATCATCTCAATGAGGGCGAGCGATGCCTTGCAGCCTGTGCCCACAAAGTTTACCTCTACGGCATCGGCGTAAATGCCCTTCATCAGCTGGTCAAACTCCTCTTGAGTAGGAACGCCGCAAGTGCAGAATGAGAGGGAGCTGACACCCCTCATCATGCCATCAAGCGCCTGAGCGTTAGCCTTTTTCTTGTCGGCACAAGCGCAGTAGCGCTGGCGTACAAGCCAGCTGTTGTCGGCTTTAGTGCCGCGCACAAAGGGATAGCGCCCCACTTGTTCGGTATCCATGTGCTTCACGCGCTTCAGGTCTTCGGCGCGGTAGTAGGGGCGTACGGCAATTCCTTCGGCAGTTTTCCATACCAACTTTTTGTCGTAGTCGGCGCCCTTGAGGTCTCTGGTAATCACCTCCTCCCACTGCTCGGTCAAGACGGGCGAAAATTCGGTAAATAGTTTTTTGTTGGACATCGTGATTTATGATTTTAATAAATTTATGAATGACAAACTAGAGTCGACTGCCGGAAAAAACAGCGACAAATTTTTGACTTTTTCATTTTGCCGCACAAATTTAGCATTTTATATGGGCAAAACCCTGTTTTTTCATAGTTTTTCTTGAACGAATAACCAGTATCTTGCTAATTTTGTGCTGTAAAACATATTTAGTTTGCCATGAATAAAAAGTTTACACTGTGCCTCACGCTGGTTGCTCTTCTTGGTTTTGCCTCATGCAATACGGATCGCTCCAGATTACATAAAATGAGTTTAAGCATTGAGGTACAACGCTTTGACAACGATTTATTTGCCATAACGTCTGAAAATTTTGACGAAGAACTGCCTAAAGTTCAAGAAAAATATGGTGATTTTTTCATCCTGTTTTGTGAGCGTGTTATAGAAGTAGGAACTCCGAAAACAGATGCAACATTTAAGGCCGATTTGCTACAATTTTTGACGGATACTATTGTACAAAAAGCGTATCAAAAAACGCAGGAAGTTTTTCCCGACGAAGCCCAGCTGAATAGCAAATTGACAAATGCCTTTAAGCGTTACAAGCTGGCTTTTCCAAACGACAGCACGCCAAAAGCGTACGCCTTTGTTTCAGGATTCAACACCTCTATTATACTGGCAGAAAACATTGTAGCCATTGGGTTGGATAGATTTTTAGGATCGGACTTTGATCTGTACACCACGATGGGATTTTACAAATACATTGCTCACAGTATGACTCCGGAACACATTCCTTCGGCGGTAATGCACTCCATTGCCCAAGGCTTTTGCCCGGACGCATCCGTAGATTTACTGGGCAAAATAATTTGGGAGGGAAAATTGCTTTACTTTACAAAAAAAATGCTCCCCGATGAACCGGACAGCCTCGTATTTGGTTTTACCCCCATGCAACTCAAACTATGTCTTACTAATGAGGCGTTTATGTGGCGCTACTTGGTAGAAAACAAGCTGCTCTTCAGCAACCAAAGCCGGGTAATAAGAGAGTTCACGGAGGAGGCTCCGTTTACCGCTCGTTTCTCCCAGGAGGCCCCCGGAAGATCGGCTAACTTTTTGGGATACAGAATTGTAGAAAACTACATGCGCAGGCATAGAAACCTTTCCATTACCGACCTACTACGCAACAACAATGCTCCACAAATTCTGGAGCAATCACAATACAATCCTAAATAGCATATAAAACATAAGCTCACAAAGCTACGGCAGCGCGCTATCTATAGAGCTTATGCGTGCTACTGAATGTTCTTCCCTGTGCTTACTAAATACCGTTTCTACAATATACTTTAGCAGGAAGTGCAAGCCCACACACATAGCAATAATGATAAGCACCAGAATATTATCCGGAAGCAATTTTGAAAGGAAGTATATACCTACAACAACCGATAAGTACAGCGCACCCATAATAAGCGCTACGTAGGAATGCTTAAGCCCCATACGCATAAGCAAATGGTGTATGTGCAGCTTGTCAGGCGAAAAGGGTGAGCGACCCTGACTTATTCTCAACAAAAAAATACGGCCGGTATCCAATATTGGAATTATGCCTATTGCAGCAGTCATGCTGACAGGAGCGCCTACCTTAAAGAAGCTCACAAAATTCGGATCAGCGTTTAAATCTAAAAACTTCACCAGCCCAACCGATAACATAAATCCCAGCAGCAAAGAACCGGTGTCACCCATAAAAATACTGGCCGGATGCCAGTTGTAGCACAAGAAAGCCAGCGTACCTCCAACCAGTGCAATAAAAAGCAACGCAAAGGCAAACCCATGATTCATCTCATCCGCAATCAGAAAAAACCACCCCGCCAATAGCGAAAAAGCAAACAATCCGATCAAACCGGCTAAGCCATCCAGCCCATCAATAAGATTGAATGCATTTGTGATGACGATAATGACAAAAATGGTTAGCAGATAGCTGATGACCAAAGGAAGCTGATGTATGCCAAAAAATCCGCCTAGGTTAGCAATACGAATTCCATCCTCTCCTCCACCCCATGCAACAATTGCTCCCGCTGCCAGCTGCATTACCAGCTTTCCGCGAGGACTCAGCGGCGTGAGGTCGTCACGCATACCGGTAATGAAGACAAGCGTAGCAGCCGCGCAAAGAAATTTATAAGGCTCCAGCTGGCTAACAGGAACCCACACGGCAACAGCAAAGGCAAAGCCTAAAAAGATAGACACGCCACCCATGGAGGGCACAAAACCTTTGTGAATCTTCCGCCTGCCGCCAACATCAAGAAGCAATTTTTTCGTTAGCACGTTTATAAGTACGGGCAGCAGAACGAATGCAACAACAAATGCAGTAACCGCGGTATAAAGAGCAAACCACATAGTGGAGTTTTGATTGAAATAGCCAGCCTACTGGTGAGGTATTAACTCAACAAAGATAGGTGGTCTTTTCAAAAAAACGGCCATTTTTTCTATTATAATTTTCAAAATGCCAAAGGTTTCAGCTGTAAACCACAATTTTCGGACAAATTAAACATCAGGTTCATGTTCTGAACCGCCTGTCCTGACGCGCCTTTCAAGAGGTTATCAATAGCCGAAACGACTAGCAGCTGGTCAGCCACTTTTTGCACGCGAAGAAAACACTTATTGGTATTTACAACTTCTTTAAGCGAAATTTCGTGTGCGGACACATGCGTAAAAGGGTGATCTTCGTAGTATTTTCGATACAAATTATCGGCTTCTTCTCCTGACAATTTGCAGGTCATGTAAAGAGTTGCAAATATGCCTCGGGTAAAATTACCGCGAATAGGAATAAACTTCAGGCTCACATCCTTTCCTTCCTGCGCCAGCTTCAGCGTTTTTCTAATCTCACCTAAATGATTGTGAGTAAAAGGGTTATAGATGGTCACGTTGTTGTTACGATAGCTGAAGTGACCTGTTTCGCTGAGCGAACGACCTGCCCCGGTGCTACCTGTAATGGCATTTACATGCACGTCATCTTGCAGCAATCCCGCTTTGGCCAAAGGCAGAAGAGCCAGCTGTATAGCGGTAGCAAAGCATCCCGGATTAGCAATACTCTTCGCAACTCGAATTTCTTCTCTGAAAATTTCAGGTAAACCATAAACAAAATTACGGCTGCCACAGGTGGTATTATTTACCCTAAAATCATTCCCAAGGTCAATAATCCTTGTGCTCTCTGCAATGCTGTTTTTTTGCAAAAATTCAGCGGATAATCCATGCCCTAAGCAAAGAAATAAGACATCAACATCCGACAATGCTCCCGAGAATTGCAAATCCGTATCGCCCAGTAAATCTGTGTGAACGCCGCTTACGGGATTGCCGGCGTTGCTTGTGCTGTACACAAATTTTATTTGGGCATGAGGATGATTTATAAGGATACGAATCAGCTCGCCCGCTGTGTAACCGGCCCCACCAACTATACCTACCGAAATTTTTGAATCCATCATTTAAATTTTGCAGTTTTACAATTTACGATTTACAAATTTTCTACTCTGCACTTCTCCAATCTAAATTGTAAAATTATTTGTTTATAGCCTTCCAAATCTTCATCTGCATGCTCAGGATTTTAGTAAATCCTTTTACATCGTCGCCGGTGAAAGCCTTGTTGATTTCGCCATACTCTCCGAATACGCTGCTCATAAGATCGTGCTCACTGCTGCAGCCCGCAAGCGAAAAATGGTAGGGTTGCAGGCACACCTCAACGCTACCCGTCACAAACTCTTGCGTTGACTCCAGAAACACTTCCATGTTACGCATCACAGGATCCAGATATTGCGCCTCATGCAACAACATGCCGTACCAGTTGCCCAACATTTCTTTCCAGTACATTTGCCATTTGGTCAGCGTGTGCTTTTCAAGCAGCTGGTGCGCTTTGATGATGATAAGCGGAGCCGCGGCTTCAAAGCCTACGCGTCCCTTTATACCAACGATGGTATCGCCTACGTGAATATCGCGACCGATACCGTAAGGGGCAGCAACCTCATGCAACGTCTGTATAAGCGCAACCGGATTCATTTTTTTGCCGTTAAGGCTCCCGGCTTGTCCCTTCTCAAAACCGATATGGATCTTCTCTTCTCCTGTTTTTGTAGCTTGAATAGGATATGCTTCTTCAGGAAGTTCGCCACCTGCCTTTAGCGTTTCTACGCCGCCTACGCTCGTTCCCCAAAGTCCTTGATTAATAGAGTATTTCGCCTTTGTCCATGGAAAATCAAAGCCATGTTTTTTCAGGTAGTCAATTTCGTCCTGACGAGAAATTTTAAGGTCACGAATCGGAGTAATAATATCAATTTCCGGTGCCATCACCTGAAAAATAAGATCAAAACGCACCTGATCATTTCCGGCGCCTGTACTACCGTGCGCAATATGCTTTGCGCCGATTTCCTTCGCATAGCTGATGGTAGCCATGGCTTGGAAGGCACGCTCAGAGCTTACGGACAAAGGATAGGTTCCGTTTTTAAGTACGTTACCGTAAACCATGTAGCGGATGCACTTTTGGTAGTACTCCTCCGTAATGTCAATATTCTTGTGGCTCAAGGAGCCCAACTCCAACGCCTTTTTCTCTATGCCGGATAATTCCTCCGCGCTAAAACCTCCGGTATTTACAAGCGCGGTATGTACCTCCATATTCTTTTCATGCTTGAGGTATTTGACGCAAAAAGAGGTGTCGAGTCCCCCGCTAAAAGCAACCAGTACTTTTCCCATTTCATTGTTGGCTATTGATTATTTTTATCTTGATAAAATTATGTTCACAAGTAATATTAGCTATCTATGCTTAAAGTTTTACTTTATATATAGTAGCTCAACTCATTTTTTCTCTGCTCTGGCTTTCGCACGATTTTGTCGCTGAATTTTTCGCTTTGCCCAACGACGACGCATCCACCACTGCAAGCGCAAGCGTTGCGCACGAGGCAAAAATTCAACGGCTTTATCCAAAGCCTTGGCAAACCAACCCTGATGCTTACGAGGGTCGTATAACATGCCCGTACACAGGCACATACGATAATTATTACGAGTCAGTATGTCATAGTTACGGCATCCCTCGCAGCCTTTCCAAAAAACAGGATCATCGGTGAGCTCAGAAAAGGTAACGGGAACGTAACCCAGTGCAGAATTTATCTTCATTACGGCCAGACCGGTAGTAATACCAAAAATGCAAGCATCGGGATATAGCTCCCGGCTAAGCTCAAAAACCTTCTTCTTAATCTTGTAGGCCAGGCCCATGTTGCGGTATAGCGGATCTACAATAAGACCGGAGTTGGCCACAAATTTTCCGTGTCCCCATGTTTCTATATAGCTAAATCCTACTAATCTATGTCCGTCCAGCGCAACTACGGCTTTACCGTCAGCCATTTTATCACCCACATACTCCGGTGTACGCTTGGCAATGCCGGTACCACGCTGCTGTGCCGACTCGTAAATCAAATCACAAACGCGCTGGGCATAAGGCACATGCGATGCATCTGCCCGAATAATTTTTACGTTCAATTTCCGACTTAAAAAATAAATTTCTGATAGCTACCTATTTACTAAAAAGTAAGAGCTGCAAAAGTACTAAACCCTAAAGGATTTTCATCCCCGCATGGTGTTTACTAAAGCTAAACGAGCAAAAAATGCTATCTTTGTTAGCCTTCCAAAGGTAAACGGTCTTGTGTTCAATCATGTAATTATGTTATAATCAAATAGTTATGAGGAATTTTGTTTCTATATATGATATTGACAACCTGCAGCAAGCGGTGAAAGAGGCGCTGGAGGTTAAAAAGACACCTTTTGCCTGGGATACCCTTGGCAAAAATAAAACCATGCTCCTGGTATTCTTCGACTCCAGCCTGCGCACCCGCCTTAGCACTCAAAAAGCGGCTATGAACCTGGGTATGAATACAATGGTGTTGGACGTCAACCAGGGTGCGTGGAAGTTGGAAACGGAACGAGGCGTGATAATGGATGGCGATAAGTCGGAGCACATTTTGGAAGCAATTCCTGTAATGGCCAGCTACTGCGACATTATCGGAGTGCGCTCTTTTGCCCGATTCGACAATCGTGAGGCCGATTACAACGAGGTAGTTTTGAACCAATTTATAAAGTATTCGGGCAAACCTGTCGTAAGCATGGAGGCGGCTACCCGCCACCCGCTACAGAGTTTTGCCGACCTGATAACCATTGAGGAGCACAAGAAAACAGCAAAACCAAAGGTAGTCCTCACATGGGCGCCGCACCCACGCGTACTGCCGCAAGCGGTGCCCAACTCTTTTGCTGAGTGGATGAACGCCACGGCTTATGACTTTGTGATTACTCATCCGGAAGGCTATGAGCTTGCGCCGGAATTTGTCGGCAAAGCAAAGGTTGAGTACAACCAGCGGAAGGCTTTTGAGGGTGCGGATTTCATTTATGCTAAAAACTGGTCTGCTTACTTCGGAGACAGCTACGGGAAAATCCTGAGCAAGGATCGCAGCTGGACGGTGGATGCGGAGAAAATGGCGCTGACCAACAACGCTTACTTCATGCACTGCCTGCCCGTGCGCCGCAATATGATTGTTACGGACGAAGTGATCGAAGGTCCACAATCTATCGTTATTAAAGAGGCGGCAAACAGAGAGGTAAGCGCACAAACCGTTATTAAGAGAATTTTGGAATCGCAGCCTGCATAAAATAGTTGTCACACAGCTAATTACAAGAAAAATCGTCAACACAAAACAGAAAAATTTGCGATGATTTCCATTTTAAAAAAGAATCCGGTCATTGTAATTCTAACAGCGCTGCTTTGCTCTGCAGCGCTGTGGATGGGAAATTTTCTAGATCCTACACAGGTTTCGGATGACGTACCCATGATGCCGCTGGAGTTTTTGCTCATACAGCTGGTTGAGCTCAACCCGTTGGCATCTACGCTTTGCGCCTTTGTTTTCATGTACGCTTTAGCGATGCTATTGTTGAGGTTGAGTAATAGAAACTTTGTAACGCAAGAAGCCGTTTACCTACCATCGCTGCTATTCATACTTATTTGCTCCGCATTTCCGGCACAAAAGTGGATGAACGGAGCTTACGTAGCGGCCCTGTTTTTCATGGCGGCTCTAAGCTCTTTGTTCAGCGTATACAGAGGCGAGGGAAAGATTTACGCCTCGTTATTTTATGCCGGATTTTGCCTGTCGCTAGCCTCGCTATTCTCAGCGCCGGCAGTATTCTTACTACTTCTGCTGCCCGTAGCGCTGCTGCTTTTCAGGTCGCCGTTTCAATGGCGCGAGTGGGTAGTTGCCTTAGTCGGAACGGCCACCCCACTTTTATACGCAGGCGTTGGCTACTATATACTGCTCGATGATTTCAATCTGCTTTTCATCACCTACTACAGCTGCCTATTCTCAATTTCGAATTGGATTTTCGAAAATGGCCGCCCCATTGAGTGGATTTATCTGGTTTACATTCTGCTTGTTATCTTACAAGCTATATTAATGATAATCAGAGGATTATTTACATCCAAGGTAAAGGTACAAAAGATACACACCCTGCTGCTTTGGGCATTTTTTGTGCTCCTAGTAGTGTCGTTTGTACTACCGTCGGGCTCTATGCTGTTGATGCCGGTATTCGCCATTCCTGCCAGCATACTGGCGGCCAACTACTTTGCGCTTACAAAGTTCCGCACCTTAGCTAGCATAGAGCTGCTGGTACTAATGGTGCTGACGTTCCTAACGCAGTTTTTGTAGAAAAAATCATCATCAATCTTCCTTTTTTGATGTACAAAAAAGGAACAAAAAACGCTATTCTTTTAGCCGAAATCTAGCCGAAATCGGATTGTGGTCTGAATTCTGGAAGTTCAACTCACGAGTACCAACCTCCAGCACCTCAACATTGGGAGACACAAGAAAATAATCCACCGTTGCCGTGAGCGTATGTCCTTTCATATACGGCTCATTGGCAAAGCGTACAGACTCAGCTGACTTATCGTAAGCTACTTGCCAGCCCCCGGGCAGCAATTCTTGGGACATACGGTTAGGCGTGTACTGCCTGGTTGCTGGCTCCGTTGGATAATCCGGTGGCACCTGATTCCAGTCGCCTCCAACTATTACGTAGGCGCCTTGTCTGTAAAAGTTTTCTACCACAGAGCGCAAATACTCCATTTCTTTCTTGCGCTGTTCCCTATTATCAAAAGCGGAATTGTGGGTATTTATTACATATAAACTGCTGTTATTCAATGATTTAAACTTGCTCGCCATAAAACATCGTTTGAGATGGAAAAGACTTACAGGCCAAGGTTTTCCGTTAGGGTAAGAATAGCGCTCCACCTTACTTGGCTTGACTCCACTTAGCGTAGCCAAGCCAGCCCTCACCTTTCCAATAGGATTTGTAAGAGGAACGGGAACGTAGCTGACCTTAAAGTTATAGGCCTTACTTAAATGGTAGCTCGGTAAATAATCCGCAATTTGCTGAAATTCATCTATATGATAGCTGCGCTTAGACCTCTCATCAACCTCCTGAAGCAGGAAAAAATCGGTTGATAGAGAATTTAAAGTCGTAATAATATTCTGTAAATTGCTCTGTGTTTGTTCCTTCGTTGTACAATTTTGCGCTCCGCCATCCAAAAAATAGTCCATTTCAGCGTTCATTCCCGCATAACCGATATTCCATATAGAAATAGTGAATTCGTTCATAACCTTCTGTGTATTATGATTTTCCTCTATCAACTCCACCGCTTTGGGGCGATATTCGGTAGCTATTGACCAGAGGATAAATCCAACCGGTAAGGCTACTGACGGTAAGATTACATAGAGCATTATTTTTATACTTTTTTTCACAGTAAAATATAGCACATAAATTTTATTATAAAATCGGCAACCACAGAGCCTTAAGACAGTGATTTTTTAAAGGCAACCATAAATTCGTCAACTTGCTGATTACTAATGCAAAGTGGTGGCAGTAAGCGAATCGTATGTGTTCCGGAGGCGCCGGTAAAGACTTTTTGAGCAAAAAGGAGCTTGTTACGAGTTTCGGAAGCGAGGGACGTTAATTCTATACCAATCATCAGCCCTCGTCCACGTAACTCTTTTATTTCCAAAATATTACGGAGTTCGCCCATGAGCAATTGCCCCATACTTTTGGCATTCTCCAGCAAATTTTCGGATTCAAAAACCTCCAAAACAGCCAAAGCCGCTGCACAAGCTAGCCGGTTTCCGCCAAAGGTAGTTCCCAGCATACCGTGCACTGCCTTAAATGCCGGAGAAATAAGCAGCCCGCCAATGGGAAAACCGTTGCCCATACCCTTGGCCGTGGTGATAAGATCCGGCGCTATGCCCGCCCACTGGTGCGCAAAGAATTTTCCTGTACGCCCATAACCGCTCTGTATTTCGTCCACAATCAGGCAAGCGCTGTGCTGTGTGCAAAGCGCACGTAAATCTCGCAGAAATTCGTCGTCAGGCATAATTACTCCACCTACGCCCTGGATACCTTCGATAATTACAGCACAAAATTCGTTGCTTTGCAGCTGAGCCTTCACTGCGGCAATGTTGTTCAACGGAACAAACTCAATATTAGGGGTTACATTGAACGGCGACACGATTTTAGGGTTATCGGTTGCCGCAACGGCTCCGGATGTACGTCCATGGAAAGCCCTGCCAAAGGCCAGCACCTTTTTCTTTCCCGTATGAAAGGAGGCCAGCTTAATAGCATTTTCGTTGGCCTCTGCCCCTGAGTTACAGAGAAATAGAGAGTAGCTTGTATATCCGGATATTTTACCCAGCTTATCCGCCAGCTGCGTTTGCAGGGAGTTTTGTACGGCGTTGGAGTAAAAGGCAACGGTATTGAGCTGCTCCGTTACCCGCTTCACGTAGTGTGGATGGGTGTGCCCGATGGAAATTACCGCATGGCCTCCGTAAAAATCAAGATAGCGTGCGCTGTTGGCATCATACACATAGCATCCTTGGGCTTTAACCGGCTCAACAGGCCATAACGGATAAACGTCGAATGGGGTCATTTATGTTTATAATGTTTTGATTATCAAATAACTATCTATCTTTGTTGAAGTAGCCTTCCAACCGGCTACAAAGATAAACATTCTTCCACATACGTTTTTACGTTAGCTGCTGTAACGGTCAAATAATTCGCTACCTGTTTAGCATGTTAACCGGTGGAATATTTCCAATGGCGGAGTGCAGCCGTGATATTTTTAATTTTTCATTCTCAACTTTTCATTAAAAAAAATCCCTCAGCCAACCCTCCCGCACCGGAGGCTCTGCAAAGCCCATGCGAACAGGTAAATCAGCTAAAGGATTTTATACGCTCAGCGAGGTTTAAATCGCTGTGTATGAAATTGTTAATCTTTTACACAGCGAATAAAGGCTTTACTTCCGTTACCTGCTATCTCATCATTTACCAGTCCGGTAGTAACTCCTAATCCTATGTACTTAAAGCAGCAGGGGCGATCGTCTATTGACCTGTTATAGGTCATCCACCATGCTGTAACGGTTTGATTATCTTGAGATGAACTACTCTCCATTATATTAAGGGTGCGAACGGCGTTGAACCCGTAGATTTCTGCCGCAGGATCGGCGGTTGTACCAACGGTCCATCCTCCGGTATTGATTTTCAGCTTATTTCCATGTGGTTGTATGGTATTCCAAACGTTCAGAGATCCTGTGCTAGTCCATGGAATACCCATTGCCCATACAAGATTTTGCCACTCCTGATCGCTGGGAAGATGCCAGCCAGCCGGACATACGCCTTTGGTAGTGCTAACGGCTTTGTTATCTCCAATGAAGGCGCCTGAAGGCGTACCTGAAGTTGCCTGCATGATGGAGTATCTACGCCCCTGCTTGCCTAAACAATCGGCACAGGTTACGGCTTCTCCCATTGTTCCCGCACCGGCAAGGGCATCTCCGGTTCCATCCCAGTCTAAATTCTGGGCGAGCCACCAGGCAGAACCTACTTGAACGATATCGTATTGTCTACTATCGCGAGGGTCGATAATACCCGCCGACCAATTTTCTCCATCGCCTCGCCGGTAGCAGGCTACCGAAGCGTTTCGATCTGAAAATGTGTAAGCACATGTAGAAAGCGTAACGGTTTTGGTTACCTCATCGCTCTCGGCTCCCGTAGCATCACGCACCTTTAATCTGGCGTTGACTCCTACAGACATAGTCTTGGTTACAGAAGCTGTACTTCCCCAAGCGTCTCCATCCCAGCTGTACTCGTAGGGCGCTGTTCCACCCAAAGGATTTTTGGCCTTAAAGGTAACTTGCTGGCCATTGGCGGTTACTGCATTGCTCCAAATTTCAACCGTAGGCTTGTTCGCTATGTTTAGATAATAATCTGATACACAACGCAATGGAGTTCCCCAGCCGGTTGTTGCTGTAAACGCATCGCCGTTGCTAAACATGAGTTCGGTTTCCTTAACCTCCACCGTTATCATGTAGTTGGTTAAGTTTGGACGTAAGGTAGACGTAGCATTTCTTGTATGCAAATTTGTACCGCATGCAGACCCGTTCCAGCCATCCAGAGGTTCTGAGAGTAGAATACCGTAGTAGTTGGACTGGCTGTGCGATTTGCTGGCTAGCCTTTGAATGGCCACTTTTGAAATGTTTGCATTTGTGGCGGTTTCGTACGAAAGCGTAGTCCAGAATCCGCTGCCACAGGTTCCCTCAACACAGGAGAGCATTTGGCGGTACTCCGCCTCGCTGGGCACGTGCCAGCCTGAAGGGCACAGCCCGTTGACTCCGCTGGGGATAGTATTGCTATACGCTCCACCATTTGCCACTGAGAAGTTGTAAATAGGAATCCCGCCACACAATCCGTAAGTATCCGCTTCCGGAATGTACTTCATTACGTCCGCCTGCCACCAGTTGCCATCGGGCATTTGTACCGCACGATATACTTGTTGATCCCGCGAATCTTTAAACGTAATTTCCCAATTCTTATCTCCATCGGTGCGCTGAACGCAGGTTATAAGGTCTGTTTTTGTATAAGGGCATGCTACAGGTATAAGCAGCTGCTCTGCGGCAATAGCCGGATAATCCGGTGCTGTAGCCGAAACCTTCAGCTTATATGTTTGACCTATATTAGAGGCGGTTAGCGATGCTGTATTGTACACGGCGCTTCCGACGTTGGTAGTTGAGGGCGGCGCAACAATTGCCGCGCCGGAAGGTTCTACCGTCCAAATGTAAGTCCATGCCACATCCTTGTGGCTTGGCTCTACGGTTGCGGTAAACTCAGACGCCCCGACTCCAATGGTATTGCCGCTGGTAAAGATTAATGTTGGGGTAGAGGGAAGCACCGCCTCTTGGTCACGCACGCAGCGAACGCTTCCGCCCTGGGCTTTTGAGGGATTAGCCACTCGAGAGCCAATGTTAGCGTAGTTGACATTCGTCTCGTAGGTGTACTCTGCTCCACGCTCATCCGAAACTAACCAAACCGTATGCTCGCCTACGCCACTAAATAGTCCCGTCATATGATACCTATATCCCGTTCCCAGAGCAGAGAATCCGTAGATATCCGTTCCTACCGTAGCGGCGTTATTCCTCCATAGGGGGTTGGTGGCTGTGGCCGTTCCTACAGGCGCGCTCTTAAGATATTTTCCGGCATTGCCCACATAGCTTTGGTAGGTATCGCTATGTAAAGTGGAGCTGCAATCGCCCTCAACACAGTTGAACATGGCGTTCCATTCTGCTACGCTGGGAAAGTGCCAGCCTACGGGGCAAATGCCGCGTACCCCGCTGGGAGCCGCTGCCGATGCCGTTTGCATGGCGCCGGTTCCGTCCAAGCGCATTATGGTGTTCCATGTATACAGGGCGCCATAGGTTTCGCAGGCTACCGCTCCCCAGGAGTCAGCGCTGGCTAATGGCCCGGGACACCAGTAGTATCCTTCTGATAGCACAGGGTTGGTGTTGCTAACCGAGGCGGCAGGAATATTTGCGGCTGATGCATAGGTGAGGCCGTTGGTGTAGTTAAGGTTTTGCGCCAGCCACCAGTTGCCGTCGGGCAGCTGTACTATGCGGTACTGCTTGTCATCGCGGCTATCCTTAATGTAGGCTTCCCAGTTTTTCTCGCTCCCGGTGCGCTCGTTGCAGGTTTCGGGCACCAAATCCTCAAAGGTGTAGGGGCAGGTTAGCTGAGCGTAGGCTCTTACCGCATTGCTATAAACATTTGAACCACAAGATGTTAACTTTAACCTATAGTAGTCGCTGTACGAGCCTGCGGTGGCAGGTGTTTTTATGGTAATGGTGGGGTTAGCTGCGTTTGCCACGCTACTCCACGCTGCAAGGTTGGCGCTGGTTTCCCACTGGTAGGTGGTAGTGGGACCGGCAATAATGGTTGGCTTTATGGCAACATCAAGTTTAGTCGATGCGTTGTAAATCGCAGGCAGCTCTTCAATGGTGGGCGTTTCAATATTCATGTACACAAGGCGTATCGCCTTGGAGGTATCGGTTACGCCGCACGAGGTAACCACCCTGTGGTAGTAGTCGGAAGCGGTAGTTCCCACCGTATAGGGGATCTCAATGCTTATTGAATTTCCCCCTGTGGTAACGTTAGTCCAGCCCGAATTTCCCGTTGCGCTTTTTTGCCACTGAAAGATGTGCGCCTGACCGCCCGTAAGGGTAATAGTAAGGTTGTCAATGCTACCTGCACCGCAACCGTTAACGGCAATAGTAGGGGTGGTTACAGCCTGTGTAAGCCCGCCGTTGGTGGAGGTAATAAACATGCTTGCGCTGGGTATGGCAGTACCGCAGCTGCTGGTGGCCACTCTACGGTAATACTCGGTAACACCCACCGTAGCATTAGCCGTGGTATTGTAGGCTACAGCTGTAGCGCTTGGTATATTTGAGAAGTTAATATTATCTGTACTCTTTTGCCATTGAAAGGTAGGCGTCCCAACGGCTCCCGAAACAGTTCCGGTTAAAGCGACGGTACTCCCCGAACAAACGCTGACATTACCTCCACTTACAACTTGCGCCAACGTACTTATCGAGCTTACCTTAACCCTAGCGCTGGTAGCAGTAGCATTGCCGCAGCCTGCAAACTTAATTACATAACGATAGTAAGTTTCTCCAGCAGGGCTAGGGGATTTCGGAGTATAGCTGGCTGAAGTTGCCCCATTCACATCTGCCCAAGAGGTTAAATCCGCACTGATTTTTTGCCACTGATAGGTAGGAGCACCCACGCTTCCGATGCTTCCGGCACCGGTACCATTAGCGTTTGGAATGGTATATGACGAGGTAATTGCAGCATCGGTATTCGGGCAAAAACTATCACCGCCGCCGGAAATATTTGCTGTTACTGGAGGTGCATTGTATACTCTGAAAGTTGTTGTAGTGATCGTTTGAGCGCAAGAGGTGACAGAACGCTTAAAGTAGTTTGTATAGTTGCCGGCTGTTGCGTTGGGGATAATTGTAATGGCGTTGTTGTTGAACGAAGCAACTCCTGTTGTTGCTTGATTGTCTACAGTAACTGCAGTAGTACATGCCACAGCAGATGCTCCGTAGTACCAGGTATAGGTAGGGGTGTTACCACTACCACCCGTAGCAGCGCCCAAGGTAATCGTTAGATTATTTCCCGGACAACTATAGTAAGTCGCGCTCGCTGCCGTTTGGGCAATGCCACCTCCAGCAGCAGCATAGATATACGCCGCCTTTGACGTATCCGCCATATTTTCCCCGCAGGCTTTGGCAATACGGCGTACCCACAGGTATTGATCGCTTGCAGGTGCCGTAGGTTGAATACTTGCAGTAGTAACACTATTTGTAAAGCCTGCCGTTGGCGCTGCAGCGCTCTCGGTTGTTGCCGTTTGCCACTGATAAGTATAGTTGCTATTTCCCCCGCTAACACTGGGATTTATAGCCGTAGTTACAGCTACTTCCGGACAGCTGGTTTGATTAGCTATAGTACCCTGAATTACAACAGGATATGGTTTCAACGAAACCTCTGTACTGTAGTTAGATACGCTGCCGCTACAAGCGGTAACTTTTCTTCTGAAGTATCTCACCTCGCTGCCTGCCGTAGCGGAGTAATTTGACGAGTTTGCTGTTCCTGCAGCGGTAGCCCAAGCAGTAGTGCTGGTACGCATTTCCCATAAGTAGCTGTTGCTGCCGTCGCCGCCGATTACGTTACCGCCGGTGAGGGCTACCCCATCACCGCTACAGTTGTTGGCAGGAGCTCCTGTTATGGCGCCCTGGGAAAGGGGGGTGCAATTAGTTTTTATGGTTACGGCTACGGCGTTGGAGCTTTCCTTTGGCGTGTAGCCTGCGGCAACCACCACTACCTTAATGTTGTACACACCATCAGCAGTAGAGGTTAAAGCCGGAGCGACAACGAGCAGCTCTGGCGTAGCCGAGTTTTGAATTACCCATTCCGGCGCTTCGTTGGTAGAGGTAGCCATCCACTTATAGGTGGCTGTAGTTGGCATTGTGGTTACATTCGCCCTTAGGATTATTGTTTGTCCGGTGGCAAAGGTAGAGGAACCGGAAAGTAGCGCTATGCTCACCGCTCCCATATCCTGCAAGTTTGCCGCACCGTCTGCCGCTACGGCCTCTCCTACGCCGTACACGCAGCGTACGGGCAGGTAGTCGAATTTGGTACCCTGGCTGTTGTCTGCGGTTAGCACGTTATCAGC
>JAISBU010000028.1 GCA_031266015.1 Prevotellaceae bacterium | reverse complement strand
GGCGTAATCGTCGATAGCGGCACGTTCAATTGGGGCAACGGAAAATTCCCGTCGTTTACCGAGCCGTCGGAGAGCTACCACGGGCTGGTGTTCTGGGATGTGTTTGGCGCAAACGGGCCTTTCGGAAATATTGCCTTCAACATTCGTGCCCGCGTAGAGGGGCTGCGAGATTGGGGGAATACCATCAGCCCGTTCAACTCTTTTCTGCTGGTGCAGGGGCTGGAAACGCTCTCGCTGCGCGTGGAGCGCCACGTGCAGAACACGCAGGCGCTTGCCGAGTGGCTCGAAAAGCACGCCAAGGTAGAGTACGTGAACTATCCGGGCTTGCGGAGCAGCAAGTACTACGACCTTGCCAAAAAATACTTCCCCAAGGGGCCGGGCGCCGTGCTGACGTTCAAGCTCAAAGGCGACCCCGGCAGCGCCGATAAGCTGATTAACAACGTCAAGCTGCTCAGCCACCTTGCCAACGTTGGCGACGCCAAGTCGCTGATTATTCACCCGTCGGCCACCACGCACGAGCAGCTCTCGCCCGAAGACCAAAAGGCATCGGGGGTAGAGCCGGGGCTAATTCGTATCTCCGTCGGCATTGAGCATATCGACGACATCAAGGCCGACATCCAGCAGGCGCTGGACACCGTAAAGTAAATTGACAGACAACAGTTGACTTAAGAAATTCCGTGTAAATCCGTGTCCCATCTTTGATAGGACACGGATTTTACGGTTAAAATCCGTCCTCCTCTCGACTTCGCTCGGGGCAGGCTCCGCGTAGCGGAGGAATCTCTCTCGTCCCGTCATTCCGACTCTCACGCCCCATGCTTCGACAGGCTCAGGGGGACAACGCTTTTTTACCTACTTCATTGCCTCTTCTACCGCCACAGCCACCGCCACGGTAGCGCCTACCATTGGGTTGTTACCCATGCCCAGGAATCCCATCATTTCCACATGTGCAGGAACAGATGATGAGCCGGCGAACTGCGCGTCACCGTGCATACGACCCATAGTATCGGTCATACCGTATGAAGCAGGACCTGCAGCCATGTTATCCGGGTGCAAGGTACGGCCAGTACCGCCACCTGAGGCTACAGAGAAATACTTCTTGCCCTGCTCCATGCACTCCTTTTTGTAAGTACCTGCAACAGGATGCTGGAAACGGGTTGGGTTGGTTGAGTTACCTGTGATAGAAACGTCAACACCTTCTGAGCGCATAACAGCAACCCCTTCGCGAACATCGTCGCAACCGTAGCACTTAACGCTGGCACGCTCACCCTTTGAGTATGCCTTTTCCCGTACCACCTTCAAGTCACCGGTGGCATAGTCAAACTGAGTTTGTACATAGGTAAAACCGTTGATACGTGAAATTACCATAGCAGCATCCTTGCCCAAGCCATTCAGGATTACCCGCAGCGGCTCCTTACGAACCTTGTTTGCTGACTTGGCAATCCCAATAGCGCCTTCGGCAGCAGCAAAACTCTCGTGACCAGCCAAGAAAGCAAAGCACTTGGTTTCCTCACGCAGCAGCATAGCAGCCAGGTTACCGTGTCCAATACCTACCTTACGGTCAGCAGCCACAGAACCGGGAATGCAGAATGCCTGCAGGCCTTGGCCAATAGCCTCAGCGGCATCGGCAGCTTTCCTGCAACCCTTCTTAAGCGCAATAGCGCAGCCTGCAACGTATGCCCAGGCAGCGTTTTCGAATGCAATAGGTTGAATGTCCTTACACATTTGGTAAGCATCAATACCTTTATCTGCGCAAATCTTTTTTGCCTCATCGAGGTCTTTTATTCCATATTGATTAAGCGCCGCGGCTACCTGCTTAATGCGCCTATCATAACTTTCAAATAATGCCATAACGTTTTACAATTTATAGTTCATAATTTTTAATTCATAATTATTTATTGTCATTATTTCATATTCACTACGGGCTTTTGCTTGCTACTTTCCGTTGACTTTTTTAGTCCTGTCTTGGGTCGATGTACTTGGTAGCCTCGGTAAAACGACCGTAGGTAGAAGTAGCCCTCTTCAGTGCCTCGTTAGCATCGGTACCCTTCTTTATGGCATCCATCATTTTGCCCATGTGAATAAACTCGTAGCCGATAACTTCACCGTCAGCATCCAAAGCCATACGGTTGATGTAACCCTCGGCCATTTCAAGGTAGCGTACGCCCTTTGCCTTGGTAGAGAACATAGTTCCCACCTGAGAGCGCAAGCCCTTACCCAAATCCTCCAAGCCTGCGCCAATAGGCAAACCACCTTCGCTGAAAGCTGATTGTGTACGACCGTAAGCAATTTGCAAAAACAGCTCGCGCATAGCGGTGTTGATAGCGTCGCAAACCAAGTCAGTATTAAGCGCCTCAAGAACTGTTTTGCCGGGAAGAATTTCCGAAGCAATAGCAGCGGAGTGCGTCATACCGGAGCAACCAATGGTTTCAACCAAAGCCTCCTCAATAATACCCTCCTTCACGTTAAGCGTAAGCTTGCACGCACCTTGCTGCGGAGCGCACCAGCCCACACCGTGTGTAAGACCTGAGATGTCTTTTATTTCCTTTGACTTCACCCATTTCCCCTCTTCAGGAATAGGTGCGGCACCATGCATCTGGCCTTGCTTAACCACGCACTGATGCTCTACTTCATGCGAATAAATCATAGCTGTTTTGTTGATTATAGGTAATTGTTGATTACGACTAAGCTTCACGCATTTGAAAAATGCACGCAAATATAGTCAGATTTTATAAAAGTTGCGCCCGTACCGATTATAAAGAAATGAACATCTTAACTTGGCGTGTGTGCACAACTTGGTAAAATGCGGTTAATGTAAGCTAAGCTAAATTCGGGTTGCTGCTTTTTGTTGTACTTTAGATGAAGAATTAACCCCCTTCTTTTACCTATGAAATTTTGGTTTGCTAATATTCTGTTTTACAGCACATTGATATATAGTTGTGCAAATAGTAAGCCCACTGCCACCCTCGACCTGCAAGCATCAATGCTGCTAAACGACTTGAAGGCCGAGGGATATACCCAATCAGGGTATGCACCGTCTGAAAGCCTAACGGAAAAGTACAACCTGTACAACGACAACCAAACCTACTACGTGAGCGGCTTTTTGTACGTTACAGGTGAGGTAACCGAGCGTAGTATCAAAAAACTGGGAGTACAAGTTGGCACTAAGGCAAATAATTTTTGGACTGTACAAGTACCCATTACACAGCTTGAAAAGCTAACAACTCAAAGGGGTGTAGTCAACTTTGAGGCAGGGAAAAAAACAGAATTAAAAAAGAAAAGCGACCGTGGGCAGCTGCAGTAAGTATATCGTATGCCACTCAAAAACAAAATAATCTCACCACTTGAGAGTTGTAAATTTGCAGCTCGAATAAATCTGAAATTTAAACTTTGGAATTCAACCGTTTATACAGAAAGGCTCTAGATATTAGGCCTTTAACTCCGGAAGAAGGCTTGCTGCTATACGAGCAAGCGCCCCTATCCGATTTAATGTTTGTGGCAAACAAGCTCCGACAAATACACGTTCCGGGATACGGAGTAAGCTGGCAAATTGACCGCAACGTAAACATTACAAACGTATGCATTTCCGGCTGTAAATTTTGTACCTTTCACTGCGGCTTGCAAAGCAACAGGGCATACACCACAACGCTTGCCGAATACGAGCAAAAGATTGAAGAACTTTTTGCCAAAGGTGGTAATCAGCTGCTCCTGCAGGGTGGGTTGCATCCGAAATACGGGTTGGATTTTTACGAACAACTTTTCCGTGACCTAAAAAAGAAACATCCAACGTTGAAGCTACATGCGCTGGGGCCTCCCGAAGTTGCGCACATTGCCAAGCTGGAAAAGCTAAGCTACAGGGAAACTTTGCAGCGACTGGTGGCAGCGGGACTTGACAGCCTGCCCGGCGCCGGAGCTGAAATTTTGGTAGATGATATCCGGAAAAAACTTTCGCCCGGGAAACCGGATGTACAAGCATGGTTGGATGTAATGCACGAAGCGCACCTGCTCAACCTGCCAACCTCAGCTACCATGATGTTCGGGCATATTGAAGCTCGTGCCGACCGTATTGAGCATATGTGCAAGATACGGGATTTACAGGCGCAAAAGCCTAAAAATTCATACGGATTTCTGGCTTTCATCTGTTGGCCTGTGCAGCTGGAAAATGTTGCGGATAAGTCTCTTTTCAAAGATGTACAGCCGGTAACGCCGGAAGAGTATTTGCGCACGGTGGCTATTGCCCGGATAATGTTACATAATGTACCGAATATTCAAGCCTCCTGGCTTACCGTGGGTAAATCCACGGCTCAACTTTGCCTGTGGGGAGGAGCCAACGACTTTGGCTCTATTATGATGGAGGAAAACGTAGTTTCATCTGCCGGTAGCTGCTACAAGCTTGACGCTGAAGGAATACAGCTGGCAATTCGAGAAGCAGGGTACGAACCGTGGCTCCGAAACCAAAAGTACGAATTTACCATTTAACCATTTACTATTGACGATTTCTTGGTGCGCGTGTACGTTGTCATGCCGAACTTGTCGAAGCATCTCATGCTGCATCAAAGTATCACCATTGTGCAAATCCGAGCTCCTTCGCTTTGCTCAGGATGACAACAAGCGCACACGGCAGCCTACTGCTACTGCTTACTGCAGCTTTTTAGAACAGTTTTGCCACCTCTTTTTTGAGTAACTTCATGGCATCAGCCGTAGGCTGTTCGTTGTTTACATGATATTTTATCAGCATTTGCGCCAGCTGCATGGAGCTGTTTTTCGGATCGGTTTGCTGGGCATTTGTATTTATCACTGTAAGTGTTGTGTTTTTTGCCATGCAAATAGTATTCCATAATTCCTGCGATATGTACATTTGCTGCGCCAGGTTGTGCTCAAATTCACTGCGTACTGCTGCGGTGAGGTCTGCGTGCAATTCAGCGTTGGTAGTATTTGGTTTGCGCAAGCGCAATACCATAGCCTCGAGTGATATTCGTTCCAAAAATAGCATAAGCCGCTCATGAGCTTGCAGGCGCAATGGCAGCGTTAACTCTTTTGCTGCGAGAAGTAGCTCAATGTTGCGCCTGTTTGCATCGGCGGCTAACATTTTGCGTAGCACAAAGAATACAGCTCCGAATACCATGAGTCCTGAAATCAGGAGGGCGAATATGATTTGAAAAAAAGTATCCATGCTTAGTACTTTTGATTGATAAGCTCGATAACAGCTCAATCGTTACTTATTCAGCTGAGATAAGCGCTCTTCGGCAATTTTTGCAATAGCCGCATTTACGGCGGATAGCAGGGTTTGCTTGCGGCCTCTTGCTATGCTTTGTATAAAATCCATCAGCTCTTTTTCTTCACTATCGGCAGGAGATAAAAACGGAGTTGTGAATAGCGTTCCGTCAAGCGTTTTTAGGTGTACAGCTCGTGCAATATCGTCGAGCAGCACCATGCCGTTGCACCCAAAGAATCGCACCTCTTGTCGAGGGGTAAAGGTTGAGCTGCCTAGCCAAAAGTGCGCGGTTGCTACGTTGGCAAAATCAATTCTGAAGCCCAGCACTTCAAAGTCACACGGAACAATGGAGCGAGATTTTACAATGTTGCTTATTCTGGAGCTGACAACACAAGCTGCTGCTAGTAGCTCATTTTTTAGCTCGCTACTGTGCAATTTTTTTGCGTAGTCGTAATCCTTGTAAACCTGAATCAGCTTCACGTTGCCAATCAAGCGAATTACGTCCGGAATATTCCACTCGTAAAGCTTGGGAGCGGAAAAATGAACAACAACTTCTGCCTCGCTGGCAACTTTGTCTATCTGCTGCAAATCTTTTGAGGATAAGCTGTGCTGCTTGATAAATACATGCTTCAATGATTGAATGTGCGGCAGTACCTTGTCCAGCTCTTGTACCTCGGAAAGCAGTACCACTTGAGCGTGCTCGGGCACGTAGTCAACGTCTACAGCGCTGCAGCCGCATCGCAGTAGAACGTCGGCATAGCGTCCGCGTTGTTTCCCAAAACCAATTAGCGCTGCTTTCATTTTGTACGCAAATGAAAATATTATACAAATATAGCCAACTAGGTCGATCTGCAAATATTATTTATCAACAAGTATTTTATATCATACTTAACTATTTGATTATCAGATATTTAAAAGTTATTCACGGTCTAAAACTAAGGTAGTGTCTGTGAGGCGCTTTTGAAAGCAACAACGTATCTTTGTAAACGTGAAAATGGATAAATTCGATTCGTTCAGGCATCAGGGATTGAGGCAAAAGTTGGTAAAACTTTTGCGTGAAAAAGGCATTGCTGATGAACGCGTTTTGTCCGCTATTGCAAAAATTCCACGACATTTTTTTCTGGATAGCGCTCTTGACAGGCATGCTTACGACGATAAGGCTATTCCAATTGCAGCCGGGCAAACAATTTCTCAGCCATATACTGTAGCCATGCAAACGCAGCTGTTGCAAGTGGTTCCGGGTGAAAAAGTTTTGGAAATCGGAACGGGTTCCGGCTATCAGGCGGCAGTTCTTTGCGAGATGGGAGCGAGCTTGTTTAGCATAGAGCGCCAGCAAGAATTGCATGCTTTTGCTAAAAAAATGCTAGGTAAGATGGGCTATAAGCCGCATCTTATTTTTGGAGATGGCTTTGCAGGTATACCGGAGGAGGCGCCATTTTCAAAAATTATTGTAACCTGTGGGGCTGCTAGCTTGCCGCAGGCTTTGCTGGAGCAACTCGCTGTGGGAGGCCGAATGGTAATACCGGTAGGAGGCGAATCTGTGCAGCAGATGTACGTGGTGGAACGCTTGAATGAGCACGACTTCAAGCAAATAAAATACGGAATGTGCTCTTTTGTTCCAATGCTGCAGGGAGTGCAGAATAATTCATAACCTTGTAAGCTATTTACATGCAGATAAAAACTTTTGTTTTCAACGACTTTAGGGAGAACACTTACGTGGCATACGATGAGAGTGGGGAGTGCGTATTCATTGACGCGGGCTGCTACTCATCCCGTGAAGAGGAACGTGTGGTAGATTTTATAAACCAAAGTAAGCTAAAACCGGTAGCGCTGATCAATACGCACGGGCATATTGACCACATATTGGGCAACGCATTTTTGTGTGAACGGTATAGCATTCCCAGCTATTTGCATAAGGCAGATTTACCAATGTTAGAGGCGGGAGAGGAGCAAGGCAAAGCGTATAATTTTGCTCTGGTTCCGCCGCCTAAGCCAAAGTTTTTAGAGGACGAATTTGCATTTGGCAACACTACGCTACAGGTGCTACACGTTCCGGGACATAGCAAAGGTTGTGTGGCATTATACTCAAAGGAGCGTAGCGTGATTTTTACCGGCGATACGCTATTTCAGGGAAGTATTGGCCGTACGGATTTGCCCGGTGGCGATTATGATGAGATTATGCGTAGTCTTACTCAACTTATTCTGCCGCTGCCTGACGAAACTCAGGTACTGCCCGGACATGGCTATCCGACAACCATTGGTAGTGAGCGCCTTACAAACCCATTTTTGCAACCCATAACCTGGACTCAGCTTTAAATTCGAATTTTTCAAGCGTATTAAAATCTAATTTTTTAAACGAAATGCTTCCCTTTTACAAGCGTCACATTGGGCCAAGCGAGGCTGATATTAAGGATATGCTTAATGCTGTTGATGCGAAAAGCGTAGATGAGCTGGTGGAGCAAACCATTCCTGCTGATATTCGTATTCAGCAACCCTTGGCGTTATCCCCGGCATTGACAGAATTTGAGTATGCGCAAAAAATAAAACAGCTGGCGGCAAAGAATAAGCCTCTGCGTACTTTCATTGGAATGGGCTACTATGGTACCGCCACTCCTGCTCCTATTCAGCGAAATATTTTTGAAAATCCCGCTTGGTATACTTCGTACACTCCCTATCAAGCGGAGATTTCACAGGGACGTTTGGAAGCGCTGCTAAACTTTCAAACCGTGGTGTGCAGCCTTACAGGATTGGAAATAAGCAGCTGCTCTTTACTTGATGAGGCAACTGCTGCCGCTGAGGCTGTTCACATGATGTTGGATTTACGCTCACGTGATGCTGTTGCAAAAGGTTGTAACGTGCTGTTCGTTGATGAAAATATTTTTCCGCAGACGCTGGATGTTGTTCGCACACGCTGCGCTCCTACAGGTGTAGAAGTTCAGGTTGGAAATTTTGCTACGGATAAATTAAGTAATAAATGCTTTGGAGCTATTGTGCAGTATCCGGCGGCAAATGGTGAGATACTTGATTATACGGCGTTTGCGGAGCGTTTGCACGCGCAAAGTGCGCTGCTAACAGCTGTGGCCGATATATTGAGCTTGGCTGTGCTTAAAGAGCCTGCCGCCTTTGGAGCGGATATTGCTGTTGGCAGTACTCAACGTTTTGGTATTCCTATGGGATTCGGTGGGCCTCATGCAGGTTATATGGCTACCAGGGATGCTAATAAACGTTCTATGCCGGGACGAATTATTGGAGTTTCGGTAGACAGGTTGGGCAACAAGGCGTTGCGTATGTCGCTGCAAACGAGGGAGCAACATATTAAGCGTGAAAAAGCCACAAGTAATATCTGTACGGCACAAGCGCTGCTGGCCAGCATGGCGGGCATGTACGCTGTGTATCATGGGCCGCAAGGATTAAAGGCAATTGCACAACATGCGCATGCTTGTGCTTTGCAGCTGGCGTCGGTTTTAAAAGCAAAAGGATTTAAGCTGGCTGCAGGTAGTTTCTTTGACACAATTGAGGTGCAAGGGGTAAATGTCAAGAGTATAAAAAGTGCAGCGGAATCAGTAGGGTTTAATTTTTTCTATCCTTCAGAAAGCAGCATTCGTATTAGCTTTGATGAGGTGACTACTGCAAGTGAGATAGTTGGTATCGCCTCTCTTTTTGGTTGCTCATTGAGCTCAACGGCTCAGCATGTCAACGATTCAGCGATTCGGCGATTTGCTCGTACTTCTGATTTTCTTACCGAAAAAATATTCAACAAGTATCATAGCGAAACGGAGTTGATGCGCTACATAAAAAAGCTGGAGCGCAGAGATATCTCTTTGGCTAACAGCATGATTCCACTCGGTTCTTGCACCATGAAGTTGAATGCTGCCAGCGAGATGATCCCTGTTAGCTGGAGCGAGTTTGGCAATGTGCATCCCTTTGTGCCTAAAGAACAGGCTTTGGGCTACTATGAATTGATAGAAGATTTGAGCAAGGATATTGCTACAATTACCGGATTTGACGGTGCTTCATTTCAACCAAATTCGGGTGCCAACGGAGAGTATACAGGCTTAATGATGATTCGTCAGTATCATTTATCCAAAGGTGATGCTAAGCGTAATGTAGCGCTGATTCCTTTTAGCGCTCACGGAACCAATCCCGCCAGCGCCGCAATGGCGGGTATGCAGGTTGTGGTGGTTGCTTGTGACGGGAAAGGAAATATTGATGTTGCTGATTTGCGAGCAAAGGCCGAGCTGCATAAGGATAAATTGTCGTGTGTAATGATAACCTACCCATCTACGCATGGTGTATTTGAGAGTAAGATTCGTGAAATGGTGAAAATTGTGCACGATAACGGCGGTCTTGTGTACATGGATGGTGCCAATATGAACGCTCAATGCGGTTACGCCAGTCCCGGTTACATTGGCGCAGATGTTTGCCATTTGAACCTGCATAAGACCTTTGCTATTCCGCATGGCGGCGGCGGTCCCGGTGTTGGACCTGTTTGTGTAAACAAAAAGTTACTCCCATTTTTACCTTCTCACAGTGTGGTAAATACAGGATCAGAAAAAAGTATATCCGCAGTTTCGGCGGCTCCCTTTGGTAGCGCCAGCGTACTACCCATTACGTATGGCTACATAAAAATGATGGGCGAACAAGGCTTGAAGCAGGCTACTGCCATTGCTATTCTCAACGCTAACTATATCTCACGTAAGCTGCAACCCCACTATTCAACCGTGTATACATCTGAAACAGAGCGTATTGCGCATGAGTGTATTATTGATTGCCGCACATTTAAAGCTACCTATGGCGTGGATGCTTCAGATATAGCCCGCCGTTTGATGGATTACGGTTTTCATGCTCCTACGCTGTCATTCCCTGTGGCGGAAACGCTCATGGTGGAGCCAACAGAAAGCGAAAGTAAGGCAGAGCTGGACAGATTTGTTGAAGCGCTTATTTCCATTAAAAAAGAGTGTGAGAATATAAAATCAGGCTCGGCAGATAAAGCGGATAATGTGCTGAAGATGGCGCCACATACCGCACGGGAGCTGTGCAGTAGTACATGGTCGCACCCGTACACGCGTGAGCAGGCAGCATACCCATTGGAGTGGATAAAGGAGAATAAGTTTTTCCCTCACGTCAGCAAAATAGATAGCGCTTACGGAGATAGAAATTTGGTGTGCACCTGTGATCCGATTGAAAGCTACTTGTAAGAAATAGAAATTATTTGAATCGTATTTTCATGAAGCATTTTTTTCTTAGCATGCTGCTGTTGTCTTTTGCTTCTTTGACCGTTGCTGAAGAATCCGATAGCCTTGCATACGATATTAAGCCGCCTGTTTTTGACGGAAAGTTGAAAATAAAAATGGAGCATGACTTTAAAAATGGCTATAGTAGAATGGAGGTGCGTAATGCCAGGTTGGGGTTAAAAGGTCGGGTGTTGTCTCAGGTTTTTTATCGCATGCAGGTTGATCTTAGCAACGCCGGACGCTTTATGCCGCTGGATTTTTATGCCGGATATGAGGTTGGAAATTTCTCATTTATAGCCGGCCAGCAAAGTTTTGGCTTTAGTACGGAGTTGGACAAAAATCCGGTAGAAATTTACTTTTCGAACATTTCACTTTTGTCGCAGTACATAACCACCTATCCAATGAATAGTAGACGGGAGATTGGCGCTATAGGCTCTCGCGATATTGGCGCCATGCTCAGCTACAGCCTGAAGGATTTTGCACCGGTTACCCTTAGCGCAGGAGTATTCAATGGAGAGAGTATTAACACCAGCGCTTGGGGTAACGATTTAAATTATGCATTGCGCATTGACGCGGGGATGAAAACAGGTGCACGTGGTGCAATCAGCTACTATGGAGGTCATACTCCTGTGGGGGATGACTTACGCATGGTAAATGCGGAATTCAGGTATATAGCCAAAAATTTTGGGGTAGAGTGTGAGTATGCGCAGAGATATGTGACCGATAGCATAACAGAAAAGCTGAGCGCTGCGTTTATTCAAGGATACTATGTGCATGACTTTACACCCAACAAGTACGTTCACTACCTGAAGCCAACCTTACGCTACGATGTAGGAAATAACCTTGGCATGGCTACTCCTTTCGGCATCGAATTTACTGATATACAGAGAGTTACTGTCGGTTTGAACGTCGGTGTGATAAGGCAAAAAAATATTTTAGGCGAGCTGCGCTTCAATGCCGAGCTTTACTTTGTGAAAGATAAGCCATCCACGTACGACGATGATGCTTCGCTGCACAATAAGCTGGTAGTGGAAGTGGCCGTATCCTTCTAGCATTTGAATAAATGCAGCAAATTATTTACCTTTACAACCATATATTGATGTAAAATAAATTATCACCATAAAATACAGCTTACGCCATGGACGCAAGTAACACGAAAGAGCAAATTACATTTGCTAAATCCAAAATGGATAAATCCATTGAACATCTTGATAATCAGCTATTAACCATTAGGGCCGGTAAGGCTAACATCCACGTGCTTGATGGCGTGATGGTGGAATACTACAGCGCGCCTACCGCACTGGCTCAAGTTGCCAGCGTTACTGTGCCGGATGCTCGTACTATTATGGTACAACCGTGGGAGAAGAACATGTTGCCCATTATAGAGAAGGCGATATTGGTGGCTAACTTGGGTTTGACTCCACAAAACAACGGTGAGCACATTCGTATAAACGTACCTGCTCTGACCGAAGAACGCCGTAGAGATTTGGTAAAACAGGTGAGGGTTGAGGGCGAGCATGCGCGATTGAGCATTCGAAATGCACGTCGAGATGCGATTGAGGCTATAAAGAAAATGCAGAAAGACGGCTTGTCGGAAGATGTTGCAAAGGATGCCGAGGCTGAGGCTCAAAAGCATACAGACGTTTATAATAAGAGGGTAGACGAGGTGCTGGAGAAAAAGGAGAAGGAAATTATGACAGTATAGAGGTATTCGCCGATTTTTTCCAAAAGATGATATTTGTATCTGTAAAAAAGTCCTGCGGTCGCAGGACTTTTTGTTTTTCACCCGGGGCAAATAGCTAAGCAATTGCTCGGATGTTGCCATAGCAGTATCAAAAATATCACGGTGGTCTACTTCTAAATTTTTCTGCAACTACTCCGGAACATAAATGATTTCTCCGTTTTCCAGCTCGTAAGCAATACCGACTTTTTTCCCCTTCTTGCCGCTATTTTGCTGATTATCCGAAGGAGTGTATTTACTGATTTTACCCCCTTCTTTGGTAAGAATTTCCATGTTGTCTTTTCCCGGATTTTTGACAATAGTGAAATCTTCTTTTGTAAACACCTCGGTCAGGTTCATGTGCATTACCATAGCAACCATCAGCGCTACGGCAAAAACCATGGCAACGTCGAACAGGTTAACCACAACGCTTAGCGGATCGGTGTCCTCTTCTTTGAAAGTAGTACGTCGTTTACTTCTCATTTTTTGCCTGTAATTACGCGTGAAACATACTCTAAGCTGTAGATATCTTTGGCGTACCAGCGTTGCTTATATTGCAGCGTTACCAATCCTACGGCGCTTACAACAAGGCCCGCTACGGTGGTAGCGAAAACCACCTGCATATTGTACGCCATTCCCGAAATGTCGCCGGTGGATAGCCCTACTAAAGCCGGACTCATGGCTATTAACGTGCCGATGAGCCCTAGTACGGGTCCCATTTTGGCTAACATTTTGGAAAGCGACAAATCTTTGTCGGCCTCATTCTCCAGATTGCATATCAGGTACTCATCGTATGCTCCTCCGGATTTTGAATATAGCATATCGCGTAAATATTTGATAAACAGAGAATTATCTTTATCTGGTAAAGTTGCTTTTAAGTCAGAAACACTTTCCATTGAGAGTTTTTTGATTTTGCCAACGAGCAGCTTATCGTTTTTACGCTTGGTGATAAACTGGTTGTAAAAACTCCCTATGAGCAGCAACGAACGAGCGAACAGGCACAAGAGAATAATGATGTCCGGGATCAGTAGACCGTTAGCCACCCAAAATAATGCTTTAGATACAAGCTCCATTTTACTTAGTTTTACGTTGTTTTTTTCGAAAAATAATCCACCTTAATTTATGGACTGCTATACCCGCCAGAAACATCAAAAGAAAGAGTCCGACGGATAGCATGGTAGCTTTAGTATTGATTGGCTCGCTCGCTACGGCGTAAGCTACATTGCCATTTACGGTGGTGATCAACCCGAGAATGCATACGAACAGGCTGACCAAAAAATGTACTTCCAGACGCAGCTCATTTTCGGGAATCAGCCGCTTGATGCTGTAACTAAGCAAGGGTAGTACGGCTAATATTATGATAGCCAAATTGTTAGCTATTGCCGAAAAGGTGATGCCGGGCAGGGCAAATATGGTTTGAGTCAGCACGTAAAATAGAACCGGAAAAATCAGCAATCCCGGATACCAAAAGAGTGCTTTTACCCATTGGCTTGCCTTTTTGCCAAACAGGCTGCCTAAAGCGGCAAAGCAGAACCCGAAACAAACCATCGATTCTATAGTTACGAGTATCGCAGCGTTTTGCATGGCCTTTGCATTTTGCAAATAATCGGCTATTTGTGTCTTGGATTGTAGTATGGCTAACGGATAGCCGGCTACGATGCATCCGGCGCAAAGGAGTGCGAATATCAGCGCTTGCCACCACTTCCAAAAGCTGAGCTTGAAGATGCAGTTCACCACAATGAATAGCATCAATATCTGGACGATCAATTCCATGCTTTAGCTGAGCGTCAGCTGTTTTTTTTATTCTCAATTCTTACGTTTCTTGCGAAGAATAATCAGCAGCACAACAAATGCCGTGAGAGTAACAACAACGATAACGAGTCTGTTTGGTTTATTCTTCTCTCCCTCAGGAGCTTGTGAAAGTTCGCTTTTCTTCAACACTGTTCCGTTTTTGCTTTCGACGGATGCGCTGCCCGTTTTCATGTGCTGAATTTGTTGAGTGTAGCTCTTTGCTGCCTCCGGCGATACTTTTTTGGCAATAAAATCTTGTAGCTTGGCGTTACCTCCGGAAAATCCAGAACCGCTTGGACCGAACTTTTTTATCAAGTCCGTATGCATTTTTGCAATGTGCGTCAGCTGCTGCTCACTTGCCTTCCATAAGCCTTTACGGGCAGCTTCCATCATTACGGCAGTAATTTCCTGCATGGCGGCGGGGTTGGATTGTTTGAAGTAATCCTGCACTCCCAGCTTCATTTCATCTTTGATGTAAACGCCGTAAATTTTATCCCACATTTCTTTATCTATAACATCCGGTTTCATTACATTCCATCCATACGTATTGGTAACGATTTCGGAAATATGTGAGGCCGCTGAAGAACCGCTTTTCATGGCTTCTTTTATGTATGTGGGGTTAAATATTGTAGAGCGCGATTCAACGCCGATAGCCTCTTTCAGCTCCTGCATCCGAACATTATTCCGGTTGCGATAATCGGCAAAATAAGCATCGGGATCTTTACCTGTAACGTTGCGAACGGCGAGGTTCATACCTCCCATAAATTCATAAACGTGGTCGAGGCTCAATGCTCCCCAAGTGTTACTTTGACGGGGCTGTACAACAACATCTGTACTATGTAGCACGGCGCGAAGCAGTCCGGCTTTGTAGCTACCCCAGTCTTTTTCGTTCCCGTAAACGGCTCCCATGTTTTGAATGTAGGTATCGGCAATTTCCTTTTCGCTTTCCCATTTATCACCCGCAGTAACCATTCCCTGGATACCAGTTCCGTACATGCCGTTTACTCCGCCAAATACGCGTTGGGTTGACATCGTGCGGGCATCCTGCGGAGGTACACCTTGCTCTACCAGCTGCCGCTCTACCTCTACGGCGCTTTTTGAAACATAATTTCCAAGCAGATCATTTGTAGAGGCGGCCGCCATTTCAACAGCGCGGCTAATCAGAGCCAGCCGGGATGCTGCGAGATCTCGAAGCTGTCCCGAAGTTTGTACTACAACGTCAACGCGTGGACGACCTAAGGTTTCGGAAGAAATTAATTTCAAATCCGAAACACGTCCGAACAGATCGCGCACAGGCTCCACTCCCAGCATGAACAATACCTGAGCGATTGTGGCTCCTTCTGTTTCTATAAATTCGCTGCTCCAGAATGTGTAGCTTACCTTACGCGGATAGCTGCCATGCTGCTTTTTGTATTGTTCCAGCGTGGCGGTTGCCAGAGCAACACCTTTGTCCCAGGCAACTTCAGACGGGGTGGCTTCGGCATTTACCGCATACAAGTTACGCCCCGTGGGAACAGCCTGCGGATTGGCAACAGCGTCACCGCCTGGTGACGGAGCAACATATCCGCCCGACAGCACATTTAAAATGGATTTTAGCTCCATTTCGGGGCTTTGCTCCAGCGCTGTTTTGTAAACGGTAATGTTATTAATCGTTCGTTCGATTTCGGCAATGGCACGGGCATGATCTTTTTGCTCCTTTGTGTATGTGGGCATTGCAAACTGGGCAGTGGCAGCTTTGTCTTTCGGCTTTTCTCCTTTTTTTGTCGATTCGGGACGACTTCCCATTTTGGGAATCCACGAGGGATGACCTTTGCCACTTTTGGGAGCATTGGCGGGATGCTTACCGTTTTCTTTTTTAGCTTCAACGGCGCTCATCATTGCCGCCATGCCGCTACGGGGAGCAAGCATGGTTTTCGCTTCCGTTAATTCTTTTTGAGTAATTCCGGCTACAGAGCAAATAAGAGTATGGCTGACCGCTTTTCCTGATAATACATTGTTAATCAGATGTTTAACTGGCTCAAGGTAGTGAGATGTAAAAAACGGTTTACTTCTTAGCTGTTTATCCGTTACCTTTCCTCGCTCTTTATCCAAAGCGGCCAAGCTGTATGCAATAGGGTCGGCGCTCATAGCTATGACGGATGAACGGATGTTTTCAGGAGTATACCGTAACCCTGTGGTATAAAATTGTCCATTCATTTTTTCGTTAGAAATTTCCTCCGCATAATTTTCTATACGTTCAACTTCCTCTGTGCTATAGGATTTGGTCAACACGCTATCCAAACGTAGCTCGCGATGTAACCCCATTTCTACGGCAATTTTTTTTATAGCCAGCGAAGCTTTAGGCTGGCCGCTCTCATCCGCTTTGTAGTAGCTCCTGATTCTATCTTGCAGCGATTTGAATTGTGACCGCACGTTGGTTTCCATAAACGCAGGTGTGAGGTACGAAACCGTAGTGGCATACGAGCGCCGTTTGGCCATCATGCTTTCTCCAATGTTGCCAATGGTGTAGTAGTAAAAGTGAGGAACAGCTCCTACCAGCCTGTCGGGCCAGTCGTTGTTGCTCAATGCCACTTGCTTTTGCGGGGTAAACTCAAGGCTTCCATGGGTGCCGAAATGCAACATTGCATCAGCTTTAAACGCGTATTGCGACCACAGGTAGGCTCCGATGTAGGTATGCGGAGGCGCTGATTTTGCGCCATGTACAATAGCAAAGGCATCGCCTCCCAGTCCAGCCATCGGTTGCGGAAGTAGGACAATGTTGCCCAGTTGAATACGGGCTACGGCCAAGTACGATTTCCCATCCTTGTTCACGCACATGTATTCGCCCGGGGCTTCGCCATAAGTATGTACTACATCGTCGTACAGTGCACTCGGGAGTGATTGCTTGATCCATGATTCGTACTCTGTTTTCTCTACCAGCGCCGGATGCCCGTTTTTCAGGAAATCATCGAAAGCGCCTTTAGCGTAAGTGCTGAATATGCTCCCCTGAGTCATCAGTAATTTCTCAAATTCTTTTTCGTTCAAAGGAAAATTATCCACCTTGTAACCTTCTGATTTCAACCGTTTTAATAGGTTGTAAAGCGAGGGTGCAGTTTCCAAACCTTGTGCTGTCAGGCTTTGCTGTCCGGGACCCTTAAAGTAGTAAATGGCAATTTTTTTATCGGCGTTGAACTTCTTTTTCAGCGAAATAAAATTGCCGACAATTCGGGTAAAATCCTTCAACCGTTCGGGTATGGCTTTAAACAGATAAATGCCATCTTTGTCAACTTCCTGAGCATTAACTACATATGGATATATTGCCCCATCGAGTTCAGGCATAACGATACTTTGTGAGAGGAACCCTCCGAACATTCCCATCGGATCTTTCTCCCAGTCTTCCCTGGTTTGCAGGATGCTTAACGGCGCAAAAATAGGGATGTTGCGTTGCTTCAACCATTTTACAGCCGTATCGGCTTGTCCCATAGCCAAACGCCCGTGGGGGAAATAAATCACAGCGTCAGGATTAATCATGCTGAGAAAATCCATACGCTTCATCGAAGAGGCCACAGGATAAACGTTCATGCCTGCATTTTGAAAGGATACGATCAGGCTGTCGATATTGGCACGATTGCTGCTAAAAGGGTCATTTAAACCGCCTACAATGGCTACTTTGGGGGCATTGATCTTGTATATATTCTTGTTTTTCAGATAGCTATTATATTTTTCCACATCCTCGAACCAAACGTTCTCATCTAAGTGATATAAAACGTTTGATGCCGTTTCGAGCGCAGCATCCGGCGGCGTTATGAAAAACTTTTTCCGGTCAATTTCCTTCCGGATATAACGGGCTAAACTTTGGTAGTTCTGTTTACTTCCATGCTGCAAATAACCTTGTATTTCGTTGAGCTGCAGGCTGTCAACATTGCAAATCCGGTTATCCGGGTTTGTAGCCATGTGAATGTAGGTGGGAACTCCTTTGTCGGCAGCGCGTTGAATTTGCGCCCGCTGTTCGGCCGTAATTCTCATTCCCATACCAAATCCCAAAACGAAATCGTAGCGCTTCAAGCTGCTGAAATTCTCTTTCTCTACAACATCGTATTTAATGAATCGGTCGCTGTTGCTCTTGATAAAGCTTGCCGCCTGAAAAGGTTGAAAATCAACAAGAGCAATCTTTGTGGGTAATGCCAGCTTGCTCCACAGTACGCCGACCACGATAATGACAGTCAATGCCGCTAGGGTAATAGTTACGTTTTTTTTCATATAATTCTTCAACAAATGAAGGCTAACAAGAAAATATGCTCCCTGTTAACCAGTCAATTTTTATTGTCTTATTTTAAATTTTAATTTTTATACACTTCGGTATATTTAAACTTAACATGACCACTTTTACCGTTTTCATCAAAATATTGGGTAAAGAGTGTTTTGTAATACTTATATCCATTGGCAGACCGGAAAATATACACAGGCGTTGGATCATAGTTCATTCCCGCATCGCCCGCGGTTACAAAAACAACGTAAGCCTCTGAGCGTTTTTCAACGGTAGTACCTCCCATTCCCGGAGTTTCAACAGTCTGATCTTCAACAAATTGCGCATTAAGTGGGACATCCTCAACCTTGTCAAAAGCCGTAGCCAGCTCAAAAGTGAATACCCCGCCTTTTGCTCCTGCCGACGTTGATGCTCCGCTATTTGTGCGAACCTTGTAACGATTAATGGCAATGTCCCAATCTTTACGAGCGCTCCAGTGGGCTAAATTTCCATCATCTGCCGATTTGAGCTCAGAGCCTACTATTTCGCCTGTTGCTAAAGATATGTAATGCCATTTTGATGACGATGAATTACTATCATCAACATATATCTCCGCTGTGCTTCCTTGAGGAGTAGGATCGTCGCTATCGTTGTTACACCCTGTAAATAAAAGTGCAGGCATAGCGACTGTCGTCAAAAGGAAAAGTGTTTTTTTCATTGCGTTAATTTTTTTTGTTAATATTTTTTCTTAAGTTTTGAAGTTATACCGGATACCGGCTAAGTACTGGCGTCCGGGATTGATAAATGCCGTATCGCGAAAATCAAAAATGTTATCTACCTTAAACGTGAGCTCCAGCAGCTGCTTCTTGAAGTTGAAGGGTTTTACCAGGGTGAGCTTCCAAATGGAGTACATTTTTGACTCTTTTTTCTCGGCGACTTGATTTCCATTTGAACCGGTTACCATTTCCTGATAGAGTATCGGGGAGTTCAATCGTCCGGAAAATTGTAGAGAAAACGGACTTTTGAATATGCTGCCATTCCACGTGGCAGCGGCAGCTCCACTATGCTCCACGTTGCTCGGGAGCTGCAATCCTGTGGAGTTGTCCACAGCATCACAGTAGCTGTAGCTTCCTTTGAGTGTAAGCTTTCTGAAGAGTGTGTACGCTATGCTGACATCTACTCCCTGAAGCGTTGCGCTGCTTACATTTTTATAATATTTTTCATCACGCCCTTCGTTGATGACATCGTATTGGGTGATTTTATTATCAATTTCATTGTGATATCCCGATACCGACGCATTGAAGCTTCCATTTGTATATTCAGCTGAAAAAGAGGGATATAGCCCTTTTTCAGGTTTCAAGTCGGGATTTCCGTATACCCAGAACATACCCTGATGATCAAAGTCGTAGTAAAGCTCCTTGATGCTTGGCGCGCGGAAGGCAGTTCCGATACCTCCCCGGAGTTGAAATCCGGCTATGGAGTACATCAATGACAGCTTTGGCGTGAATTCGCTGCCGAATTGTGAGCTATATATATATCGGCCTCCGGCAATAATGTTGAAATTCTTGAACGGATTGTATTGAGCCTGCCCGAACGCATTCATATCGTCAACGCTTTTTGATGTCGGCTCATGGCCTAAGGTTGTAGTCGAGTAGTTGTACTCATAGTTGTACTCCAACCCTCCGATAAATTCCCATTTTTCGGAGAGCGTGTAAGCATTCGTTATTCGTGAAGAAATATACGAAACGGTATTTTTTAGCTTGCGTTCATTATTCTTTTTTTCCAGAATATCGGCTTCGAAATACTTGTCGAAGTTGACGCTCACCTTAAAGCGGTTCTTATCGTTGGGAGAAATGAGCCCGCCATTGGCTCCTATAGTCAGATTTTGTGAGAACGGATGCTTTACGCTCATGGAGTTATCCGGATTGAACGTTTCGTGCTGAAAATAGCGTCCGGATATAGCTATAGCTGATTTAACCGTTGGCTTGTATCCCAACTTCAGGCTACCTCCATAGTCGGTGTAGCGGGCTGCAGATGCTCCGCTTTCTTCATTATCAAATCCGTCGGATGAATTCCTGAAAAAACCGGTGTTGATCAAATACTTTTTCTGAGCAGTACCTGCGGCTACCCTTGTTCGTAGAGTATTATAATTTTCTAACGACTGGTTGGCCCCTATTTCTATCTTATGTACAGGCTCCTTAGCTATCACGTTAATTACCGCTCCAATCGCATTCGAGCCATAGAGCGCCGATGAAGCCCCATCGACCATTTCTATACGCTTAATGGTGCTAACATCAATTTGATCTAGATTTATATTTCCACCCGCTCCCTCCGAAACAAGACGCTCGCCATCAACCAGCAGCAATATGTAGCGGCTGTTTAAGCCTTTTATGCGCATGTTGTTTCCCATGCCATTGGGCGTTATCACAATGCCCGGTATGTTGTCCTGTAAGCTTTCTAGCATGGAGACCGAACCTGCTTTATACATTTCTCTGTCACGAATAACGGTCGTAAGAATGGGGCTTTCCGAAAGGCGTTTTTCGGTACGGGTTCCTGTAACTACTACATCTTCCAAGTCCTGCGCTTTTTCTATGATTTTTAAATCCGAAAAATAATTTTCCGCATCTGACTTAATCGTAACCGGAAATTCCTGAGCGTGCGCGATGATAGAATATACAACCATGGTATATTTTCCTGCCGGAGCCTCAAAAGAAAACTCTCCTTTTTCATCCGTTGTTGTCCCATAGGAGCTGCCCTTGAGCAAAACAGTTATGGATTCGGCGGGAGCATTATCCTTTGTTGTAATCTTACCGTATATTTTTTGTCTTACTGCCTGAGAGTAAGCGGATTGTGTGAGCAGGAGTGCAATTGTAGTAAAAAAAACAGCCTTAGTCATGTTACAAATTATTAGCTACTTGCCTAAAACTACCGGCGAGGTGTCCCAACCATTTTTTAATCCCTACATTTTGTGATTGTGAGAATATGTACGGCATAGTAATTTTACATTTTAAATGATGCTGCAAAAGTATAGACATTAAAGGCGCGTATCTTACGCAAAAGGGAATTAGATTTTAATATAAAGGATTTTCTCAAGATGGTTCGGTTAGTTAATACAAATTCGAAGGAAACGACGGTTGAGCTTCCGTTGCGCTCCTTCCTAAAGGACAAAAAATTACAAAAGCGCGAATGCAAAATCAATAATTCTGAGCTTAAAGCTTCTTTTTCAGAAATAAGGACACCGCACTTTTATATAACAAATTCCGATGTTTCGTGTCGGGGCAACATAAAGATATACTCGTACGCAAAAGAGCATAATACAATTTGCTTTTGCGCTGTTTTGTACGGGTGCTTCGTTTCTGTTTATGAACCTTTCGGTTATGAAGAAAGGTGGTCGGAGGGTAAGGCCAATCTTTTGCTACTTGACGGCTTAAACTCTACCTGTTTTTCTGGAAATAAGCCATTTCGGATGCTGGAAATAACACTGTCTGAGAAGTATCTAAAGGAGCTTACCGAAGCATATCCCGACTTGTTGAAAAATATTGCGAAAAAAGGAATACGTGGTAAGCGATTTAAAGTATTTCAGGAAAATGTAGCGTTCTGCCCGGAAATAGCCAAAGCATTGAATGATGTTTTTCGTTCAACCGTTGACGGAAATTCTGCAGTGATGTACATTGATGCGAAAATCAGGGAGATACTATCGCTGTTTTTATGCCAAAGTAAGCACAAGGAGTGCTCCTCATGCTCCTGTTGCTCCCCTAAAGACAATCATTTATTTATTCGTGCGAAGGATATTATTGAAAAAGAGTACCTAAATCCGCCATCGTTACGCAACCTGGCGCTCATGGTTGGGACCAATGAGTGTAAGCTGAAGAACGGGTTCAAGGCTTTATTTGGAACCACGGTATACGCCTATCTTTTCGAATACCGGATGCAGCAGGCTTGCCGTTTGCTGCTTGGCAGCGATATGACTGTTCAAGAAGTTGGTAGTAACATTGGGTATGAGTATCACTCCCATTTTTCAACAGCGTTTAAAAGAAAATTTGGAATTTCGCCAATGGAGTATCGAATGGAGCAAGCGAAGGTGTGATCGGTATTTGCTCCGAATAATAAAGTTGGCTTTCTACGCAAACTCGACCTGCTTATGTATATAAACATTTGATATTCATGATGGTATGTAGAATCATGTAAATTTGCTATCTTTACTTGTTATTATGGCGTAGGCCAAGCAAAATTTTCAATAGTTAATTCTCAACTTTCAATCTAAGTAATGGCATTACAGTGCGGTATCGTAGGACTTCCGAACGTGGGTAAGTCAACTCTTTTTAACTGCTTGAGCAACGCTAAAGCGCAGGCAGCAAACTTTCCTTTTTGTACCATTGAGCCTAACGTTGGGGTTATAACCGTTCCGGATGAGCGCCTAAATAAGCTGGCCGAGCTTGTAAAGCCGCAGCGCATTGTTCCCACAACCGTTGAGATTGTGGACATTGCAGGCTTGGTAAAGGGAGCGAGCAAGGGCGAAGGACTGGGCAACAAGTTCTTGGGAAATATTCGTGAAACAAACGCCATTATTCACGTATTGCGCTGCTTTGATAACGAAAACATTACACACGTTGACGGCTCTGTAAACCCTGTTCGTGATAAGGAAGTTATAGACTTTGAGCTGCAGCTCAAGGACTTGGAAACTGTAGAGGGGCGCATTGTTCGCGTGCAGAAGCAGGCGCAAACAGGTGGCGATAAGGAGGCAAAGCGCATGTACGATATTTTGTTGCGCTACCAGAACGCGCTTAGGCAGGGCAAGTCTGCCCGTACGGTAACTTTTGACAATAAGGATGATCAGAAAATAGCCAACGAATTGTACCTGTTGACTAACAAACCTGTGCTTTACGTTTGTAATGTGGATGAGGAAAGCGCTGTAAACGGCAATGAATATGTGGAAATGGTCAAAACAGCCATTAAGGATGAAAGCGCTGAATACCTCATTGTTGCTGCTAAAACAGAAGAGGAAATTGCCGAGCTGGAGAGCTATGAAGAGCGTCAGATGTTTTTGGAAGAGGCCGGACTGAAAGAGTCCGGAGTGGCACGGTTGATCAGAGCCGCATACAAGCTGCTTAACCTGGAAACCTACTTCACAGCGGGAGCGCCAGAGGTTCGCGCTTGGACATATCCCAGAGGAGTTAAGGCTCCGCAAGCGGCCGCTGTTATCCATACCGATTTTGAAAAAGGATTTATTCGCGCCGAAGTTATTAAGTACGAAGATTTTATGAAGTATGGATCAGAAGCCGCTTGCCGCGAGGCAGGAAAGCTAGCCGTAGAGGGAAAAGAGTATGTGGTGCAGGACGGTGATATAATGCACTTCCGATTTAATGTATAGTACAAACCCTACTGATATTGCTACTTTTTGATGCTCATGAGTAACGCGAAAAAACTTCTTCTCCTCCTGTTTACCTTAGCTGGTATTTCTGCTACGGCTCAGCGTAAGCTGCCCAGTGATAAACCGAAATTGATAGTGCAGATTGTGGTGGGGCAGCTGCGCAATGACTACCTGCTACGCTTTAAGAACAACCTGAACAGCGAGGGATTTTATACCTTTATGTATGACGGCATGTACTGCAACAACGCTCGCTATCAGTACATGCTGACGCAAACAGCGCCGGGCTTGGCCACTATTGCAACAGGAGCAAATCCTGCACAGCATGGCATTACTTCCGACAGCTGGTATGATCGTGCCGGAAATAAAATTCAGGAGGCTTGCTATGATTATGGGTCTACACCTTTGGAGAGCTCCAACGATAAGCTGCGGAAATCACCACGAAAGCTGTTAGCTTCTACATTTAGCGATGAGCTGAAGCTGCTAAATAAAAAATCCAAAGTGTTTGGCGTGGCATTTAATCCGGAGGAGGCCATTTTGTTGAGTGGACACAATGCAAATGCGGCATTCTGGATGGATGACGTGAGCGGTAATTTCACTACAAGCGACTACTACATCAGCGAGCTGCCGAGCTGGGTAAAAGACTTTAACCAAAAGAATTTTGCAGATACTTATTTAAATAGAAATTGGGACAGCTTCTATCCCATTGAAAAGTACATTACAGCTACCGAGCAGCAGAAAACCCTTACCGCCAGCGCTAATTATAGCTTTCTGGACTTAGCTAAGAAGAATGCTACGAAGCGTCGTGAGTATTCGCTCATTCGCGAAACTCCATACGGAGACAATCTAACCAAGGATTTTGCCATTTCTCTTATTGTGGGAGAAAATTTGGGGAGAGATAACACAACAGATTTTCTGTCTATATACTTCAGCGCCGTGCGAGATTTGGGAGATGAATTCGGTACGCTGTCGCCTGAGCTGGAGGACGCCATCTATCGTACGGACGAGAATATAAAACATTTGCTGGCATTTTTGAACAGGCAGGTTGGAAAAGAGAATGTACTGGTAATTTTAACCTCTGACCACGGATGCAACCTTTCGCAAGCGGAGTTGGCAGAAGCCAAAATGCCGAACGGTATATTTGAAAATAACAAGGCAATGCTGCTTCTCAAGAGCTACCTCAACATTGTATACGGCAAAGGCGATTGGGTTAAGACTTTTCATCAGAAGCAGGTGTACCTTAATCGTACGCTTATTGAAGATGCGGGACAGCGTGCCGTCTCATTGCCAACCCGTGCAGCAGATTTTCTTATACAATTTACAGGTGTTGCCAACGTGATGACTTCCAGCACGTTGGAGAGTAGCAACTTTTCTGTAGGAGTTATGCGCAACATACAAAATGGCTACTATCCAAAACGCTCCGGCGATATTATCATAAACCTTGAATCCGGATGGATTGATAACTCATCTGTTACCAACAGCAACTCGCCCTATACCTATGATGTTCACGTTCCCTTGGCATTTTATGGTTGGAAGGTAAAGCGTAAAACTGTAACCCGCTTGGTGGATATGACCAGCGTTGCGCCTACGCTATCGGCCTTATCCGAAATTCCAACGCCGAACGCTGCCGTGGGAGAGCCTATCGAAGAATTGTTCGAGTAAAGTTGAACCAATGAAGCTGCGTTGCATAGCCATAGATGATGAGCCGCTCGCGTTAAAGCAGCTGCAGGCTTACGTTGAGAAAACCCCGTTCTTGGAGTTGGCGGGCTTGTGCAGCAATGCGTTCGCTGCCATGAAGATGATCAGCGAGCAGCCACCGGAGCTACTTTTTGTGGATATCAATATGCCGGAGCTAAACGGAGTTGACTTTGTGCGCTCGCTCAGCGGTTCGGAAATGGTGATATTTACTACCGCTTACAGTGAATATGCGCTTGAAGGATTTCAGGTTTCAGCGGTTGATTATTTGCTTAAACCCATTTCCTACGCAGACTTCCTCAAAGCGGCTACCAAAGCTCAACAGCTGGCCAGCTTAAAACGTGGACAGGTGGCTTCTTTATCGCCAAGTGATGATGATTATCTTTTTGTAAAATCGGAGTACAAAACAGTGCGCATACCGCTGAGTGAGGTTGAATACGTGGAGGGAATGAAAGAGTATGTGTGTCTGCATTTATCTGGCAAACAAAATGTTACGACCCTGCTAAGCATGAAGGCTTTGGAGGAAAAATTGCCTGCCGACAAGTTCATACGTATCCACCGTTCTTTTATGGTAAACCTTTCTAAGATTACCGCAATTGAGCGCCAGCGTGTGGTTATCGGCAAAGAATATTTGCCGGTTGGCGAGCAGTACAGTACCATTTTCTTTAAGCGTGTAGGCGAAAAAATGGTGTAGCTGTCAGCTTAAAATCCCGATGATTGCACAACTCTTATCTGCAGCGTATCGCTGTTTAATCCGGTAAAAATACCGTAACCATTGTTCACGTTAGCGTGAACCTCGGATATGGATTGTGAGTCATTGTTTTGTGATTGGTAGAGTAGGGCATACTCCGGTTGCATTCTTGTAAGAATAATGTTGTGCCGTCCGAGATACGAAAAACTTTGCTGAGATAGCTGCGTTGAGGAGGCTTGCGTTGGCTCCATTCTAAACATAGGTTTCGGCCTGTCATCATCGTCATCCCAATCATAAATAGAGGTGGGGGTTGCTTCAATATTTTCTACCACAACCATGTAGTAGCTGTTATCCGGATTAGCCCACGTAACCTCTACCGGTTCGTTGGTGGCCTTGGTGGACAGCGACAGACTGCCAATACCTGGTCGCACCATTACGCTTATGGTGCTGGATGACAGGCTCATGTCTACGGGCTTTGATGGGATTACAGTACTTGCTGTTACTGAAAACCCGTTGTATGGCAAATGCAGAGCGTACGTGTGTCCTTCTTGTATGGTAAAAGCGCTGTTGGCGTACACTCCCTCTCCTTGAGCTATTAGCGTGCTGCTGTTTCCGCTATCCTCATCCGTAATAGTAATGCTGAGGCTGTTTATATCCTCGCCCGAAAGGCTCACGTCATCACGAAAAGGAATCAGCCGGCTGATTTTTACTTGTGGTGTATTGCCTGCGTGCAGGTATGATTCTACTACGGCTTTGTCCTGAAATTCAGCTACAAGCGTAGGCTCACAGCCAAAGAGTAGCAGGAGCGAAAATACAGGTAGAACGAATATCTTTTTCATTGTTTTAAAACTTAAACGAGAGAGAGATGTTTGGCGTGATACCCAAGTAGTTGATGTTGCTTTCTAAAATTGCACCGTCTACTATTTGGAATTTTTTTGCGCTTACGTTATGGCGGTTATATGCGTTAAATAGCGATACGCTAATGGCGTTGGCCTTTCCCTTGGTGCCGAACATATCAAAACGGAAGGATGCAGCCAGGTCCAAGCGGTGGTAAGCCGGCAACCGGAATGTATTTTTATCACTCACCGCAAAGTATGATTCTTCGGCGCCATCAACCAACGTCAGCGTATAACCTCCCAGTGGCGCCGTGTATGGCCTTCCGGTAGAGTATATCCATGTTGCCGAAAAGTCAAAGTTTCCGAACTTGTAAATGCCCACGGTCTTAAATTCGTGCGTTACATCCTGGTAGGCAAAGAAATATTGTGATGATTGCAGCGGAAATTTATTTTTTACTTCGCCAATGGTATAGCTTACCCAGCCGCTAAGCTGTCCGGCCTTTTTCTGCGCCAGAAGCTCAATTCCGGTAGCATAACCATCACCGGTATAAAACTGCTCTGTAGTTTGCAAACTGCTACTATTCAATGGTTTACGATTAAACCGCATGGTATATTCCGAAATATTTGCATTGCTTTTGTAGTAGGCGTCTACGCTGAAAAGATACTCGGTCAAATTATAGCTAACTCCCAGGTTGAAATGAGTAGAGCTGCTTACAGGAATGTTTTTATCATCGGAAAGTATCCAAAAATCTGTGTTGCCGGACATAACATCTTCACGTACTACTCGGTTGGCAAACTGATTATAAACGCCTGTTGCGGCATTGAGAATAACTTGTGGCGTGAACGCATAGCTGGCAGATAGGCGGGGCTCAAAATATATTTTATGGGTATTGGAAAAGTAGGTAGTACGAAGTCCGGGAGTTACCGTCAGCTTGTTGCTGAAAAGGCGAATTTTATCTTGCAGATGAACGCCGAATAGAGTAGCTTCATCAGCCTTGTTTACCAGCTTTGCGGTGTCATTTTCTCCGTAGCTGTAGTTTATATCGTAGTAGGTACCAAAAGCGCCGAACTCAAGAGTATGCCTGTCGTTGAGCGAATATTTCCAGGCGTTGGATACGGTATAATCTCGCAAATCATTATCCTCCAGCACGCCGCTTTTTATGGTTTGAGTATTGCCGCTGCTATCGGTATAGGTGATGGTGCGACTTTCGTCACGAGTGCTGTAAAAGTTGGAGTAGCTGGCAAGCAGCGTTGAGGTTAGCTTGTCATTCAGCTTGCGTGACCAGCGGGCGCTGATGCCGACGTTTCCATACCTGGTGTAATCGGAGTTGTCCATGCTGAATGAGCTCATGCCGCTGCTTTCGCCAAATCCGCCGGGTCTGCCTCCTCCACCCGGAAAGCTGAAGGTAGGAGTGTTATCCAGGTAGTCTGCTCCGTTGAAAAAGCTGACGGAAAAAATATCTTTTTTGGTAGCGTTCCATGTAATTTTGGCATTCATATCGTAAAAATAGGAGTCCGGATCCTCGGATTGCATTCCTCGCCCGCCCGGTTCCGATGGGCGGGAAACTGTTTCGCCGGAGGAGCTGCCGGTTTCGTTTGATATTCTTTTGTATAGCCAACCTTGGTAAGAACGGCGAAATGCGAAAAGAGAAGTGAACTCGTCGCCTATGGGTATTTCGGCGTAAGCGTTTACGCTCAGCAGGCTAATGTCGCCACCGAAGGTAATTTTTTTGGAGTTGCCATCCTTGCCCGTAATTTCGGTGACGCTGGACAATCGTCCGCCGAATTTTGATTCGAAGCCGCCCTTGTATAGCTGCACATCTTTAATGGCGTTTGAGTTAAATGCGCTGTAAAATCCGTGCAGGTGGTCAACGTAGTAAACCGTAAAACCGTCATACACAATAAGATTCTGATCGGGAGTGCCGCCTCGCACGTACATGCCGCTGCTATTCTCGTTGGAGGCGCTCACTCCGGGCATGAGCTGAAAGCTGCGCATAATATCTTTCTCACCAATGTTTGGCAAAAATTTCAGCGCAACGGGCGACATTTTAATTTTCTGCTCAACTACCGATTGCTCCAGCGCCTTATCATCCTTACGCCCACGAATAAACACCTCCGCAATTTCCTGTTTCTGCGGAGAAAGCTCCACCTGCATAGGCTTGTTATCAGCAGCGGGTTGCAGCTCTATAGTTTGCTTTTCGTAACCAATATACGATACTGTGATTGAAGCCGTATCTGTGGGCACTCGTTGTAGCGTGAAACGCCCATTGGCGTCGGTGGTGGTAAAGTTCGTTTTACCTTGTATGTGCAGCGTGGCATAGGGTATGCGCTCACCGCTCTCTACGTCAACAACTTCACCTGTGAGGGTAAAGTTTCGCTTTATGGGATTTAATGAGCTTCTTTCAACTTTCTTGCTTTCAGTAACTTCAATATTTTTCTGCAAGTTACTATTTTGCAGCTCTGCGAGCTGCTGCTTATCTTTTGCAATGTAGATGTAACCGTTACCGCTAATGAGCGATACCATATTCCATGAGTTTTGGAACATTTTTAGCATTCCGCCGATTGTCTTTTCTTCGTAGGTAGTAATGGCGGTTGGATACTTGGCCATGGTAGCCTTATCAAATATAAAGCGGATTTTCATCTCTTGGCCCATCCGCTCCAATATTTGGTCAAGTTGACCGCGGTAATCATGATTGATTTTTAGTCCGATAATGGCTTGTGCATGACATGGTTGCGTGTGGAATAGTAAAATTATAAGGGGTAATAGTAAGGCTCGCTTCATGCTGTTGGGGTTGCTTTTTTCTCAGGAGTAAAAATAGCAACGCCCTTGCGCTTGCGGAAAAAACTTCAACGAACGCCGTGTTTTTGTCTACAGAAAGATAATTTTTTAGTAGTTGAGGCGGAATAAGAATTCAGCTGGGATTATATCCGGATTGCTGTGCCGGTAGCGCTCCTGCTTTTTTGTATGGCTATGGCGCCAACCCATGCTGAGCATTGGCCTAGGAAATCGGAAGGCATGAAAGTCTACCAGCGCCTCATAACCAAAGCTAGCGTATAAGTTTGAGTTGTACGCAGAATTGTCGGGTTTTGCCACAAGGAAGTCTCCGAACATACTGACTCTCAAGCGTTTAATGTAGACAAGTCCAAAAACGTTTAAATCCGGATACCAAAGGGGAAATGTGTATGATGCCGAAGCTGATTTTATTTCCGGAAAAGCATACCCTCCGCTGAATGAGAATCCTCGTGGTGTACGAAGTTTTGTGCTGAATAGCAACGGTACTTGTTGCTTCTCGTATCCAAAGTATAAGCTGAGGCTGTTGTTGGGCAATATTCCCGGGGTAGACACTTGTCCGCTAATGCTAATTTTTTGGCTATATTTTTCCAGCAATGGCGCGCTTTGCAGGTCTATGGTTATGGCAGCTGCCCATCGTGGATAAATATCCCGGGCAGCCATTTGTGTGCTTGTTTGCCCGCTTAAACCTATGCTGGCGCTGAAATTGTTGTGAGGATCGCTGTATGAGTCTTCGGCAATTTTATCGTTATTTACTTGAAGCTGTACGTAGGGCTGCAATAAATTTTGTATGTTGCCGCGATTAAACCGCAGAGGTACATAAGTCTTCAGATTTATTTTACCGTACAAATCAAGGCTTTGCCTGGCGGGGGCTCCATCAAGATAGTAGCAGCTGCGGTAGCGTGTGCCGTAGCTGCCGCTTACTTCAAAAACCGGAAACCATCCGGTATATTTAATTGACGCGTGAACAGCGTTGAAATCTGGACTATGCTCATACCCCAATTCGGCAATGAGTGTGCTTAAATTGTTCTGTGATAATAGGTTAATACCGACTCCCATGTTGTTGGCGCTACCGTCTATCAAATCTTGTGACATATAAAAGAAGGGTGACCAGCTGTGAAAACGGAATAAATGTGAAGCCTTGCCGTATGGCTTAACAGCCATTGTTGAGGTGTCTAACTTTGCCGTGTCCAGCTTGAAATGCTCTAACTTTGATAAGTGTTCGGCCAATGGAAGTTGATAGGGTTCATCAAAATTTGTTTTACTCCATAGCAAGCTATCTGCATTGAGAGAGGATAGCTTGTAACCCTTTGTGGTGTAGTCGGAAAATACTAGCTCGTGAGTGCTGTTGTCTAGTACAGGATCAAATGCGCCGTATTTAGCGCTGCTGAGTTGGTAGATATTTTTGTTTTGTACGTTAAGTGCGTATATATTGTTTATTCCGTTGTATCCGCTGCTGAAAAGCAGGGTACTATCGCTCATCCTCAAACCTGATATTTCGGAATATGTAGGTTCTAATAGTGTGGTAAATTCTTTGTTGCGAGTGTTGATCATAGCTATGCATAACCCCTGATTGGCGGTATGTAAAACGGCTAAATTCTGCGCACTTACCCACTCCAATTCATGTATGCTTTGACCAACCGGAAAGCGAGCGATTTCCTGTTCTTTTTCATGCTGCTTATTAAGCAGTATGATAGATTGCTCGCCGGATACGTGCTTGTCAACTACAGCAACAACGCCCTCAACATTCACAGCCGGACTGAAATAGGCAGTTTTCTTCGTCAGCCTTTTTACGGATTCTGTATTGGTATCATAGCTCCATAGCTCCGAATAATTTTGCTGCTCCCAGCGTATAGCCGCCCTTATTTCTGTCCAGTATAAAATATCAGATTTTCCTGTAAACCTGCTGCTTACGCTACCCAGCACGGTAACTTTTTCTTCATCGCCATTACTGTCAATTTTTACCAGCATTGGAGTTCGGGACAGCTTGCTTTTTTGCGCAAAAATGTATCTTCCTTTGAGCTTAACAGGATAGCTGTAGCTTACAGACTGCCAAAAATCGAATTTATTTTTGTTCACAAGCATGACAGGTTTGTCCAACTTTTGAGGTTGTTGCCGCTGCCAAATGCTATCCAAAAAGTACATGGCTTCTTTATGAAAATTCTTTGAAAATTTTCCCGTATATATCTTAGTAGCAATGCTCAGAGGAAAAATTGTATAGGGATAATTTCCCGCAAAGGCAAAAATCTTACTCCACAAATCCTCGCCGTACTTATACCTTCCGTAAGCTGTCATTTGGTAGCCGTACTCGTAGTGATTGGGAACGTAATCTTTGAGAGAACCCAGCAGCAGCTTATCGTAAGAATAGCTCAAGCCGCCAAGCGAAATAGTGCGCAGCCCCATGCTGAACGACGGCATACGACCTCTACCGGTGTACGATAGCGCCGTTTCTGTTGCTACAGCATCGCCTTCCATAAGCCAGGGTTTTACAAGCACCGATGGAAAAGCTACGGCTTGCTCACCCATCAAGTAGTAAAGCACTCGGGTAAATCCTCGATTCATCATATCCGTTTGTACCACATGCCGATATTCATGTATAGCCAGCTGTTCCAGCCACATCTGACCGTAGCCATTGCTAGGTGTGGTGGTTATAATCTCCATGCGGCTGGGCGCCCATACCACCATACCGTTAGATTGCAGATTGTACGGATGCATGATTACCGGAACTTTTCTCGGAAGGTAGCTTAAGCTACGGGATGCTGGAATATATACCCTGTTGAGTAAACGGGAAAAATGTTCACCCTGATCACGAATGCTATCGGGAAAAATTACGTCGAAGTGTGATGAGCTGATGTGGCTCCAAGTTGTACCGTCCGGATCATTTCCCATCGAAACATACTGCGCTTGAGAGGGTTGCAACACTATTAGCAATCCCCAAAGTAGCAAATATCTGAGACGGTTACGCCCTAAAAAAACTATACGCATTATTACTTTATTCAATATTATACTCAAGTCTTACTTGTTATGGTAAGGTTCACCCTTGATAATAGTAAGCGCTCTATACAGTTGTTCTACAAAAAATAAGCGAACCATTTGATGAGAGAAGGTCATTTGCGAAAGCGCAATTTTGCCCATAGCCTTTGCATATACTTCTTCTGAAAATCCATAGGGACCGCCTATAACAAAGCTCATGATCTTTGTAAGAGTTTGATTTTTCTTATCCAAAAAAGCAGCAAATTTTTCGGAAGAAAACTCTTTCCCATTTTCGTCAAGCAGCCACATTTCGCAGTCCTCTGCCGCTTGCAAAATTTGCTCACCTTCACGTTCCTTTTGCTGTTGCTCGGTGAGAGCCCTTGTGTTTTTCAGCTCGGGAATGACTTTTACTTCCAGCGCAGTATAATGCTTTAATCGTTGCAAGTATAGGTCAATACCTTCCTCCAAATATCCTTTATCCGTTTTTCCTACAACAATTAATAAAATCTTCATCCCAAATAAGATAGCCAGAAACGCATCGTTAACTATTTAAATATCAACATCATACAAGGCGCTGGTGTTTTTGAGGAACAACAGCCAATGTTAAATTCTATATAATAAAGATACAAAAAAATCAGTAATATTATTCATTATAAGTTCTAATGGCCAATTTTATTTTTTAATATATTGATTAACAGTATAATGAATCATTTTTAAGAGGAGGTAGAGGTAATTTGTGCTATATTTGCTGTTATGAAAATTGCTGCAAAAATATGCGCTGCACTTTTAGCTGCTGCACCGTTTGCCGGATTTTGCGCACCCTCGCAAACCGTTAATGCGTTTAAGAATGTTGCCGCCTTAATAAAGACAGGTAATATTGAGCAGCTGGTGAAGCAAATGGAGCCGCAGGTGGAGTTGCTGCTGCTCAATGTAGACAAGACCTGTAACCAAGAACAGGCACACGCGCTGCTCACGGATTTTGTACAGAAAAACCTGATCATTAATTTCAGCATGATACATGTTGGAGGCAAGGAGGAGCGCTGTTTTGGAATAGGGCTGCTTTCGACAGAAAGCGGTAAGTTTAGGGTTACTGTTTTTATTCGAGTAGATAGTAAAACGGGAGCATATACCATTCAACAGCTAAAGGTAGAAAATGAAAATTGATAAAAATAAGCTCATCGACGATACTATTGCCCTGGCTATTTGTGAAGATATTGGCGATGGAGATCATACATCGCTGGCTTGCATTCCACCGGGGACGCAAGGTAAGATGCAGCTGCTGGTGAAGCAAGACGGCGTGCTGGCCGGAGTTGAGGTTGCAAAACGAATTTTTGCCAAGCTGGATAGCGGCATTGTAATGGAAGAAAAGATTGCCGACGGTACTTCGGTTAAGGTGGGCGATGTAGCATTTTATGTTTCGGGCAATATCATTTCACTGCTTCAGGCCGAGCGCTTGGCGCTTAACTTTATGCAACGCCTAAGTGGCGTGGCTACACAAACTGCCATGTACGCTAAAGAATTGCAAGGGCTAAAAGCTAAAGTGATTGATACGCGCAAAACAACGCCGGGCATGCGTGTGCTGGAAAAAATGGCCGTTGCTCTCGGCGGCGGTGGCAACCATCGTATGGGGCTTTACGATATGATTCTGATAAAAGATAACCATGTGGATTTTTCGGGAGGTATCGCTCAAGCCATTAAAAACGCTCAGGATTATCTTAAGAAAACAGGCCGTGATTTGCAGATTGAAGCTGAGGTGCGCTCACTTGCTGATATTGAAAAAGTGTTGGCTTTGGGCGGTGTACACCGAATTATGCTTGATAACTTCTCCATAGAGGACACCCGCAAAGCTGTGAAAATGATTGATGGCAAGTACGAGATTGAGTCATCGGGAGGTATTACTCTTAATACGCTACGCAGCTACGCCGAGTGTGGAGTTGATTACATTTCGGTTGGTGCACTTACTCATCAAATCAAGAGCTTGGATTTAAGTCTGAAAGCGATGTAAAAGATTAGAAAAAAAGTCTGGCAAAATTCTGCTAAACCTTCTTTTTTATCCTTTATCGTCTTCTATTTTCCTTTCTTATCTTTTTCCCTTACTTATTCAACACCAGCATGGCATCTCCATATACGCCAAAACGATACTTTTCCTTAATGGCTTTTTGGTAGGTATCCATAATAAGGTCAAACCCGGTGAAGGCTGAGGCCATCATAAGCAGGGTGGACTGTGGAAGGTGAAAGTTTGTAACCAAGCAGTTTGGTACATTTATATCGTACGGAGGGAATATGAACTTGTTAGTCCAGCCATTGTATGGGTTAATGGTGCCAAGAGTGGTAACGTTGGTTTCAAGCGCACGGAAAACGGTTGTACCTATTGCACAAATGTTCTTTTTGGCCAGCTTAGCGGTATTTACAACACGTGCGGCATGCTCATCTACTTCTACCTGCTCAGAGTCCATTTTATGCTTTGTCAAGTCTTCTACATCAATGGTGCGAAAGCTACCCAAACCCAAGTGTAGCGTAACTTCGGCCATGTTGATACCCTTAATCTCGAGCCTCTTCATGAGCTCACGGCTAAAGTGCAAGCCTGCGAATGGAGCCGCTACAGCGCCCTCATGCTTTGCGTAAATGGTTTGGTAGCGCTCAGCATCTTCCGGCAAAACCTCACGGCGCAAAAACTTCGGGAGCGGAGTTTCACCCAAACGGTAAAGCAGCTTTTTGAACTTGTCGTGGTTGCCGTCGAATAGAAAACGAAGCGTACGGCCACGTGAGGTGGTGTTGTCAATTACTTCGGCAACTAAATCATCGTCGCCAAAGTACAGCTTGTTACCAATACGGATTTTGCGTGCAGGATCAACCAGCACATCCCACAGGCGCTGCTCACGGTTGAGCTCCCGCAGCAGAAAGATTTCGATTTGTGCACCGGTTTTCTCCTTGTTACCGTACAAACGTGCCGGAAAGACCCTGGTGTTGTTGAAAATCATCGCATCACCCATGGAAAAGTAGCTCAAGATGTCCTTGAAAACTTTGTGCTCGATTTTTCCGGTTTTTTTGTGCAAAACTAGGAGGCGTGACTCATCACGGTTGGGCGCCGGATGTTTGGCCACCAAATCCAGGGATAGGCCAAATTTGTACTGCGATAGCTTCATTTTATGTTGGCAAGTATATTTTCTGCAAAATTATGTGAGCGCACACGGCTACATTTTAGCACGCAGAAGTAACTTATACTTATACGCAAAAAATATGGAATTGTTTCGCTGGCGGCTTAAAAAATATAACTATTTGACTATTAAAGTATTATATTATTTTATAGTGTTAAAACTGTCGCCGCCGTTGCAGCTAAAGCTAGCTGAGTCCTGTAAAAGTGTGCCAATTTAGCATGTTTTTTATCAAAAAAAGCACCCCAAAACCAACCCGCACCGGAGGCTCTGCAAAGCCCATGCGAACAGGTTGTTACGGAGCGCTTTTAATGGTACAGCTTACCGTCGTTATCATGCTTCGCTCATGACAACAACGCACTCACACGTCATCCCAATTATCATTTATGCATTATTCGTTACTTTATCTTGACACAAGCTAAATTAGGAGTTAAGACAAAAATATACCGAACCGGATTTTTGTCAGGCTCACGCACCTTCAACGCACGGGGTGCATCTCAATGCATCGTGGGCTGTCATGCCGAGCTTGTCGAAGAGTGCAGGATGGGAAAGGGCGCGGCGCGAGGACACAGATGAAGTCCTGATAAATCTGTGCTTATCGGCGGTGAAGTCTGCTTCATCTGTATCATAAAAACAGGCTCAGCAGGACAATACGCACTGGCAGCTGATAAATACTTTTTTGGGGCAAAATAAAAATGGCTATATTTGCAGCACATGCTGAATTGTTGAACCGTTGATTGGTTGAATCGGCAACGGAAAGAACGCTTCAGCAGCTGAGAGCATAACAATAATTAAGCATACTTTAAACGATTCAACAAAAACATTTTTTGTAGACATACTTTTTCTAAAGCGTTAGCTTTTATTCTTTTACGAGAAAACCACAAATTTTCAACAAAAAAAAGAATAAAGAGCAAGTTCACGTCCATGCTAAAGCATGGCGCGAAGTTGTACTTATTTTTTTTTGTGGGTTCTTTGTGGTACCTCTCGTAAGAATAAGTTTGCAACTCCGCGCTTTTTCTTTTTCCGGAGTACGCTCTACACCTTCACCTCATACATATTGCCCAGGAGTTGGGACGGCACGAGCAGCTAACTTTTTATTAGCGGTATGAACACAAAACAGTCGCAAGCCAACAGCCGCAAGTCAGTAACTTGGTAAATAGTAAAATGGTAAATAATTCGCATTATGAAAAAACCAACAACAACTTTTGCCCTGCATAAGGCAACGGCAGCATTCCAGCAAGGCTGGGGCGCCGAGGGCTTTCCTGTCAGCGTTCTCAGGGCGTTAATCTTCACCGCTCGCCGCAGCCGAACCCCACAGGAGCCCAACCCACGCCGCTACACTGAAGACGAGCTGGTCGAGGCCATAGTCAAGTACAATCCTGGCCTCAGCAAGGCCGAAGCCCGCGCCTTGTACGAGGCAACGGTAGCATTCCAGCAGGGCTGGGGCGCCGAGGGCTTTTCCATCTACGCCCTGAGGGCAGGCGGCTTCCCCGCTCTTTGCGTTCAGGCAAGTTATACCGAAGACGAGCTTGCCCAAACCGTCAGCAGGCTTAACGCGTACGGCCTCACCGATCGCCGCGGCCAGTAAAAGGGAACACAGATAAAACAGACTTCGTCCACGGATAAGCACCGCTTTTATCCGTGAAAATCTGCGGCGAAACCTGTTTCAGCTGTGTCCTAAAACAGGCTCAGCAGAACAAGCCCACGCGCTCCATGCTTCAGGGGGCTCCTCCAAAGGTCTCGGAGTACCATTCAACCATATTATTCCGGAATTGTTTCTTTTAAGTCTTGCTCACGTATGACCGCCGCCAATCGAAAATCGTGAGTCTGCCTAGTTTCGCTATTAACTATTTGAAAATCAATAATTTACACTCAGAGCAACGCCAAGGCTAAAGCCTACGCCTATTTAGTAGCGTCCAGCTCTTGAGCGTCCACTACAAACAGCAGCTCCTTAATAAAGGCGTGCGCAAATTTTTCAGCTTGCTCCTTATCTTTCGGCACGCCATTCTCATCATAGCTTTGCTCAACAAAACCTACGTTAAACGTAGCCGGGGCGCATAGCGCCTGCAGCTTAAACAGCAAGCTTTGCAGCTGAACCGTAGCCCTGCTGCCGGAACCGAAGCCGGACGAAACCGCCGCAATAGCCACCGGTTTCCGGTACCACTCCTTCACTAAGACGTCTACTACGTTGAGCAGGCTGGGTGGATAGCTACCGTTGTACTCAGGCGCTACCATCAAAATACCGTCAGCGGCAATGAAGCGTTTGGAAAATTCAACCAGGCCGACAGGCGCACCATCTTTCAGGTTGGCCAATCTTTCCTCAAAAATCGGAAAGTTATACGCTTTCAAGTCCAACATTTCTACCTTGGCGAGAGCGTTTGCCTCCAAAAAGTTTTTGAAAAATGCTGCAACCCTATGGCTCATTCTGCCACGCCGCACGCTTGAGGATATGATAGCTATTGTTTTCATGCCGTATCAAGTTACTTCAGTATAGATTTCCAAAGCTGGTTTTGCTCTCTGCGAGCCTTCAATCTTCCGGGCTTCATGTTACCTATGTTCACACGCAGCATAAATTGTTGCTGGCTGGATAGCAAATGATCTGCATAGTGGAGGCTGTAGCTAAAGTACGCCTGCACGCGATCGCTCTGGAGGATTCGAAGTATAAAATCTGTTCGGTTATATAACGAAAACCGATAGTACGGATCGCCCCAATACAGGAATGAGCCCCCGTAGCCATAGGTATTAGCGTCCGAAAGCGCGTACTGACCATCTCCGGCGTAACAGGTGTTTTTTACTCCCAGCCCTCGCCACTCCGCTTGGAGCTGCACAAGAAAGCCGCTAGGTTTAATCCAAGGAGTAACGTATCCTCTTACTCTAGACTCTTCAATAATGTAGCCAACCTGCAAGGTAAGCGAATCCAGCACAAATCTGTTGGAAAGATCTACTCCGGCAAACAGGTAAGTCATGCCTGCATCTGTAACATGATCGTCGGGATCTCCCAACGCAGTGGCCGCATAGTGACGCAGGTAGGTTTGAAAGCCCGCATACCAGAATGAAGGCTTCCACTTAAGATCGGAGCCCACCACAAACTCCTCATGCTTAGCGTCGGACTGACGCCCCACCCAATCGAGCCAGCTATTTACCACCAGCTTGGGACGATGGAGCTGCCAGGTAACTCCGGTCATTACAGGCGTATACTCAAAAATAGAATCGGACACCAAAATGCCCGGATAGTCGCCTAGCACATCTGTAAAGGAAAAGGCTCCAACTTTCAAGTCAAAATATTTGCCCAGAAATTGGTAGTAGGCAACGTACCTGTACTGATCTGCAAATTGATCTGACCCAAATTCTTGCAGCAACGCAGCTCCCCCATATAGCGCATGCCGCTCCTCAAATCGATATCCAACTGATGGGGTGAGCCAACCTCCAAGCAGGGAACCCGGATATACTCCGTTTTCTTTATTCTTATACTCTCTGTTATCTAAAAACGCGTTGTAGTCTACGTTCCACTCCGCCTGAGCGCTGGCCATGGTAGTGGTCAACATGAAAAGTAGGTACGCTAAAGATAGTATTCTCATACTTTTAACCCTGAATAATTAAAATGTGCTGCAAGTTTGGTTACAAAAATAGCTTAAAAATGTAAACGAAAGGCTGTCCAAGTACTATTATTATGTTATCTAGCATAAAATTGCTCATCTGGAATCCCTCTCAAGGAGGAGAGTAGAGCAGGTTCGCCTCTCAACGCCATGGCAGCCTTTATAGAAGCGCCCGGCAAAGCCATACGTAAAAAATATTATTTAACTAAATCTCTCATAATAAGGACATTAACTACTGCAACCATAACCTTGTGCACACATACCCTTAAAAATAAATACACCAAAACCTATGCATTCACAAAAAAACTGTTACCTTAGCTATCCGTATGGACTTTGTCTTACAAATAATTTTATATAAACCTTAAAAACAACAAACCGTTTCGCTATGAAAAAGTTATTTGCATTTGTTGCGTTGCTTGGCGTGCTAACAGTTGGTGCCTCCGACGCTTTTGCACAACAAAAAAAGCAGGCGCCCAAGAAGGCGGCCACTACAGCTCCTGCTGCCAAGGCTAAGGCTACAGCCCCTGCTGCTAAAGCTGAAGCCCCCACTGCTGAGGCTACTCCAGAAACTCCAAAAGCAGACTCTGCCGTTGCTGCCATTGCCGGCGCTGCTCAGGTAGAGACTAAAGTTGAAGAAGTTCCTATCCACCAGCAACTTAAAACAAAGTTTATTGAGGGTGGTCCGGAATTCATGGCCTCGATTCTTATCTGTCTTATTATAGGGTTGGCCGTTGCTATTGAGCGCGTTATTTACCTCAATCTTGCAACTACCAATACTGATAAGCTACTCGCCAAGCTTGAAGAAGCCCTTAATACCGGTGGTATTGATGCTGCTAAGGAAGTTTGCCGTAACACGCGCGGCCCTGTTGCCAGCATTTTCTACCAAGGTTTGGATCGCGCTCACGAAGGCGTTGACATGGCTGAAAAGTCCGTTATTTCTTATGGCGGCGTACAAACAGCTCGCCTGGAAGGTGGTCTTAGCTGGATCGGCCTATTTATCGCTATTGCTCCCATGTTGGGATTCTTGGGTACTGTAATCGGAATGGTGCAAGCCTTCGACGCTATTGAGGCTGCCGGTGATATTTCTCCAACCGTAGTAGCAGGAGGTATCAAGGTGGCTCTTATTACCACTATCGGTGGTCTTATCGTAGCTATTATCCTTCAGATTTTCTACAACTACATTTTGGCTAAAGTTAACTCTTTGACCAACCAAATGGAAGATAGCTCTATCTCTTTGATAGATATGCTTATCAAGTACAACCTAAAAAAATAACCAGTAATGGATAAGGTTTCAAAATATTTAAAAATATTCAACTACGTAGTATTAGGAATTTGCGTGGTAGTATCGTTACTGTTCTTTATCCTGCCGGATAATACGCCAAAAGGTAAGGATGGAGCAATGCTATTCACTACTGCCTATATTCTGATGTCTATAGCCGTCCTGCTACTGATAGGCTTCTTCATCCTGAATATGGTTGAGCACCCAAAAAAGATTAAGTTCGTACTAATGGGAGCTATTGTTACTGCCATTTTAGTAGGCGCATGCTACATATTATCTACCGACACAGCCGTTGGGCTTAACAACGAGTTGACACACTCAACCAGTGGCGCTACCCTCCGTTGGACAGAAACCGGTATTATTGCAGCCTATATTTTGTTTGGAATAGCAATTGTCGCTTTAATACTCGGTGGTATACGTAATTCTCTCAAGTAGTAGGTAATAGCTGATCTTTTTCGGCACAATAGTATAAATTATTATGGCATCAAAGAAAGTACCAGAAATCAACGCGAGTTCCACAGCAGACATTGCGTTCCTGCTGTTGGTATTCTTTCTGGTAACCACTACCATGGACACGGACAACGGTCTTGTGCGTAAGCTGCCTCCAATGCCTCAATCTAAGCAAAAGCAAGAAGTTCAACAGGTTAACAAGCGTAACGTGCTGCCTGTACTGGTGAATTCTAGCGACAGATTGTTGGTAAACGGAGAGCCTACGGATATTTCTCAGCTGCGTGCTAAGACCAAGGAGTTCATTGTCAATCCTAACAACAATCCTCATCTCTCCGCAAAAAAGATGAAACAGTTTGACGGATTGGGCAATTATATGGTATCGGAAGGAGTTGTGTCTCTACAAAACGACCGTGCTACCAGCTACCAAATGTACATTAAGGTACAAAATGAGCTGATAGCCGCCTTTAATGAGCTGCGTGATGAGCTGTCAATGCAACAGTATGGTAAAAAATACCTGCTACTGCTTGAAGATCAACAAAATATCATAAAGGACGTTTATCCACAACGTATTTCTGAGGCTGAGCCTAAAAACATAGGAGGAAAGTAAGCATGGCAAAATTTGCAAATAAGGAAAAGAAGGGTCTTCCGGCAATTTCTACCGCATCACTTCCTGACGTGGTGTTCATGCTCCTATTCTTCTTCATGGTTAGTACAACCATGCGTAAGGGCGAGGTAAAGGTTACCGTAATTCCACCCGCAGCAACCGAGTGGTCTAAAATTGAACGTAAATCATTGGTTAGCTACATTTATATTGGCTCACCTATCAAAAGTATGCAGACCAAGTACGGTACAGAAAGCCGTATACAGCTCAACGACAGCTACAAGTCTTTGAACGATATTCGTGACTTTATTGCTGCGGAGCGTGAGGCTCGCAACGAAGCTGATAGAGCTTATATGACTACTTCACTAAAAATTGATAAGGATACCCGTATGGGTATCGTTTCCGACGTGAAGCAGGAGCTGCGTAAGGCTAACGCACTAAAGATCATATATTCTACCCATAAGGCGGCGGCAGGAGATAAGTTAAATTAATCTTCTGTGCCATACATAGTTGAAAGCGGCAGGTTATCAAACCTGCCGCTTTTGTTTTTATTCATATCCAAGAAAAATCGTGTGCGCACACGATTTTTCTTGTGCTGCTTATTTTTTTTATTTATCTTGCAAAGGTTTTCTGTCAAAATATATACGCAACATCAACTATATCAAAATGATACTATCAAGGAAAGGATTTATATCAATTGCCATGGCGACCTTGTTTTTCGGTTGCAGCAGTAAGCCCGCAAGCTGGGCGGAGAAAATGGCTAATTCGGAGATGAAAAGATACCCCGAGGCCTGGCAGATGGATTTTAATAAAAAACCACGCTGGAACTACTGTCCGGGTATGGAGGCATATGCCATTTACTTGACCTATAAGGCAACCGGGAGCAAGCAATATTTGAATTACGTAAAGGGCTTCGGCGACACTCTGATTCTTGCCGACGGAACCATTCGTACTTACGAAATGGACAAGTTCAATATTGATTATGTAGCCGGAGGAAAAACACTGGTAGCGCTTTACAAGGAGACGGGCGAGGATAAGTACAAAAAAGCTATCGAAACTCTTCGTGAGCAAATGCGCAGACAGCCTCGCACATCTGAAGGCGGTTTCTGGCACAAGCAAATTTATCCGCACCAAATGTGGCTTGACGGTCTATACATGGCAAGCCCTTTCCTGGCCTTATACGCTAAGGAGTTTAACGAGCCTGCACTATTTGACGAGGTTGCTCACCAGCTTATTCTTATTGCACGCCACACCTATAACGCTCGTACAGGCCTGCACTATCACGGTTGGGACGAGAGCATGGAGCAGCGTTGGGCCAATAAGCATACGGGAACTTCTCCGAACTTTTGGAGCCGCAGCGTTGGCTGGTACATGATGGCGCTGGTTGATGTGCTGGAGTACCTTCCGGAGGAGCATCCCCGTCGTCCGGAGATTTTAATAATCCTGCAAAACCTTTCTGCCGCAGTAGAAAAATACCGTGATCCGAAAACGGGCGTATGGTATCAGGTTACCGACCAAGTGGGGCGTGACAAAAACTATTTGGAGTCATCGGGCACCTGCATGTTCATGTACACATGGGCAAAGGGTGCAAACAACGGCTGGCTGGATACGAGCTACCATTCTAAGGCTAATAAGCTGTTTGACAATATTGTTGATCAATTTATAAAGACTGAAGCGAACGGTACTATAAGCATAACCGACGGCTGCGCTGTAGCCGGTTTGGGTGGTGAGAAAAACTACAGGGACGGCAGCTATGAGTACTACGTAAGCGAGCCTGTGCGTGATAATGACCCGAAATCCGTAGCGACTTTCCTATTCGGCGCTTTGGAGTTGAAAAGGTAACACTCAACATGTGGTAATCGATATGAGACAAGAGACAAGATTTTCGTAAGCCGCAAGTCGGGCATCGCAAATCAAAAAAAGATTAATTTAAATAACAACTTTAACAAAACTACCATGCGTAAAAACATTTTTACCCTCGCGGCTATGGGAGCAGGAGCAAAGGTTCTGCTGCTGGCTGCCGCTTTTTGGTTTGGCAAAAACGCTTTTGCACAAGCTATTCCGGACGATATCTACAAGAACCTGCCCTTCAAAATGGATAAGGTGCAGCAGCCAACCTTTGCCAACAACAGCGCAAGTATTGCTGATTTTGGCGCTAAGGCCGACGGTGTTACGCTAAACACCGATGCTTTTTCAAAAACCATTGACGCCATTGCAAAAAATGGCGGAGGAAAAGTTGTGGTCCCTCAAGGACTTTGGCTCACCGGACCAATCGTTTTGCAGAGCAACATTAACCTCCATTTGGAGCAAGGTGCGATTATTTTGTTCAGCAACAAATTCGACCTCTACCCTGTTGTTGCAACTTCATTTGAAGGTTTGGACACCTACCGCTGCCAATCTCCTATTTCGGGTAAGGATTTAACCAACATCGCTATTACCGGAAACGGTATTATCGATGGTAGCGGCGAAGCCTGGCGCCCTGTGAAAAAGGATAAGCTGACGCCATCTCAATGGAAGGAGCTGGTTGCTTCCGGCGGTATACTGAACGAAAAGAAAGATACCTGGTGGCCATCAGAAAGCGCCTTGCGCGGTAGCCTCAACGTGGTAGACCAAAACGTACCTGCCGTAAAAACAAAGGAAGAGTTTGAGGCCATCAAAGATTATCTGCGCCCAGTAATGGTAAGCCTCGTAAGCTGCAAAAATATCCTGCTTGAGGGCGTTACCTTACAGAACTCTCCGGCATGGAACATTCACCCGCTGATGTGCGAAAACCTGATCGTAAACAACCTCATTGTGCGCAACCCCTGGTACTCACAAAATGGCGATGGCATTGACATTGAGAGCTGTAAGAACATAGTGGTGTACAACAGCAGCTTCGATGTGGGTGATGATGCTATTTGTATAAAGTCGGGTAAAAATGAGGAAGGCCGCAAGCGTGGTATCCCTACCGAAAATCTGATTGTAGACAAGTGCGTTGTATACCACGGCCACGGCGGTTTTGTGGTAGGCAGCGAGATGAGCGGTGGCGTAAAGAACATAAAGGTAGCCAACTGCACCTTCCTGGGAACCGACGTGGGACTTAGGTTTAAGAGTACGCGTGGTCGTGGTGGTATAGTGGAGAATATTTGGATTGAGAACATCAACATGATGGACATTCCGACCGAGCCACTTCTTTTTGACTTATTCTACGGCGGCAAATCCGCCATTGAGGCGCGTGAAGATGAAGGCAAGTCGGCTTCGGCAACCGCCGTAAAAGTGGATGAGACAACCCCTCAGTTCCGCAACATCTTTATCAAAAACATCGTGTGTAAAGGCGCTGAAAGGGCTATGTTTTTCAACGGTCTTCCGGAAATGAACGTACAAAACGTAACCGTAGAGAATGTGATTATGACCGCAAAGCGTGGCGTACAGATTTCGGAGTCTACCAACGTTGAGTTGAAGAATATAGCGATTACCGTAGAAGAAGGCCAGCCCATTACGGTGCGTAACGCCAAGAACGTAACGCTGGACGGGAAAGAAATCAAGTAGCGCACGCTTTCGTAAAGTGCTGTATTAGAGAAAGTTATAAAAAGTGAGGGTAAGTCCGGAAGGCTTACCCTCACTTTTTTTGTCCAAGGAGAGAGTTGACATGTGCTGTAATTAACTACTTTTGCACCATAAACGAATAAAATCACACGCCATGAAAGTCGCAGTTGTGGGCGCCAGCGGTGCCGTAGGACAAGAATTTTTGAAACTGCTTGAGCAGCGTGACCTTCCGGTGGACGAGCTGGCGCTGTTTGGGTCTGCCCGTAGCGCCGGTTCTACCTACAAGTTTAAAGGAAAGGATATTGTTGTAAAAGAGCTCCGGCACAACGATGACTTTAAAGATATCGACATTGCGCTGACCTCTGCAGGCGGCAGCATTTCAAAGGAATTTGCTGAAACCATCACAAAGCATGGCGCAGTGATGATTGATAACTCCAGCGCTTTCCGCATGGATAAAGATGTGCCGTTGATTGTTCCTGAGGTGAATGCCGGGGACTGCAAAAACCGTCCCCGCAACATTATTGCCAACCCTAACTGTACCACCATTATCATGGTAGTTGCCCTTAACGCCGTTGAGCAGCTCTCGCACATTAAGAAAGTACACGTGGCCACCTACCAAAGCGCCAGCGGTGCAGGCGCAGCCGCCATGGCAGAGTTGGAAATGCAGCTGCGCCAGGTGTTGGCAGGCGATCAGCCCACCATCGAAAAATTTAAGTATCAGCTGGCTTTCAACCTTATTCCTCAAATCGATGTGTTTGCCGATGACGACTACACTAAGGAGGAGCTCAAGATGTACAACGAGACCCGTAAAATCATGCACAGCGACGTTGAAGTGAGCGCCACCTGCGTACGGGTTCCCGCCATGCGGGCACATAGTGAGGCGCTGTGGATAGAAACAGAAAAGCCCCTTACCGTAAAAGAAGTTCGCGCTACCCTCAGCAACGCTCATGGAGTTACCTTGGTAGACGAGCCTCTGGATGGCAAGTACCCCATGCCGCTATTTGTTGCCAACAACGATGACGTCTACGTTGGCCGTATTCGCAAGGATTTGACCAGCCCCAACGGCATGGTCATGTGGCTGGTTGGCGACCAAATTCGCAAGGGAGCAGCGCTAAACGCCGTGCAGATTGCAGAATACCTCATTGAGAATAAACTGCTGTAACCCCAAACCATCTGCTGTATCAACAGATGCACGCCTGTGAGGTGCACAACCCCCACCCACGGATAAATTGTAAATCGTAAGTAGCGCTTACCTCATTCTCCTACTGTAAATAAGGTACCCCACGCCTATTTGTACAGAGCTGCGCTTGAAAGATATACGACCCTCACCGGTGCGGTACGTTTTATTTACCATATCGTTAATTTCCATATTGTAACTGCCGTATACGAAGAACTCGTCCGTAATATTTATTTCGGCGCCAACGCTAAAGTTGAAAATATGGGTAGCAAACTGCGCCATCTTATCCTCGTTCTCAATGGCTTCTGTTGCCCGCAGAAGCACATCCCACTTTATTCCTCCATAGAGGGACAGCGTTCCTTCAGGCTTCACCTTGAATAAAATCGGGAGGCTTAAATATTGAAACTGGTAGGTTTCCTCAAAGTGCTTAGAGGCCATTTTTTCATTTAAAAACATAAGCCCTGCACGCGCGCCAAGTTGCGTAATGGTGTGCATTGGGAAGTTATAGGTAAACACCGCCCCTGCGTGGTAGCTCAGGTTTTTCTCGAACTCTACATACGTTCCCTCGGCAAGATAGTTCGGAAAAGTAAGCCCCAGGCCTGCTACGGGCGCAAGCTCATACTGAGTCATCTTAACCGCACGCGCAGTTTGAACCATAAATGTACAAGGCAAAAGCGCAAAAAATATTTTGCAGGCGTAGCGCATTCAGCAAATCAATGAATAGAAACGAACAAAGTTAATAAAAAACTGCTGACGATTTAACAATTGACGGTTTACAATTTATCGGTGCGTGCGCACTGGTAAATGGTAAAACTTGCAATGGCGAGAATTGTTCGCTAGAATGTTACGGCCAACTTTACATTTACCCTAAAGGGAGTCAGGTAATTCGGCACAGCCACCAGAGCATTTTGAGCGCCGGAGGTAACCGCATTTACCCACAGGTACGACGATACGTTAGCCATATTAAAAAGATTGAGCAGCTCAACTGAAACCGTACAGGTTTGCAGGAAGCGTAATGTTTTGCTGCACAGCTCCGGCTGCAGCTTATCATGTACCACATAGGTCGTGCCCAGGTCTACCCTCTTGTAGGCAGGCATACGGAAGTACACATCATCACGCCCGGCCAGGGGAGCAAAGGCAGGCAGCGGAGCGCCATAATTTACCACCAGGCACGCACGCCAGCGTGGATAGCTCAGCACCTGATCTTGCAGCAAAACCGACAGGTTAAACAGCTGGTCGTTCGGCGTTGGTAAATAGCCGGGATTCACCGCTTGTCCGTTTGAACTTACGTAACTGTCATCCTCAATATCCTGGCGGGCTTGCATGAGTGAGAGGCTAACCCATGAATCTGCGCCTTTGACAAGCTCTGCATTCAACTTGAAATCTGCTCCCACTGCATAACCGCTTGCCATGTTAAGTCCGGTATACACGATATTCACGTTGTCTTGCGTATAAGGAATCAAGTCCCACATTTTTTTGTAGTACAACTCCGAGGTAAACTTACAGGGCGTATTTTTAAACGAAAAAATAGCCGATGTTCCCGCCACTACATGCCAAGACTTTTGCGCCTTAACGCTCTTATTTACAACCGCACTTGCATTCTTCATTTCCTTAAAGAACGCAGGCTGCGCATAAGCTCCGGTAGCAGCATACAGCTGTAAATTCTTACTGCTCCTAGGATAAAAAACTGCCTGAACGCGAGGCGAAATCAGCAGCTCTTCACTCAGCACATCATAATTTCCCCGCAAACCTGCGGTAAGGCGTAGCTGGGAGCTGTTGGCAAAATGTAAATTATAGGTTTCCTGCAAAAATACGCTGTAAATGCTATTCCGCACCTTATTTTCCTGATAAATAGCGTAGCTCATGGCCAGGCTACCGTCTGGTTTGCGGGGAATTACGTAGCCGGCAGAATCTATCTTTTGCCATTGGCTCACATCATCATTTACGGTGTAAAAATCGGCTTTTGCCCCCCACTTAAGCATACCGCCGTTATGCATCCAGCTCCCGTTATGCGCCAGGCTGTAAACAGCGGTATTGGTGTAGTTGCGGGCGTGATTGCGTGAATCCCCTACGTCAAGATTATCGTCAGCTGAACTCGCGCTGCTAGGTTCCGTTTCCGACAAGAAATATTCTGCCAAAATATCGTAGGTTTCTTTTTCAGCTAAGCCTACTACCGAGGCCGTCAGCTCCAGCATCAGGTCTTCATTTGCACGATGTTTTGCCGTAAGCGCCGCCAACGCATTCCGGTAGCTGTCAAGCTCGCTGCCCTCGTAGTACATCGTGAAATCGGTCGCGTTGTTCATGGTACCGAAGCTGGTTTTACGGTTGGTTGGCGCTAACTCGTAACGGTTGAAAGCATAGGTTCCTAAAAATCGTACCGAAAATCTACTGGAAAAATCGTAGCCAAATGAAGCTTGAATATCGGAGTAAGTTGGATTATACTCGCCTTTGGTTTCAAGGGTTGAAAGCATGTAGGCCGCACGCTTGTAGCGCAACCCCACAACTCCGCTAAAGGCTCCCGTTTTGCTGGCAAAATCCAAGGACGCGGAGGCGCCTAAAAGACTCGCTTCGACCGTTCCGCCAAATTGCGTTGGCTTACGATAGTCAACGTTGAGCACGCTGGACATTTTATCGCCGAACTCGGCAGCAAAGCCTCCTGTAGAAAACTCAATGAAGGAAACCAGACTAAGATTTATGAAGCTCAAACCTTCCTGCTGTCCGGTTCTGGTGAGCATGGGACGAAAGATTTCGACACCGTTTACGTACACGAGGTTCTCATCGAAGCTGCCGCCCCGCACGGAGTATTGGGAGCTGAGCTCATTGCTGGATTGTACGCCGGGCAATACTTTTAGCACATTTTCGAAATTGGCGGAAGCGCCGGATATTTTATCCAACATTTTTACATCTATAAGCTCAATGGCGCCTCGTAGAGGTTGTCTTTTCTCAACTATAGTTACCGTACCTATTTCTTCCACTCTATCTACGGTGGTATCACGCTGCTGCGCCGAAGTAAAGGCCGACAGCAAAAGAAAAAGTACAACAAGTATAATGGATAATGGACTATGGATTGTTGACCATTGAAAACCACAACGGCTAGCCGTAGCGCCACAATTGTTCATTATCCACTGCTCCTTATTCATTATTAACTATCTCAATATCAGATCTTTAATTAAGATCTTTCCCGCCTTCTCATTTATTCTGTGAATTAAATCGCTACGCAGCATAAACAGCTCATTGCGTGCCACAGAGGAGCTTAATTCAACGTACAACTTTTTGTCTTTGATAAAAATACCACGTGTACACTTCGCAATAGTTTTTCCCGCTACCTCGCACCATAAGCTGAGCGCGTAGGTGCGCTGCAGCAATGAGTTTTCACGGGAAGGTTGTGCTATTACTCTTTTGAGCAGCTCCCCCACGGTCATGGCTTGCGTGTATCGTATGGCCGACTGGTGCTTTTTCATTATAGTTGAGCAAACTCTCCGCCTTTTACCTCAAACAATTTGTACTCGTAGCTTACTTCCTGCAGCAAGGTATCTACACGAACCTTATTGCTATCGGTTAAGAATATCTGTCCGAAATTTCCGACCGAAACTAGGTGAATCAAATTCTGAACCCGTTGCAGATCCAGCTTGTCAAAAATATCATCCAACAGCAGTATGGGAGCAATGCCCATGCGCTGCTTGAGCAAGTCTACCTGCGCCAGCTTCAGCGCAAGTAGCATGGTTTTCTGCTGTCCTTGTGAACCTATTTTCCTTATGGGATAATCCCCTATTTTCATCTTCAAGTTGTCACGATGAACTCCACGAGATGTGTACTGCAGCGCCCGATCTTTGTCATAGCTCTGCTTCAGCAGCTCCACAAAATCGCCCTGCTCCAAGTCTGAATCGTATCCAATGCTGACCTGCTCTTTATCCTCCGAGATGAGGCTGTAGTACTTTTGAAATCGCTCCTGTATTTGAGCAACCAGCTGTAAACGAGAATCATATACCTGACGTGCACATTCGGTCAGCTGCATATCAAGCACCTCTATAAGATCGTAGCTGCTATTAGCTTTCAACGCCTTGTTGCGCTGCTGCAAAAGAGCATTGTAGCGAGTTATGGCATGCAAATAACCACGATCCAGCTGCGAAAGAATACGGTTAAGGTACCGCCTGCGCTCCTCGCCGGAATCGCTGATAAGCGCGCTATCTGCAGGTGAGATCATTACCAAAGGCAGCAGACCGATATGATCGGCAAACTTTTCATAAGCCTTGCCGTTACGCTTCATTACCTTTCCATCGGCCTTAGCCGCGCCACAGGAGACAACCTCCTCTTTTCCAAGCACATCGTACGAACCTTTAAGCAAAAAGAAGCCCTCGCCATGGTAAATACACTGCCTGTCGGTAAGCCCTACGCTGCTTTTACACATGGAGAGAAGGTAGATAGCATCGAGCAAATTGGTCTTTCCCTCGCCGTTACTACCCACTAAGCAGGTTAGCTTGGCCGCGGGCTCCAGCTCCAGCTGACGAATATTCTTAAAGCTTACTACCGACAAATGCTTTAGCTGCATGCAAAAAAGTTCTTAAAGCTGTTAACCTATAAAGTTACGAAAAAATTGCGAGGTGCTAATTGAGGTGTGATTGCGCTCAAAAAATTGCCGATGACGTGTGAACTTGTTGGAAATGCTTCGACAAGCTCAGCTTGTCAAAGCACATAGCTCCATAAGCTAAATTTCGAGGGCATTTTAGTAATGTTTTACCTAAAAAATTGATTTTTATTAAAAAAATTAGGTTTTTACATCCATTTCCTTACCTTTGTAAAGATGCGCTCAAAAGTAAAAGATGTTATGGATAAGATTAAAGTAGGATTGTTTGGCTTTGGTAAAACCGGGAAAGTTGTTGCACAAGAAATAATGCAGGACAAGCAGGTTGATTTTGCATGGGTTGTGCGCAAAACCAAGACCTCCAATCACAAGTACGCCAGCCGACTCCTTGGTTTTGAATTTGACTCCACCCCATTTTTTTCTGCCGACCAAATTAGCGAGGATTTTTTCAAGAACCATCCGGTAGACTTTATAATTGACTTCTCCATTGCCTCCAGCTATAAGGAGTATGCTGCCGCTCCAAAATTGGGCATCAAAATAATTTCCGCCATTTCTAAGTTGGATGTAGTTGCTATTGAGGTACTTAAAGAATACTCAAAGCACAGTGCGGTGCTGTACTCTCCGAATATCACGCTGGGCATAAACTTTTTACTGGTAGCCTCCCAGGTACTACAAAGCATAGCTCCCAAAGCCGATATAGAAATCATAGAAGAACATTTTCGAGATAAAAAAGGTATTTCCGGCACTGCGCTGAAAATAGCCAACATACTGGGGCTAGAAAACACCAAACACGTAAACTCTGTGAGGGTTGGTGGAATTGTGGGCAAACATGAGATAATTTTCGGACTGCCCAACCAAACCATTCGCCTTGTACATGAAAGCATCAACCGTGCGGCTTTTGGGCAAGGTGCGCTTTTTGCAGCAAAATGGCTATACGATAAGCCCACAGGGTTTTACTCTATGGAAGGCATCATCTCCGATATGTTTAAGCAGAACATTCCCGTATACTAGATAACGCCATTGCAAAAGTAGCTGCAATGGAAAGGTTCGTTGCACAATAAATTTTCCTGTTTCCCGTTACTTTTATGACAGCAAGTAGTACATAAACAAAAAATTTGCTATATTTGCAAGTGTGTTGGGATTGTTGAACCGTTATTTTGTTGAATCAAT
>JAISBU010000036.1 GCA_031266015.1 Prevotellaceae bacterium | reverse complement strand
ACGTAAATTCTTGTGGTCATCGGCGGCGCTATGTGCAGGAAAGTCAATAGCGTCACCTCTACCTCTCAAAGTCATTCTTGCCCAGCCACCAAATGCCGGGCGCAGTAAAGAAGTGTGCTACCAAAACGGCAGGTAGCCTGCCATGAGAAGTAAAAAGAATACGCACAAGGCCACGCACAGAGCATTCTTGCCGCTCCGCAAGGGAGGCAAAACGCGCTATCGCAAAATACAGGAGTGTTTGAATTGCATTCATTTTTAGTTGCCCTGTGCTTGTTTGAGCTGCAAATATAAGCCAACCTGCCGACTTTCGTTTACTCTATTCGTTATTTATTTTACTCAAAATGGTATTTAACACAAAAAAACGCCTTACCATAGGTGATACTACGGAAGTGTTGAGAAATAACTTGGCTAATATTTTATCTAAATAATGCGAATCAAGGGTTGAAAACGCATAGCATCAATGTATAGCTGTGCATCTTGCAAGTTCCGTAAGGAGTGAAGTGGCGCAGGAATGACGCTACTTTGTAAGCGTATGATATACCGCATTTAAAGACAGAATAAATGCCAATATTTTATTTTTTTTCATAATTTAACTTTAATAGTGGATGGTATTATGCGAAATATTCTATATTTGCAGGGCGAACTTTGAGAGAAATTGTAGGACGGGAATTTACGGTATCATCGCAAAAAAGTAAAAAACAGCAACAGCATTATGGATAATTTAGCCAGCAATATTGACCTGCCAAGCGTTTCGGTGTGCATGCCCTGCTACAACGCTGCGCTCTACATTAGGGAATGCATAGAAAGCGTGCTGGCGCAGTCGTTTACCGACTTTGAGCTGGTGGCGGTGGACGACGGCTCTACGGACAATACGGTGGATGTAATACGCAAGATTACCGACCGGCGCCTGCAATGCTTTACGCTGCCCCACAGCAACGCCAACGTTGCCCGCAACTACGCTTTGGCGCAAAGTAAGGGAAAGTACGTTGCTTTTTTGGATGCCGACGATATATGGCAGCCGGACCACTTGGCAGATTGCCTGCGTACGCTGCAGCAGCACGAGGCCGACGGCTTGTACGGCAGCATTGTAGTGGGAGCAAACGTTGTTACCGTGCGCAGCCCCAAACCGGGCGAAACCATGCTCGACTACCTGCTCAAAGCCGGCTACGGCGCCCAAACCTCCACGCTATTTATGACCGCCGAAAGCGCAAGGGATACGGGCTGGGACGAGGCGCTCAACCGCCATCAGGATTACGATTTTGTGGTGCGCTACGCCGGAAAATACAGGCTGATACCAAAGCTTGCCGCTACAGTAACATACAATACCTCAAGGCAGCGACCCGTGCAGGTGGATTTCGGTTCGTGCATAAAGTTTATAGAGCGCAACCGGAATGACATTAGCCCGGAGGTTTACAGCCGCTACAGCAAGAACATGCTGAGGCTGGCGCTGGCGCAGCGCGCCGACAAAAGCATTATTAACCACTATCGCAGCGCAATAGGGCAGCAGCTCACCATCATTATTCCTTTCCTCAACGAAGGCGAGGAGGTGGAGCGAACAGTGGCCTCCATAAAAGAAACCACCGTAGCGAACCCCTGCATTACGCTGATAAACGATGCCAGCACCGACGGCTACGATTACGAGGGTGTAGCCCGAAAGTACGGCTGCCGCTACGTAAAAAACGCCGAGCGCATAGGGGTGGCTGCCTCGCGTAACCTTGGCGTGAGGGAAAGCCAAACGCCCTACTTCCTCCTTTTGGACGGGCACATGCGATTTTACGAGCATGGTTGGGATGAACGATTGGTGAAGTTACTGGACGAAAACCCAAGAAGCGTGCTGTGTGCACAAACGAGAAAGTTGAGTAAAAATGCTGGCAGCAATGCAGTAGTGGAAGGACATAATCGGAAAACTACTTTTGGTGCTTTTATAAATATGATGCCAAACAGCAATTTGGGCGCTAAATGGAGTATTGTTGATACGGCACCATATAGTAATCTTTGTGAAATTCCTTGCATTTTAGGAGCAGCTTACGCTTGCAGCAAGGTGTATTGGAAATACCTAAATGGGCTTAACGGGTTACTTTTTTACGGCTGGGATGAGCAACTGCTAAGTATAAAAGTGTGGCGCGAAGGTGGACGATGCTTATTGGTGAAAGACTTTGAAGTAGGACACATATATCGAAAAAGTTTTCCCTATGAAGTGCAGGGGGTAACCTCGCTTTACAACAGGCTTTTTATATTAGAATTGCTTTTTCCGTATAGTATAAAGAAAGATTTTTTTGCCTATTTCAAATTAATGAGTAAAGTTAATTTTGAAAAGTCATACATGCTATTAAGAAACCGCTATGCAGATATAAAAGCGCAAAAAGATTACTTGAACGATATATTTGAAACCAATATAGATTGCTTTTTGGCAATGAACGAAAAAATCAGGATCGCTAACAGCATACAATGTTAGCAATTCGATTTTGTATATTTCATTTATCAACTTTAATTTCAAGAAAATTATGAAAAATGTTACAAAAAACGGAGAGACTCTGTGCCAAAAGTTAGGCACAGACTTCAACAACGCAAATCTGCTATTTGGTGCAGGGCGGTTAAACGGGATACAAATGTCCCAAGTGTGGGGAAGTGGAGGGCCTACGTCTGCAGATGCACCTACAGATACCAATACTCCAACACCTTGTGATTGTGATACTTCCAATGGTAAATATGATAATCATACCGATGTTCCGATGCCTACCCCCGCCTGTGGAGAAATCGAAGAAGTAAAATATAAGAAACATACAGAGAACGGAGATACTTGGTATATTGCTAAAGTTTCTTATTCTAACCCAGAATGTACCGGTAGCTATAGTGAGGTTGAATATTATCAAGTAATACAAGGTAGCGATGGTTGTTGGAGATTTGGAGGAAGAGCCAATGCAAATATGTATTAATACCCCCCCTCCGTTGAAGATTAATATTCCTCCTTTCAAGTTGTTTGAAGGGGGAGTATTAACACAAGTATTAAGAATAAAGTTGTAAAAAAAATAAAGCAAAGTTATAAAAAAAACCAAAATTATGAGAACGTTTTTATTTTCAGCGGCGCTACTTATTTGTAGCGCAACCTCCCACTCAGCGCCATCATTGACGTCTGCAAGGGTACTTATGCTTGGCGATACTACAACGTACAAGGCTATCATGCTCGGCATGATGGAAAGGGTAGCGCAGAACTACAACCTCACCCTGCGGCAACCGGTGCAGTACAGCGAATACGCATACATAGATTCGACAAAAGAGTTGCTGCATGCGGTTTACATAGAGGGCGTAAAATTCTCAATACAGGAGATAGACAAGCATAGCCAGTGTACGCCATGTACACCGGAGCTCATCTTTACCTCTCACCACTGGTTTGCGCAGCAGTATTTCAACGAAAAATCTCCTCTCTCAGAATGGCAACCTCTTTGGATGGACAAGTGGGAAAATAATATACTTGGACGGTGTTTTGCTACGAAAAAAGAAAAAAAATATGTAAATATGGATGACCTTCTCCTTTTTAATTTTCGAAGGTTCGACAATGAGATGTCAAACGTTATCGGTATAAATTTTGAAACGGTGGATACCCTATACGATGGTAAGCCTTGCTACAAGCTCACCGGTACGTATAAATATTATGGAGAAAAACAATCGGACCAACCCAACAACATGCTGCAAGACAGCGGAGAAAAAAATGAGCTACTTCAAAAGATGGATGGAAAGCTTAGAAGGGTTAACAGGGAGGAGTTCATCATAAAAAAAGACGATTTTGCACTGCTGCGCTTTTATGCTGAAGTTCTTTATACGAAAAAAGAGACAGGCACGTTGGCGGTAGGTCGTAGGAATGAAGAACAATTTGCAAAGGTTGGGGAGTTTTATCAGCGAACGTTAAGCGTTTTTTATAGCTATTACAAGCCACTCGATATGCGCCGATACGCTGTAGAGCAGCCGCTATTTCCTGTTCCGCCGCTGGATAGCCTGAAAGTTGTAGAAGCACAAACCTACGATTTTTGCACCCCCGTAGCGCAACCCACCGCCAAAATGCTGGAAGCGTGGCGTAAATTTATTGGAAAGTAGGCTGTACGGTTTTTTAGCATTAGAAATAAATTGTGGCCAAAAATTCAACAAATGTATTTATGTGTAATATTTGTTAGCAATATTACACAAATATGTTGTTATGATATACATAAAGTAACCTAATTATGTACAAATCCAGCACATACAACTATATTGTCCCCTATCGGAATGAGTTTATATACCATAACTCTCTTAAAAGCAGCACTTTTATGCTGTCGTATGCCGAACACAAAAGTTTGCAAAAAATATTTGCCGACCCCATCTCCTTTGAATTGGAGGAGGCCTCCACTTTTGAGCAATTTTATGAGAGCGGCTTTTTCGTTGACTTGTTCACCGACGAGCTGTCGCTGTTCCGCTACAAGTACTTCAAAGAGATTATTTTCAACAACAGTTACCATTTGGTTATTGTAAACACGCCGGAGCATGAGCTGTCGTCAGCATTTATGGAAATGTTGCAAAGGCATATGGCATTGGTGGCAAGTTCAAAGGTTATCGGAAATATATGCATTGAGTGGCAAGGCTCTCACATTTTGGATTACTTTGAAAGCCGCATACAGCCGTTCGCCAAATATGCCGGAAAGGTATGCTCTGCAGCCGGTATGCCGTTGCGCAATCAGGTAGGCGTGTCAATGTCCAGCAACGAGGTTATTCACGACAAGCTGTACCACAAAAAGGGCGTTCCCACCTACCGGCAAACCGTAGAAAATCTTCGGCGCATTTGTGCGCAAGGCCCGAACTGCAATTTTCGCCTAACGGTGCTGGCGCGACCTTACGCTACCACAGATATGGAAGTTTTCTGGTCGCAATTCTCGCCCGACGCACAACGGCGCATTAACCTTGTTTGGCAGCCCTATAAGTTGAACGAAGCCAACGTTGATGCTGCCTCCGAATCAACAACCTTGTCAAATAGGGGCAACACAGAAAAAAACGGCGGGCTATGTCAACAGCTGCTACCTCCCCGTCTTCATCAGGTAATTTTATATACCGATAATAGCATCTATATGGCTGTTCCCTTCAAGTCTGGAGAGGATAAGCCCCAAGGCGTACTCTGTGAGGACGGCAGCATACGGTGGAATGAGTTGGAGCGGGAAAATATGCTGAGCAAACAATGGTTTGAAAATCACAAATGTAGAGGATGTAAGCATTTGCCGCTCTTAGTGGGCATTTGTTCCAAGCAAAAAGTGCCTTTGGGTATGATTTGCCCCATTGACAACAACCTTGTTACCCCCGATAGCGTTATCGTAAAAGAATTTGAAAACAGGCAGCTGTGAGGTTTACTTTTTATCGACAATTAGATGGCGCCGATTGCGGCGCTACCTGCCTTAAGATGGTAGCCAAATACTACGGTCGTAGCTTTGAGTTAAGTACGCTGAGGGAGTTCTGCTACCTTAACAAGAGCGGCGCCCCGCTGCTTGGCGTGAACGACGCCGCCGAGCGCATAGGCTTTCGGTGCATGGGCATAAAAAGCGGCTTTGAGAAGTTTGCAACGAAATCCATTTTCCCCTGCATTGTGCACTGGCGCAGCGACCACTACGTGGTGGTTTACAGGGTAAAGGTGCGCAAGCGCGGCGAGCAGTGGACAGGGAAAGTATATGTGGCCGACCCAGCCTTTGGTAAGGTTACCTACACCGCCGCAGAGTTCTTAGACGGCTGGATATCCGGTAAGGAAGAGGGCGAAGATACGGGTATTTTCCTAATGCTGGTGCCCACCCTTGAATTTTTTCACCCCAATGCCCACGCCGAAAAAAGCGTGAGGACAAAGCTGTTCTACTTTTTCAGCTACATTACACCCTACAAAAAGTTTTGGATGCAAATCATACTGGGCATGGTGATGGGCATGGTCTTTTCGCTCATTTTTCCGTTTCTATCGCAGGCGGTGGTGGACAAGGGTATTATGAACAGCAACCTGAACTTCATCTATCTTGTCATGGCGGCGCAGCTCATTTTGTCAGTAAGCGGCTTCTGCATGGGCTTTATCCGGAGTTGGATTTTGCTGCACGTTACCAGCCGCATCAGCATAGCTCTCATTTCGGATTTTATTGCCAAAATGCTGAACCTGCCAATCACCTTTTTTGGCGCCAAGAGCAGGGGCGACATCATGCAGCGCATAGGCGACCACTCGCGCATACGCACTTTCCTTACAGGTACCACGCTGGGCGTTGCATTTTCGTTTGTAAATTTTTTCATATTTGCTGGTATTCTTGCCTACTACAACCTGCAAATGCTGCTTATTTTTATTGTCGGGCACACCCTTTACGTCGGGTGGGTTATGCTGTTCCTGAAAATAAGGCGTGAGCTGGACTACAAGACCTTTGAAAAATCTGCCCGCAACCAGTCCAACCTGATAGAGATAATCACGGGAGCGGAGGAGGTAAAGCTGTGCGGCGCGGAGCAAAAAATGCGCAACAAGTGGGAGTTTATACAGGCTGATATGTTTTTACTTGGAGTCAAAGGACTTCGAATTAGCCAAATACAATCTACAGGGGCATTTTTCTTTTCCAACATAACCAATATCACATTAAGCGCCCTTTCTGCTTACCTCGTAGTAAATGGCGATATTACGCTGGGCATGATGATGTCGCTCTCCTACATCTTGGGACAGCTCAAAGGCCCTGTCGGTTCGTTCATCGGCTTTGTGCATGCCTTTCAGGATGCCAAAATCAGCATAGAGCGCCTTGGCGAGGTGCATTTTCAGAAAGACGAAAATCAGGACAACGAGTTTAAGGTGGCCGAGCTGCCGCCCCGCGACAGGGATATATACATCAAAAATTTGACGTTCAGCTACATGGGTGAGAAGGTTCCGCCGGTGCTCAAAAATGTAACCATCACCATTCCGCACAACAAGATTACGGCCATTGTGGGCGAGAGCGGGAGCGGCAAAACTACCCTTGTCAAGCTGCTGCTGGGCTACTACGAGCCGCTGGAGGGCGAAATTTTCATCGGCAACACCAACCTCAAAAACCTCAACACCAAGTATTGGCGCTCGCAGTGCGCCGCCGTTATGCAGGACGGCTTTGTGTTTTCGGCCGGTGTTGCCGAAAACATAGCCATCAGCGATAGCGTGATAGACCGCGATAAGCTGTACGAGGCCAGCCTGATTGCCAACTTCCACGATTTTGCGGAGCAAATGCCTATGGGCTACAACACCAAGATAGGCGAGGCTGGCAGCGGCATCAGCCAGGGTCAGCGGCAGCGGCTGCTCATAGCGCGGTCGGTGTACAAAAATCCCTCGTTCATTTTTTTAGACGAAGCCACCAACGCCTTAGACGCCAACAACGAACGCACCGTAATAGAAAACCTCAACCGGTTTTTGTCGGGTCGCACAGCAGTTATTGTAGCGCACCGGCTCAGCACGGTGAAGCACGCCGACCAAATTGTAGTGCTGGACAAGGGCATGGTTGCCGAGATGGGAGCTCACCGCGAGCTGCTGGCGCAAAAGGGGGTGTACTACAACCTCGTTAAAAATCAGCTGGAGCTATGAGCAAGGACACAGAAAAAGTAAAGGGCAATCCCCCGATAGAACTTCGGCACGAGGCCGTGAGCGAGCTGCTTGGCGCAGCCCCCGGCTGGCTTACGCGCTGGGGTATCAGCGTTTTTTGCAGCGTCATCCTCGTGCTGCTGGTGGGCGCCTACTTTTTCAGGTACCCCGTGGTTATTACTGCCCCCATAACCATCACCACCGAGCAGCCTGCGGTATGGGTGGTGGCGCAGGCAAGCGGCAGGATAGATTCAATATACGTTGCAGACCACGCTCCGGTCGAAAAATATCAAATCCTTGCAGTTATCAACAACACCGCCGACACGCGGGATGTTTTTACGCTCAAGGAGCAGCTGGCGTTGCTCCACCCGTTTGTGGCCACATTCGACACGCAGGCGCCGGTAGCATTTGGGCAGCACCTCAACGTAGGCGAGCTGCAAGACATGTACGCGCAGCTTGCAAAATCTGTGGCAACCTACACGGTGTTTGCAGAGGAGCAGTATCATTCCCGCAAGGTGGCGTCGCTGGAGCACGAGCTGATACGGCAAAAGCAGCACCTCTCTAACCTCAACCGCCAAGTGTCGGCCTACGAGCGCAGCTACTCCATTCTGTCGAAGCAGTACACCCGCGACTCTATCCTTGCCGCCCAAAAGACTATTGCCGATATAGAGCTGGAAAATGTTCAGCAGCAGCAAATAGGAGGAGAAATCCAGCTGCGTCAGGCGCAAACTGCCGTTTCTACCGGCATGATTACCATAGCGCGATTGCAGCAGGAGATATCGGAGTATAAAACGGATTTTCGTAACCAGCAGGTTGCGCTCCAAGCCAGCGTTAGCACGGCCTACACGCTCCTTCAAAGCGCCCTGCTTGCGTGGGAGGCCAAATACTTGCTGAAAGCGCCGCTTGCCGGCAGGGTGAGCTTTATGAGCTTTTGGGGCAAAGACCAGTACATCTCGGCAGGCGAGCGAAGCTTTGCGGTAGTTCCATCCGACCACGGCAGCATTGTGGGCAAGTGCAACGTTCCCACCGGCGGCTTGGGCAAGCTGCAAAAAGGGCAAAACGTGGTGGTAAAGCTGGACGAGTATCCCTACATGGAGTACGGCATGTTGCTGGGCAAGGTGGCAAATATTTCGCTGATACCCATGCACGTGAGCACACCGGAGGCGGCTGTTAAGCTCAGCGCGGTAGAGGTTGCATTTCCCGACACCCTGCTAACGACTACCTACAGCAAAGCCATCCCCTTCACCGGAGAGCTCACCGGAGCGGCAGAAATTGCCACGGAGGAAATGTCGCTTCTGGAGCACCTTATCAATCCGCTGAAATACCTGTGGAGCAAAACGGGCGAAAGGTAGCCCGCTACAATGCTACACCCTTCCGATTTTCCGAGAATCTTCACCAGCTCGCCATTCCCGCCTGCGCGGGAATGGCCGCTTGGAGGAAAGTGCCGAATTGAGCGCGCATTTACGATTTTACGCTTTTTTTATCGTGAAGCCGCAAAATCCCTCCTCCCCCCCCCCGAAATTTGAGCATTGAGGCGCTTATAATATGATAACTTTTTTTATCTTTGTACGCTTGTAAAATCAGCAAAAGCCAAAACGGCGCCCGTAAGCACGAGGCTCTGTTTATTTATTCATTAAAACGTTCAACTATAATGGCGAAAAAATACGTCATTTTGAGAGCGCTACAGTAAGTCAAGATAAAAAAGAAGTAGTTGTCAGCAATCATATTATAAAAGCTAAGCAACTACTTGATAAGCTGAAAGCGGGTCGTGTCGTCTATATGTCCACAGCACTAGAGGCTTCCGGTCAAGCATCCGCTGAGTACACTTCCCAAACAGAATCCGGTGCGCTTTCATCTATCGGCAAAGGTAGCGAAAATAATTTACCCGACAATACCCCGGCAGCAGAAAAATCGGCAGAGGTTGTTCCAGCGGTTGAAGCAGGCGCAACCGACGACCAAATAACAGGCTTATACGATACTCAAATGAAGAAACTAAGAACTCTTGCAATGCTATGCCTCTCCGACAGCTTTGGCGGGCTGGAGATGAATACCGTAAGGCTTGCCCGGTGGCTGAAGGATTTGAAGCTTTTCGACGTTACAGTCATTGGGCTTGAAAAATCGCCCGCTGTGCAGATGGCACAAGAAGCAGGATTGCCTGTTGCCTGCACCAAATCCTACGCAAAATACGTGGATATACGCGGCAGCTACCGCCTCCGGAAAATGCTGCGCGCAATGGGAGCTGAGATCGTATTTACAGCGAATAATCGGGATTTACCCCTGCTTTCGGCGCTGAAAAATATCTGGCGAAGCCCGGTAAAGGTGGTGTACCAGCAACAAATGGATTTGGTTATCAATAAAAAAGATATCATTCATACCCTCCGCTTTTCGGCCGTTGACCTGTGGATTGCCCCGCTGGAGAGCATAAAGCATGACGCTCTGCGGCACACCCGCGTGAAAGCCTCAAAAATCAAGGTAATTCCGCTGGGAATTGAGGTTGAGCCGCTTTTGGCGGGCAAAAAAGATAGGCTGTCGGCGCAAAAGCAGCTCGGATTAAAGCCTGAGCATCCGCTGATTGGCATTATGGGCAGAATAGACCGGCTAAAAGGACAGCTGGTTTTGCTGCAAGCGCTGCAAATACTCCGCGAAAAGAATATTTTTGCAGCGCTGCTGATAGCCGGCGAGCCAACGCGCAACACGGGGCAAGGCTACACGGAGGAGGTGCAAAATTTTGTGCGCGCAAGCCGTTTGGAAGATGCTGTACATTTTTGTCCGTTCACGCGCGATGTTGCAACTTTCTACTCCGCCGTTGATGTGTTTGTGATGGCCTCAAAGCGTGAGACCTACGGAATGGTAACCGCCGAGGCCATGCTCTTTGGGCTGCCGGTTGTTGGCTCCAACGCAGGAGGCACGGTGGGGCTGCTAAGCCTGTACGACGGATACCTGCTGTTTGAGCCGGAAAATGCGAATGATTTGGCCGATAAGCTGCAACAGATTCTGGAAAATCCGGAGGAGTACAAGGCAAAAGCCCTGCAAGCCTCGGTTCGGGTAAAGCGCTACTTCTCCAACGTAGAGGAGTGTAAGGATATACAAGCGGCCATCGAAGCGTTGATGGCAAAACGCTAACACACAGCCTCGAATTTATCCGAATATCGCCGTTATATTGCAGAAGGCTTAGAAATTGCTCCTCCGGTTATTTCTGCACTTTTTCGGTCGCCCCCGCAGGATTTTGCCAAGTAAAAAAATATGCTTACTTTCACGGCGAAATAGCGACTATAAACTCAACTATTATAAAAAACTTGAATTTTATTTTAGACCTTGACTTAGTAAAAACCCGCAATTATAACATGCTACACACGATTACTATAAATACAGCACCATTTTTTACTGCCATAGCGCGTACAATCCATAGCTTGGATGTGTGGGCGCACGTCACACACACACACACACACACACACACACACACACACACACACACACACACACACACACACACACACACAGCTCAACGAGATACGGGGTGC
>JAISBU010000005.1 GCA_031266015.1 Prevotellaceae bacterium | reverse complement strand
ACGGCCTCGTACCAGCGGTAGAGCCTTCCGCCTGCATCACAGTAGGCGGCTGACTGAAAGCACCTGCCGGTTTTCCGCCAGTCCAGGTTCTGGGCGAACCACCAGCTGCCGTTGGGCATTCGTACCGTTCGGTATATGCTACAATCCCGAGCATCGCGAATGAAGGCCTCCCAGCGGACACCCGCCCCCGTGCTGCTCCGGCTGCAGGCCAAGAGCGTGGGATCGCTGTCCTTGTTGGGGTAGGGGCAGTCCTGCCAAATATCTTTCCTGGTAAAGGTAACAGCGGAGCCGCCCACGCCGCAGCCCAAGCACTTGTCCGCCAGGCGGTACACCTCCACGGATAGCGCAACGCTATCGGTGGGCAGCCCGCCGGCGGGCAGGGCCGCCTTCAGCGTAAGCCCGCCGGCCGCTACGTCGGTGATGGTGGAGTCGTTTATCAGCGTATACCGATCGGTATTGGACAGGACGGTCCCGGAGGCGGCGGTGAGCTTTACGCTCGCGCTGTCCACCCACGCGCCGGCACGGTACACCCTGGTTGTAAAGCGCAGCGCGTAGCGGGCGCACAGGTCCGGGGCATCGTAGGCGAGCTCGCCGAAGATGAGGCGGTTCTTGAGGTCGACGTGGGTGCGGGTAAGGTAGGCCGCGGGGTCAGCCCAGGTCCGTGTGCTGAGGAGTATCCCAAAAAGGAGCAGGCTCAGCAGAATTATTTTTTTCATAGAAGCAGAAAAAATTAGTTTGCCATGTTGCCCCAACTCCCTGGGCGATGTAAAAATGCTGTGAAGACGTACCGCTATACAATGAGAAAGCGCGGAGTTGCAATCCTTACTCTTAATCGAGGTACCGCAAAGAACCCAACCAAAAAATAAGTACAACCTCGCGCCACGCTAAAGCCTAGCATGGTCGTGAACTTGCTCTTTACTCTTTTTGGTTTTGAAAATTTGCGGTTTTCGATCAAAAGAATAAAAGCTAACGCTTTAGAAAGTATGTCTAAAAAACTCTTCGTTGAATCGGTAAAAAGCTGTTTAATCGTTGAACTAATTGTGCTGCGCTGCCTATATCCGTTATCGATTCAACAAAATAACGGTTCAACAATCCCAACACACGCTGCAAATATAGCAATTTTTTTACTTATGCACTATTTGCCGTCATAAAAGTAACGGTAAACAGGAAAATTTATTGTGCTGAGACAATTTCATGTACCAATTACCAGTTTTGAGCTGTCATGCTTCGCTTCGCTTCACTCAGCATGGCAACAGCGCACGCACGCAACATTCTAATTGTAAATTATTTATTATCAATTAGCTATTACTTTATCTTGAAACAAAGTAACAAAAAGTCAAGACAAAAATATACTCAAACCGTATTTTGTCAGGCTTGAGCACTTTAATGCGCGGGATGCATCTCAGTAAGTTCAACTGTCACCCTGAGCCTGTCTAAACTTGCCTGTTATGTAAGGCGGACAGGCAGTTCAAGTTCCTGCAAGAATGATGTTTTACCATAGCCTGAGATATTTCGCTTTACGCAACATGGATATGAGGATAGCTCTAAACCTCAAAAAAAATGGGAGGCATTTTTCAACGCCTCCCATTTTTACTTAACCTCGCATTGAGGTTACTTCTTGAAAAACCTGTTGTACAGGCCTTCAAATACTCGCCCGTGACGGGCTTCATCCTTGCACATCTCATGCACAGTATCGTGAATTGCATCCAAGTTTAGCTCCTTTGCGCGAGTAGCAATGCGCTTTTTATCTGCGCAAGCGGCGCTCTCAGCGTCCATGCGAGCCTTAAGGTTAGTTTTGGTATCCCAAACAACCTCGCCCAGTAGTTCTGCGAACTTGGCCGCGTGCTCAGCCTCTTCCCATGTTATGCGCTTGTATGCCTCAGCAACCTCCGGGTAGCCTTCACGGTCTGCTTGACGGCTCATGGCCAAGTACATGCCCACCTCAGTACACTCGCCCATAAAATGAGCCTTCAATCCATCAAGAACCTCAGCGTCAACATCTTTTGCTATGCCAATTCTATGCTCGTCAGCCCAGGTAAGCGCGCCTGTCGTTTCAATATGCTCTTTAAATTTCTCTTTAGGCTGCTTACATTGAGGACAAAAATCCGGAGCGCTATCGCCCTCATGAACGTAGCCACACACTGTACAAATAAACTTTTTTTTCATCTGATAAAATTGTTTTGGTTAATAAATTATTGTGGTTGTTGATTTTTACAATTACTGCAGTACCCCTTATACATCAGCTGCGCCTCTGTGATCTTTAAATCGCCGATATTTTTTACATAAATGGCTTCCGAAGGGCGCACTCCTATATCAAGAATTGCTCCACACGTTAAGCATTTAAAGTGAGCATGATCCTTTGTCACGCCATCATAGCGGGCATTCTTTTCATCTACAGATAAATTTAAAACGGCGCCGTGCTCCACCAACAGCTTTAGCGTGTTATACACAGTTGTTTTTGATAAGGTGGGGATGACAGGATGTAAAGCTAAGTATATCTCGTCAGCGGTCGGATGAGTTTTATTTTCCATCAAATACCTCATTATAGCCATACGTTGCAGCGACGGTTTTACCTTGTGGTTTAGTAGGTGAGATTTAATATTTGTAATCATTACAAATTTATATTTGATACAAAAGTATTATACTTTTCGATTAAATCCAAACTTTTGCCAGAGATTTTTATTAACAAATCAATAGATCAGCAACATATAGATTCATCACCTTTGTAGTATCTTTGTAAAAAAATATGCTAAGTTGAAAATAGCTATAGACGATAAGATTCCGTTTATTCGGGGAGTATTGGAACCATACGCAAGCGTTGAATATATCAATGGCGCTACCGCATCCTCATTAGACGTTCAAGATGCAGACGCCTTGGTTGTTCGTACGCGTACAGCGTGCAATGCAGAGCTGCTGCAAAACTCCAACGTACGATACATCGCTACGGCCACTATCGGATACGATCATATCGATGCGGAGTATTGCGCTTTGCACAATATAGCATGGAGTAATGCTGCCGGATGCAACTCCGGCGCTGTTGAGCAATATGTTGCAGCCGCATTGTTGCGTATCGCTACAAAAAACGACGTCGCTTTAGCAGGAAAAAAGTTGGGAATAGTGGGAGCTGGGAACGTAGGTCGGCGTGTTGAACGTTTTGCACGAGCCCTCGGTATGCAAGTGCTGCGCTGTGATCCACCGCGAGCACGAGCAGAGGGAGCGGCAGGCTTCTTGTCTCTTTTTGATTTGGCTCTACAGTCAGATGTAATCTCTATGCACGTTCCCTTGTCGTTGCAGGGTGAAAATAAAACCTTGCATTTGGCAAATGCAGCGTTTTTTGCACATGTAAAGCGCAACGCTATTTTCATAAACACCTCACGTGGAGAGGTCGTTGATGAACGGGCGCTTTCAGCTGCAATTAAAAGCGACAAGCTGCAATGCGTAGCGTTAGATGTGTGGGAGCATGAACCCTCGCTCAACGAGCGTTTGTTAGCGCTGGTTGACATTGCGACGCCCCATGTTGCAGGCTACTCCGCAGAAGGAAAAGCGATGGCCACGCAAATATCAGTGCGCAATATTGCCCAATTTTTTAAGCTGCCGTTGCAAAATTGGCAGCATGAAATCTTACCGGCGGAGCCAGCTGTTACTATTGATTGCACAGGATTGAATGTACAAGAGGCTGTGGCTGCCGCTGTAGCATGTACCTACAACATTGAGGCAGATGATAAAGCTCTGCGTGCTGCTCCTCACGGTGGAGAACTATTGAGAGGAGGCTATACATACAGAAGAGAATTTTCCGCACATACGTTGAAATTGAAAAATGCGTCAGACGAGAGTATGTCTGTATTAAGAAATATGAGCTTTTCAATTGTATAAAACATTTATATATAGAAATTTATGAGTAGCTGGCAGGCTAGAATAGAGCTGTTGTCGGGCGAGGAAAAGGTAAAGATGCTACAATCCGCACACGTGCTTGTTGTTGGGCTGGAGGGAGTTGGCGCTTATGCAGCCGAAATGCTCTGCCGTGCTTATAGACACGCTTCGACCAAAAGTAACAAAAAGTCAAGACAAAAATATCCTCGAACCGGATTTTTGTTCGACTCACGCACCCCAATGCACGGGGTACAGCGAGGCAAACTGCGGGTTGTCATTGCTAAGCCTGTCGAAGCATGGGGCGTAAGGGTTTCCTGCCCCGCACCCTTCGACAAGTTCAGGGTGACAACGCACATGCACCGGTAAATAGTAAATCGTAATAATGGCTAGCTATTGTCCGCTCGTTAATACTGCGAGGTCATCCCAGAATTTTGAGTAGGACTTATCTACGCTTTCGGCCTCATCCACTATAACCTCACCATTGGCACAAAGCGCCGCTGTGGCAAGCGCCATAGCAATGCGATGATCGTTATGAGCATTAACACTACCACCTGTGACTTGCCCTCCGGCTACGCGCATTTCATTGCCGGACAAGTCTATTTTTATTCCAAGCGTAGCAAACTCTTGCCGTAACGTTAATGCTCGGTTGCTTTCTTTGTGGGTAAGGCGCTCCGCTCCATATATCTGAGAGATTCCATTACATTGGGATGCCAGCGCTACAATAGCAGGAAACAAGTCCGGACAATGGGTGGCGTCAAAGGTAAAGGCCTGCAAATTTCCTTTTGAAACGGAAATACTACTTAGAGAAGATTTTGTTCTTTCTGCTGAAATTTTTGCTCCGGCACGCTCCAAAACGGTGAGTATTTCCTTGTCTGCCTGAGCTGAATTTTCATCAAGGTTCTCAACTGTAATATTTCCCGCAATAGCGCCTGCTACCAGCGGGCATGAGGCTCCGCTCCAATCTCCCTCTATGCTGCAGGTACAAGGAGCAAACTTTTGATGACCTTTTATACGAAAAATTTCGTAGCTGTCATTTATGATTTCTACGCCGAATGATTTAAGTAAATCAATGGTAATATCAATGTATGGCTTGCTTTTGAGGTTGCTTACATGAATTGTTGAATTTCCTTGAGCAAGTGGAAGCGCCATCAGCAATCCGGTAAGCAGCTGTGAGCTTATGCTGCCGTCTATGCTGATTTCACCGCCTTTGAGCGGGCCTTTTACGGTAATGGGAAGTAGGCTGCGGTCGGTTACAATGGTAGCGCCCAGGCCTCGCAGCGGATTTTCTACCATATCTACCGGCCGCTTTAAAAGGGAGCCATGACCGTTGATTTCCGTATAGTGAGAAAGCAGGGCTGCGACCGGAGTAATCATGCGTGTAAGCAACCCCGATTCGCCACAAAACAGCTTCTTTTCTGCTATATTTTTTGCAAAAAAATCAGAGGATATAGTATAATCATTACCGTGCTGTTCAACAATGGCGCCCAGCGTACGTGCAACACCCAGCGCAGCGCTCGTGTCGTTACACAAGCTGAGGTTGCGTAATGTGCTGGTGCCCTGGCACAGTACTGCCGCTACAATAGCCCTCTGCGCCACGCTTTTGGAGGCCGGGGCAACAATGGTACCGTTAACCGCGGAGGACTTTACCGACTTCTTCATATATAAAATTGCTTACCTGCTCAGGGGTACGATGATTGCTGCTTACCAGCATCCATGAGGTTTGGGCGTACATAAATTTACGCTTTTCGAACAGCTCCACAGCCGCGCTATACGGATCGGCATGACGAGCCAATATGGGGCGAGATGGAACGTCTATGCGATTCACGCACTTTTCGGGCGAGGCGTATATCCAAACTACAATGCTGTTTTCTTTGAGCAGCTTTCTCAATTCCGGTTGAGTTACCGCGCCTCCGCCACATGAAATAACGGATGGGGTGGGGCTTGCAAGAACTTCTTCCAACACCTCTCGCTCTTTTTGGCGGAAAAATACTTCTCCTTTTTCGTTGATGATATGAGGGATGGTATTACCGCATTTTTGCTCCAGTACCGCATCGACCTCAATCACGGGCATGTTAAGCTGTCGTCCCAGTAAAGGAGCAACGGTGCTTTTTCCTGCTCCCATAAAACCGATTAAGGCAATATGTTTAGGCGTTTTTTGCGGAAGCAAGGCCTTTTTCATGTTCTCCAAATCCGGCTCTAAACCTGTAAAACGACGATATGCAGGTGGTCCCTGAAAAAGTAACCAGTAGGCTCCATCGATAAACTTACAACCTGCTTTTTTTGCTTTTGACGCTAACTTGGAGTTGTGATAAATGGCGTTAAATATAATGTGCGTGGGCTTTAGCCAAGCCTCGTTTACCACATCCACATCTTCGTATAGTGTGTTGACGATAAGGTCTGCCTGTGGAATTATCTTCTCAATCTCATTGAGGGCACAGGCCTTGCAACCAACACGTGCAGCCAGCTGTGCTGCTTTCTCCAGTGTCCGATTCGCAATAGTAACTTCGCCTCCTTTGCTGTGCAAAGCATATGCTGCCGCACTGCCGGCGCCTCCTGCTCCCAGCACCAGGCAACGTTTACCTGCAATGGTAACTCCTCCGTTCTCTATGCTGCCCGACACTCCAAAGATATCAGTATTATAGGCGCAAATCTTTCCGTTTTCTAAGACGACAGTATTGCTTGCCTGCATGGCTTCTACCTCCGGGCCTCTAACATCGGCAAGGCGAGCGATATCATTTTTAAATGGCGCGGTTACATTCATGCCGGTTAAGCCCAGTTCATGAAACAGCTGCATAGCCTCGCTCACGTTTTGCGAGGCCATGCGAAAATACGCAAATTCGTTGCTGCTGTTGGGGTAGGCGTAGCCGAAAAGTATGGGGCTTTTGCTGTGCAGCACAGGATTGCCGATAATGGAAAATAGCTTCATGTGTTATGGATAGTAAGGCGTCAGCAGGAATATGCAATCAACGATGGAGCAAACAAACTTGTGTAGATGAGCGTAGGAGTAATTTTGTTTTTGATTATTTTTCTTGATAAAAAAGCAGTCAAAAAATCAAGGCCAAAAGGTAAAAAATCTTGCGAAATTCTTACAATATCGACATTCATGCTAATTGTAGATAGCGTCTGTTTCGGCGTATCCCTTCAAAAATTGGCTTTTTGACATTTGGCGATACGCATCGTCAGTCGTAAGCTTCGGCATCTTGCACAAAAATTACCACTCGAACGCTTTTATCGCGCTGGGCGACAAACTCCGACTGCATTCTGCGGAGTATTAAAATGCTGTTGTCTCGAATTTTTGATTTAAACTCTATGGCTCTCATTATTTTTATAAAAATCCTGTACTGCAAATATACAACATTTTCTTAAAATTGTACCACGTTGTTTTTCCCTTACTACTTGATAAAAAAACAAGCAAAAAATCAAGACCGAATAATGCTTTTCCCCACCGCGTGAAAAATTTATTTCGCGGCATTACAGCTCAGCTCATAATTTCTCTACGCTCTTGCCTACACACAAAGCCACAAAAAAAGCGGCATTTACAAAAATGCCGCTTAACGTGAGGCTAAACACTATCTCGTTACGGAAGCGTAATCACTCAAGTTGCTATCCGTATAGCCGCTTGAGCTAAGAGCAATGGCTTTTACCTTGTAGAAGCTTGTACCTGTGCGGGGATTGCTATCAGTGAGAATATATACGCTCCCTGAAGAACCACCTGATGAAGTTATTTTGGAGTAGGTGCCCGTAGCGCTTGTTGCACGATATAGCTCATAGGTATATGCCATTGTAACCGGAGTAAATGAGATTTGAACATAGTAGGTATCTGATGCATTAATCTTAACATTTGTTGGTGTAGCAAGTTTGGTTGTTCCACTGCCACCACCACCGCCGGAAGACGATTGCCACCCTAGAGCAGTTCCATACGTAGATGACATTGCACTTTCCCCTGCACTATTTACCGCAGCTACCTTCCAGTATGAAGTTTGATCATTATAAAAGTATCGCTCGCTTGATGTTCCGGTTACAGTGCCAAGAAGTGAATAGCTACCGGAGGCAGACATTGAATAGTAAACCTTATAGCTGGTTGCCCCGTTCACCGCATTCCAGCTAACTGTTACATACTCGCTACTTCTTGGACTTCTTGATGCCGTAACGCCGGTGGGCGCTGAGGGGGCCGCTACACCACTTGATGTTGTTGCATTGGCATTAGAAGAATAATCGCTTGCTCCTGCACCGTTTTTTGCTTTAATGTAGTAGTAGTAGGTAGTGCCAGCCTGCAACTCCGTGTGAGTGTAAGAGGTTGAATAAGTCGTTGTCGCCAAATTTTTTGTAGAGGAGGTACCGATTTCGTAGTACACTTCGTAGTAGGTAGCTCCTGATACTGCATTCCACGACACGCTTATGCTGCTTGACGATTGAGCTGTTGCCGATACGCCTGTGGGTGCACTTGGTATGGTTGCTCCACCACCGCCTGCGCTGAAGTTACAATATGCCGAGCTGCTGTACTCGCTTTCGGTAGTTCCACTAACAGCCTTTACCTTATAGTAGTTGTCGGTTGAATTCGGATTATTATCGTAAGCGTACGTTTGGGTAGTTGCGCTACCGAGCGAGGAGTACGTTCCATTTGCGCTGCTGCTATAGTAAACCTTGTAGCTTGTTGCACTCGATACGCTACTCCATGCAATGCGTATGGAAGAGCCTTCTTTAGTGGTCGTTACGCCTGTGGGCGCTGAGAGTGTTCCATCATTTCCACCGCCATTATTGGAGGTAGAGCCTGCTTGAGTAACATTTACTGTAGCTGATTTTGAAGAAGATGATAGGCCTATACTCGCGTTTCGCTGGCTAGTAGATGTATTGTTGCTTGCAGTTACGGTAATTGAAGCATTGCCGCTTCCCGAAGAAGGTCTGGCACTACACCAGCTGCCATTACTATACAATGACCAATAGCCGCTGCTTACAACATCAATTGTTTGAGCGCCGCCTTCTGAGCCAAAACTCAGCTGTGTTGGACTAACCTCAAGTATCTCTTGTTGTCCTTTTTCCTCTTCTTTACACGATGAAAATGCAAGTGCACTTAGCACCCACATTGCAAAAATAAAACTTTTGTACAAATTCATGATTTTTGAATTTAATATTATTGCCAATATTTTTTAGAAATCTTATTTTGGCACGTTAGACTCCTTGTCCATGAAAATGATTTCGCATACGCACATAAAAAAACGCGCGGACAATTCTTCTACCGGTTTCCAGAGGTCTTCGACTACCTAAACTACCAAATAAACGAATAATGCCCACGCGATGAAACGTGAGCGTATCGCCTTATTCATGGTAGTTTCTGGAAATTGTCGAAGTTTCTGGAAACCCAAATATAAGCTAAACGCTTTTTTCTATTTTAAAATGTGCGTATGAATTACGCTGGTTTATACCATAGGCATGATGTGTTATTAATCAATGCAAAAATACAAATTTTATTTGAAATAGCCTTGCCCGATGATTATATTTTGCGGTGTAGCTTGGAATTTTCACTCACAGCTCAGCTCATAATCCTTACTATTTCCTTCATGCTTTCCGCTGTCATTTGCCCCGCTGCGGCTTCTTTTCCTGCTCCCATTGAGGCGTAGGTAAATGGCGCTCCCAAGTATAGACAGGCGAGGCGTGTGATTTTTCCTGCCTCTCCCATAGCAAATGCCACCAAATTTTTTTCGGTTTCGTAGAGCGATAAAATTCTTGCGCTGTCCTGCGCCGATTGGGCTGCGGTAATCAGCTTTACCACCGCTGCGCCCATGCTGTGGCAGGAGGAAATGATGTTTCTAAGCTCAGAATGGCTTGGCGTACAATCAAAGTTGTGGTACGAAATAATAGCTTTACAGCGGTGCTTTTGAGCAATCTCTATCAATGATTTTCGATAAGATTCTTCTGCCTCCACTTCTATATCTACATAGCTGGCGCCGTTTTGTATGGCCAGCCGTAGCAGCTCCAACCTTTCACTTCGGTTATATTTACCTTCTCGACAGGTTACTACCGTTGGAATTTTTTGTTGCAGCAACTTTTCTATTTGTGTAACATGCAGCTGCATCAAGTCAAGTCGTAGCTCTGCCATTTTTGCTGTAAGCATTGCCTGCTCACACTCCAAAAAGTTGGTAGATGAAATGCTAACGCAGATGTTTGAGCTCGTGATATCCATAGGTATGTTCTTTATAATATCTTAAAAATCAGACATTTATGTGTACGCGATGCTACTTTAAATCTGCAACCATTTTCTCCAGCTGTGACAATGAAACCTCACATATCTCACAGGAGCCAATTCCCTTGGGGAGTATGAGGTGCAGCTTGTCGCCGCTTTTCTTTTTGTCCTTGAGCATGGCAGAAAATAGGGTTTTCAATGGTATACCGGTTGCTGTCGGTAGCTGTAACTTTTTCAAAATATTTTTTACCCGCTCTACTTCTTCTTTCTTCATCATTCCAAGGTTTAGCGCTACCTGCGAGGCCAGGCATAAGCCTATGCTCACGGCTTCCCCGTGCATGAGCGTAGAGTTTTTTTCAATGGCATGCGCAAATGTATGGCCCAGGTTGAGCTTACGGCGTACGCCGTTTTCTCGCTCGTCCCGGCTTACGATATCTGCCTTAATTTTTACCGATTCATATACCAGATGCTCCAATGTGTGACCATCTTTTTGCAGGGCTTTTTCGGCGTTTTTTTCAATAAAGCTCAAAAGAGCGGCGCTGGTAATCATTGCAGCCTTAACAATTTCTGAAAAGCCGGCAGTAAACTCTTTTTGTGGAAGCGTGGAAAAACTTTGCGGATCGCAAATCACAAATTGTGGTTGTGCAAACACTCCCAACATATTTTTAAATCCTTGATAGTTAACGCCATTCTTACCGCCCACGCTGGCGTCTACCTGAGAAAGCAGGGTGGTGGATATGAAGCCAAACGGGCAACCTCTCATGAAAATGGAGGCTATAAAGCCGGTGATATCGCAGACAATTCCTCCGCCTATGCCAAGTATAAACGTTTTTCTATCTACCTTTAAATCAATTAGTTGTGAAGCAATATAGTCTATGGTTGCAAGTGTTTTATGTGGCTCCCCACCTTCAATTTCTACGGTAGGATAGGCATTGCATAGCTCGCTGTAGTACTTGCAAATATTGCTCTCGGTAATGATTACTACCTGCGATTTGGGCAAGTATTTCTGTATGTTTTGAACGGACTCGCCAACAAGAACGTGCGAGCCATGTAGCTGTATCGCTTTCATAGGCTACAAAAGTAAAGATTTTTTGCGTATGGTAAATAAAAAGGTTAGCCTATTTATTTTTGGGCAGCCTTAGAAGTTAAGCGCTGTAATTATTAGCTGGGTATTATTCGGGCTATACGCTTAGAAACCTTACGTAACCTTGTTTTTTCAATCTGACGTACCAGCAAGCGCAACCAGTCAAAGTACAGCACAATGTATAGTACAACACTGGTAAACCACAGTATGCCTATGTTGAACCACATAGTTCCAATATGCACTCCCAATACTTTTTTGCATGGAGCATACAGGTGAGCACGTCCAATGTTGGAAGTCGGCGCTCTGAATATAGGATCCTTGAGCTGGAACAGGCGTGCATTGCTTTCCAGTATTTTGTCAAAATCTGTTTGGTTTTGCACTATTTCTGCCAATGCGTTGTTGTAGTATTTATGCTTAAAATCTACTACAGCAGCGCTACTGCCCAGCTTACTTTCTAGCGCCAAACTCTTTTCGCTACGCAGCTGCGCAACACTTCTGCTATCGGCAATTAAACGTTGCTTTAGCGAGTCCAACGTTTGAAGTAAGATTGCTCCATATCGAGGAGTGAAAGTATTGATATACAGGCTATTAACACTAGGTTGTGGAAGATTGTATGCTTTTGTCCAGCTTTGAATCTTCGGCAGCTCATTACGAAGCAACTCCAACCTGTACTCTGTATCTCCTTGACGAACGTTAGCAGCAGCATCCCGATTTGCTGTAGCTAAATGAGCTTCCAATCTGGGGAGCCAGAAGCCTGCGGCAAAGTTCAGCTGGCTGCTACGCATATCCAAATCAAAGAAGCCTCGCTCGTAACGGTTATTCTGGAACTGCGTAACAGCCAGGGCTTCATATGCCCAGCGCGAAATGGTAGCCTCTGCCACCACCGGCACATAGTCGTTGGATGACAGGGAGTTGTGCAGCTTCTCGTAGCGTACAACGACACCGCTAAACAGCAGCTGCGGCACCAAAATAAGTGGAATGAGAATGTAAATGGCCACCTCGGAGTTAAGCGCTGACGATACGTTGAGTCCAACCATGTTGGAGCACACGGATGCCGAAAATAAAATGGCGAAGTAGTGTAGCGTAAGCCCCTGTATTTCCAGCACAGCGTTACCTACCAGAATAAACGTAAGTGACTGTACGGCAGAAATAATGCACATTACCAGCACCTTGGAAAACAGGTAGCTGTTACGGCTCAGGTGCAGGAACCGCTCACGTTGCAGTATCTTCCTGTCCTTGATAATTTCCTGAGCGCTAGCCGATAGTCCGAAAAATATAACCGCCACCACGCACATAAACAGGTACGATGGAATGTTAGTATTTTCCATGAAAGAATACTTGTTCGGATCGGTTGGGGTTCCGGAAACATACTTGGTAAAATAGCCTAGAATCAGCGCCAGCATTGGAGCTTCCAACAGGGTAATAAGCATATACTGACGGTTAGCAATCTTGGCTTTTATATTCCTGTTGATGAAGATTTGCAGCTGCCGTAGCTTGCGTGGAATCTTAAAATCGCTTGTAGGCAAAGGCGTTTCGGGCGGATGGTCGCTCCAAATTTTTGGATTAATCTTCATCATGTAATGCCTGTACCACTGCTCGGAGGTGCGCTTGCGCTTACGGGTAAGCTTTCCGTATTCGTTTACCACACGGGTTTCTACAACCTTGAGAATGAGGTCTGTATTTACGTTGCCACAGGCGGCGCATTCACTTTCCTCCGGATTCAAGAAGTGCGCCGCCTCTTTGAAGTACACAATGGCATCCATTGGGTTACCTTGAAAAATCACACGTCCACCGTGGTCCATTATCAGCACGCGGTTGAACAGCTTGTATAGATCCGACGAGGGCTGGTGAATGTTTACTACCACAATTTTTCCTCGTAGCGACTGCCTTTTCAGCAGCAGCATTACCTTTTCGGAGTCAATGGAGGAAAGTCCCGAAGTAGGTTCGTCAACAAATAGCACAGAGGGTCGGCGCAGGAGCTCCATGGCAATGTTCAGACGCTTGCGCTGTCCGCCACTGATGAATTTATTCAGCGGATTACCCACTTTCAAATCCTTGGCTTCCAACAAGTCAAACTGCTCAACGGCCTTATCAACCTCTTCTTTTATTTGCTGCTCAGTGTAATCTTTAAAGCAAAGCTGCGCGTTGTATCGTAAATTTTCATATACCGTCAGCTCCTCAATGAGCATGTCGTCCTGAGGAACATAGCCAACCACACGCTCAATGCTGTCTTTGGCTGCGTGAATATCGTGGCCGTTGATCGTAATTTGTCCCGTACGCAGCTTCAGCTGACCGCTAAGCAGGCTGAGCAGGGTAGACTTGCCTACGCCACTGCCGCCCATAATAGCTATGAGCTCGCCCGAACGGGCATGAAAAGACACAGGATGTACGCCATCCATACTTCCGCTGAAACGATAGCTGATGTCTTTTGCTACGTAGGTAACTACCTCATCTTCAACATTATGAGTAAATGTGCTAACTACCTTATTATAGTAAATAGGATCTATTTTCGGGCTGCGGATAACGCTTCCTACGCCAAAAATATAGGCTCTTCCAACGGCCAGGTTGCGGCCGTTGAGATATAAGTTTCTGTCGCCGAAGTATTTGATTAACAGTGTGTTGGTGCTATCTATGTGAAGCACATAAACCTTACCCGCTATCTTGGGATTGTTAAGGTATTTAACGTGAGAATCTTCGTACGGATTGCTGCTGGCAACAACCAGCAGCTTCTCATTCATAGGCAAGTTTTTTTCGCTGCCTAAAATGAAATATTTGCAGTTGTTGAACTCGAATTCGCTAATGCGCAACATGCCGGCATATTGCCGCACAAATTCAATAATGTCCGGCTGGGTAGCTTCCAGCTCATCCAGAAATTCAATAAACTGTAAAACAACCCACATCTTTTGTTGCTGCTCATACTCTCGATTGGACTGGTTGGCAAGACCTGCCAGCTTTTCGTAAAAGAATGCCCTGGTTTCGGCGCCTCCGGCCTTTAGCGCATGGACATCTTTTTGTATGGGATTGGAGTAATCCTCAAATTGCCTCATGAAAACTATGGCCTGCTCTTCGCTCAAATCTCTGTTATCCATGAAGCGCGAAAAAGCCTGCTTGGCGGCTGCCAACGGCACTTCCGCCTTAATGGCTACCAGGGCAAACAGCTTGGCAATAATGGTTATAAGCAACTCATTCATAAGGCAATATATGAAGAGGAACTACGGTTCTCATTAGCTCCTCCGGATGTTACAGCAATTCTCTTTGGGCAAAGAAAAAGCCGGCTTCTATTTGAGCGTTTTCATCGCTATCGGAGCCGTGCACGGCATTTAATCTCGTACTTTCAGCAAATTGATGGCGTACCGTACCCTCGGCCGGATTTGACGTAGCGCCAATCATGGTGCGATAGTCGGCCACTGCGTTTTCTTTTTCCAGCACCAGCGCAACCACCGGGCCCGAAGTCATGAACTCTACCAGCGGTTCATAAAAATCTTTACCCTTATGCACCGCATAAAAAGTTTCCGCTTCGCACTTACACAGACGGGTATACCTCATGGCTTTAATCTTGAAACCCTCGGAGATAAACCTGTCCAGAATTTTTCCGGTGTAGCCCTTGCCTACCGCATCAGGCTTGATCATGGAGAATGTAATGTTACCTGCCATAGCTATGAAATTTAAAGTTAAAAAAAGCTGCTTCCAAAACTCATCGTTACTTGAAGTAATTTTTATATTGAGCTTGCTTCGTTTCGCTCACAATGACGATGTATAGTACAAATTGCAACTTTCTGATACAGACTATTTTAGCGCCGTCGCCTGTTTGTCCGCTTCCTCCTTGGCCGATTTTACCATGAAGTATAGACGGTTGAACACGTTCACCTCGCTGGTGCCTGCGTCAAAGTCCAGGAATAGCAAGTTCATGGTCGGGTACTTATCCTTAATTTTCTTCTCTACCCCTTTCGAAATAATTTGGTTAGCAATACATCCGAAAGGCTGCAAGCTGATAACGTTGTTTACGCCCTCATGGGCAAAGCTGCTGATTTCGCCCGGAATAAGCCAGCCCTCACCATACTGGTGCGACAGATTGATAATTTTTGATGCGCGCTCCGCCATCTCATCAATATCATGATTTGGACGGTAGAAGCGGAACTCTCTGCAAATTTTCTCGGCCCTGCGGAAGTAGCTGTTCAAGAACTTGCGAAGCAAGAATCCAACCAGCTTACCTTTTATAGTACGGGCGTCAATGTTGGCCTTCGTATTTACGCGAACATTTACAAAATCTTGAATGAAAAAGTCCAATAGCGAAGGTACAATAACTTCTACGCCTTGCCTGTTGAGCCATTCCACCAAGTTGAGGTTCGCGAAAGTGTTGTATTTCAGGTAAATCTCACCTACAATGCCAACCTTAGCAAAATTCCCGTCTTTTACCGGAATGGCGTTGAAGTTTTTTACTGCCTGTGACAAAAGATTGTATATGTCGCCAACCTTGCCACCTTCAACAATGGTTTTGTCTACGGCATCAAGATGGTAGTCCAGCTTAGCGCGTGACTCCCCTGCGTTTACCTCACGGAAAACAGTAGAGTGGTACATCTTTGACAATTCATCGGCAAAGATGATTGCCGCCAAAAACTTACGGATAATTTTTGCCCAGGGAATGCTAAAGCCCGGCTGCTCATGCAGTCCGGTAGTAGTGGCCACGGAAATAACGGGCACATCCTCATACCCCGCGCTTACCAACGCTTTCTTTATCAAAGGCAGGTAGTTTGATGCACGGCATTGTCCGCCGGTTTGCGTAATACCTATAGCAACCTTATCTCTATCGTATTCTCCTGAATTTAGCGCACGGATTACGTCGCCGATTACCGTGATTGCAGGGTAGCAAATTTCATTGTTGGTGTAACGCAGCCCCTCATCAATGGAAACGCTATCCGTTACAGGTAGCGTAACCAAGCTGAAGCCGAATAGCTTAAAAAACGGTGGGAAAATGCGAGAGTATATATCTGAGAATAACGGCGCTAAAATAGTGCGCTGCTGATCTTCCGGCATAAATAGCTTGTTCTTTTTCCGAGGTCTCTCGCTTAACTTCAGCGTTTCCTTTTTGCTGTACTTGGCAAACTCTACCACAGAGCGCAAGCGCAAACGTATAGAGCCGGTGCTGGTAATTTCGTCTACACGAATAAGGTTGTTATTCTTACCAACCGTTTGCAGCACTTCCTTTACCTCATCGATAACAATAGCATCCGGACCGCAACCAAAAGAGTTTAGCATAACCAAGCGTACATTGTCCGGTTGCTGAGCCACCCACTTTGCCGCATTGGTAATACGTGCGGGGTAGCCCCATTGTGACAGGTAAAAGTCTGGCTGAGCATGCTCAACCACAGGAATAACATCTTCGCTAACTACGTTTGTACCAAGCTCCGTAAGAATCTCAGCGGTTTTTTGGTTGATAAGATTGTCAACATGATAGGGACGTCCGGCCAATACCATCAGCGGCTTACCCTCTTTCATTGACTTTTCTATAACCTCGGCAGCACGGAATTTCAGTATATTTTTGAACTTCCTTTGCGCACGCACTGCCTTGTCAAAAGCCTTATTAAATTGCGACGGACTTACATTTGCTCCGGCGGATTTTAAGGAGAAAATATAATCCTCACAAGCCTTTTTCAGCAGCGTTTCATCTTTGAATGTTACCGTTGGAGTATCAACAGCAATACCCCAACGTTTCTTGGGGTTAATTGCGCTCTTAACCACCTCTGCATAGCCCGTTACAATGGGGCAGTTGAAAGTGTTATACGACGGTACAGCTTGCTTTTCATGGAATACCATGGGCATAAAAATGCGGTCTACCTTTTTCTCTGCCAAATCATACACATGACCATGCACCAGCTTTGCCGGGAAGCAAATGTTATCGCTCATTACCGTTCCCATTCCCTTTTCGTACAATGCTGTGGTCGATGGAGCGGACAGCACTACGTTTACGCCGCACTCAGTAAGCAGTGTATGCCAAAATGGGAAATTCTCGTACATATTCAATGCACGGGGAATACCTACGGTCAGGTTATCAAAATCCGCACGCTCTGTAGCCGCGCCCTCGAATAGCAAGTCATACTTAAAACGGAAAAGGTTGAACCCTTTTTCGGCGCTGTTTCCTTTGCTGGAAAAAACACGTTCGCACTTATTACCACCGTAGAAAGTATTGCCATTCTCGAATTTAAAACGCGTAATGGTGCAATGGTTTTCGCAACCCTTACATATTAGCTGCTTCTTACGTAAATTGTCTACTTCGTTTATATTGTCTAATGAAAGCATGTACTTCTTTAAAATTCAACTTTCTTGTCCTGTCTCACTGGTTTTTCATCATCAGCTTGCTGCCCACCTCACCCTTTGTTGATGTTATGGTTACAGCATAAGTTCCTGTTGGCCAAGTACTTGTCTGTATGCTCATGGCAGGGGCGTTAATGTTTTTTTGCTCGTAAACTACAACGCCGCTCATGCTAGCTATCTTTACAGCGGCAATGTCTCCAGTATTGCTCTCCACGTTTAGCGTATGCTGAACGGGATTCGGGTATAGGGTAATGCTTTGGCTATACTCATTCTTTTCTGCAGCCGTATATTCTTTAGAGAAGGAAAGCGTAATGCTCACCGGAGTGTGATCTGATGTTGTGTTTCTGTAGTTTGGAACGCTATTTGTTGCTGAAGTTTCTCTTGTAGCATTACTAGATACGTTTGTAAACAGCTCATTCGAGATGATAATGTGATCAATGTTGGTCGTAAAGCTGCTTGTAAGAGCACGATAGCTGGCTGCATCGTCCACAAAATTTTTGTACGGCGATGGAGAACTCTCCGAACAGTTGCCGTAACGAACGCATTGCGAGCTTTCCAGGTAGTCGTTATAGTCGCCAATAACTATCACATTCTTGTACTTATAAGCAGCGCCATCCAGCAATGTTTTAAGGCTGGTTGATGCTGTTGTACGACGATCATAGCTGCTCTTATCGCTGTATGCTTTGGCGTGAATGTTTATGATGGATACCGGAATAACGCCTTCTCCGGAAAGAAAGTTAACCTCGTACAAAACAGGGTAGCGCCCGCTTGACCATACGTTGCTGGTTCCTCCATTCTTCACAAGTGAGGAGCCGGTAAGTGAGATGCTGGCTTTCTTGTAGATAATACCTTGACTTTGTGCACAGCTGCCAGCGCTCCAAGGTACAATATGTCCGCCCCATTCATCGCCCAGGTGCTTAAGAACACTGTCGAGGCTCTTTACCGGATTCATGGTAACTTCCTGAAGGGCAATAATATCTGGGTTTACCGCTTTAATTACGGCGGCAACGTTGCGCATTTGCAAAGATTCATCAGAAGGGCCATTACTTGGGCAACCCAACCACTCTGCGTTAAGGGTGGTTACTTTAAACTCCATCCTGTCCCCCTTATCGGTGGATTTTGCGCCAAGTTCATCTGCTGCATCAGCTACTTGCGCTTGCGCAACAACACCTGCCGATAGCAGGAGGTGGATAAGTAGAAAATAAAAGATTTTTTTCATAATATTTTATGTGTGTAAGTTAGGACTTCTTGTACTACTTTTTTCCATTCATGGCAATCAGCGCTGCGCCGTATGCTCCCATGAGCTCCGGTATCTTGCTGCACGTAACTTTTTTACCTGTAACTATCTCTAATGCCCGCTGTATGGATGCATTTTTAAACGCACCGCCTTGAACAACAATATGATTGCCCAACTCTTGCAAATCGCTGAATTTCAGAACTTTATGTAAACAATTCTTGATGACGGAGTAGGAGAGACCGGCGGCAATATCCGCTGTGGTTGCATTTTCGCGCAGCGATTGCTTCACCTTGGAGTTCATGAACACGGTGCAGCGGGTTCCCAAATCGCAGGGCTGCGTTGCCGTACACGCCAGGGCTGCAAAATCGGGCGCCGTGTAGCCAAGTGACTTTCCGAAAGTTTCAACAAACGAGCCGCACCCCGATGAGCAAGCCTCATTAAGCTCCACCCGGCTTATCTCGCCATTTTTAATGAAGATGGCCTTCATATCCTGCCCGCCAATGTCGAGCACAAATGATATTTTCGGATTCAGGTAGTGCGCTGCGGTATAGTGCGCAATGGTTTCAACCACGCCATGATCTACGCCAAAAGCCGCTTTTATCAGATCTTCGCCATACCCGGTAACTGCACTTCCGGCAATGGTAATATTTTTTCCCGCAGCTTTCATTTCCTCTTTAAAGGTTTGCAGACCTTGCTTTACGGCCTGTAGCGGGTTCCCATTGTTGTGCGCGTAGTAGCGATACAACAGCTCCTTATTTTCGCCAATAATGGCAATTTTTGTAGTAGTAGAGCCGCTGTCCATGCCAGCATAGCAAATACGTCCGGTATACGCTGCTACAGGTACTTTCTTCACCAACTCTACCTCTTTCTCGTACTGGAGCCAGCGCTCACGCTCCTCATCACTATTGAATAGCGGTTGTAGTGCGTTTTTACGGGTAACCACAATGGTACGCTCTTTTGCGACACGCCGGTATAACTCCTGAATGCTGCAATTCAACCTGTTAGCTTCCATAAGTGCGGCTCCCATGGCCGAAACAATCTCAGGGTGCTCGGTAGCTTCTACATCCTCCGGACTTAGCTGCATGGCAGAGAGGAAGTAGTCTTTTAGCTTTGGAAGAAAGGAAAAGGGGCCCCCGCAAAAGATTATCTTTGGAGCAATATCCGATGCACGTGCCAGCGTGTTCATGGTTTGCATAGCCACAGCATGGAATACCGACGCTATGATATCCGACTTTAGAACTTCACGGCTAACCAGGTTTTGCACATCCGTTTTGGCAAATACACCACAGCGAGAGGCCATAGCGTACACCGTTGGGTTGTCTTGCAGGTGGCTGTTAAGCTGCTCGATAGGAATGTTGAGCAGCATGGCCATTTGGTCTATGAACGCACCCGTACCTCCGGCGCAATTACCATTCATACGAATATCCGGCTGACGGTCTGGGTGGAAAAAAATCATCTTAGAGTCCTCGCCGCCAAGGTCAACCAACGTACGCACCTTTGGATGTTTCTCAAAAATCAGCCGTGACGCGGCTACTACCTCCTGAACAAAGGGGATTCCGGCGGCCTCAGAAATTCCCATACCTGCGGAACCGGTAACCATTGCACTTACCGTGCAGCTGCCGAACTTCTCTTCAATTTCTTGAAAAAATCCGCATACCACCTCAGTAACCTTGGTGTTGTGCCTCCTGTATTCGTTGTATACCAGCTGACCATCCGCATCAAGCACCGCTATTTTTGCGGTGGTGGAGCCAACGTCTAAACCCAAGTGCAAAATGTTTTTTTGCAAAAGATTATCCTCCTCGTAAAGGTTATAATATAGCCTCTTCCACTATGCGCAAACACGCACGCAACCAACAAAGGTAAGATTTTAAGATGGCTAAGTCAAGCTGGAAAAGATTGTTTGCCGCATTTTTAACAAAATAATGTGGCTAAAGCGCTTACTATCAAAATGTTAATTTATGAACGATAAGGAGGGAATTTATGCTTGCTTTAGGATTTCAAGGATCCGGCCAGCCATCCTGTAGAAAAGGCTATTTGCATGTTGTAGCCACCCGTAGCGGCGTCTAAATCCAGCAGCTCACCGGCAAAGTACAATCCTTCCACCTTTTTACTTTGCATGGTGCGCTCGTCGACCTCGGCAAGATTAACTCCGCCAGCCGTCACAATTGCCTCTGTAAAAGGACGATATCCGCTCATATGCAGGGTCAACTTTTTTAATGTGCTGATAATTTTACCTTGTAGCTGCTCACTTATTTGCTCCTGTGAACGAATGCCGGCTACTGACATGAACAGTGGGATAAATCCCGCCGGCATTAGCTTGCGCAGCAACGCCTGTACGCTGTTTACATCCGGGTTTTCCAGCTCTCTTTGCAGGCGATTTTTCAGCTTCAGCTCATTAAGAGCAGGCTTTAAATCCAGCTGTATATCCACGTTCTTATCAGCAAGAAAAGCATCTACTGCAGCATGGCTTACCCGTAAAATGGTAGGGCCTGCTACTCCGAAAGTTGTAAAAATAAGCTCGCCAAACTCCCCGTCTAGCTGTTGATTTGTAGCTGCATCTACGACAGCTACAGCTACGTTTCGTAGCGCTAACCCTTGCACCCTGTGCCGCAGCGCTTCCGAGATTTCCAACGGCACCACAGATGGACGAATATTCACAATGGTGTGCCCCAGCTGTTTCGACAGCCTGTAGCCGTCTCCTGTGGAGCCCGTAGCAGGGTAGGAGGCGCCGCCTGTAGCCAGTATGATTGCCTTACAGCTCACCGTAGCACGACGCCCTTTGCTCTCCAGCTCTACGGCTTGAATTGCTTTATCTTTGCTAATAATACGAGTAACCTTAGTATGGCACTGTATGTCTACACCATTGCGTTTGGCCCATTTAACAAGCGCCTCGGCAACATCCCATGCTTTTTGGCTGGCGGGAAAAACCCTATCGCCGCGCTCCACAACTGTAGGAACGCCCATTTCATTGATAAGCGAAACGATGTCTTTGTTGTAAAACTCTTGAAATGAGGGAAGTAGAAAATCGCCCAAAGGGTTTACTTTGTGCAAAAATTCCTCTACACTTTTTGTGCTGGTAATGTTACACCTTCCTTTGCCGCTGATGCGTAGCTTACGTAAAGGCTTCTCCATTTTTTCGACCAACAAAACATGCTTTCCCTGCATAGCAGCGTGTCCCGCTGCCAGTATTCCCGCCGGGCCACCTCCAGCTACTACAAGGTCTACAGCTTGCATATCTTTTAAAGGTCATTTAAGCGGCATCAAAGGTAATACATCTGCAACAAAAACCTTCGATTTTTTCATTTTGCGCTGTTCTTATTGATTATCAATATCTTAACTATCTTTAGAATACCTGGAACCGAATTGAAAAGTTATACTTGAAGCGTAGAAAAATGCGCTTTATTCCTGTTCGCTGTCCTCCTCTTTGTGCCTATGCTTTGCCTTGCGCACGTATTGCCTTGTACTCTTGTGTATTTTATGCACAGCTTTGAACCCGCTGCCTTTGTACTCTTTTTCCAGCTCTCTGCTGGCAATGCGGTTTGCTTTCAGGTAATCTTGCAGTGTTATGCGTTTCCGGCTCATGGTGCAAATTTACGCTTTACCCTGGTTGGCCACGGCCTCCATCTGCTTTTTTATAGCTTCGGGGTCGCCAAGGAAGTAACTCTTTATGTAGCTCAGCTTATCGTCAAACTCAAATACGTAGGGCGCTGCGGTGGGCAGGTTGAATTCCGAAATATCGGTTTCCGAAATATTTTGCAGCTTCATAATAATACCTCTCAAGCTATTGCCGTGAGCGGCAACCAAGAGCTGGTCGTGCTCTTTTAGTGATTGCAGAATGGTATTTTCCCAATAGGGCAACGTGCGATTTACGGCATCTTTGAGTGACTCGGTCAGTGGAAGCTCCGCATCGGAAAGAGCGTCGTATCTTTTATCGAGGCGAGGGTTGCGCTTGTCTGTTGCGGAAAGGGCGTCAGGCGCTACATCGTAGCTGCGACGCCAGATGTGAACCTGCTCGTTGCCATACTTTGCCGCAGTTTCGGCTTTATTCAAGCCTTGTAAAGCTCCATAGTGCTTCTCGTTTAGCTGCCATGATTTTTCAACAGGAATCCAATCCAAATCCATTACATCAAGCACTTCATTGAGCGTTTTTATGGCTCGTTTTAGCACGGAGGTGTATGCTTTTTCGAAAACAAAGCCGTTTTGCTTAAGCAGCGATCCGGCTTGCTTTGCCTCTTCAGCTCCTTGTGGCGTAAGGTCTACGTCTGTCCACCCGGTGAAGCGGTTTTCCAGGTTCCAGGCGCTTTGTCCGTGGCGTAATAGTACTATTTTTTTCATGATGAAAAGGGTTTAACCGGTTTTCTATCTACCTTTTCTAACAAAGGTATACTAATTTCAGGCAAATTATATCCCAAGAAGTAGCTAGCGTATGCCGCTCAGGATTACAAGGCGCTCCTGGTCTGTAATTTTCTCACAATAAGCGCATTGCAGTGTGACCTCTTGCCTGGATATGACCTTAAATTTGGTTGGGATGGCCTGATGGTTGGTAACGCACATGGGATTCATGCATTTGGCAATGCTGTGTATTTCATCCGGAATTTCTACGGTGCGCTTTTCTATGACGTTGTAATTTTTTATGATGTTGAGCTTAGCCTGCGGCGCAACGAGCGCAATGCGGTTAACCTCATCGTCGGCAAAAAAACGATCGGCGATTTTTATAATTGCCTTGCTACCTAACTTTTTGCTTTCTAAGTTGTTACCAAAGGTAATTTGGTTTTTGCAGTGGCTGAGCGCCAGAATTTCAATTACCTTGAAAAGGTTTGATGCGGGGATATGGTCTATAACGGTGCCGTTTTTTATGGCGCTAACTTTGAGCTGCTTTTCTTCTTTCATGGCCTGGTTTTTTTATAAATTCAGAAGATGACAAATTGCTGCCATGCGGGCAAACACTCCATTACCTGCCTGCTGAAAGTAGTAGGCTTTTGGATTGCTATCTACGTCAATGTTGATTTCGTTAACACGAGGCAGTGGATGCAGAATCTTTACATTTGGCCTCGTGTTGCTCAGCATGGAGTTGCGTAGCACGTACAGCTGCTTTACTTTTTCGTACTCCATGGGATCGAGGAAGCGCTCACGCTGCACTCTGGTCATGTAAATGATGTCGGCATCGTTTATGCTGCCTTCTAAATCCAAATGCTCTGAGTATTGAAGCTTCTTTTTGGCAAGCAAATTCTTATACTCGCCTGGCATAGCCAACTCCGGCGGTGCAATGAAGGTGAAGCTCGTGCGAAATAGGCTCATGGCTTGCAGCAGAGAGTGCACGGTACGTCCATACTTCAGGTCGCCTACCATGGCTATATTCAAATCGTCCAGCTTGCCCTGAGTTTTTTTTATGGAGTATAAATCCAGCAGGGTCTGCGTGGGGTGCTGGTTGGCTCCGTCTCCGGCGTTGATAATGGGAATACGTGAAATTTCGGAAGCGTAGCGTGCGGCGCCTTCCAGCGGATGTCTCATAACAATGAGGTCAGCGTAGTTGGCCACCATCATTATGGTGTCTTTGAGCGTTTCGCCTTTTGCCATGCTGGTATTGTTAGCATCGGAAAAGCCAATTACACGACCACCCAGGCGATTGATCGCCGTTTCGAAACTTAGACGCGTACGTGTTGACGGTTCGAAAAATAGCGTAGCAACAACTTTGCCTTGCAGCAAGCGCTGTCGTGAATCCTTCTCAAAATTAGCGGCATGCTCCAGCACGCTTAGTATATCTTGCTTGGAGAAGTCGGTGATGGAAACTAGGCTTTTCATATCTATGGTTGATATTGATAATCTTCTGCGTGTGCTTTATCGCTCGGTATCGGTGATACCGAGCTTCTTCTTTACGTCATCCAGCTTGCCTTCTCTTATGCTCAACCTAATTTTGCAGGCGGTGCTGTTAAAGTCTTGTGAAATAATTTGCAGCCGCTCGTCCTTTACAACTTTCATTATAGCGTTCATTTGCTCGTACGGAAAGTCAACCGTTAGCTCTGCGTTCCATGTAAGGGTCGCTATTTGTGCGTTTGCCAATGCGTCGGCAGCTGCGCTTTTGTACGCTGTAGTAAGCCCGGAAGTACCTAGTAGCGTCCCGCCAAAGTAGCGTACTACAGCTACCAGTATGTTGGTAACATTGGCGGAGAGCAGCTGCCCCAGTATGGGTTTGCCTGCGGTTCCACTTGGCTCGCCATCGTCATTGGCACGAAAGTTGACGCCGTTTTTCCCGATTCTATAGGCATAGCAGTGATGCCGTGCATCGTAGAATTTCTTTTTTATTTGAGCTACCAAATCCTTAACCTGTTGTTCGCTTTCCACAGGGTAGGCGTAGGCGGTAAACTTACTGCCTTTTTCCTTGTAGATTCCTTCTGTCGGCGAGGTTATGGTATTGTAGGTATCGGTCATGTACGGACAAAAAAAATGCCGGATAATCCGGCTACTGGTTTTCTGCTGTTATGTTTTGCACGTGCAACATTTATATCCTGCTATTTAAGCAAAGGTAGGAAAAAGATTTAAACAAAGCAAAAGAACAAAGATGAAAAGAACAAAGACGAAAAGTTGTTGCAGAATCGACTTCTTTTCCCATTACTCCCAGTACCTTTTAGTCAACCGAAAGATGTAGCTTTTTTGGCTACACAAGTGTAGCTTGTTTGGTATCATAAATATTTCATTTTCAACAGTTTACGATGTCATCTTGCACCTGTAACCATAGTAAGGAACAGAAGTAATGCACGAAAGTTCAATGTTGCGTATGCAATGGTTTAGGGAGAATTTTTTCAAGGAAATAGGTATGGCGCTAAGATAAGTAGTGAGGCAAAGTATCATGCTTGGACGAGGCTGGTACTTCATCCGCTTTGTTTTTTTGCTATTTTCCCGTTGCTCTTTTTTCCTCTCGGCTTTTCAATTCGTCTATTGCCTTTATAAAGTTTGTCAGCAAGTTGGAGCGTACGTTAGTAGCCGTAAGTACATTGTTGTTGTAATCCGGATGCACTCGATTTGAGAGGAATACGAATACGAGATCTCGCTCAGGATCATTCCAAACCAAAGTACCTGTGAAGCCGGTGTGTCCGTAGCTGCTGAGCGAGGCTTCAGGGCATACAGGTCCGGGCTTTTGTTTGTTAGGTTCCGGCTTGTCAAAACCTAGAGCGCGGCGGTTGCCTTCATTGCAGCTTTGACATTTTGTAATTAATTCAATGCTAGACTCTTGCAGTAATTGCTGACCGCCATAGGAGCCTTTCCAAAGTAGCATCTGCATGTATTTTGCCATATCATTAGAGGTAGAGAATAGCCCCGCGTGTCCGGCTACTCCGCCTATGGTAGCGGCGCCATGGTCGTGTACATATCCATGTATAAGCTGGTGACGGAAAGGGTATTCCCACTCGGTAGGCACAATCTCATTCTTGCCGAATTTCTTGAGTGGGAGGTAGGTTGTACGTGTCATGCCCAAAGGTTTATAAACCATGCTTTCGGCAACAGCGTCCAGCTGTACGGCGCTATCTTTTTCCGCTATGCGCTGTAGGTAGTAAAAGCCGAGGTCACTGTAGCGGTAGTGCTTAGCCATAAGCTCAGTGCTGTCCAGCAGATCGTAAGTTTTTTGCTTGATTTGCGGCGAAGCGTAAATACCCTCGGCTACAGACAGCGGGTATTCGAGTGAATATTCGCTGCTGAACAGGGTGGTGTCTAACACATGAAACCTGTTGAGATAAGTGTTGGTTTGCAGCTTAAAAGGATGATCCTCGTCTTGAGTTGTGCTTATCAACGGCTGGTTGGGAAATACCGGATGCATAAACGATACAGGTACAAAAATCCAAGCTTTAAGCCCGGATTGGTGCAGCAGCACATCTTTAATTACCAGCTTGCTTTTGTCGGTTTTTTTGTCAAAATGAATGTGCTCACCCAGCTGATCGTTTAGGCTAATATTCTTATTTTCAGACATTTTCATGATTACGGGTAGCGTAGCGGCGACTTTAGTAACAGAGGCTATATCGTACAGGTCTGTTGGCAGCACAGGAAGCTCGGGTTCGTAGGTATGGTAGCCAAAGCTTTTGTTGTAAAACACCTGCCCTTTGTAGGCAGCCAGCACTTGGCAGCCGGGCATGGCATGCTGGCGTATGGCTTTAACAATGGTTGAATCGGCGTCTGCAATGTACTTGATGGGTATGCCAATTTCATCGGGCTGTATATACCTGAGACGTATTTGCTGTGTGCGCTGTACTCCTTGTCCATACTTGAGCAGGCGAGGGGTGGCTATAGGACTTTTGCCTGTAATGGGCAACGCCCCGAATAGTGCTTCGGCTGCGGCGCGCTGATATTCGTTTCCGCTATTGTATGCGATGAGTGTGCTCAGGTACATCTTTGGGTTTACAAGCCTGGACAAGGTGTGTGGCCCGGCAAACAGGGTCATAATGGTTGGTTTGGCAGCGGCTATCTGCATTAAAAAATTGCAGCAGCCGCTATCCATACCGTAGCTTATTTGCGGCCTACGCTGGTTCACATCCATGTAGCCGACAATAACCAGGTTGTAGCTTTTAAGCGTGTCAATCAAGTAGATGTAGCTATCCGGTTTGCCTTGCTCTATAGTGAACCGGTCAATTTGCTCAGCGTATAGCTTAGCGGTATTCATGAAGGTGTTTTGCGGATTTTTTCCTACCTCCAGGTAGGCTATTTTTAGTGTATCCAATCCTTTTAGCGGAATAGCGTTATTATCATCAAAAGCCAGGGTCATGGCGGATTCTACAAGCTTATTCTTGGTAAGCTGAGCGCTGCGCGGGTTAAGTCGGGCAATAAGATTGTCCATGTCTACTACCGGCTTTTGCTTATGGAGCCCAAGCCAGTACTTTGTTTTCAGTATATGCAAGCATTTCTCGTTGAGCAAATCTATGGGGAACGCTCCTCGCTCAACATTCTTTTCTATGGTATCTATGGTTGCAACAACATCTATGGGGTATACGAGCAAATCGTTGCCGACCATGAGCGCTTGCATGTTGGCAATGGGGGCGGGGTAGTCAGTGGTAATGGCCTTCATTTGCATGCCATCGGTAAAGGTTATGCCTTTAAAACCGAGATCTTTTTTCAGCAGGTTGGTGGTAACCTTTGAGGAAAGCGTCCCCGGCCTGTATGTAGTATCTATGGCGGGAACATTGAGGTGGCCTACCATCATGCCCGCAATGCCTGCTTTTATGAGCTCTCTGAATGGATAGAGGTCGGTGTTGCTCAACTCTTCAAAGTTGGAAGTGATGGTTGGAATTTCCAGGTGCGAGTCTTTGTTGGTGTTACCGTGTCCGGGAAAATGCTTGGCGCAGGCTAGTATTCCGTTGTCCTGCATTCCACGTGTGTAGGCAACGCACATGCGCGCCACTGTCTTCTTGTCTTCGCTAAAAGAGCGAACGTTAATGACAGGATTCTCAAGGTTGTTGTATATATCTGCTACGGGGGCAAAATTTACGTGCATTCCCAGCGCTGTGAATTGTTTGGCTACCTCCACGCCCATATCGTAAACCAGTGAATCGTTTTGCGCAGCGCCGCTGACAATTTGAAAAGGAAATCTGAGCACGCTATCCAAACGCATGCCCACACCCCATTCCGCATCCATGCCAATGATGAGAGGAATAGGAGAAAGCGCCTGGTAAAAGTTGGTTTGTTCAGCTTGTCTTAGCGGATTTCCTTGAAAGAATGTGATCCCTCCGATTCTATGTTTGGCAATCAAATCGGCTATGCCTACCACGTGCGCTGCATCCCTGTTGGAGTAAGCCGATACCATGATTAGCTGCCCGATTTTTTCGCGAGTAGTCATTTTCTGCAGCATGGAATCAGCCCAAACATTGGGGCTGTTGATTACTTCGATGTAGCTGGGGCGTTGCTGCGCAAGAGCGCTTGAAAATATGGCGGATAAGAAGGTCAGGCAGAGTAGTAGTTGCTTTGTCATAGCGCTTTTAGGCAAATGCAAAAATGAAGATTATGTAAAGATAGTAATTGGGAGGTAATTATCGAAATTCTACCGGTATTGCCGTACATTTAATACAAAACAAGTTAGCATTTTTGGGGCGCTAACTTGTTTTGGTGAAAATAGTGAAAGACGGCGCTTTCTATGAGAAAAATCCAAGCAACACCCCCGCTGCTACGGCGCTACCAATTACTCCGGCAACATTTGGACCCATGGCATGCATGAGCAAATGGTTGGTCTTATCATACTCTAACCCAACTATTTGCGATACGCGAGCGGAGTCCGGCACTGCAGAAACTCCCGAGTTTCCAATAAGTGGATTAATCTTGTTGCCCTCTTTCAAGAGTAGGTTAAAAATCTTTACGAACCCCACTCCAGCTACGGTAGCAACAATAAATGATGCCGCGCCCAGCGCAAAAATCTTGATAGATGTTGTTGAAAGGAAGGTTGATGCCTGCGTTGAAGCACCTACGGTCAAACCAATCAAAATGGTAACAATATCAATCATTGGTCCGCGGGCGGTTTCTGCTAAGCGGCGAGTTACTCCACTCTCTTTCAGAAGGTTACCGAAAAATAACATGCCTAGCAAGGGGAGACCCGATGGCACAATCAGGCAGGTTAACAGCATACCGATGATCGGGAATAATACCTTTTCCAAGTGCGAAACTGCACGTGGCGGCTTCATTCTGATCAAACGCTCCCTGCGCGTGGTTAGCAACCTCATAATGGGAGGCTGAATAACCGGAACAAGCGCCATGTATGAGTAGGCCGAAATGGCCACCGCTCCCATTAAGTGCGGCGCTAAGCGTGATGACAGGAAGATAGCCGTAGGGCCATCCGCACCGCCAATGATGCCAATAGCAGCGGCCTCGTTCGGAGGAAATCCGAAAAAGAGGGCTACTATGTAGGCGCCGAAAATACCCATTTGCGCGGCCGCGCCAATCAGCATCAGCTTGGGGTTAGAAATAAGCGCGGAGAAGTCTGTCATAGCTCCGATTCCCAAGAAAATGAGAGGAGGATATACTCCTTTCAGTACGCCAAAATACAGGTAGTTGAGCACGGAGCCCTCTTCGTAAATACCTACCTGCAGGCCGTCTTTAAACGCAATGTTACCTACCAAAATACCAAATCCGATGGGGATGAGGAGCATTGGCTCAAACTCATACTTGATAGCCAAGTAGATAAAGAACAGCCCCACCAAAATCATCATGATATGACCAAAAGTCATATGCGAGAATGCGGTGTAGGATAAGAATTGCTGTAGGTTGCTTCCTAAAAACTGAAGAATATCCATAGTCTTAACCGATTGTTATAAGTTCTGCACCTTCCAATACCGAATCACCTTTCTTAACCTTAATGGCAGTAACCTTACCATCTCGGTCAGACTCAATGCTGTTTTCCATTTTCATGGCTTCAAGCAGCAGCAGCTTTTGTCCGGTTTTTACAACATCGCCTTCCTTTACTACCACATCCAAAATAACGCCGGGTAGCGGAGACTTGATTGCGCCAACGACAGCGGCCGGAGCGGTTTTTACAGGTTGGTTACTTCCGGTAGGAACAGCTACGGCTTGTACCACGCGTGGTGTCTTTGGAGCCGCCCCCGGCCTTTCCATTTCTACCCGGTAGCTGGAGCCGTTAACTTCTACAGTAGCCATGTTGTCCTCTACATTAGTTACGGCTACCTTATAGTCGTTGCCATTTATTTTCAACTTGTATTCTTTCATGATATTCGTAGTATTAAAAATTCGTGTTTCTCTTGCCCAGCTTGCTCTCCGATTTACTTCTTCCTATCTGGAGCTTGGCGCAAGCCATAAATTTTTGAACTCCAGGGCGAGTAGGCTTTTGCTACCTTGTTGATAGTGAGAACGTTAGATTCCACTATGCTAAGGTCAACTTGGTACTGGTGCATGGCAAACGCAATGGCTGCATACATTTCACCGGAGGCAGCACCTTTTGCTCCCCCGGTTGTTACTTCTACCTTGGCAGCGCTCATACGTGTTGCGGTTTTGCCCAATGCCCTGAAGAACAGGTACAACAGAATAAGCACAATAAACACCACGCTCATTGCAGTAATAGTCATGGCTGTACCAATGGGATCATACTTCTCGAACCTTTGGTTAGCGGCGTTACTATCCAGCAGGGCGTTGTTTGTAGACGGAGTTGTTTTTTCGAAAATAGCCCAGGTGCTGCTGCCATCGATTATACGTCCGTAGCTCTTATCTACAGGCATGTTTTGTGGAGTAGCCACGCTGTCAATGAGAGTACGTCCATCGGTGCTGAATAGCGCAATGTACTTGACCGAATCCAGCGTAAAGTTTACGTGAAAAGTACCACGCAAAGGCTTGCCATCTGCCCAAAAAAGGGTGTGCTGACGGGGGGCAATGACGGTAAGCACATCACCCTTTGGGATCGGATACATTTTGGGCTGCGATACATCTGTAGTTAAATAGCACCCGCCGATATTCACCGTAGCGTAGGAGCTGTTGAAAATCTCAACCCAACCGCTACGCTTACCCCAATCATCCATGAGGCCATCCTCATTGTGAACGACTATCTCATTGATTTTTAGAGCGTTAACTGGCTGAGCCGAGGCGCTGTAAGCACCCAACTCAAGTAGGAAAACACTCAGTATTATTGCTGTTTTTTTCATAGTTATGTGTTGACAGATTCTGTTGAGCGTTTTGACGGCTGAATTGTTGAACAGAAAGCTTAAACGATTCAACATGTCAGCAGCCAACCGGTTCAACAATTTTATAGCGGCAAGTTATCGTGCTTTTTGGCAGGATTGCTTACCTTCTTTGTTGCCAGCTGCTGCAAGGCCCTGATGACACGGAAGCGGGTATTCTTTGGCAGAATAACGTCATCAATATATCCGTACCGGGCAGCATTGTATGGATTAGAGAACTTCTCTACATACTCGCTAGCCTTTTGCTGGGCCACTTCTTGTGGGTTTGGGGCAGCGACTATTTCCTTGCTGTATAGCACCTCAATGGCGCCTTGGGCGCCCATTACTGCAATTTCTGCGCTGGGCCATGCGTAGTTAATATCGCCGCGCAGGTGCTTAGAGCTCATTACAATGTAGGCGCCGCCGTATGACTTACGCAGCACTACCGTAATTTTTGGAACCGTAGCCTCGCCATAAGCGTAAAGCAGCTTAGCGCCGTGTACAATTACGCCGCCGTACTCTTGACCTGTACCCGGTAAGAATCCGGGAACGTCAACTAGGGTTACCAGCGGAATGTTGAAAGCATCGCAGAAGCGTACAAAGCGGGCAGCCTTGCGTGATGCGTTAATATCCAGCACACCTGCCAAATACTTGGGCTGGTTGGCAACGATACCTACCGACATGCCGTTGAAGCGGGCAAAAGCGGTAATAATGTTTGGAGCAAAAGCGCTCTGTACATCAAGATATTCACCATGATCCACAATAGCCCTAATAACCTCGTACATATCGTAAGGCTTGTTGGGGCTATCAGGAATAATGCTGTTAAGCGACTCCTCCAAACGATCGATAGGATCGGTGCAAACAGCCAAAGGAGCTTCTTCCAGGTTGTTTTGCGGAATGTAGCTAAGCAGCTTGCGGATAAGAGCAATGCCTTCTTCCTCGTTACTTGATACGAAGTGCGCTACACCGGATTTTGAAGAGTGAACAGAAGCGCCGCCCAGCTGCTCTTGGGTTACATCTTCGCCGGTAACGGTTTTTACAACCTTTGGACCGGTAAGGAACATGTAGCTGGTGTCCCTGTTCATCAAAGTAAAGTCGGTAAGAGCGGGAGAGTACACAGCGCCACCCGCACATGGGCCGAATATGGCCGAGATTTGTGGAACCACGCCCGAAGCCAAAATGTTACGTTGGAAAATTTCAGCATAACCGGCTAGCGCGTTTACGCCCTCCTGGATGCGGGCGCCGCCCGAGTCGTTGATGCCAATGATGGGAGCGCCCATCTTCATTGCCTGATCCATGATCATGCAAATCTTTAGCGCCATAGTTTCGGACAAAGAACCGCCGAATACGGTAAAGTCTTGTGCATACACGTACACCAAGCGGCCATCGATAGTGCCATACCCGGTAACAACGCCGTCACCCGAATAGGTTTCCTTTTCCATGCCAAAGTTGGTGCAGCGGTGCTCTACAAACATATTTTGCTCTTCGAAGCTGCCTTCGTCCAGCAGCATGGCTATGCGCTCGCGAGCCGTCAGCTTTCCTTTTGCATGTTGAGAATCAATGCGCTTTTGACCGCCGCCGAGTCTTGCTTTTTCACGATGCTTAATAAGCTCCGCTACTTGGTCTTGTTGTATGCTCATAGTGTTGAATAGTTTACGAGTTTACGGTTTACATGATAAAATGCGATAAGTAGATGTAAATGGCTAAAGGTGCTTCGCACAAAAAATGATAATATTTATCGTTTTTACCTCTACTTTTCCCCTTTTTCGCAGAATTCGGTTAGAATACCTTGAGTGGACTTCGGGTGCAGAAAGGCAATATTCATACCTTCGGCGCCCTTACGTGCCTGCTTGTCAAGCAGTTGTACACCTTTGGCTTCAACCTCGGTAAGCGCTTGATTTACACCGCTTTCTACTGCGTAAGCCAGGTGGTGAATACCTTCGCCACGCTTCTCAATAAACTTGGCGATAGTACCATCGGGGCCGGTGCTTTCCAGCAGCTCGATTTTTGTTTGCCCCACTTGGAAAAAAGCGGTTTTTACTTTTTGGTCGGCTACCTCTTCAACGCTGTAGCACTTGAGGCCCAGCATATTTTCGTAGAAAGGAATGGCCTCTTCAAGGCTCTTCACGGCAATGCCAATGTGTTCGATATGAGAAATTTTCATGGCTGAAATTGTTAAAAGACGTTCGAAATTACTCATTTTTTGTAATTAATAGAAATTTGACGCTTCCGGCGACCCGTGTATCATAGTATAACTCATTTATAGTAAGCGCTTTGTGTCGTTGATAAGTTGTTTGAGAATTAATAGCCGGAGGTAGCTGTTGTACCTCAAAATTTATGCTGTATAGCAGGTTTCACAAGGTTTTGCAAGGATGTACCGCCGAAATATCATAATCCATCAGGAATGATAATTGTAGTAGCAAAAAAGTAGTAAAAAAGCACTACATTTGTGAAATACAAAGACTTTTAAACGAATTTAATTTGTAGAAATTAGCTGGCAAAAAGCTGGCAAACATACTCATAGCGTTTAACTTCACGTTGAGGTAACCAAAAACAGCCAATTTTAATTACCCCAAGCAATGTCAAGCTATGCGCTCATGCTTTTGATAGGCGTGGGCGTTGTCTTGTGTTGGGGGATGGGTGCTTGGCTGTACCTTGGTTACCATGCAAGTTAACAGTCCCACGCTTTTGCATTAGTACACAGAGTAGTAACCCGCTGCCGAGGGATTGGGCGAGCATTTTTCCTGCAAAAAAATGAAGCATGCCATTCAAAATTCCAACAAAGAGAGCATTACGCTCAACGTACTGGGTAGCGGGTTAAGCACAGCCCCTAACGCAGAAGAAGGTATATACGTAAAAACAGCGGATAAGTTTTGGGTAATTCAAGGCGCTAATACCTCCGAAACGTGCTACGAGGGAAGAGGTTGGCATAAAGTATTGCTCGCTAAAATTGAGAAAAATACAGAGCGGCAAATGATCATAGGTGGAGATTTGCAGGCCTGCAACATTATTCTGAATGAAAAAACTTCCGGAGAAGCCGGATTTATCAACGTAAAATCCCTTACTGTAAATAGCGACACCTTGCAAGAGTTGGAGATTGACGGCTGCCAGCTGGATAGCATGCTTGTTAATGCTTTGAATATTAAGTTGTTAAGATTATGGCGAGGATAATTGCTGTAAAAGTCAGCTAGTTCGTTACACGTATAGCATTTTAGCCGGTGGAGTACTCCCAGTGGCAAAGTGTAGCCGTGAAATTTTTCATTCATCGATATTAAATTAACAATACCAAAAAAATAAATCTATAGTTCATTACCAAATTCAAAAAATTTATTTGCTATACGGCATTGCTTCGCTTTGCTCGTAATGCCGTGAAATTTTTTTACCTTTGTACCGTATGGTAGATTTCACAAAAATACTGTTCCAGTACTGGGGGCATAAGTCCTTTCGACCGTTGCAGGAGGAGGTTGTGCGTTCTGCCTACGAGGGGCGCGATACGCTTGCCTTGCTGCCAACGGGAGGTGGAAAATCTGTTTGCTTTCAGGTGCCGGCGCTGGCCAAAGAAGGAATCTGTCTGGTGGTAACACCGCTCATTGCTCTTATGAAAGACCAGGTTGAAAACCTGAATAAAAAGGGAATTAAGGCCGTTGCAGTGTACTCCGGACTTAGCAACCGCGAGATTGATATTGCCCTGGATAACTGCGTTTACGGCGACTACAAATTCTTATATCTTTCGCCCGAACGCTTGATTACGGATATGTTCAGGCAGCGCGTGCAGCGTATGAACGTGAACCTGCTGGCTATTGACGAGGCGCACTGTATTTCGCAGTGGGGCTACGACTTTCGTCCGTCATACATGCGCATAGCGGAGCTGCGGACGCTGCTGCCTGATGTACCCGTGCTGGCGCTTACTGCTACAGCCACGCCTGAGGTGGCGCAGGACATTATGGCGCGTTTGGCGTTTAAGCAAAAAAATCTTTTGCAAAAAAGCTTCGAGCGCAAAAATTTGGTATATGTGGTTCGCCATACCGAAGATAAAGACCGGGAGCTGCTGAAAATATTGCGCTCTATTCCCGGTACGGGTATAATTTACGTTCGAACGCGAAAAGCCACGCGTGATATTGCCCGCTTTCTCCTGGCCAATGATATCTCTGCCGATTTCTACAACGCCGAGTTAAGCAACGAAGACCGTGGACGCAAGCAGGATGACTGGAAAAGCGGACGAACCCGGATAGTGGTTGCTACCAACGCTTTTGGCATGGGTATTGACAAACCGGATGTACGTTGCGTAGTGCACATAGAAATGCCCGATTCTCTTGAGGCCTACTATCAAGAGGCCGGACGTGGCGGACGTGATGAGAAAAAAGCGTACGCAGTTTTGTTGTACAATGCGGCGGATAAATTAAATTTGCAAAAGCGTACTGATAATTCTTTTCCCCCCATTGAAGAAATTAAGCGAATATACCAGGCCATTTGCACCTACCTGCAAATTCCCATTGGCGCGGGACGTGATGCCGGCTACGATTTTGATCTTGAAAAATTTTGCAAGCGCTATGCATTAAGCTCATTCCATACGTACAGCGCTCTACAATTTCTGCAACGCGATGGCTATTTGGAATTTTCCGAAGATGTGCATTTGCCTGCACGCGCAATGGTGCTGGTTGATCGTGAAGAGCTGTACAAGATACAAATATCAAATCCTGATTTAAATCTTGTAGTAAAGGCCTTACTGAGAGCTTACGGTGGCATCTTTTCCCAATACGTGGGTATTGATGAAGACCTTATTTCACGTGCAACGCAGCTATCTTCAAATGTAGTTTACGAATCATTGAAACAGCTTGCTAATCAGAAGGTTATTTCCTACATGCCGCGTAAAACTACTCCGCTAATATTTTTTACCGAGGAGCGCTTGGATGATAAAAACCTGCGCATAAGCCGAGAAAATTATGCCGAGCGTAAGCAACGTTACATACAACGTACAGAGGCCATGCTGACCTATGCTTCGAGCACAACCAAGTGCCGCAGCCAGCAGCTGTTGGCGTACTTCGGCGAGGTAAACAGCTACCGTTGTGGGCAGTGCGATGTTTGCTTGGAGCGCAATGAGCTAGACATGAGCAAGTTTGAGTTTGACCAAATGCGTGATGCGATAAAAGCTCAGCTGTCCTCGGCCTCACATGCGCATAGCGTGGATGAGCTGGTTGACTCCTTAGATGCTTCTTCGGATAAAGCGTTGAGGGTAATTCGTTGGCTACAGGACAACGGAAAAATCAAGCAGGGTAAAGACGGATTGCTCACGTGGGCTTAATTCAGCTCTTGCTACTATTTACGATTTACCAGTGCGTGAGCGTTGTCATCCTGAGCTTGTCGAAGGGGGCAGCGAGAGCAGCCTCATACTTCGATAGGCTTAGCATGACAATCGAATTATTTTTGCGTAATTTAATATTGCGCCATTTTAAACTATAACAACCTATATTCGTGATGATTGTGATGTTATTAGCACGAATGCTATTTTTTCTAAGCGTACCTAAATGGCGTAAAACAACTGCTTTTGTGATGCAAATGTGATGTAAAATTTTACCGACATAAAAAAACGCCTATCCTTTATGTATAACCTCCGCGCCAAAAAGCTGGCGGTCCCACTAAAAAGCCTTCATTCGCATAGAGGTGTACTTCTCGCGCACCGTGCGCTGCCACGTGGATACCAACGTGGCGGTGGAGCCCTGCTACTGGAATGTCAGGGCAAAAGTACTAAAAATAATCACCCCAACTACACCGTGCTGTACCAGCTGCTCAAGCAGGCAATGGACGACCTCGAAAAATTTGAGCTGTCGCTCATCAACCATGGACGTGAGCTCACGCCTGCGCTGCTGGCTGCCTACAAAAAGAGCGTAAGGAGGGCAGGGGCGGCTTAACGGAGGGCAGCGGGGATAGCTTCATCAACTTTTCCCGCGCCTACCTTGACGAGCGGCTTGCCCAAAAGAAGATAGGCAGCATTTCGTAATGGCGCGGCACACCTGCGGCACCATGCTCGCCGACATTACCGCCAACCCCTACCTCATTATGGACATCATGGGGCACTCCAGCATCAAAACCTCCATGATTTACATCCACAGCTCCAGCGAGCGCGTGAAAAAGCAGCTGCAAAATATAGCGTGGGAATGGTAGCGGTGGGGTTGCGATAGCCTGACACTTGCGAAAAGCAGCCTCTTTTTTGAAAATGACCTGCTGCGGGGGCTGCCTACGCCTATATTTCGCTATACGCGGCATGGTTTTCGCCATTAATCGTTAAAAACCACCACCCACAAGGCTAATAAACAGCAATTTTTCATCTTTATTCTGAAAATCAATATTTTAGCAAAATAACCTGCTTAAATACGCGGTTTTCATGCTGATATTTTTTGTTACGATTGGAATTTCAGTAGCTATCTACCTACGCCTACCCACTCCCATAAAAAGCGGCAACAAAAAGAAAGTTCCCACCAGCGACATCGTTAAGCCGCCTATCGTACCCGCCGCCAAAGGAAACCAAAAGGCTTCCTTTGTTTCCCCTATCATGAACGGAATAAATCCAAGCATGGTAGATACAACCGTTAACAAAATGGGGTAAATCTTGGCATTCCAAGGTGTAAAGTGTCATCCCAATTCAAGGAAGCATTGATTCCTCATATAATGATATACTCTCCAATATGTCATGTAGAGCAAGTATTCTGTATTCATAAATCAATTGATATGTTTTAATCATCTTTCTATAGTACTCTATATTAGCACTCATTACATTTTGTTCTGCACGTCGCATTTTTTCAACATCAATACGTCCCTCCAAAAAAAGTTGATTGGTTATTCCTAATTGTAAATCTGTGAGGTTACGTTTATTTTTCGCATTTTCTAACTCCTCATACATACCTGCAAATCGGCGTATATCTAATTCAACTTTCAAGTAAAGATTACTACGTTGCTTCTGGATGTTTAAAATGTCTCGCTCCATTTGTAACTGATTCTTTTTATTTTTTAAGCGGTTCTCAGTCCAAGATAATATCGGAATAGATAAGTTAATGCCGATGAGGTCTTGCTCTGTGGGGATATGGTATAGATTTGACAACTCTTCTGCTTGGGAGTTTAATCCAAGCGAAAGACTTGCAGAGGCACTTATCCCACTTGTTGATTTTGCCTGCGCTATTCTATCCTCATGTTTCACGACTGTAAGCGCCTCTTGAATATCATTATTATACTTTAAAACCCGACTCAGCACTATTTCCTTTTGCACGTAATTATTTTTCAACATTAATAACAACATAGAATCATTAAAAATCACATTAATACTATCATTAAGTCCTATAAACTCTTTAAGCTTACTGGACTTTTCAATCATATTTTGCTCTGAACTAAGCAATGCTTCTTGTGATGTCATATAGTTTACCTCAGCCTCAATGAGCTGTTCTTTAAGAATTTGCTGTCGTTGATATAGAATTTGACAATTATCTCTTATTTGTTGAGCATTTTGTATTCTGGCTATCGTTAGTTCGTGATATTTTTGTGCGATTAATAATTCAAAAAATAAGGATACAGAATTAAGGTTTATTTTTTCTATATCTTGTACTAATGTTATTCGGCGTTGCTCATTTTCAACTTCATATATGCGTTTTTGCCATCGATATTTATTGTATCTCGAAAAAGGTTGACTATATGATGCGCTAATCCATGAACTGGAGTATGAGGTATATCTGCTAGGATGAAATGCGTCTATACGAGACAAACTATATCCCAACGATAGTACTCCGCCCGTAAATGGTACAACTTGATCTAAAGACATTCGAGCAGACGATTGTGCATTGGTTCTTTCCACAAATTTATCACTACCGTCTGGTTGCGTAACAATGCTTATTCCTCGTGAGAAACTAGGAGCAGAAACACCCAGAGACATCTTGGGAATATACATTTGTCGAAAAAGTGCTTTGTCCACCTCAAAATTAATCGAATCTATTCGATAGGTCTGCGCATCAATGGAGTAAATTTGACCAAGTGTAATTACATTTTCTAACGACAAACTAACCTGTGCCCAACAATGTGTTGTTAATAGCAAACTAACTAATATTGTTATTCCATATTTATTTTTCATGCTTAAACCGCCAATGTTTTTGTTTATAATTATCAAATTTCAATTTTAACCTAAAATGGTTATTATATTTGGCTACATACCCCTCCTGATTTACTATATTCAAGTCTCGCAACTCATCAATGGTTAAATTATTGCAAATATTGTTCGCTTTTGGAAAAGGTAGTTTTTGCAAATCTTCACCATCAATCTCCTCTCCTGATACATTATCAATAGCATCTAGGAGAAATATATCCTCAATATATCCGTAATCAACAACAACCTTGCTTTGTGGATAAATTATTTCAAAAAAATATGAGTATCTCTCATTTAAAAGTGGTATAGCATGCGCATATTTATTGTATAATAGGAAAGTACCTTTATAAGCATGTGCTGTTGTAAAAGAATTTCGGGTTGTAATTCGAGGTAAGCCATTAATCCAATACAATATTCCTAGTGCTCCGTCCATTTTCTCAGAAATTCGGATAGGTTTTTCTATTGGTATTACTTGAGGGTATAACTGTTCTGGTTCAAAAAACTTTTTTAATGGTCTTGCTATTATTTCGTATTTTGAATTTAATATTAAGCCTCGACACCATAAAGTTGTTTCATTCCAATATTGTTCTTTCTTACATTTTTCCGTGTAGTTATAAATGAATAAATCTTGTGTAGGATGTTTCTCTTTTGTAATATATTCCTTATTGAGCAACATTTCTAATTCAACTTTATCAATATGTTTTTTATCAACGTGCTGCAATAAACATCTTTGTCGCCAATGAATGACTGTACATGCTTCTTCTACGTTAAAAAAACAAGCAGATTCTATTTCCTCCGTATCAATAGGAGTAGGATTATTGATGCTACGCGTTAAGCGAACAACAAAGTAGAAAACCTGCTTAAACAATACCCCTTTATCATTAACATAATTAATTAAATACGGTCCCGCTGAAATATCAGACTTTACTATTTGTATTCCAGACTCCTCATGTGTTTCTCTAATGGCTGCATCTATCAGGGTTTCAGATTGCATCATGCAACCCTTTGGTATTGAATAAATACTATCTCCTGATACTGTTTGTTTTACAAGCAGTATTTTGTTATCTTTTACTATTAACAAGCCGGCGCTGATATTCATGTAGTCCATTACAAAAATTTATGCAAATATTGTTTTTCCCAGTTCCATATTACAGTATCATATATGTGAGATTCCTCCATTCTATACTCCAGTGAAAATCGATTAAATGTTTTCGGTTTTATTCTTTCCCAAATTTCATCTTCAGATAAATTAGGATTTGAAGATTCACATTGTTTGTATGCAGCTGTAAACTCTTTAGATTCTTGATTTAACCAATATTCTATGCCATTCATAAAATGTAGTGTTGTCAATTTCTCTCTGAGTGATTGTAGCGGAGTTTGTTTACGCCGCAATGCCTCCCAAACCATTAAACCTGTAACCTCGCCGATATGACCATTTAATATTTTTAAAACCTCACGCTGTTTTATAGACATTTGTTTTGCGTTATAGAACATATCATCTAAAAGCGAGTGAACTTTTTGATACCAAGGAAATTTCACCTTAATCCGTAATCCCGTTTCGTACAAAATGACAAAACCTTCTTGATTCGGAAGATTGATATTTGCTAATTCGTCAAGTCGTTTTATATGACCATATTCTTGAGTATAGTCCTTACAAGTAGGAAATCCTCGATTTTCAATTGGCAGATTCTCGCCGGTTTCTTTATTTATAACGCTAAGCAAAACTAAATCTCTTCTTTCTCCATAGTCAATGAGAACCTTTGTTTCAGGATATAGTGCCTCAAATACATAGGTGCATTTTTTATCTAACTTGGGTAATAGGTGAGCATATTTTTCATGTAAAATTTCCTTTGCAATAAGAACTTTGGGATTGCTAAAAGAGCGCTGTGTGGCAAAGTAAGGCTCATTATCTATCCAATATAGAGTTACCATTGTGCCATCAACTTTTTCTAAAATTTTAAAAGGACAGTCAGGTATTGTTTGAATGATATTTTCACTTAACAAAACCGTGCTTGAGGACAAATATTGCCGAAATGTCCAGAATTTCGGGAATGGGCGTTCAATTAAATAGCCATCTCCGTTTAAAATAAGTCCACGACAATCAATACTCACATCATTCCAATACGAAGCGTTACGATTTCCATAGTATCCATATATGTACAGGTCTTGTGTCGGATGTTTCTCACAACACATTCCGTATCCCTCCGATACATATGTATTAAGAAGGTTGATATTATACTTTTTCATTTAGTAATGTGTTTACAGCATAAATCGTATAAGTTTTTTGATAAGAATCTACACAAAACGTGTCAAATAAACTATCAAAAAATATTTCGGAGAATCCCCAAAGTTTTTTATTTTCTACGGGAATTTCATCGGAAATGTAGTATTGTAGTAAACTTATTGTACATGTAGTATTAGCATCATCTTTTAGGTAATGTATAACTCCTTGCAAGGATTTGAGAACGGTTGTAAAATTATTTTCTTCATAGCCCCAGTTTATAATTAATGTGCTGTAATTTTTATAAAATTGCGGTGCGTGCTGAATAAACAGTTTACTAAATTCACTCAGGCTACGATTATATACCATTGAAAAAGATTTTTCACTGGCGTATGACCCTTTCGCTGCACATCGTCCTATGTTTTTATTAAAATAGTAATCACAGAAAAGACTGAATGTTTCTCTGTTTTTAAACAATGTTATGCCCGATGTAAGATATGCATATATTGCGTATGGCAACTTATATTTTTCCGAAAAATTACTCTCTTTAACAAGTTTCACAACTTCAAGGGAAACGCTGGTTAACACATTTTTGATGATTTCCTGTATTTCCTGTCTATCAGCAAAAGGCGTTGTTAACGTATAGGGAAACAATATGAGTTTTTGTTGTTCAACAATGCTGTACTTTTGATTTACAAACTTGTATATTTTGGGGTATATAGTATGTTCTGTTATGGATTCACTCGAAAAAAGATATAGCACAAAACCTTTGCCATTTTGAGGATCTATTGTACTTTTAAAGTAAAATGAAGATTCATACATAACATCCTTTAATGCTCTTAGTATGGGCATTAAATAATAGTTGCATAAATCTTGTAAATTATCACATAGAGCATGAGAAATAAAAATAGTAGTTTCGCAAGTACTATTATCATCTGTTTTTAATTTTTTATCAGTAATGCTATCATTGAATAAACATATAATGCTTTCCGCTAATTGTACCAATGGAGTATATTCTTTTTGATTTAGAAATAACCTTAAGGTTTGTTGTACTTTCTCGCTAAAGTTGTTGAACTTTTCTAATATTCGTTCTCCACCAGGATATTCATTGGCATCATATAGAGATAATAACTGTAAGCACGTTGCTGCAATATTAATCATGCGAGCCTCGTTGGTTGTAAGCCCTTCTTTTATGAAAGAAACATCACGCTGTAGTGTTTGTAAGGTATGGTTAACTACAGATTGCCATCTTTTAGCATTACTTTCTCCCATCTTTGGATATAATTCTTGGGCTATTTTTTGAGCATTGAAAAGAAAGTAGTCATTATCTATTACAATAATGGCTTTAGCTAAAGAAGATATTATCTCAACATTTCGTCCAACAACCATCATTAAAAAATCCTTCTTGTCAACATATATATACTCTACTACAACTCCCTCGATATTTTGTATCGTTTTTTCACACGCTGCACATTCTTCTGTTAAGATGTATATCGTTAGTGGAAATTTTGAGGTAGATTTAAAATCCTCATCAACAATAAAACAATAGTTATATATTGACTTTATCCTTTCTAAGATTATCGCTACTATATTTTTGAGTTGAACCATTTTTTAAATTCCCAAAATTTGTTTTTCTCTCTCCTTCTCTTTTTCCTTTCCCTCTTGAATTTCTGTTGGCGACATTTGGTTATTAACGTTTTGCTTAGACTTTAAAAGTTTGGTGGTTTTTTCTACGAGTTGATATATTAATCTTTTTTCTTGTAAAATAATTTCAGCTTGTCCATACATCGCTTTGCCAAATGTCAGAGTGTGTCCAAGTGATGTTTTTAAGCCATTATCCAATACAATATTGAGCATATATATCTTTTCTTGGGGTATCATTGATACATTAGATACCACCCCCTCTACAACACCAAACTCCTCAAAAGGATATGAATCTAACTTTATATTTACTTTTTGTCCGATAGTTACTTTACCTGCTCTATCTGTAGCCATTGCTGCATTTGCTATAAAGTTTTCACTTTCGGGTATCACGATGAACAATGGCATATCTGGCGTAACGTATTGCCCATTATCTATGAATTTAGCAAACTCTACTTTACCCTCTTTCGGAGTAATAATAGCAAATGCTTGCTCCCAGTTTACTATGTGTGTGAGCAAATTTGCGCGAGCATCTTTAATTTTATATTTATGCAAGAAAAGTTGATAATTATAATCATTCCTTAATTTTTGGATGTCCATTTTAGCAGACTGTATATCAGCCTGATTACGCTTAATATCTAATTCCATATTGAAAATATTTTCGGAACTCCTTAAAAAATTCATCTGAGAATCTTCTAATTTATCTCTAACTATAACTTCCTTCTGAAAAAGAACAGAGTCTGTTTTATATCTGTTAACAATAATTTGATGTTGTACATACTTTCCTACAAGTATATTGTTTTTGATTTCTGTAGAGTATTCAAGACTTTCTACTTTTTTTTGCAGTTGTGCTATATCATGTTCATGCTTATTATTTTTAGAAAACAAAACATATTCAAAATAGGCATCCTTAAACTTAAAATACGACTCCTCCACAACTCCTAATGCATATGTGCGATTTAAAAATCCATCGACTTCGGAACAAATGGCAATGTTAATTGTCGAATCTATAAATAGTTTCACAAATAAAACATCCTCAACCTTCGCCGTGTTTTCAACATAAGCAACATATTCATTTGCGCTATACCTATTCTTCATGCCGCCTCTAATGATATTTATACGGCCGGAAGTTTTTACATATAAGTTCACAGGGGGTTCCTGTGCTGCTATTTTCACAGGTGCAAGAATGCTGTCTGGATACTCAATTATCCAAAGTAAAGAGATGACGGCTACTATGAAAAAAAGCATCCCAATAAATAACCTATTGTTAAGTCTGTTGGGTATTTTTTCTATAATATCCTTAAACTCTCCACTATTTTTTATGTACATGCCATTATTCATTAACTATTTTCTGTGATTTGGTGTAAAAAAAGTTGGTAGTAATATCCCTTTTTCTGACTTAGCAATTGGTGGATTCCAACTTCACATACTTGTCCCTCTTTAAGTACAATGATGACGTCTGCATTCCTAACAGTTGATAGTCTATGCGCTGCAATAACAACAGTGCTATCTTGTAGGTATTGTTTTATTCCTTCTAAAATCTTCAACTCGTTGGCAGAATCCAACACACTGGTAATTTCATCAAGAAATACATAATTCGGCTTTTGGTAAATAGCCCTTGCCAACAGAACCCTTTGTTTTTGCCCCTCACTTAATCCTCGTCCATTTTCACCCATAAGAGTATTGAACCCTGCCGATAGTTTTTCAACCTCCTTTCTAATGTTAGCAACCTCAACAGATTCAAAAAACAGTTTACTATCAAACTCTTTTCCTATCGTTATGTTATTAAGCACCGTATCTTTAAAAATTGTGCTTTCTTGCATGAGTATTCCACACTTTTTTCGCCACTCTTCTATGTTAATGCTTGCAATATTTATATCCCCTAATAGTATTTCCCCAGAATTGGGAGTATATAGTTGGGCTAAAAGTTTTAGCAGGGTGGACTTCCCGCAACCACTTTCTCCCACTATCGCTATCGTTTTGCCTCTTGGAATAACGAGATTTATATTTTTTAATGCAGGATTGTCGTTTTTATTATAGCTGTAGTAAACATTTTTCAAAAATATATCCTTACTAAAATCAACTAACTCTATGGGATTTTCATATTCTTTTTCTTCGCTGGCTATTTTTTGTATATCAGTAGCTCGATTGAAACTAATATAGGCCAACTGCGATGATGTGATAAATAAAACAATATCATTTAAAGGAGTTTTCAACTGTCCAAGAATATACTGAACAGCAATCATCATACCCATAGACATATCTCCCATCATTACAGACCGAGCAGAGACAAAAATCAATAAAATATCTTTTATCGCATTTATGAAATTAGAGCCGAATTGTTGTACTTGGTCAACCTTAAGAAGTTTTACCTGTGTTTTGTATAGATTAGTTTGAACTCGCTCCCACATTCCTCGAATACCTCTCCCAAAACTATAACTTTTTATATCTAATATTTTTGTTAAAAGTTCTATCCAAATACTATTATTTTGAGCCATGTATTCAAAATAGCGAATGTCCATCTTTTTGCGAATCTCCCAAAACACCAAGACCCAAACTATATATAAAATGCTGCTTACTAAGTATATCCAAAAAAGTAGAGAGCTATACATAAACAATACCGTGCCAAAAACAAGAAGATATAGCAATGCTAATACTGCACTGAAAGAGGCATTCATTATGAAACTCTCTATTCGGCTAAAGTCATTAGTTCTTTGAATGACATCGCCCATCAACTTATTTTCAAAGTAAGTTAATGGTAATTTAAAAAGCCGTAAGAGGTAGTCTGATAACATGCTTACCTTAATACGAGTTGCTAAGTGCATGGTCAATGCTGCTCGTATCCACGTACCAAAATTGGACGAAATAACCAAAACCAAATTAGCCACTATTAGCAGCGTTATAAAACTAATATCTTTGGCGGGAATACCTATATCAATGATGGATTGTACAATGATAGGAAGAACAGCATTGATAGCAGTAGCGATGAAAAGTATAAAAAATAATTGAAAAACTTGTTTTTTATATGGCTTAATGAAACTCAACAGATATTCAATATAGTGAACCTTGTTGACTTGTTTACTTTCCTTGTCTTTAAATACTCTCGTGGGCTCCAAGAGGATTACAACACCTTTGCGCCAAGCATCCTTTTCATTTATTCCTCCCAGCCACTGTTTAACAAAATCTTGTTTTGTATGAGTTACCAGTCCCATCTTAGGGTCAGAGATGTAAACTTTTTTCTTTGTTATTTTATAGAGAACAACAAAATGTTGAATGGCATTAAGGTAAATAATACAAGGTAATGGAGCTTTTTCATAAAGATACTTATAGGATGTCTGATAAACCAATGTGCGATATCCTAACTCCTCTGCACACTTTACTACATCACGTACTGAGACTCCTTCTTTAGACATGCCACAAATGCTTTTTAAGTACTGTAGGTCAAAATATTTGCTATAGTACCTGCTCACTATTTGAATGCATGTAGCCCCGCAATCTCTGGAGTCATGTTGTAAATATGAAGGGAAGCGTTTTAAGAATCGCATGATGCTATTAACTTATAAACAATAAAAGTTGTGTATGCTTTCTCATTCTCGTCTAACAAAAGCATACTGAGCAGTTGATTTAAAATTTCAATGTAGATATGCTCCGTATCTATTATTTCAGATAGGGAGTGTGAAACATTTTTATAATTTTTGTTCTTGTCTATTTTTATCAGTTGCTGCAACATACCTATTTGCAAGTCAATTTCCGCATCGGGCAAAGATTCATTGTCCCAACTCCTTATCGCTGCTCCAAAAAAATAATTAACTTGTTGCTTTTGAGATTCAAATAAGCGTGCATACTCAGATTGCTTATCTTCATATAATAACTTTACCTGTGAAATGTTGGTAATAGTCATCGGATTAGAGGCATTTGGCAGTAGTTTTTCAAATAATTTGAAACAAATAGTTTTATATGCGTTTTGGTTATATTGAGCATTTATGCCAAATGCTATTAGCATATAAATTCCATTATTGATTTTCGATTTATTCCAATCGCTACTTTTCCTCGTTAATTTATTAATGACAAATGAAGAAAATGCTGCATAATATGGTGCAAGTTGTTTCAATGTAGTAGTTCCTCCCAACGCTAAAGCATCAAAATAGGAAGTTTGATATGGAAATCTTAATCGTATACCCTCTTTTTGATATTTCGCAAGTAGGTTAACGGTCAATGAAAGTATCCATTCATTGATGTCCTCTCTTGGAGCAAATATTGGCATATATATACCGTCCTCCATGAAAGCGCATTTACAATAGAAAATATAGTGAACTGTGCTTTGTAAGTTGGCTGCTAAATCCTTTATTACCTCTATAATATTCTGTTCTTGGACACAATGGTTAGGTAGATATATCATAGCAAAATCGCTCTCTACCCTGTTATATTCATACCCTGTTGTGTATTTGTTTAACAAACCGCCAGACGATGAGAGCATATTCTGCGCCAAGCTTACCAATGGCTCTATATTGCTACGATTGCTATACTCTTTAAAGCAATTTATAATCTCTGTGGGCTTTGAACCAACTCGGTTTAAGTCCTGAGCAAGGGATTTACCAAAGCGAATATGCGTGGCATATCCAGATAGTAGCAACTCGTATTGACTTAAAAGTTTAAATAATTCCGCACCTGAATAGTATTGTTTATGAGCATCACGTGTATTGATAAAATCGTGTAGCTCTGATGTGATTTTGGCTCGCATCAACAAATTACTTCGCTCTTTACTTTGCACTTCCATTTCAGTACTAAAAAACTCTGTTGCATATTTTTTCACCTGCTCTAACAATCCTCGTTTGTCATAAAGCATAATGCCCTTAAAAAACATGGATAAGTAATTACCTTCACATAAAAAAATGTCTCTTTCAATTACTTGTAAAAGATTATTTTCAGGAAGAAAAATTAGATGGATTTCAAACCCATCTTCAAAGAAATTTTCTGTAAAAGCAGCATTAATTATAGGTAATAGTATAATTACATCAACATCAGAAACAAAAGTGCGGCTATTAGTAGCCGCACTTCCCGTAAGCATTACTCCAGAAATAGCATCACATGTAAAATTACTGGCTACAAATTGCTCTACTTTTTGTTGTATGGTACAGGCTGACACTCTTTTTTAAATGAATTTTCCTAAGGGTATATGTGTCCGATATTGATAAAAACCTTTTGGCACATTTATGGGTGGAGTTCTTTTCATTAATGCAACTATTGCTATTAAGCGATGTATTTTATTGTTGTAGTCAAAATGGCTATATCCCGAGATCATCCCTGCATAAAACGTAGGACTAAAATCACCCGCCGTGGAAAGTTGATCGTGTACCGTTGCTACCACCGAATCGTAATCAGATACGACCTTGAGTAGGCACATAAACTTTCCTTCCCTGTTAAGTTCAAGATTATATGGAAAATAAATTTTTATGGTGTCTGCTTTATCCTTTGAGTAAAAAAACATTGCTGTATCTTCAAAAGTATAATACTCTTGAAGATGTAATTGATTTAACGTTTGGAAAAAACGGGCATAATCATTATAGGTAACAGTATCCACTCCTCGCCAGCTACCAGAACCCATATCTTGCCAAAGACGATTCATGTATACATTATAAGACTCTGCAATAGCCTTATTATCTCCAACAGATGCTGTAATTAAGTTATCGTAATACTGTACGATTTTGTTTTGTGTAGTTAATTCATCTGATGTAAATATGCTACTAAGGAAACTTGATTGCACATAAATAACATGTGTCGTAAATAATAAACATAAGACGAGCAACTTACTTCTGTTTTTTTTCATCTTTACATTGTAATTTAGATTAAAACACATCACGTATGAAATTATCAAGCTGGTCGGGTTGAACATAGATAACAAATGCACTTAAGTTTCCTAAATCAATGGGTGTCCATCCATTAACTGTATTTTCTGCTACAGGTGCTTTTTCTCCCCAATTATCTTTTACATGCGTATTCACATCTATTTTTACGGTATATTCATGGCCGTTAATATTAATAATTGTACCGTTAGCGGGGGATGCGTAACTAACAGAGGGGTAGAAACTGCTCAATTGTGATATAATGCAACTTCCATTTGCTATGGCATTTATTAAAGTATTCACTATAGTTTTGTCGGATGAGGTAAAAAAATCCAAATTCCCACTGCCTTGAACAGGTGCACCCTTATTCCCTTGAGTAGGCTGTCCCCTTAAAGAACTATCATTATTATTGTAATGTCCGTTGTCGCTATCTTCGTCTTGCTGTTGTTCATGCTGCTGTTGTCGTCGTTCTTCTTCTAGGCTTGCTCGCTCATCCATTGCTGCTTGCTGTTGCTCATCTGGTGTTATGGTAATACCACCATCAATAATCCTATTGTAGCCGTCTCTCTCAGTTTCTCTATAGTCACCCAGTTCCAATGCATACCCACCCCCCATTAGCCGCTTGCACATTTCCAGAGATAACTCCGGAACTTCCAAACTTAATGCCCCTAATTGTAATTTTTCATAATAAATTATTTGGTTACTTATTAATACAAACAATGATGTATTTCATTTGTTTCAATATTAGTAACACAACAATCATTGCTATTACTAATAGGATTAAGGAAACTTGTAAAATTCGTAAAATCTCCCCACTTTCTGAGGTAAATGCAGTAAGCAACAGTCCTTTTTTTATGTATGAAAACCAAAGCAACGGCATCATCTCGAAAAGAAAGGTCAATTTTTTTGGCAGCAACACTTCCTAATTGTATTGTTGAATCTTTACGCATAAGTTCTCGACTACTAGAGTAAGGAGTAATAATATACAATGTGTCCCAAGTAAACTCTGTAGCAGAAGAAATGCGAAATTCTTTTTGTCCTAATATTTGCTCATGAATACGTTTAGCTGTTTCCATTGATTGTTTTTCTATTGTAGTACACCCACAAAAAATAGAACACAGCATTATACACGAGCCTACGACCATCAACTTACATCTATTGTTAAAATCTTTCATACGTGGTACAGTTCATGATATCTACTTATTTAGAACGATTAGTCTACCATTATCTAATGCATCAAGCACAGCATCTATTATTTGTTGTTCACTCCAACCATTTTCTTGTGCTTCTTCACCTATATCATATCCTACTGAGTTATTATGCAAATCCATATTTTTTTCCGCCTCAGGATTGCCAGGGCCGCTCTCGTGAGCGTTTCCAAACTGTTCTGCTAATCCTCGTCCTTGATCATAAGCATTTAATGCAGACCAGAAGGCATGTCTAAACGCGTCTCCACTCCCATTGTGTAGAGATTCAGGAAAGCGAATAGCAGCTTCACTTTTTGCTTGATTAGCATTAACGGCAAAAGCTGCCGCCGCAATAGGATGTTGAAGTATGAAGTCTTGTTCAGCCTGATTTAAACCTGTATATTCCCTTAATTCCAAGGGTTGCTCTGGAGTGTCATTATTATTGTCATCATTATCAAACTCTCTATCGTCACGTCGATCCTCCGGGTCCATATCCATAGATCTTTCACCGTAACAATAGACCTCCTCTATTTCTCCTCCGTTTATCTCCCCATAATTGCCTCCCATCAGTCGTTTACACATTTCTGGAGACAGTTCAGGAACTTCTAAGCTTAACGCTTCTAATTGTAATTTTTTCATGATTTTATTTTTCAATCGCATTTAGCGAGCATATTCTAGCAATTTATTCACAACGATGGTGTCATTATGATGTTGTTGCCGTAACTGCTCTATGGCGCTATCTTTTCCCTCTTTAGTGCCATGAGTTAGTATATTTCGCCAATACAACTCCTCCTTATGCAACTGCCTATACTGCTCCATAGAACCGTAAAGACCGATAATGAGGTCTTCGATGCTAGCATAACGGTTTAGCTGCTTATCTATAAAGACATCCTTATCTCCAATCTTACAACCAATGGCTGGAAAGTTATGATGGTCTCCCTGTAAAAAAAATAGGGAAAATACACATTCCTTAGGAGTATGCAATGCTTGCAGCATTTTCGCTACATTATTTTGATTTTGAGCACCTTGCAACAAGGAGGAGTAGCCGGAATTTTGAGACTTTACTTGTACAAAAAAAATTCCTCCCTCAGGGCTGTATAGCATGAATTTTTCTTTAGGAAGAAGAAAATCAAGAACATTCTTATCTCGTGGTGCGATTTGTAGTCTGGTTATTGAGATTAGGCTGTCAACTTCATGCAATTGCATGTCCCTAACAGCAAAAGAGCCATTAAGATGTTTTTTTGTGGTAGTTTGATTCCGTTTTCGTATATATTCTTTTAACGTGTCTGTATCTCTAAATATCATAGCGCTATCACATGGCAGAGCGAGATAAAGAGTTTGCGCATGAACAGCAAGTACAAAAACTATAGAAAATATAGCACTCAGCAGGCTGCGATATAGACGGATAATCATATTATTACACATTATTATTTATATGCTATGTTTTTACTCCAAAGATTTCGTACATGTCATGAAAATGGCTTACTTCATGTTCATCAGTTCCTCCCGTTTCAGGATCCCAATATTGATAGTAACAAACACCATCTCTTTCCTCATAACCAATAATAACTACTTCGTGCCCAGAACTTGCGTCATTACTATCTATGATGTACGCTAATACTGCATGCTCATTGTCAATAGCATTGGCTGGATCACTTATCGGCGGTGCATCAAAAACACTCTGTATAAATCCACCGAGATGTTCACCATGAACGCCACCCATTGCGTCTGGCAGAGTAGTGTTAGCGTATCCCATGTAACTCATCACATAATTGCCAGAATTAACATTAGACTGTCCTAAGAAAGTAGCAACAGCGGCAAAAGATGTGTACACGCATAAACTCCCAACTTGTGTCGAGAAATTTGTGGGGAATCCCTCCAAATGATTACTTGTAGATGTGTCTTTGTTAGGGTTTTCTTCAGGAGTGTCCTTTTCTCCTTGTTGCTCTTTGTCGCTATCTTCGTCTTGCTGTTGTTCATGTCGCTCTTGCTCCCCTTCTTGTTTTTGATTTTCCTGATGCTCCTTCAATGTTTCGTCAGGGTAACAATAAATTTCCTCTATTTCTCCTCCGTCTACCAATTCTCCATAATTGCCTCCGAGTAATCGTTTACACACTTCTGGAGAGAGTTCAGGAACTTCTAAACTTAGCGCTTCTAATTGTAATTTTTTCATAATTTTATAAATCTACTCCTTTCGCTTCATTAAAGACATAATCTCCTCAGGCAACAGATACTGAATATTTTCTTTGTCTGCTATTTTTTCTGTGTATATTTTCCACGTATAATAATCCAATTTGAGTTTTCTGTCCCATAACACACGCTCAATATTCAAATACTGCTCAGGAGTATATGTTTGGTACAGCACTCCCGCAACATTTTTTTTCATTAGCCACACTCTATCTGTGCCGCGAGTGATTACACAACATGGCGGCATTGCCTCATCGTTAGTTTCGCTAGAAATTAATTTGTATAACGACTGTTTTAAACTTTTCTTTTGCCCTGGTGTTACTTTTACAATATTTGCCAACTCGTTGATGAATACCCTTATAATGTCGCTTGTATCAGTAGGGTTACGTACTTCGTAAAACTGGTAAGAACCTAAAATAAAAGTTTTCATTTGGAGCAATGTGGCACTATCATCTTTTCGCACTGAGCGCTGCTGGGATTGCGGACGCACTTCACTTTTCAAAACAAGTTCTAGATACTCCTCTATTGAGGAGTAATAAACTCCACGAAAATCAATAATTTTTACCGCTTCATCCTTTAAAATACCCATTACTGTTCTTTTATCTTCATCATTATCGTGAAAATGAACAAAGAAAACGCTATCGGGACTACCTATAATAATGTCAACCAATGATTTATCTATGCATGCATAACCGTAAGTACCCCCACAATTAGAAATAATTTTTCTTTTTCTTCCCTCTTTTTTTACCGCATAGCGTACACCTAAAGTGTAATTGTTAAAGGCAGCACGAATATTGGCAACAAAATTGACAGAATCGTACTTTACCGTAGGTATAATTTTTTCGTACTCAATTTTACTACTACTACTGTTTTGCCCTACTGCAACCATTGTATGGAACATCACAAATAGATAGAGACAGACAACGTATTTCATAAAGCGTATTTATCTTAATATTACAGGTCTTCTTATCTCTCTAAAATTATGCTCTACCTCATAGCCAAACACGGGGTCATAACAGGTAAATGTTGAGTTATCTCTATCTACACCAACTATAAGCACTGCGTGAGCATCATTATTAATAAATGCAAAAGCAATATCTCCCTTCTCAATAGCATTAACTAGTTGAGGTTGACTTGTTACATTCTCTATGGCAAAAAAATCACTAAGTACGCTTAATATTTGCGGTTGTGATACATCTACTCCTATAACCTTACCATCTCCATCTTTTTTCTCATACGGAGCTAACGCTTGGTTTATTTTTTCAACATTTGGTGTGCCTCCAAGCTTACTGATTGCTTCCGCAATTACACCATGCACACACTTGCCATTTTCTACCTTGTTTGGACTTTCTTCTTTCGGTGCATCAGGAGTATCTGCTTGGTTTCTATCTTCGTCTTGCTGTTGTTCATGCTGCTGTTGTCGTCGTTCTTCTTCTAGGCTTGCTCGCTCATCCATTGCTGCTTGCTGTTGCTCATCTGGCGTTATGGTAATACCACCATCAATAATCCCATTGTAGCCGTCTCTCTCAGTTTCTCTATAGTCACCCAGTTCCAATGCATACCCACCTCCCATTAGCCGCTTGCACATTTCCAGAGATAACTCCGGAACTTCCAAACTTAATGCCTCTTATTGTAATGTTTTCATGATTTTACTTGTTGTTGAATACCTTGAGGCCGTCTATTACAAAGCCGTTTATTCCTTGTTTTAGTGTGATAACGATTGTATATACTTTGCTGCCTACTTGGTAAGTAAATTGAAAATCATTGCCACCTATGTGCTTTAAATCAACGCTGTGATTCCACAGAGGGTCAAAATCAAAATTGTCAATTAACAAGTCATAACCAACAAGTCCGTCCTTTATGTGTTCTAATTCGGCACTTTTAAATTCTTCCAAAGCCTTTCTCGATAGGTTTTGTTGTCGTAGAAAGGATAACTTTGAGTCCAGGTCTTTTGGCATTTTACAGTATTGTGTCAGGTAGACGTTATAGAAACTTTTAATAAAAGTGTGTTCGGAAGTTTGGCCTATTGCAGTCGTCATGTTACTTCCACAGGACAATAGTTCATCACCATAGCGAGAGCCATTCCAGATAGGAATGATATTGGTAATTTTACATACACCGTCAATGTTTTGAGCCCTCAGTGGAATTTCAATGGCTGTGCTACTATCTTCATGTCTCCAAAAATAGGTAACCATATACCACCTATCCGTCAAGTTCTCAACAAGTAGTGTTTCGATGGCGTCTTTTGTCGCATCTTGGGCGCGAATAACAGGATCAGCCCCTGTTGCATATTTCAATCTATTTACCTTCTCTATTTGCTCTTCCGTTAAATAGGTTTCACACAAAGCAATATTTTTGCTGTCATCATGCAAAACATTATTCATATATGCCACGTAGAATGTTTTAACTTGCTCTGTACAGACACCTAAAGCATTAAAACATAGGAACAAGAATAGTGATAGAACGATTGTGAACTTTTTCATTATTTATTTCGATTAATTACGCCTCCAAATTGTATAGTCCGGATCTTGTCTGTATGCAGATCCTCCAAACATATCTCTCTGAACGAAATCAGAAATCCAATCGGATCCATCATACATTGCAATATGTCCATGCTCATGACCCTCTCTTCCTTCATGCACGACAATATCTCCAGCCTCAGGGGTGTAATTGTTAGAATCAACCGGATTGAACCCGAGAGAAGGCAAGAACGAATCATAATCTCCTGCAGAAACTGGCCGACCGGTCGTGTCCATCCCCCCCGCTTCAAGAGCTTCTCTTACGTGTCTCGCACATTCGCCTTGAGATGAACCATGTGCATTCTCTCGAAGATGACCAACTGCATCATTGACATTATAGCCGTCCTCCTCTTTGGGCCTATCCTCAGGACGATCGGTGTCACTTCTTCCATTATCCTGACCCTCCTTTTCGTCTTGCTGTTGTTCTTGCTGCTGTTGTCGTTGCTCTTCTTCTATACTTGCTCGTTCATCCATTGCTGCCTGCTGTTGCTCATCTGGCGTTATGGTAATGCCGCCATCAATAATCTCATTGTAGCCATCTCTCTCAGTTTCTCTATAGTCACCCAGTTCCAATGCATACCCACCTCCCATTAGCCGCTTGCACATTTCCAGAGATAACTCAGGAACTTCTAAACTTAACGCTTCTAATTGTAATTTTTTCATGATTTTTTTAACAACAATTGACTTACTTAATACAGTTCTTTTTCTCTGGCGTTAAAACATCGTTCTACTTTATCTGATTTTTATACAAAAGTAAGATAAATGCATGTAAGTTATCATAAAAAGTTATTTTTAACACTTCAGGCAATTTTACACATCTAATCATGAACAAAATCAATTAAGTGATGCTAATTGTAACTTATTACAATATCATCGTAATAAGTATAGTAAGTTCGGAATTTTAATCCACAAAATAGTTATTTTCGTTAAATTAAGTTGAGCAAGTAGGAGCATGTGGGAGGAAGTAGGAAGCGCCATTTTGGATTGCTGCACCTTTACAGCATAATCTAAAATTGCTACAAAATGGATATGCAAAATGCCACCGTGGGTGGTTCAGCTTCCGCAAAACGTACTCACGCACATCGTGGATTGCCTACAAGAACTCAAGGCTGGGTTAAACGCCCTTGCTGCTAACGGCAACATCGCTACAACACCCGCCATTCAAGCACCCTTAGCGCGTATTCCGCTCACTGCTTTCCGCGACAACCCGCAGGTAGCGGAGCTCTATCAGTTCAGCTACGAAAAGGTGATGGAGTTGAGCAAAAAATGCCTGCTGCACAGTTATGCCGACAGCGGTCGTGTGCGCTACCGCTGGACTACGCATGACAATTGAGGCGAAATGCCTCCTTCGTTGTGCTCGTAATGACGAAAAGTTGATGGCTGATGACCGGCGTTTGGTAGCTTTAGAAAAGTGTTATGCCAATTTCCCAACCAATCTAGCATGGTGCGCCTCCTATTTTGAAGTTAGGATATCCTATAGGTGGAAATATATTTCCTGGGTATTGCTAACTAAATATATATAAAGTATTATTTCGATAGTGCATTAGCAAAATGATGGATAATTTCAACATTTCCATTTTTTTTGAATAGCATTTTGCCTTTCTTCTCATTCTTGCCAAAAAGTGCCTGAGCAGGCTGTTATAGCCCTCAACAGTACATGTTGCTGCCTTTGTTTGAGTATGCTTTTCACAGGGAATAATGCCCTCATATGCTTTCCAATAATCACTTGCTATATACTTCATGCCATGTTGTTTTATCGTTTCCCAAAACCTTTCTGCCGTTTCTTTGCTCCTGCCGCCAATAACGAAGTTGATAAACCTTTTCCCATATCTATCAACAGCAATCCATATCCAGCAGCAGTTTTTTTTGACCCAATGTAAGAATGCATTTCATCAACTTCAACCACCTCTATTTCCCTGCTTTGCGAATTAAGTTCCTGAACTTCTTTGCCAAAACTGCGAATCCAGTTTAAGGCAGACACATTGCTTATGCCTAAAAATCTCCCTATGGAACGAAAGCCCAAACCTTCAAGGTATAGATGTAAAGCTTGCTTTTTCATGGATTTTGGCTTTGCCGTTGATTTTAACTCTACTGTATAGTTGCAACCACAGCATTTACATTTATAACGCTGTACTCCTTTGATAAATCCGGACTTAACTCTTTTATCACACGAACATTTTGGACAATTCATTTTCTTTTTTTGCAAAGATACAAATATATATTTAATTAGCAATACCAAGAAATCTTCTCGTTTGTACTATGACAGCTATGGGAAGTTTTACCCCTAGCTGCTGGTTGAAAAAAATTGCGCCACCTTCAAAAATAAAGATGGCGCAATTCAATAATACTATGATAATCAGATATTTATATTAACTCGCGGCATGTGCTACTAAAGTTAAATCGTATGGTCGCATGTCCGAGTGTCGCAAGTCGAAAAATTATCCATTCATCGTTGCCAAAAACTCATCGTTGTTCATGGTCTTGATCAATCGATCATGCATAAATTCTCCTGCTTCTACGGCATTCATATCGGTGAGGTAGTTGCGTAGCACCCAAATGCGGCTCAGCACATCCTTGCTTATCAACAAATCATCACGACGAGTGCTGCTGAGCGTTACGTCTACAGCAGGGAATACGCGCTTGTTGGCAAGCTTGCGGTCAAGCTGCAGCTCCATGTTACCGGTACCCTTGAACTCCTCGAAAATAACCTCGTCCATTTTAGAACCCGTGTCGATAAGCGCGGTAGCCAAAATGGTAAGTGAACCACCATTCTCAATGTTACGTGCCGCACCAAAAAAGCGCTTTGGCTTGTGTAGAGCGTTAGCATCTACACCGCCACTCAACACCTTACCCGATGCGGGCTGTACGGTATTGAACGCGCGAGCTAAACGGGTAATTGAGTCCAAAAGAATTACCACATCGTGTCCGCATTCTACCATACGCTTAGCCTTTTCGAGCACAATGTTTGCCACCTTTACGTGGCGTTCCGCAGGTTCGTCAAAAGTTGATGCTACTACCTCTGCGCGTACGCTACGCTGCATATCGGTAACCTCCTCAGGGCGCTCGTCAATAAGCAGAACAATCATATACACCTCCGGATGGTTAGCCGCAATGGCGTTTGCTATATCCTTAAGCAACACCGTTTTGCCGGTTTTGGGTTGCGCCACGATCAAGCCACGCTGACCTTTTCCGATAGGCGCAAAAATATCTACAACGCGAGTCGACAGGTTATTATGGCCGTTGCCCGTGATGTTGAATTTTTCGGTAGGGAATAGAGGAGTAAGATAGTCGAACGGCTCCCTGTCCCTTATATACTCAGGATCACGACCGTTGATGGAGATAACTTTTATCAGCGGAAAAAACTTTTCATTGTCCTTTGGCGGACGAACATTTCCGGTTACCGCATCTCCTGTTTTTAGCCCAAACAGCTTTATTTGCGATTGCGAAACGTAAATGTCGTCTGGCGAAGAAAGGTAGTTGTAGTCAGACGAACGCAGGAATCCGTAGCCATCGTTCATTAAATCGAGTACGCCGGTGGCCTCAATCATGGCCTCAAATTCATAGCGCTCTTTCTTCTCCTGTTTTTCCTGCCGGTTGTGTCCGTTATTGTTGCTGCCATTATTGGCATTGCCGCTATTGTGGTGATTGCTCTCCTGCTGCTGTGTGCGCTCACGCTGCTCGCCATTGCTTTTTGGCTCGGAGTTTTTTTTGACCACAGGTTCTGCAGGAGCGTCAGCCGCAACAGCTGTAGCTTGTCTTTCAGCCACAACGGGCTGTGGTTGGGGTTGTATTTTTGGCTTTTGCTGCTGTGGTTTTGGAGAATTTTGTTTTGCAGGCTTTTCCGCTTGAGGCTGGCTGGCTTTTGCTACAACAGGTGCGGCTGCCTTAGCTTGTGATTTTTCGGCCGGGTTACCGGCAGGCTTTGCTGCCACTCTTGGCTTGCGCTCCTTTGGGACAGGAGCTGCTTGCTCTTCCGGCGAGGGTTGCTGCTTATCTGGCTTAGTTTTTTGGGAGCCTTGAATAGCCTGCTCGTCCAAAATTTTGTACACCAATTCCTCCTTGGTAGCAGAGGTGATTTTCTTGATTTTCAGTTGTTGTGCAAAGGCTTGCAGCTCTTCAATTGATTTGCTGGTAAGCTCCAGAATGTCGTACATAAAAAAAGATTAGATGAAAAATTAAAAAGCAGAGGCAACGTGCTGCCGCTGTGATTGTTGAGTTAGAAGTAGTAAGAGAACGATTAGCGCAACCCTGCATAGAAACGCATTTAAAAGTGTTGGGAAACTTTATTTGAACAGAAACAAGCAGCACAGGAAACCGCTGCTTGACAGAGAAATGCATATAAACACATTTCCCAGGGCAAAGATATTGCGAGTTTTCTTAATTTCCAAAAAATAAGTTGTTAAAAATAGGGAAATTGGTCACAATCAACCAAATATAAGTTAATTTTTGCGGCGTTTTTACGTATCGGGAATAATATTATTGCTATCTTTACTCAAATAATATTTGAGTAGCCTTTTGCTATTGTTTTGGGTGAATAACGACCAGCTTTGTTACACCCCCAAAAACAAGGGGTAAGGATGTTCAATTATTGTGCGTGAATTTTACTTTTATGGCTGTAAGTTATAATAATGCGGTTTTATGATTATCTTTACAAAATTTTTGATTTGAAAAACATATTGGAAATACAGATAAAACAGTATGGTACAAACAGTTAACGTAAAGAAAGGGTTAAACATCAAATTGCAGGGCTTGGCGGAGAAGGTGCTTTCAAAGTGCTCTACCCCGGAGTCTTACGCAGTGAAGCCAACCGATTTTTATGGAATAACTCCCAAAATGCTTGTAGATGAGGGTGGTAGCGTAAAAGCCGGAGCGCCGCTCTTTTGTGACAAAAATCGTCCTGAAATCGTTTTCGTATCGCCTGTGGCTGGAACACTTACGGCAATAAACCGTGGTGAGCGTCGTAAAATTTTAGAGGTGGTGGTTACACCCGCCGAAGAAAATGATGCTATACGGCACGTTGTTCCCGACTTAACATCGGCAAGTCGTGAGGAGCTGGTTAAGTTTATGCTTCAATCCGGCGTATGGCCTTTCTTCAAGCAACGCCCGTACAACATAGTTGCGAACCCAAAGGCAACGCCGAAGGCAATTTTCATTTCCGGGTTTGATTCTGCTCCCATTGCTGCCGACGCTGATTTTTTGGTGAATGGCGAAGCTGCAAATTTCCAGAAAGGCCTGGACGTTTTGAAGAAGCTGACAAGCGGAAAAGTACACCTGGGCTTGTGTGCAGACTACCCTGCAAATAATGCTTTTGAGCGCGCAAAGGGTGTTGAAATTACGCGCTACAAAGGACCGCATCCGGCAGGAAATGTTGGCGTGCACATTCATAAGCTAGACCCTGTCAACAAGGGTGAAATCGTGTGGACTATGAATCCGCAGCACGTCGTGATACTTGGCCGTTTATTCGAAACCGGAATTTACGATCCTTCGAAAGTAGTTGCGCTGGTTGGCGCAGAGGTTAAGAAGCCGCGCTACTATCGCATGATTGCGGGCGCTAAGCTGAGCGGCTTGTCGGAGTTTACTTATACCGGTAAGAATCCTCGTGTTATCAGCGGAAACGTGCTTACAGGTACTAAGGTCGGCATAGACGGATATCTTGGCTTTTATGACAATGAAGTTGCTGTGATTACCGAAGGAAACCATCACGAGATGCTAGGTTGGGCAATGCCGCGCTTCAACAAGTTCAGCATGTCGCATACCTACTTCTCATGGCTATTTCCGGATAAGCGATACAACTTGGATACCAACTTGAACGGCGGACGGCGCGCGTTTGTACTTTCAGGCGAATACGGGAAGGTGCTTCCTATGGATATTCTTCCCGTGTACTTGCTCAAGGCTATTCTTGCCAACGATATTGACAAGATGGAGCAGCTGGGCATTTACGAGGTGGTTGAGGAAGACCTTGCTTTGTGCGAATTTGTATGCACCTCGAAAATTGATGTGCAGGAAATTCTGCGCACAGGTATCAACGCTATGATAGCGGAGATGGGGTAGGATGAGTAAGCTGCCCGTTGTCATCCTGAGTGAAGCGAAGGATTTCAAGCTGTGGCAACGTATCGTCAATAGTGCGAACTGGAGGTTGGCTTTACCCGGCATGACGTAAAAAAACAGCTCAACGAATAAACGATTCAACATATACATGAAGGCACTAAGAAGTTTTATTGATGGCATTAAGCCAAAGTTCGAGAAGGGAGGTAAGTACCACTTCTTGCACTCTACGTTTGATGCTTTTGAAACATTTCTGTACGTTCCGGATACGGTAACAACCAAAGGCGCTCACGTGCGCGATGCCATAGACCTTAAGCGTACTATGTCGGTGGTGGTAATGGCGCTTGTTCCTGCTTTGTTGTTTGGTATGTGGAATGTGGGATTCCAGCATTTCTTATCCATTGGTACGCAGGTTAGTTTTTGGGAAGTATTTTGGTTTGGGTTCTTTAAGGTGTTACCCATTGTAGTTGTTTCATACGTTGTAGGGTTAGGTATTGAGTTTGTGGCCGCACAGATTCGTGGCCACGAGGTTAATGAAGGATTCCTGGTAACGGGTATGCTTATTCCTTTGGTTATGCCTGCGGATGTTCCCTTGTGGATGGTGACGTTGGCAACAGCCTTCGCAGTAATCATTGGTAAAGAGGTGTTTGGCGGTACGGGTATGAACGTATTCAACCCTGCATTGCTGGCACGTGCGTTTGTATTTTTTGCGTATCCCTCATATATATCCGGAGATAAAATTTGGATTGCCGGACTTAACAAAGGCGAAGGTATTGTAGACGGATTTTCCGGCGCTACGCCTTTAGCTAAGGCTGCAGCAGGTGAGCGCTTTTCATCTATGCAGGTGTGGGATATGTTTGCCGGATTTATTCCCGGATCCATTGGCGAAACGTCTACCATTGCCATTTTGCTGGGCGCCGCCCTGTTGATTATTACAGGAGTTGGCAGCTGGCGCATTATGGTATCGGTTGTAGCCGGAGGTTTGTGTACAGGTCTTTTATTTAATGCTGTTGGCGCAAACGCCTACATGCAACTGCCGGCGTACTGCCATCTTATTATGGGAGGTTTTGCGTTTGGCGCCGTGTTTATGGCTACGGACCCTGTATCTGCCGCACAAACTAATACTGCAAAATGGATCTACGGATTTTTGATTGGCGTGTTGGCGGTAATTATTCGTGTAGTGGGCGGATTTCCCGAAGGAATGATGTTGGCCATCTTGTTCATGAACGCATTTGCGCCGCTTATTGATTACTGTGTGGTGCAATCTCATATTTCAAGGAGGTTAAAAAGAGCGGCAGCCGCTCAAAAAGCAGCGTAGCTATTTTGTATTGAATGATTTATTCAGGTAAGGTAAGCAAAAATGAACAAGGAAAGTAACAAGTACATATTTCTTTACTCCATCATTCTGGTAGTGACAGTGGCGGCAGTGCTTGCAGCGGCGGCAACTTTGCTAAAGCCTTTTCAGCAGAAAAATGTGGAGGTAGAGAAAAAGCAAAACATACTATTCTCTGTACAGAAAGCTGCTCAGGTAAAAGAGGCTAAGGATAAGACAGAGTACATTGAGCGTGAGTATAAAAAGTATATTACCTCCAGCTACGTGGTAAACTCATTCGGTATGCAGGTCGAGGGCGATGCATTCACCCTGAATTTTGCCGATGAAATGAAGAAGCCGTCGAGTGAGAGATTGCTGCCCGTATTTGTTTGTAAAGACGATGATGGTTCACTCCTATATGTATTACCTGTACGTGGCGTAGGCTTGTGGGGCCCACTTTGGGGGTATGTGGCTCTTAATCAGGATGTTAATATCATTCGTGGAGTTGTATTTGACCATAAGGGCGAGACCCCCGGTTTGGGCGCTGAAATTGCCACACCGCAGTTTCAAGCACAGTTTGCAGGTAAGCAAATATTTGACGGAGAGACCTTTACCTCCATTAAGGTGGTAAAAGGCGGCAATACCAAAAACAACCCTCATGAGGTGGATGCTGTTTCCGGAGGTACCATTACCAGCAACGGATTGCAGGATATGGTATATGATGTGCTAGAGTCGTACATGAGCTTCTTGAAGGCTAAGAGGCAAGAGTATGCAGCAAGAGTATGCAGCAAGAATAGCGCTATGGAAAACGCTAAAACCGCTTCAGCTGCGCCAAGTGCTAAGGTAGAGGTAAGACCTGTGGTAAAACCTAAACCTGCTCAGGTTCAGGAGGTTAATCTAACTCCAACGCCTGCGCCTGCCGACACAACAGACAGCATACAGTAATATTTCAACATCAAGATACACCATGAGCAACGAAAAAGAGCCACTATTCTCGACTAAGAATTTGAAGTTGTTTACCGCTCCGCTAAACAAGGTCAACCCAATTACGGTGCTGGTGTTGGGTATCTGCTCGGCTTTGGCAGTTACCGTAAAGCTGGAGTATGCGGTGGTTATGGCGCTGTCGGTAACAGTGGTAACGGCCTTTTCAAATCTGGTTATTTCGTTGATCCGTAACACTATACCTAATCGTATTCGTATTATTGTGCAGCTGGTTATTGTAGCAGCGCTGGTTATTCTTGTAGATCAAATACTTCAGGCTTTTACCTACGATGTGAGCAAGCAGCTATCTGTGTTTGTGGGCCTTATTATTACCAACTGTATTGTAATGGGACGTATTGAGGCTTTTGCCTTGGGTAATAAGCCCTGGGCCTCATTCATAGATGGTTTGGGCAACGGCTTCGGTTATGGTTTGATTTTGGCCATACTGGGCTTTGTTCGTGAACTTTTTGGCTCGGGCGCTATTTGGGGCTATCAGGTGGTGCCAAAAAGTTTTTATATCTCCGAGGGAGGTTTTTATGAAAATAATGGTTTTATAATTCTACCCCCAATGGCGCTTATCCTTGTAGGTATTATTATATGGGTTCAGCGTAGCCGCAACAAGTCGTTAATAGAGAAGGTATAAGCCGAAAAATGAAGGATGTATTTATTTTAATGGTATGGAAAACTTAGTAAGCATATTCGTCAGGTCAATATTTATTGACAACATGATTTTTGCCTACTTCCTGGGTATGTGCTCATATATTGCAGTATCTAAGAATGTTAAGACTTCAGCAGGCTTAGGATTGGCAGTGCTGTTTGTGCTGGGGCTTACAGTTCCCATTAACTACTTGCTAAATAAGTATATCCTTAGCGACGGCGCGTTGGCCTGGCTGAGCCCTAACCTTAAAAATGTGGACTTGAGCTTCTTGAGCTTCATCGTATTTATAGCGGTTATTGCTTCATTCGTACAAATTGTGGAGATGGGGGTTGAGCGATTTGCCCCGGCCCTGTACTCTTCATTGGGTATATTCCTTCCTTTGATTGCAGTAAACTGTGCCATTTTGGGAGGTTCACTTTTTATGCAGGAGCGCAGCTATAGCTCACTGGGCGAGGCTACTGCATTTGGTTTAGGTTCGGGTATAGGGTGGTTTTTGGCTATCGTTGGTATTGCCGCTATTCGAGAAAGGCTGCAATATTCCAACGTGCCGGTACCATTACGTGGTCTGGGTATTACCTTTATAGTAACAGGGCTCATGGGCATTGCTTTTATGTGCTTTATGGGTATTAATATGTAGCTGTCTACAACATTTTGCAGAAAAGAATAAAATACGTAAGAGAAAATGATATTGCTATCGGGTTTTATGATAACAACAGCGGCTATTCTAGTCTTTCTAATCATTATACTGTTGTTGGTTTCGCTGCTGTTGTTTGCAAAACAAAAGCTTACACCGGGAGGAACGGTGAAGCTGAGCGTAAATAGCGGAGAAAAAGAGCTGACGGTTAACCCCGGTTCATCAGTGCTCTCATCGCTAGCCGGCAGTGGTATTTTTCTACCGTCGGCTTGTGGTGGCGGTGGTACTTGCGGTATGTGCAAGTGCCAGGTAGAGAGGGGTGGAGGCTCAATTCTGCCAACCGAAACCGGATTTTTCACCCGTAAGCAGCAGCAGGAAAGCTGGCGCCTGGGTTGCCAGGTGAAAGTGCGTGAGGATATGGATATTACGATTCCGGAAGAGGTGTTGGGCATTAAGAAGTGGGAGTGCGAGGTGGTGAGCAACCGTAACGTGGCTACGTTTATTAAAGAATTTGTGGTTAAGCTGCCTGCAGGCGAAAGCCTTAACTTTAAATCGGGAGGGTACATACAGGTAGATATACCTAAGTGTGAGGTAGATTTTTCGAGAGATATTTTTGTTGAAAAGGAGTATCGTGAGGATTGGGACAACATGAAGCTTTGGGATTTGAAGATGAAGAATACCGAGCCTACCTACCGCGCGTATTCTATGGCCAACCATCCGGCAGAGGGTAACATTGTAATGCTGAACATACGTATTGCAACTCCGCCGTGGGATAGGGCCAAAGGCGCGTTTATGCCGGTAAACCCGGGCGTTTGTTCGTCCTACGTATTCTCGCGTAAGAAAGGTGATAAGGTCACCATATCAGGACCTTACGGAGAGTTTTTCTTGCGCGATACGCAAAGCGAAATGATGTTTATTGGCGGTGGTGCAGGTATGGCGCCTATGCGCTCACATATATTCAGCTTATTCCGTACCATTAAGACGGGACGTAAGGTAACATTCTGGTATGGAGCACGTTCGCTTCGCGAAGTATTCTATGCAGATGAGTTTAGGGCTATAGAAAAGCAGTTCCCGAACTTTAAGTTTACCGTTGCGCTCTCTGAGCCAAAAAAAGAGGACAACTGGACTGGGTCAACAGGATTTATCCATCAGGTTATTTTGGATAGCTACTTAAAAACGCATAAGTTCCCGGAAGATATCGAATACTATTTGTGTGGACCTCCTATGATGAACGGCGCGATTACTAAGATGCTGTATGACATGGGAGTACCGGATGAGATGGTGATGTTTGATGACTTTGGCGGGTAGGTTGGGCTGTATGGAATGTTAAAAATCATATGCGATCAGGCAGAAATTCGTTAATTTATGAGAGGGTATAGTTCCGATAGTTGAACAGATTGCCTTTTATAACAGGATATAAAGGTTTGCTGGGGAGAAAACATATTATATTAATTTTGGTTTTGCCGCTAATGTTATGCCGTGCTGAGCTCGTTCGTGCGCAGCAGGGTGTAATGTTTAGCCAATACATCTTTAATGGGTTGGTATTGAATCCTGCTTATGCCGGATACAAGGAGAAATTCAACGCAGCATTGGTGTACCGTAACCAGTGGGTGGGCATAGAGAGCGCTCCTACCACCATTACGCTTATGGCCGATGCTACCGTACTTAACAACTTGATTGGTATTGGCGGCCATATTATGAGCGATAAGGTAGGCGCACAGCAAACGCTGTCAATTATGACCGACTATTCTTACCGCTTGCAGCTGGATAAGGCCGGTTCTCGCCTGGCGCTTGGCCTGTCCATAGGCCTTACGCAGCTGAGCTTGGATGAGTCATTGATTCAATTTGACGATCCTAACGATCCGCTTATTGCGAGTGGCTTGCTGGGTGAAAATTTTTATAGACCGGACTTCAACGTGGGAGTATTCTACGATTCTAAGCTGGTTTCTGCAGGGCTTTCGCTTACCGAGCTTTGGGGCGATTACAAGATTGTGAAAAAGTCGCCGCAAATGTACGTGACGGCGTCAATGTTGATCCCTATCAATCGCGACTTTATGATTAGGCCGTCGCTGTTGTATAAGGATGACTTTAAGATGCAGCCAAGCGTTGACATTAGCGCGTTTGGTATTATAAAGGATAAATTCTGGGTAGGATTGTTGTGGCGTAACGGTCTGCCGTTTAGCGGACGCCTTACAAAAGACGTTGCCAACGTGAGGTATCAGAGCTCAATAAACTCTATAACAATCTTACTGAACTGGTATATTAAACCGGACTTGAATATTGGCTATGCCTGGGATGTTCCGTTGAGCAAGTTAAATCAAGTATCGCTTGGTTCGCATGAAATAACGCTGGGATTTTCGCTGGGCAAGCGCGCTCAGAGAGTACTTACGCCACGCTACTTCTAGTCTGAAAATTTTTGATAGTTACTGACTTATGAAGAGATATTTATTAAGAGCGCTACTTGTGCTGCTGCTGGCTGCTCCTTGGGGAGGAGGCCAAGCGGCGTACGCGCAGACTCAAGTGCTGGATAAGAAAACTGCCAAAGATTTGATGGATCAGGGTGAGTACATAAAAGCCCTGGAGATCTATAAGAACATTGATGCCAAGAAGTCTACATTGGAGTCTACGCTGGACGTTGCCAGAACTCATATGCTGCTTCGTAATTATGCCGAAGCCGAATTTTTCTTCAAAAATGCCATGAAGTACGATGGCTGCCCTACCGATGCTTATTGTGATTTGGGTGATGTATTGATGTACAATGGAAAGTATATCGAAGCGCGTAAAATGTATTTTACCTACGCAACAAATGGTGGCGATCCGACTGCCGCCCGTGGGCGTATTTTCTCCTGTGATAGTGCAAATGATATTGCGGGACGTAAACCTTTTTATACAATCTACAACGAGCGTCGTATAAATACTAAATATTCGGACTTTTCGCCGACTGTCACAAAAGGCTTTGTTTCTCTTACCTCTGACAGGCCCATTGACTACCAATCTACCGATCGGGAAGAAATGGCGGTTACGCTATCGATGATGCAGGGTGCGGGAAGTGAGGCCGCTACGCTTTTGCTACTGCGTAACGCTCAGAATCCGACCGATACGGTAAGATTCAACCGTGTAAACCTGGATAGTACCGCTCAAATGTTCCACTCCGTTTATGAGGGAGATAAGTACGATGTGTTTACCTCCGACAAGGATAAGCAAAAGCTGAGAAATAAGCGCGAGATGGATAGGCGCATGCAGGAGAAGATGAGGGACAAAAAGAAGAAGATATACGGTGGAACAGGACGTCCTTATCTGAATATGTATATATTTAGTAGAGAGAATGTTAAGGATCTCGCTAAAGGTGTGTTAGGTAGTTTTGTATGGACCAAACCTGAGATAATGCAAGCGCCGCTCAATACGGGTGAGCACACTGGCCCATGCTGCTTTACTCCGGATGGTAATACCATTTACTTCTGCTACGCAGAGCAAATGACCGATGTATCGTACCAGAACGGCTTGACCAGCCACGTAGGTATTATGATTTCGCATAAGACTGAGGATGGCTGGAGCTACCCGATTGACTTCCCATACAACAATCGTGCGAAGTATTCGGTTGGTCACCCTTGTATTACCCAAGATGGTAAGTACCTGATTTTCTCGTCTAACATGCCTGGAACGCTGGGTAGTATGGACTTGTTTTACTGTGAGTTGAGCAATGAGGGACAATGGTTGCCACCGGTAAACCTAGGCCCAATTATCAACACCCCTCGCGATGAGAAATTCCCTACGTTGGATAATGATGGTACCCTGTACTTCAGCTCCTATGGACATCCCGGCTTAGGTGGTTTGGATATTTTTAGAGCTAAAGGAAAGTTCTTTAGCTGGACAGCTGTTGAGAACTTGCGCCAGCCTATCAACTCAAGCAGCGATGACTTTTCCATGGTATTTTTATCGGGCTCCAAAACCGAGGGGTTGTTCTCGTCTAACCGTCCGGGTGGTTATGGTGGCGATGATATCTACTCGTTTAAAGCCGTTCCAACAGAAGTTATTGCTAAGGATAAGCCCATTATCAGCGTATCGTGTATAAATCGTAAGGATAGCGCTCCGGTTGAGAGCGTAGTGCTAACTCTGATGAATAAAAAGACCAAGAAGGGCGATGTGGTTACCACGGGTACTGATGGTTTGGGTGACTTTGCCGCATTATCGAATACGGCATATTCGTTGTCATCTACAGTGGCAGGATTCTTGCCTACAGATCCTATTTCTATCGCAACCAAGGTAATGAAGGCCGGTAATGTAATGAAGATTACGTTGCCCTTGAATCCGCTTTCAGACGGAGGCTCGTTTAAGGTAAATAACGTAAACTACGATTACGGTAAGGCGGTACTGAAGAAAGCTGCATACAAGCAGCTGGATAAGGTGGTAAAGTTTATGCAGACCAACCCGACTGTGAAGATTGAGCTCAGCTCACACTCTGACTCTCGCGGTTCCCTGAAGACGAATATGGCTCTGTCGCAGAAGCGGGCGGAGGCCTGCGTGGTATACCTGGTGAAAAAGGGTATTTCTCCGGACCGAGTGGTTTCTAAGGGTTATGGCCCAACGCAGCCTCTTGTAAAGAACGCCAAAACGGAAAAGCAGCATGCTAAGAACAGGCGTACAGAGGTTAAGATTTTGAGTATGCAGTAAGAAATAAAGACTTGCGATGTTAGTAGATATGCGACCCGCGAATTTTTGCGGGTCGCATTTTTTTGTACCGCGTCATTGCAGAAAATGCAAGATTGATCACGTCATTGCCAGCAAAGTGCGGCTATGACATTTTTCATTTTTCATTCTCAACTTTTCATTAAAAAAAATCCCTCAGCCAACCCTCCCGCACCGGAGGCTCTGCAAAGCCCATGCGAACAGGTAAGCTGACCAAAGGATTTTAGCTTGTCAGGCTCACGCATGACAACAAACGCACACGGCAGGAGGTTCTCCATTCCGCTACGCAGAGCCTGCCCTGCCCTGAGCGAAGTTGAGGGGAGCGGAATGACGAGGGCAATGCAAACAGATTCCTCCACTCCGCTGCGCGGAGCCTGCCCCGAGCGAAGTCGAGGGGGTCGGAATGACGAGCCGCCGCCTAACCCCTTCCTCCTCAACAACAACGGCGCTGTCATTCCGACCAAGCGCACGAGGAACGAGGAAGCGCGTGGAGGAACCTCTGCCGGTAAACGCAACGGCTCCCCTTGCCGCACCCTTCAACAAGCACAGGGTGACAATGCTCGGTGTACACTCACTGTTGACTTTTCCTTATAAATTTTCAATGTATTCGTTACTTTGTCTTGACACAAGCTAAATTAGGAGTTAAGACAAAAATATACCGAACCGTATTTTTAATCCGTAGTATTTCAATTTACTGGACGCAGCGAACGGGGATGCCGGACGACTTAGTGTAGTTGGCGTCCGGGGCGCTGGATTCACCGCTGAAGTTCAGGCTGTAACTGACAAGAGCGCTAGCCTGCGTACTGCTCCAACCGTACCCTCTCAGGTTCTGGTTGTTGAGCGCTCCATCGGTGAAGGTACGGTAGCCCATAACAGGGAAGAAGACGCAGCCGACCATGTCGTTGGGAAGCGAGCAGGTAGCAAAGTTTTTACCGTAGAAGCGTCCCGCAACGGCGTTGCCCTTCTCGCTGGCAGCAACCCATTTGCCGCCCTTGTTACCGGTAAGGTCGCCCCCCAGGCCGTCCAGCTCCACGTACTCCTCCCTTGTGGGCAGCCGCCATCCGGCGGGGCAGGGCGAAGCTGACCATGTGGCAGCGCCAATTGTGGGGTCAGTAGCTACCGTTGACCAACCGGCAATAGCAGCGCCATTTCCGCCATCGGCGAGTGTCCAAGCTTTGTTGGGCTTGTTCCACTGGTAGTAGGCGTACTCCGCTGTGTTATCGGGCTTCCCGGCAAAGGTGCCGGGCTGGGCCACGTTGGCGTCCGCCCAGCAAACCCCGTTGATAAACACGTTGCAAAACCTGATGGTAACGGTGTTGGAGAACTTCTTCTCGTCGCAGCCATCAACGCGAACGGCCCGCTTGAACTCCACGTTCTCCCCGAAGGCGGTCTCTGCCGGAACGGTATAGCTTTCATGCGTGGCGACATCTCCGTCAATGGGGCTGTTGTTCCGGTACCATCGGTACTGGGGTGTCTTAGTGGTTTGAGCGCCGCTGGCGCTCGTAATGGTATACTGTTCGCCGGCCTGCGCCAGCACGTGGGTTTGCGCCCATGCGCCTTGAATGGTCATCCCTGCCACTAGCAGCAGGAGTAGTTTTTTTAAGTGTTTCATTTTCATTCGGTTAGTTTAGTGAGTTAATAATGGTTAGTGAGTAATTTAGTAGCTGAGTGGAGACGCACCACGCCGTGTCTCCACTCAGCACGACAGCGCACGCCCACGGCATCCTAATCATCAATTCTTAACTATGCTCTATCAAAAAGCATGGGGCATAAAACGTTACAGCTTTTCATTTTCAACTTTTAGCTACTGAAAGCAGCCTATGACGCCAGGGCTAACTATGTCTTCGCAGGCAACGACGGTAGCCCCAACAATGGCGCCAGGATCAACAGCGGAGCAACCGGCGCCCCCGATAGCCCCGGCGTCCCCGCAAAGGCAGCCTACGGAGCACGGATTCTCCTCCTCCTCGTCATTGTAGGGCACCATGAGGCTAATTTGGGTCGTCAGCCCGCCCACTCCCAGCGCGCACCGAACGGGCAAATAGTCCCGCCCCTTGCTGCCCGCCTTGCCGCCGTCGGCAAGCGTATCGGCCGTCAGCGGGCTGGCTGCCCAGCTGCCGACCGTAGCTGAAGCTGCCACGCGCTTGATGCTATCCTCATACTGGCTCTCGCCGGCGCCGGCGCCGGCGCTCCAAAGCGCGCCGTACTTGATGTTGCTGTTGCCGCCGATGCCCCTGCCCTTGCCGTCCGTCTCAAACCTAACGGCCGTCCAGCGGAACCCGTAGGCATCGTCAGCATCGCGCAGGGAGTACGTTGCCCAGCTGTCGCTACCCTCGGAAAAGCCCATCAGGTGCGGCAAAGCGCCGCTACTCCAGGCGGCGTTTGGGTCGGCAGCGTTGCTGCCGATGCTTACCCCCAGCTGGTGCCACTCCTCGTTCAGCGGCACGTGCCAGCCCTCCGGGCAAACCCCCTGAGGCCCCACCCCGCTGCCGGTCATGGTCATGTAAACCCGCGTTTTTAGGGGTATTTCTTCGCCCGTAACCGCCTCGCACCAGCGGTACAGCCGTCCCCACGCCTCGCAGTTATCGGCTTGATCTGAGAGGCATTTTCCGGTTTTTCCCCAGTTCAGGTTCTGGGCGAACCACCAGCTGCTGTCCGGCATTTGTACCGTTCGGTATATATTGCAGTCTCTAAAATCACGAATGAAGGCTTCCCAGCGAATGCCCGCCCCCGTGGAGGCGCGGTTGCAGGCCAGCAGCGTGGAGTCATTGTCCTTGTTGGGGTAGGGGCAGTCCGCCAAAATGTCGGCCTTGGTGAAGGTGAGGTTGGAGCCGCCTACGCCGCAGCCAAAACATTTTACCGCTTGGTGGCGGTACACCTCTACCGAAAGCGAAACGCTATCGGTGGGCTGCACGCCAGAGGGAAGAGTAGCCTTAATTTGGTAGCCGCTGGCCGTAAGGTTGGTAATGGCCGAGTCGTTCGATAAAACATACCGATTGGTATTACTGATGATGGCGCTTGAGATTGGTTTTACCTGAGCGCTGTCCACCCATGCACCGGCACGGTACACCTTTGTTTTGAAGCGCAACTCGTAGCTCTCGCAAAAATCGGGCGCGTCGTAGACCAGCTCCCCGTAGATGAGCCGGTTGTTTAAATCAACGTTAGTATTGGTAAAGTAGACGGCAGGCAGATGGTTGGCCCGGACGCCAAAGGCTAGCGCTAAAAGGAGAATT
>JAISBU010000056.1 GCA_031266015.1 Prevotellaceae bacterium | reverse complement strand
TTACTCCCACTCAATGGTTGCAGGTGGCTTACTGCTAATGTCGTATACTACGCGATTTACACCTTTTACTCTGTTGATGATTTCGTTGGAAATACGAGCCAAAAATTCGTAGGGCAGCTGCGCCCAGTCAGCCGTCATACCATCTGTAGACATTACTGCGCGCAAGGCCACGGCATTCTCATAGGTGCGCTCATCGCCCATTACGCCTACTGACTGCACAGGTAAAAGGATGGCGCCTGCTTGCCAAACTTTGTGGTATAGCTCGCTACTTCGTAAGCCTTGAATGAAGATATGGTCGGCCTCCTGTAGTATGCGTACTTTTTCAGGGGTAATGCTGCCAAGTATACGCACGCCTAAGCCTGGCCCGGGAAACGGATGGCGGCCTATAAGCGTATCGCTGATTCCCAGCTCACGTCCAACCCGGCGAACTTCGTCTTTGAACAGAAGCCTTAGCGGCTCTACAACTTTCAGGTTCATTTTATCCGGTAAACCTCCTACGTTGTGGTGAGATTTTATGGTTGTACCCGTTATAGAGAGCGACTCAATAATGTCCGGGTATATGGTTCCCTGCGCTAACCATTTAATATCCTTTAACTTATGTGCTTCTTCATCGAATACATCAATAAATCCTTTGCCAATAATCTTACGCTTGCGCTCCGGATCGGTTACACCTTTCAGCTCGGAGTAAAAACGCTCTTTTGCATTTATGCCCAGTACGTTGAGCCCCATATGAGCATATCCGTCAAGTACCGATTCAAATTCGTTTTTGCGTAGCAGTCCGTTATCTACAAAAATGCAGGTAAGGTTTTTCCCTATGGCACGATGGAGCAATACCGCAGCCACGCTGGAGTCTACACCACCCGAGAGCGCCAGCACCACCTTGCCGTTGCCCAGCTGCTGCTTGAGAGATGCAATGGTTGTTTCTACAAACGATGCTGGAGTCCAGTCTTGTTGGCAACCGCAAATACGAATAAAATTTTGTAGCAAGGTTGGGCCATCTTCGGAGTGAAATACTTCGGGGTGAAGCTGAACGCCCCAAGTTTGCTCGCCCTCAATTTTGTAAGCAGCATTGGGCACCTCCTTTGTAGCCGCAATTGTCCTGTAATTTTCTGGTAATGAGATTATTGTGTCGCCATGTGACATCCACGCCTGAGAGCCGTTAGGAATACCTTTTAGCAATTCGTCGCCAGTGCTTATGTTTTGTAGATGGGCACGGCCGTATTCACGCATTCCGGCGGCTTCAACTTTTCCTCCCTGCTCATGCACCATGAGCTGCGCACCATAGCAAATGCCAAGTACAGGCAGCTTCCCTTTGAAATCGGAGAAGTTGGTGCGAAATGATTTTTCATCGTACACCGAGTGCGGGCTTCCGGATAAAATAACTCCCTTTACGCTGCTATCGCCTACCGGAAATTTGTTGTAGGGTACAATTTCGCAGTAGGTGTTCATTTCCCGTACGCGACGGCCTATAAGCTGTGTAGTTTGTGAGCCAAAATCAAGAATAATGATTTTCTCTTGCATGAATAGTAGGGCGTTTATTTTATTGGGAGCTTGAAAGATTCTATGGTATCGGTTTGTATAACGCCTCGGCGCTTTGTCGAGAGCAAGCCTCAAAGTGCCACCACTCGTTGCTGATGGTACTAAATCCTGCAAAAGTCATAGCGTTGCGCAGCAGCGTGCGGTTGTCAAATTGCTCAATGGTTAAGCGTCCATCGGCAATCATATTCTCCTCATATCTGGGAGCAGCCAAGACCCCCGGAGCGTCCACAGGACAACCCATGTCCAACTCCAGTCCGGTGTTGGTGTCAATGAGCGATACATCAATCGCCACGCCGTAGGTATGCATGGAGATATTATCCGGATTGCTGAATAAGTATTGCATGTTGCGCTGACCGGCCAGCTCCCAGCAGCGCTGTTGCACATGCTGTGGGCGTGCCGCATCGTGTACCAGTATGCTTAAGTTGCGGCGAGTGCCTTTGATAACCTTTTGCGCAATAGCCAGCTTCCAAGCGGCATCCGGTTGCAGGTAAGCCTCGTTGAGGCCGTTGTATAGCTGAACTCCAAGCAAGTTTTGGTTGCCTGCGTATGCCAGCCGCACTTGAATGTCAGCATCAATATCCTGTACATTTACCAGCCCCATTATTTCAAGCCTTAGCTGCTCATCGGATTTCTTGCGCTTAGCTGCGGTTGACCTGGCCTCTATAGCAGGCGCCAGGTAGGGTGCAGGAGACGTGGTGCGCTGAGGTGTGGCGGTTGGCCGCTTGGGCATTTCAATGTCGGCGCTACAGAATAAGCTGCCCAGTAAAAGGTAAAAAAAGAAAAACAGCATGGTAGTGGTTACTTAAGTCTCTATTTTACAAAGATACAAAATAAGCCGTTGCATGAGTGAGCCAGCTGGTTTTTGGGGCAATTGCACCAGGAAGTTGTGGCTTATTTATGGGTGAAATGGCTACTTGTATAAGATGAAGTTAGGGTTTTTTAACGGTAAAAGGATAGCTAACGCCTAATTATGCATTATTATGCATTACCTTTGCAAGCATATTGAGTTGGTGGAAAAATTTGAAGCGATTGCAACCACAGAAAAAAATGCTAAACCCGTTACTTTTCTGTTTTTTCGTTTCCAATAACACATCCACAAGCCAGTAAAGCCGCAAGCTATCAGCTGATGATTTTGTTATGCGGGCTAGTGGCGTGCAGCTTTTAATTTGGAAATGTTAAACCCTAATTTATAACATCAGATGGCCTATTTTTTTACATCAGAATCTGTTTCTGAAGGGCACCCGGATAAGGTTGCCGATCAAATTTCGGATGCGCTCGTTGATGCTTTTTTGAAGCAAGACCCGTCTTCTAAAGTTGCTTGTGAAACCCTGGTTACCACAGGTTTGTGCGTGCTAAGCGGCGAGGTAAATACAGCTGCTTACGTGGATGTGCAGGACGTTGCACGCCGAGTAATCAATCGTATTGGCTACAGCAAGGGCGAGTACATGTTCGAATCCAACTCGTGCGGGGTTATATCAACCATTCACGCCCAGTCGCCCGATATTAACCGGGGAGTAGTGCGTAAAAAAGCCGAGGAGCAAGGCGCCGGAGACCAGGGTATCATGTTTGGCTACGCCTGCAATGAAACCAAGGAGTACATGCCGCTTACGTTAACCATTGCACATGAATTATTGGTTGAGCTGGCCGCTATCCGTCGCGAAGGTAAGGTGATGAAATACCTGCGCCCGGACAGCAAGAGCCAGGTTACCATTGAGTATGACGATAGCAACAAGCCTACCCGCGTGCATACCATTGTGGTGTCTACACAGCACGATGATTTTGCCAAGGACGATGAGATGCTTAAAAAAATTAAGGACGATGTTGAAAAGATTCTTATTCCCCGTACTATCAAGAAAATGGGGAAAAGCGTAGAGAAGCTGTTCGACAAGAAACTCGTTCTGCACGTAAACCCTACCGGTAAATTTGTAATTGGCGGTCCGCACGGAGATACCGGCTTGACCGGTCGCAAGATTATCGTAGACACCTACGGTGGATGGGGTGCGCACGGCGGAGGTGCGTTCTCCGGTAAGGATAGCAGCAAGGTTGACCGCTCGGCGGCATACGCTGCCCGCCATATTGCAAAAAACATGGTAGCGGCGGGCATTGCGGAGCAGGTGTTGGTGCAGGTGGCTTACGCTATTGGAGTGGCAAAGCCGGTTGGTCTTTACGTAAACACCTACGGTACCTCAAAGCTGAAGCTGCACGATGGTGAAATAGCAAAGAAAGTTGAGAAGCTTTTTGATATGCGTCCTTACACAATTGTAAACCGCCTCGGCCTGTTGAACCCTATTTTTGAAGAAACAGCCTCATACGGACACTTTGGACGTGCGCCATTTAAGAAAAAGGTGGAGCTGCAAGTCAACGGCAAAAAAGTAGCAAAAGAAGTTGAGTTTTTTGCTTGGGAAAAGTTGGATATGGTAAGCGCCATTAAGAAGGAGTTTAAGCTGAAGTAAGTTCAGCCCATTTACTATTCACTATTGACGATTACAATTTACCGGTGCGTGTGGGTTGTCATGCTGAGCGAAGCGAAGCAGCTCATGTTTGCACCATGATGATACATTACCACAGCATGAGATTGACTTCGGCAGGCTCAGCATAACAGCTGAACTAGTTTCGCTGCACCTCGTGCGGTGGGGTGCGTGAGGCGGACAAAAATCCGGTTCGAGGATATTTTTGTCTTGACTTTTGGTTACTTTGTGTCAAGACAAAGTAACCAATAACGCATAATTTAGGATGCTGTGCACCATGCGCTGCCATGCTGAGCAAACTGAAGCATCTCCAGTTTGCACCATGCTGCCGTTGCGTATGTGCGCTGTCACCCTGAGCTTGTCGAAGGGGATGGGACGGGAAAGAGATTGGCTTCGCCGAGCTCCGCTTCCTCCATGCGCCCGCTCGTACCTCGCGGGTTTGGTCGGAATGACGGCGCTGTTGTTGGGTAGGGGAGAGGTTTGCGGCGGCTACGCCGCCGCAAACCTCTCCCTTTTTATTTTACCCCTAACCCTCGTCATTCCGACCGAAGCGTAGCGTAGCGGAGGAATCCGTTTGCATTGCCCCCATCATTCCGACTTCCTTCGACTTTGCTCGGGGCAGGCTCTGTGAAGCGGACGAAGTTCGGCGAAGCCAATCCGTTCTTTTTTCCCCCGTCCCATGCTTCGACAAGCTCAGCATGACAGCCCGCCGCTTAACGCCTATGGCATAGTGTAATGCGGCAGGCTTTGTCTGCTGCGGTTTTACACTCCGAAGGTGTGCCATGTTGATAACCGCGGGTAAGCGCAGCGCAACCCGTGGTACAGGCATACCCCCTGCTGCGCCTGTCGGCGCGGGATGGGGAAGATCCGTAACAACTTTATTAATAGCGAAAACAGAGATTCCTAAAGGTAGCATAACCGGCACTTTTTTGTTGTTAGCCTCACAGCGTACAGAGAAAGCCTTTTTATGCTATCTTTGTGGGAATTAAGGATTATCGGATATGTCTACCCTGCAGCTTTACAACACCCTGACCCGTAAGAAGGAGGTTTTTGAACCCATACATCCGCCCCATGTAGGCCTGTACGTGTGCGGTCCTACCGTATATGGAGACCCGCACCTGGGGCACGCCCGTCCGTCTATTACCTTTGATTTGCTGTTTCGCTACCTGCAGTACTTGGGTTATAAGGTGCGCTACGTGCGGAATATTACCGATGTTGGGCACCTGGAAAACGATGCCGATGCGGGCGAAGACAAGATTGCAAAGAAGGCCAGGTTGGAAGCGTTGGAGCCCATGGAGGTGGCGCAGCGCTACGCCAACCGCTACCATGATGCCATGCGCTCCTTAAACGTGCTGCCGCCCAGCATAGAGCCTCATGCAAGCGGGCATATTATTGAGCAAATTGCGCTGGTTGAGGACATAATGGCGCATGGTTTTGCGTACGAGGTAAACGGCTCCGTCTACTTTGATGTAGAGGCATACAGTAAGGCTAACAGCTACGGGAAATTGTCCGGCCGGGTGCTGGAGGATTTGATGGCGAATACCCGTACGCTTGACGGGCAAAGCGATAAGCGTAATCCAGCTGATTTTGCCCTGTGGAAAAAAGCGGCGCCTGAGCACATCATGCGCTGGCCCTCGCCGTGGGGCGACGGGTTTCCCGGCTGGCATCTTGAGTGCTCGGCCATGAGCACGAAATACCTGGGCGAAACTTTCGACATTCATGGCGGTGGAATGGACTTGATATTTCCGCACCATGAGTGTGAGATTGCGCAAAGCGTAGCCGCCTCCGGTCATGATGCTGTAAAGCGGTGGATGCACAATAACATGATTACCATCAACGGACAAAAGATGGGAAAATCGTTGGGCAACTTCATCACGTTGGAGGAGTTGTTTGCCGGTACCCACCAGCTGTTGGCACAAGCGTACAGCCCAATGACCATAAGGTTTTTCATCTTGCAGGCGCACTATCGCAGCACGCTGGATTTTAGCAATGAGGCCTTGCAGGCGGCAGAGAAAGGGCTGCAGCGTGTTACGTCAGCGCAAAAAACGTTACAGCAGCTGAAGCCGTCAGAGAAATCCAGCGTAGATGTAACCCGCTTTATACAGGATTGCCGCAAGGGTCTGGATGATGATTTGAATACGGCGCTGGTGCTGGCCGCTATTGCGGAGTGGGTAAAAACAGTTAACTCGGTTAAAGATGGTTCAGAGCAGCTTTCTGCCGCTGATTTGAAGCTACTGCAAGCTGATTTTAAGGTGGTGGTGAATGATATTTTAGGCCTGCAAGCAGAGCCGGTAGCCGGGCATGGTAATGACCTCACTGGAGGACTGATGAACTTGATACTACAGCTGCGCTCTCAAGCCAAAACAAGTAAAGATTTTGCAACTTCGGACGCTATTCGTAACCAGCTGCAGGCAATGGGAGTTGTGGTGAAGGATACGAAGAACGGAGCGGAGTGGAGCATTGAGTAGCAGATTCGTTTCAGAAAATAACACTGCCGGAGTCATGCTGTGGCCTCGGTAGTGTTATGTTGAAGGAGTTAAGATTACTTCATAAGTTCAGAGATAACCGTGGTTAACTTCTCATGCTCTATGAGGAATCCGTCATGTCCAAATTCGGAATCTACCTCGGCATAGCGGGCGTTTGGAATATGTTTTGCCATATATTTTTGCTCTTCTACCGGAAACAGGCAGTCGGAGGAAATACCTATAACCAGCGCCTGTGCTTTTATTAAGCTCAACGCTTGCTCTATGCTGCCGCGTCCACGTCCAACGTCGAATGAGTCTATCGCTTGTGTAAGACGTACGTACGAATATGCATCAAAACGCTTTACCAGCTTATCTCCCTGGTAGCGCTGGTACGATGATGCCCGGTAATCGTTACGTTTTACACCTCCCGGTTCTGCCTGGGTTTTGTTGTAGGTATGATAGTTGCGGTAGCTTACAAGCGCCATGGCGCGGGCTGCTGCAAGCCCTTTATCACCGCCTCCCGGACGATCTTCGTAGTAGGTAGCATCAACTTCAATAGCCATACGTTGAGCTTCGCTTTGCGCAATAACCCACGGCGTGGCGCGGGCTCCGTTGGCCGAAATTATTACTTTGTCAAACAGTTCGGGATGCATAATGCTCCACTCCAATGCCTGGAATGCCCCGATAGAACCACCTACCAGCATAAATATGTGGTCAATACCCAGGCGCTTTTGCAGCTGCTCATGAGCTGCAATCATGTCACGGGTGGTAACCTCCGGAAATGAACGGTAGTAGGGTTTCCCTGTGGCAGGGTTGATAGAGGTAGGGCCGGTAGTTCCGTAGCAGGAGCCAATAACATTGGCGCAAACAACAAAATACTTGTCCGTATCAAAGAGTAAACTTTTGCCAATCATGCCTGGCCACCAATCAGCGGCATCGGAGTTGGCGGTAAGAGCGTGGCAAATCCAAACTACATTGTTTTTGGCCACATTCAGCGTGCCGTAGGTATGGTAGGCAATTTGTACGTGGGTTAACGTCTGTCCACATTCGAGATGAATGGGATGGGGAGCATCAAAATATTTTACGTTGGCGCCGTTGTAGTTCTGAGTAACCATTTGTTTTTTCAAGAGGGCTATAAGCTGCAAAGATACAAAATTTGTAGCAAGAACTCTTTGTTTTACCGCATAAAATCTTGCTCTCTATACATTTATCAGCTCATACTTCATCGTTCCCAGTCCGATTATTTCGGCATGCTCCAGCCCTGTACGCCAATCTGTGTTGGGGTGCATGTGGTGGAATTTATCCTGCCCTTCTAGGTGTTGGTGTCCGTCTTTGTTGATTGCAGAACCGGTAGTTGCCGGAGCTGCCGTAACCAAGTCGGCGCAGGCCTTGTCCAGCGCAACAGGATCAAAAGATGCTGCCATTCCGATGTTGTGCACCAGAGGTACATCATTCGTTCCCCAGCAGTCGCAGTTCGGCGACACATCCATAATGAAGTTGACGTGAAAGCTGGGCTTATCTACAAGTATTGCCTTGGTGTACTCGGCAATTTTTTTGTTCATAATGTCCGAAGAGTTGTCCCATACGGGCTGCGCTGCATCATAGCGGCACACAGCAATACATTGTCCACATCCAACACACTTGTCGTAGCTAATAACCGCAATGCGTTTTTCGTTTAGCGCAGCGGCACCGTAGTTGCAATCTTTTACGCACTGACGACATCCCACGCAATTTTTTTCGTAAATTTTAGGCTTGGACGATGAGTGTAGCTCCATCTTTCCTCCACGGCTGGCACATCCCATTCCCAAATTTTTCAGGGCTCCACCAAATCCTGCCTGCTCATGTCCCTTGAAATGATTTAGGGAAACTATAACATCGGCGTCGGCGATGGCGGCTCCTATTTTTGCCGTTTTGCACAGCTCAGAGTTGATGGGCAGCTCTCGATATTCAGTTCCCTTCAACCCGTCTGCAATGATTACCGGAGCCGCCACAGCCATTGGGTTGTAGCCGTTTTCCCAAGCGCTATCCAAATGGTCAATGGCATTTGAACGACGACCTGAGTAAAGCGTGTTGGCATCGGTCAAGAATACGCGAGCCTCCATGTCCTTTAAAATTTTCACCACACGGGCAGCGTAGTTATGGCGCAGGTAGGCCATGTTTCCCGGCTCTCCGAAGTGAATTTTTATGGCGGTAAACTTATCCTTGCAGTCAAGCTGCTCAATGCCTGCCGTGCGCATCAGCCGCTCCAGCTTGGCAGGAAGATTCAACGAAGGAGTTGTGTGTAAATCGGTAAAGTAAACTTTTGAGGGCATGAGGAAAATAGTTGTGGTTTTACTAGCTACAAAAGTAGTGGTTTTACGTTAATTCAACAAAAATATAATCATCTGACAATTAAATAATTATGCGAGTTGAAAATAATTCGCTTTGTTCATAACCCGTTAATAAATCGGTTTCCTAAAAACCTCGTGGTGTGTTAACTTTGTACAACTAAGGTGGAGTGTGCGAAAAACGAGTTTTGCAGCATAATTACCCCTTGCTTGAGGTATTTGAATGACGAAAGCGGAGGCAAAAAATAGAGTTGAGCTTCTACGAAAGGCAATAGAGCGGCATAACCATAGCTACTATGTGTTGGCGCAACCTGCCATAAGCGATTTTGAGTTTGATTTGTTGATGCAGGAGCTGCAGGGCTTGGAAAAAAAATATCCTGAGCTGCAAACGCTGACTTCACCGACTCAGCGCGTCGGCAGTGATTTGAGTGAGGAGTTTGTTACGGTTGCGCATAGGTTTCCTATGATGTCGTTGGCAAATACGTATTCGGAGGAAGAGGTGCGTGATTTTGCAACACGTGTGGAGAAGGCTTTTGATGAGCCCGTAGAGTACGTTTGCGAGCTTAAGTTTGATGGAACATCCATAAGCCTTACCTACGAAAAGGGCGTGTTGCTGCGTGCCGTAACCCGTGGCGATGGTGTGCAGGGTGATGATGTAACAACGAATGTGCGCACGATTCGCGCCATACCGTTGCAGCTTCATGGTAAGGACTTTCCTTCTGATTTTGAAATGCGTGGGGAAATTATTTTGCCTCATTCCTCATTTGAAAAATTAAATGTAGAACGTGAGGATATTGGAGAGCAACCCTTTGCCAATCCCCGCAATGCTGCTGCGGGAACCTTGAAAACGCTTGATTCTAAGGAAGTTGCTCATCGTAATTTGGATAGCTACGTGTACTATATGTTGGGCAATGATTTGCCGTTTACGTCTCACTATGATAGCTTGCAGCATGCCAGAGAATGGGGCTTTAAGGTATCGGAGCATACCTGCTGCTGTAAAGGTATAGCAGAGGTTTTACAGTTTATCCGGAAGTGGGATGTTGAGCGTAGAAAGCTGCCGTACGATACGGATGGAGTGGTGGTAAAAGTGAACAGCTATGCACAACAGCGCGCGTTGGGATTTACTGCAAAAACACCACGCTGGGCTATTGCGTACAAGTTTAAGGCAGAGCGTGCGCTTACCCGTTTGCTATCGGTAGATTATCAGGTGGGACGCACCGGCGCCATAACGCCTGTGGCAAATCTTGAGCCGGTAAAGCTGGCAGGAACAGTTGTGAAACGCGCTTCGCTACACAATGCAGACCAAATGGCGCTGCTTGATGTACGCTTGAACGACATGGTGTACGTGGAGAAGGGCGGTGAAATTATTCCGAAGATTGTAGGCGTGGAGCTGTTCCAACGTCCTGCGGATAGTGAATTTTTACCATACATTACGCATTGCCCCGAGTGTGGTGAGGAGCTTATCCGCCTTGAAGGAGAGGCCAAACACTACTGCCCGAATGAGTACGGATGTACCCCACAAATTATTGGGAAAATCATACACTTCATTAGCCGTAAGGCAATGGATATTAATGGTTTAGGCGATGAAACGGTAGAGCTGCTATATCGCCATGAGCTGATACACAATGCTGCCGACCTGTACACGTTGAAGGACAAACGTATGCAGATGATAGAGCTGGAGCGGATGGGGGAGAAGTCGGTGGACAATATGCTGGAAAGCATTGAGCAGTCGAAGCAGGTGCCGTTTGGTCGTGTTTTGTTTGCGCTGGGCATACGAGAAGTTGGAGAGGTTACGGCGAAAAAAATCGCAGAATTTTTTCCATCACTGGAAGAATTGCGACAGGCAGATTTAGAGCAGCTGCGCTCTGCATATAGCGTTGGGGAACAGATAGCTAAAAGTGTATTAGCTTTTCTGAATGATGAGAAAAATAAGCTACTTTTGGTTAGACTCATAGAGTATGGTTTGAACTTTAAGGCTGATGCAAAGTGTTTGCTGTCAAGCAATTTAGGGAACGCTACTTTTGTTATTACAGGTACCTTAAGTCGTCCGCGTGAAGATTTCAAGGCAATGGTAGAACGGCACGGAGGTAAGGTTACAAGCAGCATATCTAAGAACACAAGCTACTTATTAGCAGGCGAAAAGGCAGGGTCAAAGTTGCAGCAGGCAGAGAAGTTGCAGGTGCGTGTGTTGAGTGAGGAGGAGTTTATGAGCATGATTGCCGACAGCTAAAAGTAGCTAGCTGGCGCGAAGGTTTGAATTCTAATTTTTATTCATAAAATCGAAGGATAGGCATGTTTCAGGGATTGAGCAAATGGTTACGTAGACAAGCGATAAAAAGCAGGCGGAAGAATCTTGTGCGCAATAAACGCTTTCATTCATTTGATACGGCCAAATCGATTGGAATCGTTTTTAAAATGGAGGGCAATGAGCTGCCTCCCGAGCTACAGGCTACCCTGAAATATTTGAGCCAAAAAAGAATCAGCTATTTTGTAATCGGATACTACGATCAGAAGGAAATGCCTTTGCATTTTGTAAATACTGCTCATGTTTCCATTTTCAACAAGCTGGATTTGAACTGGTACGGTAAGCCACGTTCGGTGGAGGTTGAAGCATTCTTGCACCAGGGTTATGATATTGTAATTGACTTTTGCAGAGAGGAAGATATTTACCCTGTTCAATACGTTGTTTCTACTGTTCAATCGTCTATGATTATTGGCGGAGTGTACTATCCGCACTGTCCTTATGATTTGATTATTGATGCTCAAAAGGTGTGCAACACTTCAGGGTACGTTGAGCAGATTAAGCACTACCTTTCCATTATTAATAACCCGCAAAGCATTGACATCGATGAGAAGTAAATTTTCCGGAGTTGGCGTTGCGTTGGTAACACCTTTTGATAACTACGGCAATGTAGATTATCCTGCGCTTACCAAGCTGGTTGATCATGTAGTAAAAGGCGGTGTAGATTATCTTGTTGCGCTTGGTACTACTGCTGAAACTTCTACCCTAAATGCGGAGGAGCAGGCAAATGTGCTGGAGCACATTAAGCAGCGTAACGCCGGTCGTTTACCAGTTATACTTGGCCTCGGAGGGAATAATACGGCTGAGGTTAAGGCTAAAGTTGAGCAGGCTAATTTTTCCGGAGTTGACGCATTGCTATCGGTTACGCCATACTACAACAAACCTTCGCAGCAAGGATTGTACGAGCACTACAAAGTTGTGGCAGAAACATCGCCGGTACCTGTGCTGCTATACAACGTTCCGGGACGTACGGGTGTGAACCTGACCTCGGCAGCAACGTTGAAGCTGGCGCATGAGGTGAAAAATGTATGTGGAATAAAAGAAGCTTCGGGAAACATTGCGCAGGCCGGTTATATTTTGCGAGATGCTCCGAAAGACTTTTTGGTAATATCTGGTGATGATAATCTGGCGCTTCCGCTGATGAGTATTGGAGCGGTTGGCGTGATTTCGGTGGCGGCTAATGCATTTCCAAAGCAAATGTCGGATTTGGTAAAGGCGGTGCAGTCAAACAAATATGCAGCTGCCGCTACAGTGTATGTTCAGATGCTGGAAATTGTTGATGCTTTGTTTGTCGAAGGGAATCCTGTTGGCGTGAAAGGAGCATTGTCAATTTTGGGCGTGGTAAAAAATAATTTGCGCTTGCCGCTTGTATCCGCAAGTGATGCGCTGATGGGCAGCTTGAAAAAGTTGATGGCGAAGCTGTAGAATTTCTTTTGGGAGCTATTTGAGTGAATACTTTTTTTGAATCATCTGATAGTAAAGGCGTGCTGAGTCGCTATGAGGGCGCTATCTCTAACGGCTCATGCAGCTACTTTGATACGGGAGATTTTGAGGATATAATCGATTACTATCTGCAGCATGATAATGTAGAAGCAGCGTTAATTGCTATTGAGCATGCCGATGCGCAACATGACATGGCAGCTGGCATTCAGCTAAGAAAGGCCTACATTTTATCTAATCAAGGCTATGCCGCTGAAGCACTTAATATGGTTGAGTATTTGGAGACCCTGGAGTGTGATAGTATTGATATCCGGTTGATAAAAGCGCGTGCACTTGTATATTCGGAGCGTGTTGACGAGGGAGAGGCGCTGTTGAATCAAGTGTTTGTTGCTGCTACGGATAGTGAAGATAAAATACAGGTGTCGCTGATGGGTGTGGAGTGCTTTATGGGCACATCCAGATATGGTAGAGCAGTTCCATTCTTAAAGCATCTTTGCGAAATGGAACCTCGTAATGCTATAAATCATTTCCAGCTGGCATACTGCTATGAGCAGAATGAAGAGCTGGAAAAAAGTTTAGCGACCTATAAGCGAGGTTTGGACGAAGATCCGCATGATGCATTTGCGTGGTTTGCTTTGGGAACTATACAGAGCCGTTTGAACATGGGTGACATGGCGCTGGACTCATACGATTACGCTATAGCCCTGGATGAGAAGATGACGTGGGCATATTTCAATAAGGCGCACTTGCTTCAACACATGGAGCGCCATGAGGAGTCGGCTAAAGTTTTTGAAGGCTACTTGGAGCTGGATGCCAATAACGAACTTGCAATTTGCAAGCTTGGTGAGTGCTACGAGGATTTGAATCGCTGGGGAGAGGCGTACGCATGCTACAAGCGAGCGTTGGATTTGAGTGAAGAATGTGCCGAGGCATACTTTGGTATGGCCTCTGTGTTCGATGAGCAGGGTAATGAAGAGCTATGCTCGGAGTATTTGCAAAGAGCTGTGGCTTTAGAGCCGGAAAATCCGGAGTACTGGTTTGGAGTGGCGCAAGCATACATGCGTACGCAAAGAGCAGAAGAGGCTATTCCCGTCTTAGAAAGAGTGGTGTCATTGGCGCCATACGATTATGAAGCGTGGATGCTATTGGCAGATGCTTACCTTGATGTTCATTCGGATTTTGCTGAGGCAATTCATACGCTGGAGCGTGCGCTTCCGCACAACTCCGATATGCCATCCATTCATTATAGAATTGCTGCGTTAATGCATGCGGAGCACGATATTACCGGATGCTTGCAGTATTTGGAGAATGCCTTGAGGTTGGACGCAACTCAATCAAAAGAATTTTTTAGGCTCTGTCCGGATGCATGGTTACATCCCGCTATTGTAGATCTATATAAGCAATACCGGCCAAAAAAGAAAACGAGTGAGAGTTAATCCACTTAATAATTATCTGTAAATCAAATAGTTAATAAATTAAGTATGCTGGAACACTTTGATTCCATACAAAATGTTGTGAGCTATTTTAATACCATGGATGTAATGCATGTGTATTTAATAGTGTTTGCTCTTATGGTAGTGGAGAGCTCATTTATACCTTTTCCGTCAGAAGTGATTATTCCGCCGGCCGCAGTGATTGCATCTACTCCCGGATCTAACTTGCATGTGGTAACCATTGTTATTGTGGGAACGCTGGGTGCGCTGGTTGGAGCGTTCATTAACTACTATCTGGGGTGGTTTTTGGGGCGGCCTATAATTCATAAGCTGGCTGATACCAGGTTTGCGCATGCATGTTTGATTGATCGTCAGAAAATTGAAAAGGCGGAGCTCTATTTTGTCAACCACGGTAAATCGTCGACTTTTATTGGCCGGTTAGTTCCGGGGATTCGCCAGCTGATTTCCATTCCGGCCGGTATTGCGAAAATGAATGTATGGATGTTTTCCTTATTTACCCTTTTAGGAGCGACTCTTTGGAATATTATTTTGGCGGTAATTGGTTACATTTGCGGTAGAAATATTGAGATGTTCGAATCCATATTCCGCGAGCTGACCATTGGCCTGTTGGTATTAGGTGGTTTATTTATTTTATACCTGATATACAATGGTTTAAAAAAGAAAAAGGCATAATAGGTTACAGCTATTGAGTGGTGAAAAAGGCGGCTATGATTAGCAGCCTTTTTTGTTTTTATGTGAGCTGGAAAATGTATTTGTGAGCTGTGGTGGAATCCGGAGTTGTCAATTTAATTATTTTTTGTATCTTTATAAAGTAACTTTTTGTACCGCAATGTTCCAGGCTATAAAAAACGCTGCGATTTCGGTATTTTACTTTTATGCCGATGGTATGGGACGTATGACGCTTGGACGTACGCTGTGGATAGTTGCTCTCGTTAAATTATCCATAATGTTTCTACTGTTGAAGCCTCTGCTTTTTCCAAATTTCCTTAAGAGTAACTTCAGCAGCGATGAAGAGCGCAGTAAACATGTTGCAATAGAGTTGACTACTACCAAGACGTAGCATTTAATTTATAAATCATATTGAGTATGGAGGCTGTTCTAACCTGGTCGCGATTACAATTTGCTCTTACAGCTTGCTTTCACTGGCTTTTTGTTCCTCTTACCATTGGCTTGCTGGTTATGATTGCCGTGATGGAAACACTTTATGTTTGGCGTGGGCAGGAGCATTGGAAGCGTACAGCTAAATTCTGGATGAACGTTTTTGCCATCAACTTTGCAGTGGGCGTGGCTTCCGGTCTGATTTTGGAGTTTGAGTTCGGAACCAACTGGAGCAACTATTCTTGGTTTGTCGGCGATATTTTTGGAGCGCCACTGGCCATAGAGGGTATGCTGGCATTTTTTATGGAAAGTGTTTTTATTGCAGTTATGTTTTTTGGTTGGGATAAGGTAAGTAAGAGATTTCACTTGACTGCAACGTGGCTTACCGCATTAGGGGCAACCATATCTGCACTCTGGATTCTGGTGGCTAATGCATGGATGCAATCACCTGTTGGAATGGTGTTTAATCCGGATACGGTGAGGCATGAGATGGCCAGCTTTTGGGAGGTTTTATTCTCTCCGGTAGCCATGAATAAATTTCTGCATACAATAACCTCTTGCTACGTTTTGTCTGCAGTAGTTGTAATTGGTGTTTGCGCTTGGTTTTTGCTTAAGAAAAAGGAGCAGGATATGGCGAAACGCAGCATGTTGATAGCGGCTATATTCGGGTTGTTGGGCTCTGCTTTGGTTATTTTTACGGGAGATAAATCCGCGCAGCTGGTAGCCCAGCGGCAGCCTATGAAGCTGGCGGCTATGGAGGGTTTGTATGATGGCGGTTACGGGGTTGGGCTGGTTGCAGTGGGAGTATTGAGACCGGATAAAAAAGCGAATGACGTACAAGATCCGTTTATCGCAAAAGTGCAAATTCCCGATTTTCTATCGTGGCTGTGCTTTAGGGATGCAGATGCGTTTGTGCCGGGTATCAATAATATTTTGCAAGGAGGCTACGAGGCTAAAGATAAGACGGGACACACATACATTACTTTACCTGTAGCGGAACGTATCCAACGGGGTAAGGTGGCTATTAACGCTTTGGCTGAGTACACTCAGGCAGGAGCGGCCGGAGATACTCTCGCCCAACGTAAGGCTAGAGCTATTTTAGATAATAATTTTGAGCATTTTGGCTATGGCTATTTTGATAAACCCGAACAAGCTATACCGAATGTGGCGCTCACATTTTACAGCTTCCACATTATGGTGATACTGGGCGGATTTTTTGTAGTGCTGTTTTTTGTAGTGCTGTGGCTGCTGTACAAGAAAAAAGTAGAGCGATACAGGTGGCTGCTATATGTTTTTTTATGGAGCGTTCCGTTATCCTACTTAGCCTCTCAAAGTGGATGGATAGCTGCGGAGGTTGGCAGGCAACCTTGGGTCATTCAGGATTTAATGCCCTCTATGGCCGCAATATCCAAGCTGGAATTGCATACTGTACAGCTGACATTTTTTATTTTTCTTTTCATGTTTACCGTGCTGCTGGCTATAGAGTTGAGTATTATGTTTAAGCAAATAAAAAAGATGGCAAAGTAGCGCATTGCGCTTGGTCGCTTAATTGTGGTATGTGTGCTATTCTCGAATCAAAATTATAGTGGTATGGTTGAGTACTGGTGGTTTATAGTATCGCTCCTCGGAGCCATATTAGTATTTATGATGTTTGTGCAAGGCGGGCAAACGTTGATTTATGCTGTTGGAAAAACAGAACCTGAGCAAACGTTGGTAGTAAACACATTAGGTCGTAAGTGGGAGCTCACGTTTACAACATTGGCAACCTTTGGAGGAGCCATATTTGCGGCATTTCCGCTATTTTACTCCACCAGCTTCGGTGGTGCATATGCCGCATGGATGCTGCTGTTGTTGTGCTTTATATTGCAAGCCATTTCATACCAATTTCGTACAAAGGTTGGCAACATTCTCGGAAAGAGAACCTATGAAGTATTTTTGCTGATAAATGGTTTGCTCGGAACAGTGTTACTGGGAGTTGTTGTTGGCACGTTTTTTACAGGCGCTCCATTCTCGGTAGAAAAAGGAAATTTAATGCAGCTCGGTGGTAGCGGTCACCTTGTGATATCCTCATGGCGGTCGCCGTGGTTGGGACTTGAGGCGTTGGCAAATCCTATAAATGTAGCTTTGGGATTAGCGGTGTTTTTTCTTGCCCGTACGCTGGGCTTGATTTACTTTGCCGGATACATTGATAATGAGAACATTATCACACGTTGCCGAAAGCTATTGCTGCGCAATGCTATGCTCTTTGTCCTGCTCTTTGTGTTTGCTCTGGTTGCAGTTTTACTAAAAGACGGTGCGGCAGTGGATGCAACAACCGGAAAAGCGTACATGGAGCCATACAAATATCTGCACAACCTTTTGGCAATGCCGCATGTACTGGTATTGCTGCTCCTGGGCGTAGTGCTGCTACTGTTGGCCATTGCTAAGGTTTATCTTTATAAAAATGCTCAGGGTAGGAAATCGCACTTTTGGTTGGCAGCCTTCGGTACAGCATGTGTTGTGCTATCCCTGCTGTTATGCGCGGGATATAACCATACCGCTTTTTATCCTTCGACCTATAACTTGCAGGATTCGCTTACTATTTACAACAGCAGCTCCAGTCCATTTACGTTAAAAGTAATGGCGGTAGCCTCCATTATTATTCCATTTGTAGTAGGATACATAGCATACGTGTGGCATGCCATGAGCAGAAAAAAAATCTCTTTAGAGGAAGTGGAGCAGGACGAACACTCTTACTAGGCGAGAGTCTACTTTGTTTTTTCTGTTATCAAGTCCATCACCCACTGCATTTGCTGCTCTACAGTTAGGTGGCTGTTGTCAAGAACAATGGCATCCGCAGCTTTACGAAGAGGGCTTACCGCGCGATACTCATCAATGCGATCACGTTCACGTATATTTTTCTCAATATCGGCGAGGTTCACAGGCTCTCCCTTAGCTGTTAGCTCCTTGTAACGACGTTGTGCGCGGATTACAGGATCGGCAGTCATGAATATTTTTAGTTCTGCCTGAGGAAATACCACCGTGCCAATGTCACGCCCGTCCATTACAATAGCCTTTTGCCCGCCCATTTCCTGTTGCAAAGCAACCATTCGCCCACGAACTTCTCCAATCTCGCTTACGCGACTTACTTTGTCGGAAACTTCACCCAATCGAATCTCCCTCTCCACATTTTCATCATTCAGAAAAGCTTCGCTTTTGCCGGATTGCGTACTATGCGCCAATCGGATATGTATTTGCGGAAGCGCTGCTATCAGCTCCTGTTTTTTTACGCTACCACCTGGATTTATAAATTCATTACGAATGGCAAACAGCGTTACCGCGCGATACATAGCGCCGCTGTCGATAAAAGTATAGCCAAGTTTTGCGGCTATGGCTTTGGCAAAAGTACTTTTACCGCAGGAAGAATAGCCGTCAATAGCTATGATAATTTTTTTCATGTCGGAAGAATATTCAACTATTGAATTGAGTTGCGAGTGTTTGACTTTAAATTTTTCTTACCTGCCTCGCTAATCTTTACCAGTATGCCAATGCGATTGGCGCTTCCGGCGGTATTGTAGTTAGCATAAGAGTAGCAAAGCTCAACAAATTTTATGTTCACAGCAAAGCCTGCCGACAGTCCGCCAGCGCGGCTGTTGACGTCAGTGAGCTCGTTGTTGCGCCTGAAATTGTAGCCGCCCATTACGTAAAAATAGCGTGATGGTATTATACTTAATCCAACTTCAACGTGGCACATGAATTCCTTGGTGACCTTGGTAAAACCACTTTCGCCTTGCTTGTTGCTGCCCAGATCTATCGTATTATCGAAGGTTTCTTTATAAAGACTCCAGTTTTGTAAGTTGTTCATTGTTAGAGAAATACCAAATGGAGCAGCCTCAAATTTATGAGATCCGCCCAGCTCAAGCTCAAATGGAATAGGTTGCCTGTCGGAGTTAGTGTAGGCGCTCAGCTGCACTCCAACATTTCTTGCTAGAAAGTAGGTATTGGTCAACTTGTCAGGCGTACGAAAGCGAAGCCCGATGTCGATGGCTAAACCCGTTGAGCTGTAACTTTCTAACTTTGAATGAATAAGTTTGGCGCTGACTCCAAAGTTGAAAACAGGAGAGAATTGTTGGCTGTAGTGCAAGGCTAATGCCAGGTCTCTCGCGCTGAAGCTACCAAGAGAGTTGCCATACTCATCATACTCGTCAAAACTACCGTAGCCCAGTGAAGTTATGCTGGCCGAAAGAGTCCCGATTTTATTATTATGCCAGGCAAAAGCCGCATGGTTGAGGTTGGCCTGAGTGAGATACCATAGGTGAGTAAGCTGAGCCTGAAGATGTAAGCTGCTATCAAGTAGAGCGGGGTTGTAGCCAACCATACCCACATCATTGTACACGGGAGCAACTCCCACACCACCCAGAGCGGCTAATTTAGCCGATGGTGATACGTTGAGAAAACTATAAACCTTTTTATCACCCTGCTGCGCGAAAATGCTGGTGTATGTGATTGATAGTATGATTATTGCGATTGTTCGCTTGAGCATTCTCGTGGCATCTGTATCTAAGCAAAGTTAGTAAATATACTGTAAACTTTGACTTTTCGTTACGTGCTAATATAGCTGTAGTTTTTCCAGCTGTCCTGCTGGGCCTGTCGAAGTATGTAGCGCAGACTTTCCCCTCGCCACACCTTTCGCTTCGTCCAAGGTGACAGCGCACGTACACGGCATCCTGCTTTTTCTTTTTGGTTCAAGATGCGAATATAAATGATTACATTTGTTATCTAATTGAAATAAAGTGTATAATAAGTAGTTGAAAAACACGAAAATTTCGGAAGCCCAATTTCGTGCTATTTTTTATACGAGGAAAAGTCGGCACAGGGGCGGTCCTCTACTTCGACGGCTTTAAAATCTACGACGGGCGCAACCATATCGATGGCGTGGAGAATTTTTTTTGGCTCTGTAAGGTTCGGCTTGCTAAGTTCAGGAGCGTTCATAAGCATAAGCTTTACTTGCATATTAAAGAGTGCGAATTTTATTCGAAATCAATATACATATGTTTGAAGTTTAAAATCATCTCGTTAAACTGTGTGATGACATCCTGTCCCAAATTGCCATCGAAGTGTTTAACAAAGTCATAATCTTGTACTACTACCGATATTTTTGGCAATACACTGCTTTTAGCTCCTATCGTGTATGGAAAATCTTTCAACTCATATTCTTCAGCTTCAACAATTCCGCCGCCTCCGCCGCGACTACGTGTTTGCAGCGCGCCATTTTGCTCGACTTCGGTTCTGTGGTTTTCATAGTACTTTTTAGACAGCTCCGATGTATTTGCTCCGGTATCGAACAAAAAGATTAAAGTATCATTATGGGATGTTAGCTGAACAGCAGGCTTTAATCCTGACAGGAACATATTATTCAAATTTCTGTTTTCCGAAGTTTTGGGAACAACTACTCTACCGTCTTTCCGGATTCGTATTTCTTCCATTTGATAAAGCACCGGAAAACCAATCACTCCATGAATTTCATAATTAACCTGCGGAAAGCTCATCTGCTCGGCGGGAACAACCAAAAACACTACATTTTCAAACAAAATATCTCCTACATAAAAACTGTCGGCAGCTGCTAACCGGCTTTTCAGCTTGGCATCTGTTGTCGTACCGACGCTAATGTCGGATTCATATATTGTCAGCCCCATTTTTTTAGCGCAGCTATCGGTAATGGTTGAGATGTTTGCGCCGGAATCAAAAATAAACTCATCGGCGATGCCACATTTTACAGGCGTCATTAAATGGTTGAAAAGGTTGCGGTATGCTTTAATTTCAGCGTCAGTGCGCTTGTGTATTTGCTGCGGTTTCACTGCCGACAGCGTTCCGAACAGGGATTTTATATTTTCATAATTGGCAATTTCTTCATCATTCAATACGGTTTTATACTGTTCCAGCAAAAGGCTGTAGGCATCGGCTGCCTCTTTATAATGATAGTTACGAACATAATTATCGGCTTTTACCTGCAATATTTCGGCAATAACCGTATCGTTTAGCTGCTTTTTGTATTTATCCAATAAAATATCGGCGCAGTAGCTGGATTTTTCCAGATTATTAAATGCCTGCCCGCAATACATTTCGTAATAAAGAAACCTGCTGTCCGACAAATTATTTTTATTATTATTCAATTCAGCCTGAAGTTTGAAAAGATTTTTATTTTCCAACAGCTCTGCCAGCATATTGTTTGCAGCAGGATTGTCTTGCCTGTCGCCGTAACATGCAACCAAAAACAGCGAACCTAACAGGAATAATGCCTTAATCGTTTTCATTAATTAATATTTAAAATCGTTTTGAAAGTAATCGAAAAGGCTCACCTTTATATTGCTGTAATGATGGGCGAATACTTTTTTATGTTACGTGGACAGCAGTTTTTGCCGCTGTCCACGATTTACCTTCTTTTTAGCCATTTTGCTCTTCTCCGCAAAGATACTTATTCTTTCCGAATATTCGGTATGGCGTCCATTCGTCAAATGGCTGTTTGAAATTGTGCTACTGCGGCATCTTGTACGACGTTAGCGTGATGTAAATCACCGTGTCGTCGTCCACGGTAAATTGGCAGTCGTCGAATTTCGGCGGGCCGTAAGCCCCTTTGGCGTTGTTGCTGAAGCCGGTTTTTTCTGTGGGAATACCGAAAGCGCCCGTGTCTAATTTGCCGTTGTCGTTCTCGTCGTGGAACAGGGAAACCGCATAGTTACCCGGTGCGACGCTGTCCAACACAATGCTGACTTCTTCCTTGTCCGCTTTTACGAGCATTCTATACGCCGGTTTTTTCAAGAAATTTTCCGCGTCATACACCGCCGCATATACCGTTCCTGAGGTTTGTTCCACGCCATCCACTACGATGGTCAATTTGTGCTGTGCGTTGAGCGTGCTTGCTGCAAGCAGCATCAACAAGAGAAATGTTTGTTTCATGCTTTTAATTTGTTTAATTCGGTTTAAATTCGTTTACTTCGTATTTATTTATAAATTCTTTAATTCGTTTGCGGTTTTTGATTTGCTGAAGGTGAAGAAGGCGCCTAAGAAAAGGAAACGCGTGTCGGTAGCGGTGACGGCTCTCCTCACGCCGGCGCTGGTTCTGGAATATTCGTAGCCGTAAATATTTTTGTAGCCCAGTACGTTTTGACAGCCGAAATGTATTACAATCCAACTGGTGGGCAGGTACGACCACGAGAGGTCTAACCGGTTGCGGAAAGGCGTTGTGCCGAGCTGCGTGTACGGGCTGGCGTCGCTGTAATAAGGCGTGCCGGAAGAGATATTGTAATTGCCTCCGACCATCGACCGCAGGGGCGCTATCCAGTATTTCAACGTAATGTTGAGCGCATGTGGCGCCACATATGGAGGATCGATTGCTTCGGAAAAATAGTCATACTGTTTTTTCGTGTGGTTGTATGAATACGTCAGCCAGTATTCCAGCAGCCCGACATTGTTTTTCCAAAACACGTCGACGCCGTATCCGTAGCCGCTTCCGGCATTGGCAAAGGCTTCTGCGCCGTATTGTCCCTGCGCGTAAGTAACGGCGCCTTTATACCTTTTATAATAGGCGTCGATTTGGAATTTGCCGTTTCTTTTTATGTGGCTATACGATACGGTGCCTTTCACAACCGAAGCAAAGCCAATATCGTCCGACTGCTTCAGGTAATCCATCACCGGCAACTGGAA
>JAISBU010000041.1 GCA_031266015.1 Prevotellaceae bacterium | reverse complement strand
GCACGCTTTAGACGCAAAACAAAATGTTATTCAAAAAGCGAAGAAATGATTAAATACTCTTTACAATTATTGATGGCGAAAAGAAATAATTTAATATCTATACAAATTTACTAATCCCGAAAAATTCAAGCATAAAAATTTGCTTTATAGACGCTTTTACGATAAAAAGCGAAGAGGAGTTTTATCAAACTTTTGCACGAGTAGTGATTAGGGCGACCAGCCGTAAGTGGGAAGCGTGGGTTTCTACGGCAAAGAAATTTCTAATGGCATTTTCGCCAAAAATTTCGATAGGAGCAGACCCAGTGACGGATTTTTCCATTGGTTTGGAGCGGAAAGCTATCAAGGAAAACGAGCTGGAGCTGCTGAATTTACCCGAAAAAATTGCGCAGGCTAAAAAAATTAAGCTGATCGTTTGCATTGACGAATTTCAGAACTTGGCCAAGCTGAAGGAGTACGAATCGCTAGAGCAAAAAATGCGCAGCGTGTGGCAGCATCAGCAAAACGTAACCTACTGCTTATACGGCAGCAAGCGGCACATGATGATGGATATTTTTAACTCCTCAATAAAACCGTTTTACCGCTTCGGACAAATCATGTTTTTATCAAAAATAGCTGAAAATGAATGGGTTAAGTTTATCACCGAAGCTTTTGAGGCAACGGGAAAAAGCATTTCGAAAGCGCTTGCCCTCCAGCTGGTGCAAATGGTTGAATCGCATTCATGGTATGTGCAGCAGCTGGCGTACTTTGTTTGGAACCTAACAGACAAAAAAGCTAGCGTAAAAATTCTGGAGCAGGCGATTGAGCAAGTAGCCGATGCCAACCTCCCGCTTTACCAAAGAGAATGCGATGCGCTGACCGCAAGCCAGCTAAACTTGCTGATTGCCATTGTTAACAACGAACATCTCCTGACTGCCGCTGAAACGCTAACGAAGTACAGCATGGGTACGCCACAAAACGTATCAAAAAACAAAAAAATGCTGCAAAACCGTGATATAATCGAAAAAACGAAGGACGGCTTTACCTTTCTCGACCCTGTTTTCAAGCGGTGGTTTGCAAGCGAGTACTGCTGACGCCCGAGGGAAGCGCCATCTGTGCGTTATTGTAAAAATCAGCTGATTCGTTACCTGTTTAGCGTTTTAGTTGGTGGAATATTTCCAATGGCAAAATGCAGCCGTGATATTTTTCATTCTCAACTTTTCAATAAAAAAAAATCCCTCAGCCAACCCTCGCTCGTTGCCCCTGGCGTTGAAAGATTGCCCACAAAAGAAGAATTTTAGCGGCTAGCCCAGCTGTCCTCCGTTTGTGCTTCGCCGCTTGAGGGTATAATTGGTATAGAAATAATCCGAAAAATAGGTAGTTGAACTTGCGCCCAATGCTTAGCCTTATATTGGACAACTATTTAAAATTCAGCATTTTAACTATGAACGGTGAGCGAGGTAGAGACGCGGCGTGCCACATCTCTACAGCAGGACGGCGGAACAGGACGGATAAACGGAAAATTTGCAACCCCTATCCAAAATTGAACAAAAATAAGTATATTTGGATATATAATTTTAGGTTACACATAATACGTATTTACTGTGCGCTACACTACCCTTTTCTTTGCTTTGGCATTCTCTTGCCCGCTTGCTGCGGCCGAGCTTATTATTGAAGTGCAAAATCCGCTGGCCATTGACAGAGTGGCGGCCCCCGTATGTATTACCGTTGGCGACATACAGCAGTACTGGAAGGGCTACCGTTACTCACCCATTGCGGTGTTTGATGGCGACAAGCAGCTTTGCTCGCAGCTGGATGACATGAACGGCCAGCTAAGTGAGCATGAGCTTTCGTTTTTGCTTGACATAAAAGCCAATGAAACAAAACGGCTCAGGCTGGTCAACGGAGGGCCGTACAACGAGGTATGCGCATACGACAAGATACGTGCCCAAATGTATAAAAAGAATTCCGGTAGCCTTGAGCCTGTCCGGCAGCTTGGCTCTTTTACCGGAGATGCGTACAATATCCTGCACCACCACGGTCCCGCCTGGGAAACTGAGCAGATTGCCTACCGGGTTTACTTTGACCAAAAGCAAACCATAGACGTATACGGAAAATATAACCAGCAGCTGGAGCTGGTGCAAAGCCTTTGGTACCCCACTGACGAGCAGCTGGCGCAAGGTTTCGGTGACGATATCTTGTTGGTAAAAGGAAGTATAGGCGTGGGAACTCTCAAGGGTTGGGATGGAGCCAAAGCGCTACACATACAACCCGTTAAGGTTCGTAGCGCCGAAATTGTGTCCTACGGTCCGTTGCGCACCATAGTGGACATGAGCGTAGCCGGCTGGCCATATATGGGCGATACGCTCGACGTTACTATGCGGTACATTTCATACGCAGGACACAGAGATGTGGAAGTTCGAGTGTTATCGGACAAGCCTTTTTCACCAAGCATACAATTCTGCACCGGCGTACAAAAAATTCAGCGTATTGATACCGCATTTACAGACAATGAAGGATTGACCTGCACATGGGGTACCTACTTTCCTGTAAACGACACGGTTAAATATGGTGTACAAACCGTAGGCTTGGCCGCTACCGTACCTCAAAGCATATACAACGGCGACGCCGAAGACAAGGTTAACCACCTGATGTTGATAAAGCCGACAGGAGCTAACCGTTTTACCTACCACTTTTGGGTAGTATCGGAAAAGGAAAAGTGGAATAGCATAAAATCGTCACGGGCATTTTTTGATTACTCTGTGAAAGAAAAACACCTGCTGCAAAATCCTTTGAGCGTGAAGCTGGGAAAGTAGCAGCTGCCGGAAAAAATCAGTGCGAAACAAAGGTAAAGAAGTAGTTCATAAAGAAATTCCACAGCGTAACCATGCCAATGGCAAACAACTTGGACAGATAGAAATTCAACCGGAAGCGTTCTGCCAGAACATAAATAACCAGGTTGCTGAGCCCTAGTCCGACAATAGCAATGCCAACAAATTTGAGGTATTCTGAGGATATATCCGGGTTGTCGCTTTCAAATGTCCACCAACGGTTTAGTACATAGTTAGAAGTTGCCGCCAGCATAAAACCGGCTGAATTGGACAGGTACTTGTTAAGACGCAGAACTTCCTTACAAAGGTAGGTGGCGCCAAAGTCAACAAATACGCCAGAGCCTCCTACTACACAAAATTTTATAAGTTGCAGCAACATAATCCCGTAGCGTTTGAAACAAAGGTACAAAAATATTAGCCAACAGCAACCGTGCAGCCGCCATATGCATAAATCTATCGCCATGCGTTCTTGTCTTTTTGTACTCATTGGTACTACATTACTTCTCATCGGATGCCGCAATTCCGGCACATCCTCCAAAACAATGAAACCTCCCGCTAATAATGGCGCTACAGCAACAGGTAGCGCCCTGTTAACACAAAACGCCGATATACAAATAGATAATTCATTTAAGCAGCCCACAAAAAGGCAGCTTCCCCACGGATACACGCTACAAAAAAATCTTGTTTACACCCATGTCAACGGCTGGAAGGGTCACATGGATTTACATTTGCCCCCAAAGGGAGACACGCCAAGCCCCGTTATACTCAACATTCACGGCGGAGGATTTATTGAGGGCAGCAAGGATATGCAACGAGGATTCGGCGTTTTCTACAGCATGGGATTTACCGTTGCCAACATATCGTACCGGCTGGCGAATGTAGCGCCCGCGCCGGCCGCCATTGAGGATGTGCATTGTGCCATAGCCTACCTTGTGCAAAATGCAAAAGAGCTGCATATTGATCCCACAAAAATTGTAACCCGTGGCAGCTCCGCCGGAGGGCATCTCGCCTTAATGGGAGGATTGCTCTGCCATACAGATAGCTTGGTCGAAAATTGCAGCGATACCCCCGTGCAAATAGCCGCCATAGTGGACATCTGCGCGCCGGCTAACCTTACCACGTGGCACGCCATGAAAATGGGTAACAAAAGCAGTTCATCCTGGCTGGGCGCTCGAAAAAATGATATGGATTTTGTGTACTCCATTTCGCCCATAGCGCATATCAACAAGCGCAGCCCTCCCGTATTCATTGCTCATGGCGATGCCGATGCCACCGTTCCCTATGAGCAATCCGTAGCGCTGCTACAGGTTTTGCAAGAGCAAGGCGTACATGCAGAGCTGTACACCGTTTGTGGTGGCGGGCACGATTTCAGTAACCGTGAGCGCACTCAGGTAAATGAGGCCATGTGCAAATTTCTGAAGGATGTGCTGAACCTATAGCGCCCACCTCGCAAAAAAGCGTCCGCAAGGTGAAATCAAGACCTTACCCTTTACTATTTACTATTGACAATTGACCAGCGCGGGTGCGTTGTCCTGCTGAGTAAAGCGAAGCAATGACGGACAGTGAGAGTTAAAACAAAAAAGCGCAGCGCCTCCCACCTGCACCGGAGGCTCTGCAAAGCCCATGCGAACAGGGCGTGTAAGCGCCACGCTTTTTCTATTTATTTTACTCGCTACTTTGTCTTGGCACAAAATAAGTTAAGGGTTAATACAAAAATATACCGAATAGTATTTTACTGAACGCAACGAATAGTTAAACCGTACGCTTTAGTAAGACCGATGGCCGCGTAGGTAGTTGTAACGTTGAGAAGCAGGGCGTAGCCATTAGCAGGAGCGCTCTGCATACTACTCCAACCATGTCCGACCGAGCCTTGGACGATGATCCCTCCATTGGTGTAGTTACGGGCGCCCGAAGCAGGGAAGAAGACGCAGCCCACCATGGCGCTGTCCAGCTTGCAGGTGGCAAAGTTAGGCCCGTAGTAGCGCCCCGGCTTTTCGTTGCCCTTCTCGCTGGCAGCAACCCATTTGCCGCCCTTGTTGCCGGCTAAGTCGCCCCCCAGGCCGTCCAGCTCCACGTACTCCTCCCTTGTGGGCAGCCGCCAGCCCTCGGGGCAGGGCGTAGTGGTCCACTCGGGATCGGTAATGCTTGCTTCCCATGCCCCCGTAATAG
>JAISBU010000030.1 GCA_031266015.1 Prevotellaceae bacterium | reverse complement strand
TGGGCGCTGCGCTCCCTGCGCGAGGCCGACGACGCCTACGGCTTCCGCTGGCTGGCCGCCCCCTTTGAGGCGGTACAAGGCGTTGGCGGCAGTAGCATTAAGTATGGGGCGCTTTGGAGCGCGGGTGCGGGCGCCGGCGAATCGCAGTACGAGCACGCCATCCACCGCGTGGTGGCCTCAGCGGCGACCGGCAGCTGGGCCGTCAGCCCGCTCACGGCCGATACGGCGGGCGGGGGCAAGGCCGGCAGCAAGGCGCGGGACTACCTGCCCGTGCGCTGCGTCTTGGGATTGGGAGGTCTGACAACCAGTATTATAAGCATGATTCCTCTGGAGGTCCTTGACGACGATGAGACTCCTGAACCGTGCACCGTAGGCTGTCTTTGTGGCCTCATCTCTGACGTTGGTACCATTACAGGATCAGGGTGCAGTGCTGCGGGCATTATGCCCGGCAACATTGGCGCAACCGTTGTAGCCTGCAAAGGCATCGCTACCCCCGGCGTTATCGGCTGCCTACAATAAAAAAAATATTAACCAAACTAACCTATTAACTAAATGAAAATGAAACAACTAAAAAAACTATTTCTGCTGCTGATAGCAGGGATAACAGTGCAAGACGCATGGGCGCAAAACCAGATGACTGCGCAGCCTGGTAAGGATTACAAAATTGAAAGCAGCGCCGATGCCACAGGCATTAGCGGTACGCCAAAGTATCAGTGGTACCGAGATGGACAGATTATTCCCGGAGCCACGTCTGCAAGTTACACGATACCTGCCGAAAAAGCGATAGGAAAAAGTGTGGAGTTCAAGCGCGCTGCCTTTGTTGACAACTGCGACGAGAGAAAGTTTTCCAACACGCTTACCATAAGCTTTTGCCGCCTGATTACGCCTAACGGAGTTTGCTGGGCCGACCGAAATGTTGGGCAACCCGGCACCTTTGCCGAAAAACCGGACATGTTCACTCCGTACTACCAGTGGAACCGGCCCAACAAGGCTTGGGGTGTCAGTGAAGTTACCGTTGAGGATTGGCAGGCAACAGCAGATCAGGCTGACACATGGACAGCGGGTACGCCCTGCCCTACAGGGTGGAGGTTACCTATAAAAGATGAATTTATGGAACTCGACAGCTTGGGCGGTCAATTAATCGGCGGTCCTAATGGCACCCGAGGCGGCCAATGGCGGACGGTTGAAGCTGGCTATGGTAACACCGTTAAAGGTCGCTTTTACGGCCCCAACACTGCCACCTGCACATTCAACAACATGGAGGGTTGCGTCTTCTTCCCTGCTGTGGGTCGCCGTAGCAACACTGATGGAGCACGCCTTTATCAGAATCAGGACGGATACTATTGGAGTAATACACCGGCTAGCCAGACGAACGGCTACAACGTGTTCTTCCATTCTACATATAACAACGCGACTAACAGCTACAATAAGGCGATCGGCCTCCCCATTCGCTGTGTCCTAGATGAAAAGTAAAATATGCACCATGATGATACTTTAGTGCAAGCATGAGATTTTGTAGTATGGAGTCTAATAAAAATACTATTTGGTATTAAAACAAAAAAAGCGTAGCGCTTACACGCCTTGTTCGCAGGGCTTTGCAGAGCCTCCGGTGCAGGTGGTAGTGTTGCGCTTTTTAAAACAATAGTACATAACTCCAAAAATTTGTATATTTACAGCAAGAAGTTGAAAGTTAGGATACTGTGAGAATGCGACGGTTAAGCTATCTGCTGTTAATTGCACGTTGTAAAGTATTAGTTATGAATTATTTAATAGAGGAAAGTGAGAAATGGGAATCCACGAAGGAAAGATGAGCGTTTTGAAGGTGGCACTGTTTTTTTGTCGCTCGCAAGAGAGGTCTTGATAATTTCAGTAGCCCACTGTACGCCCTTTTTCAAAGGGAACAGTTTACTTTGCTAGCGGTTACTAGCTGCGTTAGGGTGTCTTCTTCCCTGCTGCGGGCTTCCGTAACAACACCAATGGAGCGCTCAACAACCAGGGCGAGCGCGGGTACGGCTGGAGCAGTACGCAGCTTAGCGCGACTGTCGGTTACAAACTGCGCTTCTACAGTACAGCTAGCGACCCGGACAGCAACGACAATAAGGCGTACGGCTTCCCCGTTCGCTGCGTCCAAGAAATTATCCCCCATGCTTCCCTCTTTTTTCAGCTACCAGTTGACAGCGACCTGTTATCAATGCGTGTGCTTGTTGTCATCCTGAGCGAAGCAATGGAGCTCATGCTTGCACCATGATGTCACCTTATCACAACATGAGATGCTTCGACAGGCTCAACATGACAACTACCAATTACCAATTTGACAATTGTCAAATTGGTAATTATGAGATGCGCTCTATCCTTCTGTATGTATTCAGCAGCTGAAATACATCCGGAAGTACGCCAAAACAGCCTAGCTTTTGTAGCAATTCGGCAGCCTCCTGCTCAACCGGAGTTTTAGCGTACACGCCGGAAGCATGAGCATCATTCAAGTATCTCATCAACCGAAAAGCGCTGAACCACGCATAAAAACGACGCTCGAACATGGTCTGTGTAGCTGCATTCTGCCCTGCGTTCATAATAGCGGAAAGGTATTCGTCAACCGTGATTACCTGAGTAAATTCTTTGGGTAAACCGGAGTAAGCGGCAGCAAGCTGTTTTTCGTCCGCTTTAAAAAGCTGTAGCGATTGCTCCACCATCTTTTTCACCACCTCAAAAGCAGGCAGGCGGTAGGTGAGCAAAGAAAAATCATCCCGCTCATGCATTTCCTGTATAGCCCGTCCTGTGCCAAACGGAACCCGATGTGAAATTCTGGGAGAAGGAATTACCCGTGTAGTATTTAGCTCCGCAAAATGTCCGTTAGGAATTAATTTTTGTAAGAAATAAAAATCTTCTCCGGCTTTATTTTTAGGCATTCCTCCAACCCTGGCGTATGCCTCGGCAGTGCACGCCATGCTTGAACCTACTGTGTGATAGGCATATGGTAAATTCGCGTATTTACAAGCCTGGTTATAGTAGCGTAAATGCAGCTCATAGCGAGCAATTCCTAAATATATTTCTTTCGAAAAGTCATTGCCCTGTATGGGATGCTCGTAGTAAACGGAGCAGGCCTCTACCCTTTTGTTTCGAGTAAATAACGCATGCAGCTCTCGCAAGTAATGAGCATCACAGGTTGCATCAGCATCAAAGCAGGCTACAATACCTCCAGGATTGTTGACTTGCCCAAAGCGATAGGCCGCCTCATCCATTCCGTACTTACGCGCCACGCCTACACCCGAATTTTTATCGGGTAAGTTGAACTTTTTTATACAAGAAAAAGTTAAGCCGGGTTTGCTCAATTCGGCTTCAGCACGGATTACCTCTCCTAAGTTCTTGTGACACAAGTCAATATCCTGTTGCGTAGCCAGCTCCGGATAATTCACTACCACCAACACCTCTGCATGGCAAGGAGTAGCAGCACACTGTGCCAACGCCTGCAGACTTTGCCACAACCGTGGCTCGGCAAAGCATGGTATAACAACAACAATGCCCAAGTCTGCCTTGGGCATTGCGCTTAGCGCCGGAACAAAGCTGCGCTGACGCTGCAAGTATATGTCTATGGCGGAAGCCAACGTCTTTACTACTTTTTACCAACCTTTACGTATTTGGAATTTAATCCGGCCAGCACCTCACTGGTAATGTTCAAGCCCGGATCGCCGTATAGCAATACGTTGCCGTTGCTATTACTCAGGATAAGGCTATAGCCTTTGTCCTTATTGTACTCCAAAATATAGGTTTGAATGTTATCCTGAATACGGCGCAACATCACAGCCTCCTCTTCAGCCAGCTCCGCTTGCAGCTGTTGACGCAGCTGCAGCAGCTCCTGCTGACGCCTCTCTAAACCTTCCTGCATTTGCTGTGCCTGAGAACGAGTTACCAGGCCCTTGGTTACTTTATCCTGAAAATCTTTCGCATCATTTTCAAACTTTCTTGAGCGAGCGGTAAAGTCACCATCCTTCTTCTTGGCAGCCGCCTCAAATTCTTTCTGCAGGTCAAAATACATATCGTAACCATGTACCAACGAGTCAAGATTTACGTATACCACACTTCCGGTAACCGCAGAAGAACCCTCTGCAACGGCGATACCGGGCGCAATAGACTTATGACCCTTACCGGCAAAAACAATCACGTATAGCACAACAATTGCCATTATTGACACAATGGACAATACTCCTGGTAGCTTTTTCATTTTTATGAGTTTACTTTTAGATTATGGTAACTTACAAAGTTACGAAAAATAAGCAGCTTCGGCAAACATGCTACGACACGTGCTTTAAATCTCTGATAATCAAAGCTATATCTTATGCAGGATAGTTCTGTAAATTTATAAATCGCGATTACGGATTCTGAATTATATATGCTAATTTTGCACATTATCTTATCCTGCATGGTAAATACAGAATTTCTTACGCTAGCCAACGGAATACGCCTTGTACACCGTCGTGTAAAATCGGCTGTGGCGTACTGCGGGCTGACGATAAATGCCGGAACGCGCGATGAGCTGGATCACGAGCATGGCATGGCGCACTTTCTGGAGCACGTTTTATTCAAGGGAACAAAAAACCGGAGCTCCATACAAATCAGCAGTTTTCTCGAAAACGAAGGTGGCGACTTAAACGCTTTCACCACCAAAGAGGAAACCGTAATTCATGCCGCCATACTCAAAAGTAACATTGGCAGAGCTTTTGACATTATCTCCGACATTGTTTTCAACCCCTTGTTTCCCGAAAGTGGGCTGAGAAAAGAAAAGGAGATTGTCCGGGATGAAATAAACCTGTACAAAGACAGCCCGTCGGAACAAATCTTCGATGATTTTGAAGACCTTGTATTTCCGAACTCCAGCTTAGGTCGCGGCATTTTGGGAACACCTGCCAGCCTGCGGTCATTTACCTCACAAAAAGTGCTGGATTTTGTACATCGCTGCTACTCTACCAACCAAATGGCGCTATCGAGCGTAAGCAGCCATAGCATAGATCAGATAGCGGTGTTGGCCGAAAAATATTTTTCTCACCGGCGTACAAGCAGGCACGTAGTCAAACGCCAGAAGCCTGAACCATACTCGGTTTTCAAGAAAAAGAAAAAGCTCTCAACGTATCAGGTGCACTGCTTGTTGGGCAATCGCACCTTCGGGTATAACGATGACAGACGCTATGCGCTTAACCTGCTTACCAACATGCTGGGCGGTCCCAGTCAGAATTCCCGCTTAAGCCTTGCGTTGCGAGAAACTCACGGGCTGTCATACGGTGTAGACGCCTCCACCACTCTATACTCAGATTGCGGCGCTACAAATATTTATTTTGGTACCGACAAGAAATCGGTAGATAAATGTTTAACGCTAGTGCACGATGAATTAAGCAGAATGTGCGAAAGTAAGTTGAGCGCAGCAGAGTTGAGCAAGGCAAAAAAGCAGCTGATTGGACAGCTGACCATTGCCTCCGAAAGCAATGAACAGATAATGCTGGCTTTGGGAAAAACGATGTTGGCCTACAACAAAGTTGAACTTCCGAAAGAGGTGGAAGAGCAGGTAAAATCCGTTACCGCCGAGCAGATAATGGATGCTGCCCGTGTGGTATTCGATCCTAAAAAGCTATCATCGCTCATATACACATAAAGTTTGAAATTTGGAGTCTTTTCTCGCAAAATACAGCCTAGAACACTCTTCATCGGAGCCTGAATTGCTACAGGAGCTTTCGCGCGAGACACACCTCCGTGTGATTCAGCCACGCATGCTTTCCGAGTGGTCGCAAGGTTCGTTGCTGCAGCTGCTTTCCCAGCTGGTTAATCCGAAATATATTCTGGAAATCGGCACCTTTACCGGGTACTCCGCTCTGTGTTTAGCCAAAGGGTTACAGCCCAACGGACATTTACACACCTACGAGGTAGATGATGAGATGTTGGAAATTGCGGAGCAATTTATTCCACGTTCCGAGCATGCGAAACAAATTACGCTGCACCACCAAAGTGCGTTGGAAGGCGCTCCTAAATTAAGATGTACGTTTGACCTTATTTTTATTGACGGCGACAAGCGAGAGTATTGCAGCTACTATAGCATGGCGGTAGATTTAATCCGTAGCGGTGGGCTGATTATTGCCGACAATGTGCTGTGGAGCGGCAAAATACTCACAGAACCGGAGCGCAACGACAAGCATACGCAAGAGCTCATCCGGTTCAACAATCTTGTAGCAAACGACCCCCGGGTAGAAAAGGTTATGCTGCCGCTACGCGATGGACTCCTGCTGATAAGAAAAATCTGAAATCCGAAACGGGAAATTTGAAATATAGTACCCAAAATATAGTACCTTTGCACCCGAAATTAAAATAGTAAAAGTAGCATAAAAAAGATGAACAAAAAAGTATTACTGATGATTTTAGATGGCTGGGGCAACGGTAAAAGCGATGCCACCGACGCCATCTACACAGCCGGAGCGCCTTTCATGCAGCAGCTGAAAAAAGAGTATGCAGCTTCGGAGCTGTTAACCTCCGGTCAGAACGTAGGTTTGCCCGACGGACAAATGGGCAACTCGGAAGTAGGACACCTTAATATTGGCGCGGGGCGGGTAGTTTACCAAGACTTGGTAAAAATCAACATGGCTTGCCGCGACAACAGCATAAGGCAAAACCCCGAAGTGGCAGCAGCGTTTACCAACGCTAAAGACAGCGGAAAGAAAATCCACTTCATGGGGCTTGTTTCAGATGGTGGCGTACATAGCTCTATCGACCACCTGTACAAGCTTTGCGACATAGCAAAAGAATACGGGTTGCAAGGGCGCACATTTGTGCACTGCTTCATGGATGGTCGTGATACAGACCCAAAGAGCGGAAAAGGATTTATTGAAGCGTTGCAAAACCACCTGAAAAAATCATGCGGTGAAATAGCATCAGTAGTAGGACGCTACTACGCAATGGATCGCGACAAGCGCTGGGAGCGCGTAAAAGAAGCTTACGACTTGCTGGTAAACGGAACCGGTAAAAAAGCCGACAACATTATTTCTGAAATAGAAAAATCATACGCCGAAGGTGTAACCGATGAGTTCATAAAACCGCTGGCAGGCGCTGCCGGAAAAGGCTGCATCGAAGCCGGAGATACGGTAATTTTCTTCAACTACCGTAACGACCGCGCTAAGGAGCTGACCGCAGTACTGACTCAGGAGGACATGCCCGGTTTAGGCATGAAAACCCTGCCCCTGTACTACTGCTGCATGACCCCGTATGATGATAAATTCAAGATGCTGCATATTTTATTTGATAAGGACAACGTACAAAACACGCTTGGAGAGATCGTTGCAAAGGCAGGTAAGAAGCAGCTGCGCATAGCGGAAACCGAAAAGTACGCGCACGTTACCTTTTTCTTCTCCGGAGGTCGTGAAGATAACTTCGAAGGCGAAGAGCGCATTTTAATCGCCTCGCCCAAAGTAGCCACCTACGATTTGCAGCCGGAAATGAGCGCCGTAGAGGTTAAAGACGCTATGGTGAAAGCTCTCGGCAAAAATACCTACAGCTTTATTGCGCTAAACTTTGCCAACTGCGACATGGTAGGCCATACCGGAGTTTACGATGCCATTATAAAGGCGGTGAAAACCATTGACTGCTGTGTGAAAGATGTGGTAGAAGCCGCTCAGAGAAACGGCTACACCGTTCTTATTACGGCAGACCACGGAAACGCCGACAATGCAATTAATGCCGATGGAACTCCAAATACAGCGCACTCGCTGAATCCCGTTCCATTTATTGTGGTAGATAAGGACATCAAGAGCGTGAGAAGCGGTGTACTGGCAGACATTGCTCCCACCGTACTGACCCTTATGGGCATTGAAATTCCAAAAGATATGACAAGTAATATCTTGATATAGAGATATTTAGCTTAACAACAGTAAACCCCAACAGGAACGCTGCCTGTTGGGGTTTACTGTTGTTAAGCCGCGTCTTTTCCAAATACAACTTTCCGGTTCGTAGATAAAAAGATACCGTTGGTTGATTTTACTTCTGATTTGTATACATTTGGCGTATTTTTGCCTAGACAATATCACAACGTAATGCCCTAAATCAAAATAGCAATGAAAGTCAACAATCTCTTAATGGCGCTATGCTGCTTACTCATGGCGCTTATTGCTTCATGTGGAAAAGATAATCCCGGTACAACAACGGGCGATGATGTCGATAACGGCTATGATGGAGACTTTACTCCGAACACACAGCCATTGTCGCTCGAAAATGCGGTAAGCATTACTTTTACTGATAGCGGCACTATTGTAGCTAATCCATTTCTCAACAACGGCGTAGCTACCGATATCAGCAACGGAAATGTGGTTGTAACTTCTACCATAACCGACAAAGAGTTGAACTACATTCTATCCGGCGAAACTGCCGGTGGTTCGGTAAAATTCTATGGCAGCTACAAATTTAACTTGTACCTGAATGGAGTTAGCATTACCAACCCTCAAGGTGCGGCTGTCAACATACAGTGCGGGAAAAAAATATCCGTCTATGTAGTTGACAACACCAGCAACCGGCTTATTGATGGCTTCACCTACAGTCAGGTTACAGGTGAAGATATGAAGGGAACATTCTTTAGCGAAGGACAACTTAACTTTTACGGAACGGGAGAGCTGCTCATTAGAGGTAAATGTAAACATGCAATTTGTGTTGATGATTACTTCCGGATGTATGATGGAAACGTCATCATCAAAGAGGCCGCCAGCGATGCCATACATGCGAACGACTACATTAGAATAGACGGAGGAACTCTTACCACCAAGTCTGTTGGCGAAGGCCTTGATTGCGAAAAAGGATATGTAGAAATTAATGGAGGAGCAATCAATATCACCACCACAGGCGACAAAGGGCATGGTATAAAGAGCGCTACAACCACCACCGTAAACAGTACAGGAAACACAACAGTAGCAGCTTCCGGAAAAGCTTCAAAAGGATTTAAAAGCGCCGGCAATATGGTTATTACAAAAGGCAATGTAACCATTACCACCACAGGTAACGCATTCTATGATGCCGATGAAAAAGACATTTCTTCGGCATCAGGTATAAAGTGTGACGCTAACCTTACGATAAATGGCGGCAACATCAATATTACCAGCTCCGGTAGCGGAGGAAAAGGTATTTCTGTAGACGAAAAATTGGTAGTAAATAGTGGAACCATAAATATTACCACCAGCGGAGGCTACTTCAACTACAATAAAGACGGAAGTTCGGCCAAAGCCATTAAGAGCAACGGAAATCTTACAGTAAACGACGGAACAATCACCATCAAAACCAGCGGAACAAACGCCGAAGGCGTAGAAAGTAAAGACACGTTGCGCATTAAAGGTGGAAACGTTGAAATTGAAGCATACGATGATGCCATGAACGCCAGTAAACATATTGAAATAAGCGGCGGAAATATATACTGCTACAGCTCCACTAACGACGGTATAGACTCTAACGGAACGCTGTCAATTTCAGGTGGCGTAATCGTCTCATGTGGTTCAACAGTACCGGAAGAAAGTTTTGATTGTGATAATAATCAATTCAAAATCACAGGAGGAATTATGGTCGGTCTGGGTGGAGCAACCAGCAAGCCAACATCAAACATATGCACACAACGTAGCCTGATATACAATACCGGCGGCAGCGGAATCTCAGCCATTCATATCAAGAGCGCCAGCGGTGAAACAGAAGTGCTTACATTAAAATTGCCACGGACATACAGCTCACAATTATGCCTGCTTTTCAGCAGCCCGGACATGGCAGCGAGTACAGGCTATACAATCTACACAGGAGGCAGCATATCCGGCGGAACAAATTTCCACGGTCTGTATACCGGTGCCGCTTACACTAAGGGCACATCGGCGGCTACATTCACTACTACAAACATGGTAACAACAGTGGGCGCCTCCAGCGGCCCCGGTGGTAACCCCGGCGGCGGCCCAGGTAGGTCGTAAATATCTATGATTCAAATGATTAACTATAAAATTCAAAAGCTACATAAAATACATATAATCACAGAGACGCAAAGAACACGAATAAACCGGTTTTCGTTTTGCTCCCGTGTTCTTTCGTTGCTCGACTTAGCTTCGCATTTAATCAAGAGATTTGGAGATAACGGAGTGAACCGCCGTAGAAGTTGGTATATTTTTTGCGATATCTGTATATCCGTGGTAAAAATTAAAAACGGGTTCTCGTATTCCGATACCTTTACATTACAAAATGGCTGCAAATAAACAAATACGCTACTTCGAGTACGGCATGTACATCCTTATCTGGATGGCGATAATTTTTGCGCCGTTCTTTACCTCAGGAGCATCGGGCAGCCGGGAGTGGAGCTTCATTTTCAGGGGATGGCTGCTGCCGTTGCCCTTTGCTTTAGTATTCAGCATCAACAACTTTTTACTGGCTCCAAAGCTGCTGCTAAAAGGAAGATATTGGATTTACTTGGGTTCATGCGCTCTGTTAATTGCCGGCGCTATGCTGGTGGACAAAAAAATTATACGCCAACAAATGCCTTTTTTTCCCGGACACGAGCGCATGGAGGGTAAGCTTCCGCCACGAACACAGGGTGGTGAAATTAACATGCTCCCTTTTGACGGAAAAAAAACAGATAAACCCTATCGTCCGCGTCCGCCGTTTCTTGGGTTTGGGTTAATTGCGATTTCAATACTTATTGTTGGCTTCAACTCCGGCACTAAAATATTTGTACGCTGGACAGAGGAAAAAAACACTCAGTCGGAAAAAGAGAGGCAGCATCTGATAACAGAGCTGGCCTACCTGAAAAATCAGATAAGCCCGCACTTCTTCATGAATACGCTCAACAACATTCATGCGCTGGTAGATATTGACGGAGAAAAGGCAAAAGAGGCCATAGTAAAACTCTCTCGCCTGATGCGCTACCTCCTTTACGAATCAGAAGATGGACAGGTGGCGCTATCCGGGGAAATCAACTTTCTGGAAAGCTACATAGAGCTCATGCGCTTACGCCATAGCGAAAGCATGTTAAGCGTAAAAATGGAGCATCCTGCCCACCTCGATGGAGTGCAGGTTCCTCCATTTCTATTTCTTTCCTTTGTTGAAAACGCCTTTAAATACGGCATAAACCCTCAAGGAACCTCCGCCATAACCATTCGGTTTGCCATTGCTGAAAAGCAGCTGCTTTTCAGCGTCAGCAATCAAATTTTTACAAAAAACGAAACCGGACTAAAGGAAAGTTCGGGCATAGGCCTGGAAAATATAAAAAAGAGGTTACAGCTGATATACCCCAACCGCTACACGCTGAGCATAAGCATTCAAAACAGTCGGTATACAGCTGAGCTAACACTACCAAAAACCACTTAGCCATTACAGGGAAGGCAAAACGAAATCGATCTCATGCCATTTACAATTTATCGGTACGTGTGCGCTGTCTTGCTGAGCCTGTCGAAGCAGCTCATGTCAATAAACCCACGTCATCGCGAGCGAAGTCGAGGGGGGATCGGAATGACGAGGGCTAGGGGTAAAATAGTAGGTGGGGAGGTTTGCAGCGGCGTAGTCGCCGCAAACCTCCCCACCTCACCCAACAACGATGCCGTCATTCCGACCAAGCCCGTGAGGTACGAGCGGGCGCGTGGAGGAATCTGAACTCGGCGAAGACAAGCGCTGCATGACAACAACGCACTCTCGCACGGCATCCTACTTTTTACTTTTTAACGCTATTTTATTCGGTTTACTTTTGCTGTTTTAGGAGTGCCTTCCCCTTTTAGTTCTTTGTAAGACCAGTAAATGGCTAGCGCTAAGCCTGATACAATATGCCATATTCCCCACCACGCCGTAACAAACTGCATTCCGACCATGGGTGCAGGGAATATTTTGGGGTTAAACAAGAGCGCCAAACCTAACCCGGAATTGTGAATTCCTGTTTCTATGGTAATTGCACGATACTCCGGCTCGTTGAGCTTGGCCACAAAGCGTGCACCCAAATAACCTACGAGTAGCGCAAATCCATTGTGCACAAATACAATCAGTGCTATGTAGTGAATGTGCCGGATGAATAGCCCGAAGTTGTTGGCTAGTGCTCCAGCTACTATCAGCACAAAGAAGCCGATGGATAGCTGACGTAGTGGCTTGGCGATTTTTTTCGACACATTTGGAAATTTACGAGCAAACAGTAATCCGATTACCAGTGGAATTCCTAAAAGAATGAAAACCGTAATGAACATTTGCACCGGATCTATTTCCAGAGCTTGTAGCATGCCTTCGCCGGAGCGCTTGCCAAGAAAATTGAGATACATGCGCCCCCAAAAGGCAAAATTGAATGGGGTGGTGAAGGTGGCCAGCACGGTGGTAATGGCGGTAAGGGCAATGGAAAGCTCCGTGCGTCCTTTGGCCAATTGAGCCATAAAGTTGGAAATATTTCCCCCGGGACAAGCTGCCACCAGAATCATACCCATGGCTACCTGGGGAGTAATAATATTCTTTCCTAATACCACTATACAAAAGGTCAAAGCCGGTAGCAGTACTTGCTGGCAGAGTACCCCTACAATGAGTGGTTTGGGACTTTTTAGTAGCTCTTTGAAGTGCTTGAGGTTAATATCCAACGCTACACCAAACATGATGATTCCCAGCACTATATTTACTCCCAAGCTGGCGGTGCCCGCGAATTTTATGGGGGAAACTGAGTTAAGTGCGTTTAACGATTCATATATGCTGCTCATGAGGCTCATAGAAATTTGTAGGTAGCAAATTTACAAAAAATGTTGGCACAAATATAATTCTGCGATTTTATAGTTAACTTTGTAGAGTATACTTCAAAAGGGGGCTGTTTGGTTTTGACAGCAGGATGACTTGAGGTGTAAGCATGCCGAGCGTTGTACGGGAGCTCGTAAATATCAACGTGCAAGCCGTAACCGGCGAATCAAACTATGCACTCGCTGCTTAATCGTTAGACGATTTATAAGCTTAATCCGCAAGTTCCAGGAACATGCCGACGAGTATCCCGCACTTGCGTTCCGCTCATTAACGTAAGCGCTTATGGGGTATCATAATTTTGAGATAGTCGAGTAAAAGCCTCGGGTGCTTGGCGAAAATTTAGAGGATAAGGGTTACATTCGGCAGCAGCTCGCCTGATGCAACCTCGAAAATCGAAGAGCAGATAAGCATGTAGAAAGCACGTTAAGACCTTGTTTGGACACGGGTTCGACTCCCGTCAGCTCCACAAATACAACATTGTGTGAAATTGCACAATGTTGTATTGTTTTTATACGCTTATTTCCAGCCGCATACAGCTACGATTAATTTCTTGTAGCTTCGGATAATGTTGTGTAATTTTGTGGAATGTGATACCAATAATGTTCATTTTTTTGCAAAATGTGATACAGCATGAAAGTCCGCTATTCTCTCGTTTACAACCGTCGTAATAAAAAGTTGTCCCCGACAACCAAAGCGCCTGTGCAGCTTGAAGTATATTTTGACCGCTCTACGCGCCGATAGGCTGACACGCGCTGCTTTTTTGGTCTACTACAACGAGCACAGACCTCATTCCGCTATCGGGTAATATTCCGCCAGCTAAAATGTTAAACATGTAACGAACTACTTGACTTTTATGGCAAAGTTCAGAGGAGAATACATAAGCATAAGTTTTACTTGCGCATTAAAGAGTGCGAATTTAGGTACAACTACTAGGAACAAAAATTTATACTTGCTTTTACTCAAAACTTTAAAAGTAATCCATTATTCGTATTTTGAACCTAAATTAAACGTAACACTAGTGGTTAATATTTGATAATTAGGATGTTGTGTAAGCTTGTTGTTATGTTGAATAGAGCGAAGTATGACAATTACCAGCGAACAACTGTCGATATTGACAATTGATTCCAACGGAGTCGTATATTTATGGCAAGCTCAACAATTATAAATCAACCATCGTAAATTATAAATTCTTCTGTGTACCTTTGCAGGCATATAGATGACTTATGCAGCTAGTTTTAAAATCAGGTAAAGAAGATGCTCTATTGAGGTTTCACCCGTGGGTATTTTCCGGCGCTATAAAAAGAATTGACGGGGCTCCTGAAGAAGGAGATGTTGTTGAGGTGGTTTCGTCCGATGGTCAGCCGTTGGGAGTGGGGCACTATCAGACCGGTAGCATTGCGGTACGCATGCTTAGCTTTGCTCCCTGCAGTATAGATGAGCAATACTGGAAGCAGCAGCTGAGGGCGGCGCTCCGGCTGCGTAAAAGTATGGGGCTTGTGGATAGCGCCGATACTACCTGCTACAGGTGGGTGCATGGCGAGGCCGACGGCTTGCCCGGGCTTATTGTGGATGTGTACGGAAGTACAGCGGTAATGCAGGCGCACTCGGTGGGCATTTATCGTGCAAGGAATGATATTGCGAAGGCGTTGAAAAAGGTAGGTGGCGGAAGGATAAAGGCTGTGTACGATAAGAGCTCCGGCACTGCGCCGCCCTTTGAGGCGAACCTGAATGTTGCCGATTCCTACCTGCTCGGAAAAAGGCAGCATGAACCTGTTTTGGAGCATGGGCTTAAGTTTGAGGTGGACTGGGAAGCCGGACAAAAGACCGGTTTTTTCCTGGACCAACGGGAAAATCGCAGCCTGCTGGAGAGGTACAGCGCCGGGCGTAGCGTGCTGAATATGTTTTGCTACACGGGAGGCTTTTCTGTGTATGCCTTGCGCGGTGGCGCTAAAGAAGTTGTTTCGGTAGACAGCTCTGTACGCGCTATGGAGCAAGCTTTTCGTAATGTGGAGCTGAATCTTGGCCGAACCACACTTCATACTGCCATTACGGGAGATGGCTTTGATTACTTACGAAGTATTGACCAAAGGCATAACCTCATTGTGCTGGATCCTCCTGCATTTGCCAAGCATATAGGCGCTCTTAAGAATGCGCTGCAGGCGTACAGAAGACTAAATGCTTTGGCGTTGAAGCAAATTCAGCCGGGCGGAATTATTTTTACGTTCAGCTGCTCGCAGGTCGTCAGCCGCGAGCAGTTTCGCAGCGCTGTGTTTGCCGCTGCTGTGGATAGCCACCGCCCGGTGAAGATACTGCATCAGCTTACACAACCGGCAGATCATCCCATCAGCATATTTCATCCGGAAGGGGAGTATCTGAAAGGACTAGTGCTGCAAGTTAACTAGTTATTACTTAAATAGTTATGACTCTCCACTTTAGAAAGCCGGGGATAGTTATTTTGTGCTAGCCGATTAGCTTAGCGTAGGCATCGGCATCAAGCAACTTCTCTACATCAGCCGGATTACCCATTTTCACTTTTATCATCCAGCCATTACCGTAAGGATCCTTGTTCACGGATTCCGGCGCCCCATCCAGCTCCGGATTCAGCTCCAGAATTTCACCGCTAACGGGCATGAACAAATCCGAAACTGTTTTTACTGCTTCAACTGCGCCAAAGACGCTACCTTGAGCGATAGCTTCGCCAACGGTGTCGATATCTACAAAAACAATATCGCCCAGCTGGCTTTGTGCGTAATCGGTAATGCCAACGTAAGCGATGCCGTCGGCTTCTACGCGTACCCACTCGTGATCGCTGCTGTACTTTAGGTTGTTTGGTGTACTCATATTAGTTGAAAGTTTTATTTGTTGAGGGTTGTTTTCGTTATTTTTACAATGCTAGCAAGAAGTCGAAGTACTTCTTCGCAATCAATATGTATGTTCTGCTTCTGAGTTTTACTTTTCACTTTTAAAGTCCAAGTACGTAGCGTAGGCTAAATCCGAATGCCAGGTTTGAAGTATTTACTGCCGACACGTAAGGATTGTTTTTAGCCCAGTCAAAATACACTCTGAATGTCAGGTCTTTCATCAGCAGGTAGTCTGTTGTGAACTTAACTGCCAGGTTGCGGCGACCGTCGGTAATTTGGGTTGTATTTTCGGCTAATTTACGAATAATATTTTTATCTTCACGATAGGTAAAATCTGCCCTCAGCGTAACGCTGGTTTTGTCGTTTTGCTTGTCGCTAAAGTTTAATATCTGCGGAACATCTTTGAACGTATACCCAACTCCTGCGGTACCGTCCCATGCTCCGTTCTCTATAATTTGATTGTTGCTCAGGCTAAGGTCAACGCGCCTGTTTTTACGCAGCTCCAGACGGGTTTGCAAACCGATAGCCCAAGTTACATCAAGGCTGCCAAGTACGATACTTTCGGTAAGGCTAACGTTGGATATGCTATACCTGGAGTAGTAGTCGCCTTGCGCATCTACTCCGGTCGGATCTTCGGAGAAGTTGGAATTGCTGCCGAATGATCCGACACTGTAAATACACTTGTAGGAGTGCGTTAAGCTGGCTGATTTTATGTAAGGCTTGAGCGCGCTGATGCGGGAGAGTCCTGTGTAGGTGATTTGCCAGTTGGGGATAGGGATTTTTCCTAAAAAATCTGCGTAGTCTAAAGTTCTCTTATTGACCGATTTATCCAGGTAGCCAACGGCAAAGGCCGGAATTAAAACGTCCTGTGATAAAGGACTATAGCCCTGAGGAAAGTCAAACCCTGTTGTGGAATCTCGCACAACCGGAATGTTACTTCCGTAGCGTTGACGGGCCTGAGCAAAAGCAATATCTTGACGTGCATCGGCGAATCTTTGGTAGGCGCTTGAATGGTAGTAGTTTTCTGTTTTAGGATTTTCAAAAGCGGTTCCAATGGCAACTACCGTCATGCTGAAAGCTCCGGTTTCTGTTGGAATTGGACTGCCATTGTTATTTATGTCGTACCAGGATTTGCTGCTGCTATAGGTTTGATTTGCAGTAAAGTCAATTTTCAAATCTCGAATCGGTTCAATGGTCATGCGCATAGTCAGGCTGTTGTTCATAAGCATGGTGAATGGATCGATAGCAATGCTGGTGTCGGTTATCAGCCAGCTGTTGCGGCGTGCACGGCTAAGGATGTATTCTTCTGACGAGCCGAAGAAGTTGCCCATGAAATCGAAACTTTGCGAACCGGAGATGAAATCTAATCCCGGAGCACTAAAGTTATACTTATCATCCAGGCCTAGAATAGCTGTTTTTGGCGTATAGCCGGGGAGTACAGTTTCGCCGCCGCGCGAGTACACTATGTTTACGTTACGCACAGACATGAGCAGCCGTAGGGATAGCTTGGTTAAGTATACTGCAGGATTTTGCGGTACGGGAACCTTTCCTTTTACTACTACCTTTCCATTTTTTACCTCCTCCCTGCTGCTGATTTCCACATTCCGGTCATCCAGAGTTTTCATCGTAACTCTTACCTCTTTCCCATTCTCTCCAAATACCTGAACCTTTACGCCTGTTGCCTTTAAGTTGTGCTTTACAACTCTCTTTCCTCCGGCAGGAATGTTGAGTTTCTCGGCTTCGTAGGCAACGTCTTTCATGTCGCGCTTTTTGGTTGCGCGGCCATCAAACTCCTGATTTACCTCTTTTAAGTAAGCTGATTTGTTGTATAAGTTCAGCAGGTTAAATGTGTTGGTTAGCTGGAAATTGTTAGCGTTACGAACGGTGTTGCCGGGATTCGGAAAATCGGCGCCCCCCACTACAACCGGCGCATCCCAATCGTAGTTGGCTCTGTAGGTTGCGGTAGTATTAGTCCATGATAAAATCGGTAGCTTATTGAATGGCAGCGTGTAAGACACATTGTACTCATGACCGTAGTGCGTGTTTCGCCAGCTTTGGTCAGTATCCAAAGTGTCGCTGCCGGGAGTAAGAGAAATATCTTGGCGTGAAGTATTTCTCGCGTTGAAGTTGAATTTTAGCTTTTGCGTAATATCCCAGCCCAGCGTGTACATGCGATTCCACACTCGCTCCCGTAGAATGATTGGAGTAATTACTATGCCGGGGTAGAGGCTGCGTGATATATATTCGCTATATGTGTCTGTGTAGTCGGTATTGAATCCGTACTGGTTTGGGTATAGCGCAAGGTTGAAATCTTTGATAATTTTGAACCACTCTGTTTTTATTTTGGAGTTTTTCCATGGCTCAAGAGTTACCGGAGTTGTACCAAAGGCATAACCTCCGGTAAGGGTGTGTGAGTTTTTGTAGTCACGCTCAATGTTAATGTTACGCGCCAACGATTCGTTATACATGTATCCCACCGTGAAGTTACCGGGAGCTATTGGACCCAGTGAGCTCAACAGCTTTCCACCTGTAAAGCGTACATTATTGAAGCTGATGTTTTTACGCATGGCGTACTCTATGGCCACTTTCTTAATGGAGTCTCTTTCATGCTTGGACGAGGCGTTACTGAGAGCATCTTTTAGCAAAATATCCGGATCAAACGGATTGTACTTGGGCACTATGAAGCTTTCGGAGTAGGCAAAGCCGAAGGGCAGGCTCACACCCAGGCCGGTTGGGAAGAATTTTCCCAGCTCAAAATTGGTATTCAGGTCATAGCTGTAGGCGTCCTCTTGAGAGCGCTCGCTCACACGTGTGTCCAACGCGCCAAATCCTGCACGAGCCATGCTGCCGGCCAGGGAAACATTACCCAAGTCGGCAAGATTAGCGGCAATGCGAGCGTTCGCAGCCCAGCCTCCACTTTCGTCAAAGTTAGTGAGCCTTAACTCATTAACCCACACAATGCCATCCTTGGGCAAGCCGTCATCGGCCAAATCCATCTTGTTTTTTTGACGGGGATTTTTGATGCCAACCATCATCACGCGCACCTCACCCAAGTTAGGATTACCTACCACACGAACAGTGTTGTTCCCGTCAGCCGCCTCAAACATTGATGCAAGGGTGATAGCGCTGTACGGTTGGCGCATCTTGTTGTTGCGCTCCTGCTTGGCTTGGGTAAACAGGCTGAGCTCTACATCCAGCTTATTTTCCGAAGGCCAAACGACCTCTCTCTGGTTATCTTGATAGTACCCGGGTTGTGTTAGCTTAAGCGGAATTTCGTACTCATAAAAGTTGTAGCGATAATCGGTACCTAAACGTACAAATAGCGCTAATTCTCCATCTTTTAGATTGCCGGAATGTGGTAGCGCTTCGGCGTGCACGTCCATTTGGATACGCTTGAAGTTACGCATATCGTATGTGGCGCTTTTGTATGCAGCACGTGCATCGCCATCTGCCAATCCTTCTACCGTGAGCATCATAGCTTGCTCATTGCGTTGCATTTGCTGATTGGTGGTGTTATCGATCACACGGCTAACACCGGGAGGGAGCAGATAGTTAACCGGTGTGCGGTTGGCGTTTTCCTCAATGTTTACGGCGGAAATATCAAGGGTGGCCGTAGTGTACTCCGGTTGAGCCAAACCTTCCTGGGTTTCAATAAGAGAGTAGCCATACTTACGCCATTCGCCACGTACCAGCTCAAATTTAGCAAAACGCAGCACAACCAGGCTGTCGCCAAAACCGCTCATTAGCATGCGCATAAAGCGCATGGATTTGAAGTCTTCAATATCGCCATGAGAAATACCATCGGCAATTGGAATCTTGAACTGATACCAGCTTACTTTTTGATACTCTCCATAATCAGCATCCTTTATATCGTATGTGCGAACATCCGTGATGTAGTTTCGTCCTACGCTGTTTTCACCGCTAAGTACGGCCGGACTTAAGTCTACAGAATATTCGTAGTAGCTCTCCAGCTCATTCAAGGTATTGTCCTTGTTTAAGTCTTCGGTGTTGGGCATGGTAGTTGCGGAGTTGGACATACCTCCCGTAGCCACGGGTGAGTTACCTTCTGTATTATTGTATTGTTTGTAGCGCTGTAGTATGTCCAGCCTGTCACGGTCATAGTCATCACCACGATAGTAGTGGTAATCATCGTTGGAGGGATCTTTCTCATACACCCCGTAGGCCGCAGATGTCAGCCATGCTTCAAGCCTGTTTAAGTATTGATATTTACGATTGTAGAATGTTTTTTCCTGTGTGCTGGATAATCCGTCATACCCGACGTCTTGCAGGCGCCTGGCTTCGGTATTATTGTCAAAGGTGGTGGTAAGAGATTGTACTTTTGGTACCAAACCCCAAGCTGTCTCTTCCAGCAGGGCGGTGTCGTAGGGATAGGGTATACCGTTCTCAAATGATTTGCGGCTATCCTTTAAAACATCCTCCGACACGTCGCCGATGTTGAAAAACAGCTTGCCGCCGTTAGACTTCTTGTCGTATATGAATGGATCGAGCAGCCAGAATTCGATATAGTCAATGTTGGAGCTTTCAAAGTCTGTAATTGGAAGCGCACGTGATATAGCGCCAAAGTTGGTTTCAGGGTTGCGTAAAGATCCATCGCTGTTAGGACGACGAAGGTCGGCATCATAAGTTGCTCCAATATAGTTGTAAGGGCCACGCTCTTTTGGGTAATACGCTAAGTTTAAGACAGATATGTTGGCATCTACGCCAATCTTAACATCCTTATCGGGAAAAATTTCCTTCTCCGCAACCTCACGTACATAATGGTTTTTACGATAAGTCCTCGGGTTGTCCTTCATGTACAGCGGCGTACCTGCTATGTTACGCAAAAATAGCGGGTCTATCGTATACCATGCCAGCTTTGCCCGGTTATAGCCGTTATCAAGATTACGGGATTTGCTTCCTTCAAAGTATTTTTGCCGGGCACGTGGAGTAGACATGTACTCCGGTGTGCTACCAAGCATCCAGGCTGTATACTGCTTTAGGTCTACGGTTAACTTAGTAGACTCGAAATCGTCAATATAGGTAGCTCCGGCCTTACCGATGGCGCTGGAGTGACCGGGTAGCAGCTGTGCAAATTCGGCATCAACAGATACGGTAGAAAGCGCTTTAGTGCTGATGAGAGGCAGGGCATCTACCAATGTGGTAATGAAGCCGGCTCCGGTTTGGTACGAGGCGTTTACTCCCCAAATAGTGTTGGATATGGGCTCGTCACCGTATGAAACTTTTTGCGTGAGCGGTCTTTCGTTGAGGTGCAACACCGTTGCTCCCACGTTGAAGTTCTTTGCCAGCTTGTACTTGAAGTTTGCCCCTACAAGGGTCTTATTTACCATGGCAAAATTGTTCAAGCTTTCCACCGAAACTTGCAGGGGAACGTTGGACTGGAGGTAAACCGGATTAATAATTTTTACCCGTCCTAGCGTGTAGTTTACGTTGTAGTCAACATTTTCCACCAGCTTAATACCACCGGCTGTAACGACTACAGAGCCCTCCGGAATGTCGGTTGCGTTAAGCATAATTTCGGAGTTTGACGATGATTTGTAATATCCCGTCATGCTGAACTTATTCTTGTCGGCTAGCTGCTTTGCTTTTACCTGAGTAGAGTCATAAAGCTCATTGTACACGTACTTGTCGGCGGTAGGGTACCCGGTTTTCGATCCCAAGTCTCGACCAAAAGGTTCCAGCACAGGGAAAATAATCCGTCCGGTATTGGATTGTACCGTAACTCCCTCAAAGAAGTCAAAGCGCCCGTCAGGATAATGGTTGCCGGCAGCGTTGTTATTATCCAGATTTAAAACCTGTAGCAGAGGAATGTTTTTTACATTTCCCTCACTCAGGTAAGGCACGTTGGTTCCCACAGCATCATCGCGGTACATCACATTTAGCGTGAAATCGTCAGCGCTCAGCTGATAAGCATCCAGGCTATAGATGTTTTTCATCATCAACTTCCACGTGTTGTAACGTGGAGATAGATTCGTTCCTTTAAGCAGCTTAACATACAGGACTTTTGGAGCGGCAATACCGTCATCATAAAATTCACCCACACGATAAGCCTTACCTCCGCTGGTATATTCGTAGGCAACACCAAGTACTTCGTCAGAGTTAAGCGCTGTGTTCAGTGAAATGTAACCCAGCTTATCGTGGAATGTGTATTCCGTATTCGCCGTAAGACGACGGGCATTTTCTACTTTCTCATAGTCTTTACCTTGCTGCAGAGCTCCCATGGCTACATTAATGGTGCTCATGTTACGGGCATGGTCGTTATTTTTTATAGAGCTGTAAAAAGCGTTATTGCTGTTGTCAGGATTATTGCCCGTACCCAGAGTATCAAGCGCTAGAATATTTCGCGCGTTATCAAACCTGCTGCTGCGATTGGTAACCCAAACCTCCAACCGAGTGATAGTAATACCCGACTGGATGAGCGGTAGATACTTCAGCGCATTATTGTACTGGTTGCGGAAATTATGCGATAGGAAGAAGTGGCGGTTAGCATCATACTTATCCGCTGTAATTTCAAACAGGGTAGCTTGCGCACCGCCCTTTACGTTGATGGTGGACGATTGCCCTTTTTGCTGCGAGGCAATGGCCTCTATGGTAAGATTCCCAAACTTCAGGTCGGTACGGAAACCGAACAAGCTCTGGCTGCCTGTAATGAGCGAACCATTGAGCGGAAGGCTTACATTACCTGCCTCAATTTTTTGGATGATGTCGTCTTCGCTGCCCTTGTAATCTATCTTTAGCAGGTCTTGGTAGTCAAAGGAGAAATCTGAGCTGCTTACAAAGTTGATGGTAATCTTGTTATCAATAGTACCGTCAGGCTTCATAGTTCCAATCTTGCCTGAAGCATTCAGCTGGTAGTTGAAGTCAAAGTCAAACACACCATGTGAGCGGTATTGCTCAGGAATGGTGGGGTTGTCGGTTTTGCTCCACTTATAGCCAAAAATCAGCTCTACTGCACCCTGCAGGCTAATGTCTACATTTAGCAAGTCGCCACCTAATAGACTGGAAGTCAGATTATTAGATATGCTGAATTTTGGAATTAACCGGGAAACATCGTCACCGCTACCACTACGGGCGCTGCTGCCTGCCTCGGTGTTGCGTCTGTTTAGCCATGCACTGCGTAGCGCTTGGTTGAATTGATACTGCTTGTACTCATCGGCATCCATCACCTTTACGGGAGTGGCGCTTTGCGGAGCGTCCTTGTCTCGAAAAGTATATAGCTTACTACCTTCGTCGTAGTCCACCGTGTATTGCTCAGACTCGTCTTGCGCCGGAGTCCACGTTTTGTCATCCCTGCCAGGCGAAGGTACGCCTTGTGCTTTTCCTGCAGTGATGGTACAAGCGCCAAGGAGCAGGAGTAATGCAAAACGTGATATGTTGTCTACCGAGCTAATAGTAATTTGCCTAATGTTTATTACGGGTTTGTAGCTACCGAGCTTGTGCGCTAAAGTTTCTGTAGTGCAGCACGTATAAGAGTCTCCACATTCAATGATCCGTTTTGCTTGAAAGCAGCATCCACCGCTTTTTCTGTAGCCGGTTTCGGAAATCCAAGCGCGAGCAAGGCGGCTGCCGCTTCCGTACAAACGCTGTTTACGCTGGCTAACGAGCTGGCGCTGGCTCCTGCCGCAACTTTAGTAACTTTATCCTTAAGGTCTACTACAATGCGCTCTGCCGTTTTTAGCCCGATACCCTTTACACCTTTTAGCACGGCAATATTACCGGTAGCGATTGCTCCCGTGAGCTCGCCACCCGTAAGCGACGAAAGCATGATGCGTGCGGTAGAGGCGCCTACACCCGATACGCTGATCAAAAGGCAAAATAGCTCCCGCTCTTCCTTGTCGCAAAAACCGTAAAGCAAATGAGCATCTTCACGTATTTGCTGGTGGATATACAGCATGACCTCCTTTTGATCGGCCAACTTAGAAAAAGTTTGCAGTGAAATATTGACCATATAGCCCAAACCTGAAACATCCACCACTGCGTATGTGGGGGTTAATTCTGCCAGCTGACCTTTTATGTATTCGTACATGGTAAAAAATCCAAGATTGTAATTCGTGTTTGAAAAATGAAATTAATAGCGAATGGCAAAACCTACCACCATTTGAAATGATGACAGCTCTGCACCCGGAAGCGAAGTGAAATTCAAATGGGCAAACTTCATGTCGACTTTTTTTGTTGAGTGATGAAAATTATTCGAACTTGCGAGCAGGCGCTGCAGATGGAGCGTATGGTACCGGATTTTTACCTGCCTCGGCGTACCCTTTACGGCTTTTGTAAATATCGCAGGCCATATAAATGGCGGCACGTAAGGAATCCGGAGAGGCTTTATCTTTACCCGCAATATCATAAGCAGTGCCATGCGCAGGAGATGTGCGCACGATAGGCAGCCCTGCCGTGTAGTTGACGCCGGTGTTGAAAGCCACAGCCTTGAAAGGCGCCAGACCCTGGTCGTGGTACATGGCCAGTACGGCGTCAAAACGCTTGATGCTGTCCGAACCAAAGAACCCGTCGGCAGGATATGGCCCAAAGGCGAGTATGCCGTTTTTGATGGCTTCTTCTACAGCCGGAATAATAGTATCGTTTTCCTCAGAGCCAAGCAGCCCACCGTCACCGGCGTGAGGGTTCAGCCCCAACACTGCAATGCGTGGTTTATGTATGGTAAAATCCTGCTTTAGAGACTTATTGAGCAAGCGTAATTTTCTCAAAATCAACCCCTTGTTGAGCGCTTCCGAAACTTTTGCCAAAGGAATATGTCCTGTAGCAACGCCTACTCGTAACCCCTCATTTACCAGCAGCATCAGCACCTCAGGAGCCTCAAAAGTTGAGGCTAAAAATTCGGTATGTCCGGGGAAAGTGTAGCTTTCAGACTGAACGTTTTGCTTATTGAAAGGAGCCGTTACCAACACATCAATTTTTTGCTCCTTCAAATCCTTCACAGCGGCCTTCAGCGCAGTCAGCGCGCCTTGCCCGCCGGCTGCGGTTAGCTTGCCCGGCTCAATCTTTACCTCTTCGCCCATTACGTTTACAATGTTGGCTCGCTTGGCGCTGGCCTCAGCAGCGGTACGGATTATGTTGAGGTTAAAGTTTTCTAAATTGCTAATATTTTTTCTGTGGTAGGCAGCCACCTTTGGCGATCCGTAAATAATGGGAGTGCACATTTCCGCAATGCGCTGATCGCTTAAGGTTTTTAGTATAACCTCATAACCAATTCCGTTAATATCACCCTGTGTGATGCCCACCTTGATTTTGCTTTCCGCTGCCATGCTGTTTTGTTATTTTGGTTGTAGTATGGATATAACTAGCAAAAATACCACAAAAACCCACACTGGACAAGGGGTTCCAGCTAAATAACGGTTAAGTTAACCGTCTGAAAATTATTGAGTTTGCTGTTGCTTAACGCAGTTCGGCATTATTTAAGAAACCAAAAGGGCTTCAATCCTCCGTAAATACGCCTTTCGGCAAAATAGAATGAAAAATAAAACGTTTTCTCATTAGAAAGAGGAGGCTGATTAATTGATCTAGGAATGTGAAGGTTCAATGGTTGTCGCCTCTTTTTAGTAATCGTAATGAACCTAGCCTTAAATTTTCAGAATATCATCAATACTCATATTGAGTTATAATGTTGATATACAGAGATTTATGTAAATCATGTTCATCTATAGCTTCTTGAATGAATGCAAAAATTTCACCTGTTGACCAGTTCCACTATGAGCATTCAAATAGTTTTCATATCTTTGTACATTAATGGTTTCGGAAACAAAAAAAATTACCATACATAAAAGATTAAAAGTCATGAAAAGAAGAGTATTCTGCTTGGCGGTTTCATTAGGGTTGATCATTGCCTCATGCGGTAGCCCCGATAAAATGAAAGACTCGGCAGATCAAATTAAGGTAACTTGTGACCCCGCTGTGCTAGAGGCCACAGCCGGAGTTATTAAGGCGAAAATTACGGTAACGTTTCCTGAAAAATATTTCCACCCGGACGCTGTGTTGGAAATGCTTCCGGTAATGAAGTATGATGGCGGAGAGCAAGCCGGAACCGCAAAACTTTTGCAAGGAGAGAAGGTAAAGGATAACAATCAGGTTATTGCCGCTAAAGGTGGTAGCTACACACAAGAGTTGCAGTTTAGCTACACCCCCGAGTTGGCAAAATCAACTTTGGAGATACGTCCTACGCTTATCGTTAAGGGGCAAAGAATGCAATTTCCTAAGGATATTAAGGCTGCAGACGGCGTTATTGCAACATACACGTTGGCGCAAGTTGAGGTTAAGCCTGTATACATGGTAGACCAGTACGTTCAGGTTGTAGGCGATGAAAAAGAGGCTGAGATTAAGTTCGTAATCAACCAGTCAACGGTACGTACCTCTGAGCTGAAGAAAGAAGACATTAAGGCGTTGGAGCAGTTTATTGCAGAAGCGTCAAAGGGTGAAAATAACGCAACCTTGAAGGAGCTGCAAATTTCTTCGTACGCTTCTCCGGACGGCCCTACGGAGCTGAACGAAAAGTTGTCCACCGCCCGTGGTAAGTCTGCTAATGATGCTTTGAATCAATACTTCAAAAAATCTAAGGCGCGCGTGAGTAAGGACTTGGTAAGCATTCAGCATACCGCTGAAGACTGGGACGGTTTCCAAGCGCTGGTTGCTGCTTCTGACATCCAGGATAAGGAGTTGATCTTACGCGTACTTTCTATGTACAACGACCCTGCTATTCGTGAGCGTGAAATCAAGAATATGTCGAAAGTATACCAAGTGCTGGCAGAGAAGATTCTTCCTCAGTTGCGTCGCTCTAAAATGATTGCTAAGGTGGAAATTGCTCAGCTGAATGATGAGGCTATTAAGACATTTGTTGATGCGAATAACCTGGATACGCTTAACCTTGAGCAATTGCTATACGCAGGTAACAAGCTGTACGATGACTACGCTACCAAGATTGCATTGTACCGGAAGGCTGCTGAAAAGTTTGATGATGCTCGCGCATACAATAACCTGGGCGCTGTATACATTCAACAAAAAGATACCGCTAATGCAGCTCCGGTGCTTACAGCCGCTAACACGAAGAAGGCTAATGACCTTAGCATTAAGAACAATCTGGGGTACCTTGCTCTGCTACAAGGTGACAAAGCTAACGCTGAAAAGCAGCTTGCCGAAGCCGGACTTGAGGCTGGCAAGTTAGGTCTTGGTTACTTGGCCATTGGAAAAGGTGACTACAGCAACGCTGTAACCTTGCTGCGCGGCGCTAAAACCGAAAATGAAGTGCTTGCTCTCATACTTTTGGGCAAGAACGAAGATGCTAAAAAGGTTTTGGCAGATCTTCAGACTCCACTTGCTTCATACCTTAAGGCTATTGTCGCAGTACGCTTCAATGATTCAAACGGCGTAACCGACAACTTGCAAGATGCCAGCCAAGATGCGACTCTTAAGGCCCGCGCAGATAAAGATATCGAATTTGCAAACTTTGCTCCAAAGGCTGAACAGCCTGCTGCAGAACCTGTTGCAGAACCTGCTGCTACTCAACAATAGTTGGTAGATAAAATTTATAAAAAGAAGAGGGTCGGTACTAAATACCGACCCTCTTCTTTTTTATAAACGAAATTATCCCTTTTTCTCACTGCCGCCTCGTCATTCCGCCCCCCTCGACTTCGCTCGGGACAGGCTCTGCGCAGGGAATGTAGGAACCGAAGTTCGGCAAGGCCAATCGCGCCCCACGCCCCATGCTTCGACAAGCTCAGCATGACAACCCCCGCTCACCAATAAATGGTAAATTACAACACAATATTTTTAGGTTCAAGACAACTTTAGAGGTTCTTTTCTAAAGTTTCTAAGTAAAGTTAAGTAAATATTTTTGTTTCTATAATTGTATCTAAGCTCGCATTCTTTTATGTGTAGATAAAACGT
>JAISBU010000043.1 GCA_031266015.1 Prevotellaceae bacterium | reverse complement strand
AAACAAAATGTTACTCAAAAAGCGAAGAAATGATTAAATACTCTTTACAATTATTGATGGCGAAAAGAAATAATTTAATATCTATACAAATTTACTAATCCCAAATTTATATTTACTTTTACTCAAAAACTTTAGAAATAACCCATTATTCGCATCTTGAACCTAAAAATTATAACTACAAAAACCAATGAAAACCCCCATTACCTACTACGGCGGCAAGCAAACCATGCTCAAGCATATCCTGCCGCTCATTCCTGAGCACACACCCTGTACACCGAGGTCTTTGTGGGCGGCGCTGCCGTATTTTTCGCCAAAGAACCCGCTAAAGTGGAGGTCATAAATGACCTGAACGGCGAGCTGGTAAACTTTTACCGCACCCTTGCAACCCGTTATGAGGAGGTGAAGACGCTGGTTGAGCAAACGCTGCACAGCAGAGGCATGCACGAGCATGCCTGCTATATTTACACCCAGCCCGCCTTCTTTAGCAGCGTGGAGCGCGCCTGGGCGGTGTGGGCGCTGAGCAAGCTGGGCTTTTCAACCCTTAGCAGCTCGTTGTTGGCGCGCGCTATGTTTTCCAGCGTTAGGTCTGAAAAGTTTACTATGCCCAGGCGGGTCAGCTTGCCTGCCATTACCTTAACGCGCTTCTTGGTGCCGGCCCCTATGTCATTACGCTTTCTACACTCATCTTCCATAAATGCCACAAAGGAGCCGGTATCTCTCCCTTTTATTAGCCGCTGTACAACCTCGTGGCTAAGCGGCTGGTCGCTTTGCGCCGCCTGCAGCTCGGCGCGCCGTACCTTTGTTAAGATTTCCAGCAGCCGCGCGTTGTAGTCGGCTGCCAGCCCTGTATTAACCACCCACGCGTTATCCACACCGCTCCACTGCTGCTTTTCTAGGTAGATGCCGGTAGAGTAGTACTTTGGCTTTCTATTTATAATAATACGGAGCTGAACAAGGGCGGTTTCCCCTTTCCTTAACCGAATATCTTTCCGGTTAAATACATATTTGTAGGAGGCTAGCATGGTATTTAGGTTTTATGGGTACAACGTGGGTACAACAAATATATGTTTTTTAGTGTTTTATTGTATCTTTTTGTTTCCTCTATAAATCGCTATAACCAACAGCCACAAAAGAAAAACGGCGGTAACACTGGTTTGTGTTACCGCCGCTTGGTGACCCCGGCGGGATTCGAACCCACGACCCACAGATTAGAAATCTGTTGCTCTATCCAGCTGAGCTACGGGACCAAAACGAAGCGTAAAGGTAAGTATTTTGTGCTAAAAATGAAAAGAGCAACAAAACTAAATACTTTTGAGTAATTTAATATACTTGTAACTTCCTGAATTAAAGATATTTACAGTATAGTTTTCAGAGGTTGAATCCAAAGCTCGATAGGACGAATACTGCCTTTGGTTAGTCAATACATTTAGCGCAAACATTTGTGGCTCCATAAATCCAGCCAGCTCAAACCCCAGCTGTCTGTAAGCTTTGCCGCTACCCCAATCCCTATCGGCATAGGTCATAATATCGTCAGGATTATGCTCTTCTGTGAAGCGAGACAGCAATCTGCTCAAACCTCCGGCAACAACAGCTCCACTTTTATTCGCAAAGCGTAATAATTCATATGAATTATACACTAAGCCATTTCTATCCATTGGTCGCACAGCGCTAAATGAAGCCACCGCAAGCAGCTCTCCTTTAGCGAAAAGACCATACTTATACCTTCCGGCAATGGGAACTTGAAGGTGGTTCTTGCTCAAAAAATCTACCAGCGCAGGATTAGTAATCTTCTTGACCTCAGCCAAGCGCGCATGATACCGAACAAACCTCCCGAGCAGCGCTGCTATGCGTGACTCGATCAGCTGCAAATGAGAAAGCCACACATCCTCCCATACGTGCACCAGCTGCTTTTGTTGCTGCTCATACTGATTTGATAAATTGCCAAAAAAAGTAGCGCAGTTACGTCCTGCAGAAAAGCGCTTATATGTCTGAAAATCAATCAGATGAAATGCAATATTTTTTGCAGGAACAGAAAGTATCAGGAATGGACTATCAGAACTTTTGACCCGCTCAACATTGGCCAGCTGAGCAATATGGTTGGATAAGCTGCGTATAAAATCTAACATGCCATTGGAAGGTTACTTGTAAACTTTCTTTAGCGTTTCACTACTCTCCAACCCTCGACCAAGAAGTATTTTTTGAACAAATGCAGTGATGAATCCCCAGCCGTACCCAACAAGTTGAATGTAGGAAGCCCATACCGCAAGTAAAGCAGTTTTTACACTTTTGGTTTTAATAAAAGCATCCGCTAACAGCAGTAAAGTATAAAATACAGGGAAAAGCCAAAACCAGAGAGATAGAAAAACAGAAAGAATGATAATTCCTATCGCTCCCACCAAAAACAAAGCCGGCAAGGTGTGTACTAACTTCATAGAACCCTTATGCAGCAAGGCCAAGCTGATGCGTCCGGAACCAAAGTTACGCACCTGCTTATAAAATTTCCTGAAGCTGACACGGCGCCTATGGTAAACAAATGCATCGCGATAAAGCGCTATGCTAAACCCGGCATCGGCAATACGAATAGAGAGATCAATATCTTCGCCGAACATATCGCGAAATCCACCGACCTTCTCATATACGGCTCGTGAAAATCCCATGTTGAAAGTACGAGGCTTAAATTTCTCCAGCTGCTGCTTGCCTCCACGAATACCTCCTGTAGTAAAAAAAGAAGTCATGGCATAGCTGATAGCTTTTTGTACGCTGGAAAAAGATTCATGCGCCGCATCAGGTCCACCAAAACAATCGCTGTAGCTTTCGCTCAAAATTTGATCAAGCGTAGCAAAATATTGAGGTGGGAGAACACAATCGGAATCAAAAAATAAAAAGTAATCTCCTTTAGCCAGCTCCATGCCCACATTCCGGGTATCGCTTCGTCCTGTATTGGGTTTTGTGTGGTAGCTAATGCTCAGTCTACCCTTATATTGTTCAATAACTTTATCGCATGGCAATGTGGAACCATCCTCCACAATCACCATTTCAAAGGAAAAATTACCCGTCTGATTTACTAAGCTTTCCAGCAGCTCCTCCACCTCATCAGGGCGATTGTATACGGGGATTATAATTGAGTACTTCATAGCTTAACAAAAAATAGAAACTATATTGAATTTGAAATTTCTAAGGCACGTCCATAAACTTATGCGCCTGAATAGAAATATTCCACTTCGGATATTGCTTTGCATACTCCACAATAGCAGGCATTATCTTTTTATGCTTACTCCACTCCGGCTGCAAAAACAGCAGACAATTGTCAGCAACTTTTTTGGCATTTTCCTCCGCCCACAAAAAGTCCTGCTCAGCTTCTACAATCACCTTCAGCTCATTTGCCTTTAGAAAAATTTCCTCAAGCGGCGGTTGTTTTGGCTTTGGGGAGAGACAAATCCAACTCCAACTACCGGAAATCGGCTGAGAACCAGAGGTTTCAATAAAAGTTTGAATATTCTTTTCGCGCAACAGGTTGCAAAGTACATTCAAATTATAGCTCAAAGGTTCTCCTCCTGTCACAACTACAGCTTTTGCCGGATACGAAGCAGCACGAGCTACTATTTCCTCCACCGCTACAGGTGGAAACATTTTTGCATTCCATGTCTGCTTAGCATCACACCACCTGCAGCCCACATCGCAACCGCCCAAGCGTATGAAATACGCCGGTTTGCCGGTGTGAAAGCCCTCTCCTTGTATAGTATAAAAATCTTCGACTAGCGGCAATACCTTGCCTTGCGCCAATAAACTTTTTGTCATCAAATAATACTTATGAGGAAAAATGCAACGTTGTACCTCAATAAGCTCAAGCTACTTTTTACCGTATTTTTTCTTACGATAGTAAACAAAAGCAACCCCACCCACAGCCAGCACCACCAATGGAACAACCGTATTTACAACAATCCAGAATGTTCGCTCGCGCACCACCCTGGCCCTATCCAGCATACGCAATGTAATTACCTTACTGCGCAGCTGCATCAAATCATTATCATCTGTCAAACAGGAAACCACATTGCGAACAAAATCTTTATTTCCGTATAAGATTTGTTTCGTGTAACGGTCGTATCCTAAAGGAAAAACGTTACCGCTATTCAGCACATCATTTCGAATAATATCGCCATCGGCCACCACAATTTGCTGATTATCAGAACTTTGTTCTATAAACGGGAATTTCTTTCCGTTATTATACTTTTCAATCGGACGATTCCTGAAAATAGAGGAAAACTGTCCACTCAATAGCACTGCCACCGAAGCGTATTGCTTGTTGTATAGCTGTGGATTCACATTTTCTGTTACCTGCTGCAAGCTTACGGAGAACGGCGCAGACTTAACCAATGAGTATTGCGATGATGTTAGCAGAATTTGTTTGCGCACAGCTGCATTTTCCAAGGTATCAATTGTACCTGGGAACTCTGCCTTTACCATGTTCAAGCTTCGGGTAATCGGGCTGGATGATGAAGCTGTCAGCAGCGGATAGTACGTCCAGGGCATAGGCGAAAACTTTGCCGGCATACCGGCTGGCGACACATTCACAGGAATAAGGGCACACTGCAAGTCCTGCACCACATTTTGATTCAAGCGCACCCCATAGCGAAAAAGCATATCGTCCAGGTTGTGGCTACCGGGAAGCCCAAATGTCAAGTAGCCGTTAGCCAAGCTGTCCTCATGCACAACAACCTCATCCAAAAACCAGGCCACCTTACCTCCACGCATAATAAACTGATCTACCGCCAGCTTATCCACTTCATCCCACGGCTTACGTGGCTTAGCAACAATGGCCACATCGTAGCCATCAAGCGCATTCACCCGTCCCTGTAGCAATACACGATTCACCGTATAGTAAGCAGACAAGTCTCTTGTAACATCTGCCACCTGCTGACCGCTCAGCTCATCATGTCCCTCAATAAAAGCTATTTTTTTCCTCTCCGTTCGGCTCAGCATATCAATAGCATCTACCAGCGAATACTCCAGATTCTGTATGGCATTATTGATATTTTCCTCCTGAGATATCGCCTGGTTTTGCTGCAAAAAATTTACCGCATGCTGCTGTCCGTTCATGGTTATCAAAGCAGCAGGAAACAGCTCCATTTGTGTTACCCCGCCTTCGGAATTTTTCTCCTGCAGCACGTATGGCAATACCCCTTTACGGTACAGCTCTCTGTACAAATCAGCCTTTTCCTTCTGACTCGTTATTTCTGCAGGATTAAAAAACTCATACTGAATATTGCCTCCGGAGTACGAGCGTAAGTCGCCCAGCATATCACCGATAGCACGCTGCAGCTTACGCATATCCACAGGCATATCTCCATCAAGGTACACACGCACAAAGGCAACATCATCCATTTTCTCCAACAGCTGCTTGGCTTGCGTGGAGAGCGTGTACCGTTTATCGCCCGTAAGGTCTATGCGCCAACGCGTGGTTGACAGCGCCAAGCAAATAAGTATTACCGCCGCTACAAGCAGCAAAAAAAATCCTGTATCGCGCCACCTGATGGATTGCATAAATTACGCTATTGCAGGCTCTTAAGCCAGTTTAAGAGAACAAAGATAGCAAATTTACCGCTTTTATAATAACTTTGTTGTCGACTTATGGCGTATATTTTAGATACCGAAATACAGTTTCTGCCGGGAGTAGGCCCAAAGCGAGCAGAGCTCCTGCAAAAAGAGTTGGGAGTTTTCACCTTTGGCGACCTGCTGTACACCTTTCCGTTCCGCTACGTTGACAAATCTCGAATCTACACCGTAAAAGAGCTGCAGCAATACACAGAGGAGCTGCCTTACGTGCAGCTGCGAGGAAAAATAACCGGCTTCAAAGCCATTACTGCACAGCAAAAAAGACTTACCGCAATTTTTTCGGACGAAACCGGAAACATTGAGCTGGTGTGGTTCAAAGGGCTCAGCTACGTTCAAAAAAATATACAGCTTAACACGCCCTATTTTGTATTTGGCAAACCAACCCTGTTCAACGGAAAGCTCAACATTGTTCATCCGGAGATAGAAAGCACGCTCAAAGAAACCGACAAGATAACATCCTCAATACAAGCAATATACAGCAGCACGGAGCGGCTCAAAAACAGCTTCCTTGCCAACAAGGCCTTCAATAAGCTGCAAAGCCAAGCGCTGAGCATGACGCTGCCGTACATACAAGAAACAATGCCTGCTTACCTTGTAGCAGAGCATAAGTTATTGGGCTTGCGCGAAGCATTGCTCAACATTCATTTTCCGCAAAGCACGCTCCTGCTCCAACAGGCCGAACAGCGCTTAAAATTTGAAGAGCTGCTCTGTATTGAGCTAAGCGTACTGCGTCAGCGTACAAAAAGAATAATTGCAAACAACGGATTTTACTTTTCGAAAATTGGCAACCACTTTAATACATTCTATAATAACAACTTACCGTTTGAATTGACCAATGCCCAAAAGCGCGTTATCAAAGAAATTCGTGCCAATATGGGTAGCGGAAAGCAAATGAACCGCTTGCTGCAGGGAGATGTCGGCAGCGGAAAAACTATGGTGGCGCTCATGTGCGCGCTCATTGCCGCCGACAATGAATTTCAATCCTGCATAATGGCCCCAACGGAAATACTTGCCACACAGCACTTTAATAGCGTAGCGCAAATGCTAAATGGGATGAATTTCAAGGTGGCGCTGCTTACAGGCTCTACTAAAAAATCAGAACGGAACGAACTTTTTGCACAGCTGCAAAGCGGAGAAATAGATCTTCTCATCGGCACACATGCGCTGATTGAAGATACTGTACAGTTCGAAAACCTGGGCCTGGTAATTATTGATGAGCAACACCGCTTTGGAGTTGAACAGCGAGGAAAGCTATGGGAAAAAAACGAGCATCCTCCGCACATCCTGGTAATGACCGCAACTCCGATTCCACGTACGCTGGCCATGACGGTGTACGGCGACCTCGACGTGTCGGTAATTGATGAGCTGCCACCCGGGCGTAAGCCCATAAAAACAGTGCACTACACCGATTCCAAAAGAGGTATTGTGTTCGACTTCATGCGAGGGCAAATCGCAAAAGGACGACAGGTATACGTGGTATATCCGCTCATACAGGAGTCCGAAAAAATGGACTACAAAAATTTGGAGGAAGGCTATGGAATTATTTCTGATAACTTTCCCCTTCCTAAATATAAGGTCTGCATAGTGCATGGTAAGCTGAAGAACGATGTAAAAGATGCGGAAATGCAAAAATTCGTTCGTGGCGAAGCCAACATCATGGTAGCCACTTCGGTAATTGAGGTGGGCGTTAACGTACCCAACGCCAGCGTTATGGTTATTGAAAGCACCGAGCGCTTTGGCCTTGCGCAGCTACACCAGCTGCGTGGCCGTGTGGGACGTGGTGCGGATCAGTCATTCTGCATTTTAATGAGCGGTGTAAAGTTGAGCAGCGATGGCCGCAAGCGCATAAATATGATGTGCAGCACCAACAACGGTTTCGAGATTGCCGAAGCCGACTTGCAGCTGCGTGGCCATGGCGACCTGGAGGGAACACGGCAAAGCGGACTGGCCATAGACCTCAAAATTGCAAGCCTTTCCAAAGACCAAAGAATATTGGAAAATGCCCGTCACGTAGCTGCAAAGATTCTGGTTGACGATCCGTTTTTGACTTCCGATAAAAACGCACTGCTGGCAAAAATGCTCGCACGCCCAAAGCACGAAACAAAAGACTACAGCGTGATCAGCTAAAAATTGAAAATGCCGGTCATCCGTTTTTGGAGTAAAAGTAAGAAAGCTATACTTTGTTATCAACCCCTCAATTTTACCGTTTTATCGCAAAGCATTTATCCGTTTATGAATCATAAAGTTTTGATATACAAGATATTACAAGTTATCATTCTGCTGCTGTTTTGCGCTGCGGCGCACGCCCAATGCTTACTTGCTAATAAAGTTGGACAGCCTTCGGTATTTCAAAATGGTGAAAAAGTTTCCTACACGCTCAGCTATACTTGGGGGGCATGGGTTAACGTGGGGGAGGTAGAATTTTTGACGACGCTCAAAGACGAAGATAAAAAAGAGTTCTACCACGTAGAGGTGAGGGGAAAAACCTTTTCATTTTTCGACAAATTCTTTAAAGTGCGCGATTACTTTGCCACAAAAGTAGACTCCAAAACGCTACAACCTTTTTACTTTAGGCGTGATATTGACGAGGGTGGTTACAGGCGCACCAGCTACATCAGCTACAGCTGGAAAGACTCCGTTATTCGCACCTCCACACAGCGATTGGACAAGCCTCGTCCGGTAAAATTAGACACGCTACCGCTTACCTCCTGCACCTTTGATGTTATATCCATTTTCTACTACTACCGTAACTGCGATTTTTCTAAAATGAAAGAAAAAACGCGCTATTCGGTAGAGTTAGCTATGGACGATGCCATATACCACATCACCTACAAGCTTCACGGAGCAGAAACCGTAAAAGTAAAAGGAGTCGGAAAGTTCAAAGCATTAAAATTTTCCGCCAGCCTTATTGCCGGAAGCGTTTTCACAGGAAAGGAACAGGTTTTTTTCTGGGTTACCGATGATGAAAATCGAGTTCCGGTGTACGTAGAAGCGCCCATAAAAATAGGCAGCATTCGTGCACGCATTAAAGGTTGGGAAAACCTGCGGCATGAGCTCAACTACGAAAAGTTATAGCGAAAAAGGATTAAAAAATCATCATTGCGAGCGAATTCTACAGAGTGAGCTCCAGCAGCGCTTAGCTCATAGCTAGTCCAACCGTTCACATTAGGGGTAGCCTGAAAAAAGTGTTTTCTTGCGCTGTGAAAATATTCCTGGCCTCCCAAGGTGCAGGAAGGTAGTATAATGCTCCTAAAGTTTCCGGATATCCCATGGCGCCTGCGCCAGAAGTCCAGCACGCTGCGGGTTGAAGCGTGATTCTTGACTTTTTACTACTTTGGGTCAAGCCAAAGTAAAATTAGAGCTGACTAGTCCTAAATAATCGTTACAGGTTTATACGACAAAAATAAACTATTTATCAAACAGTAGCAAGGCTAGCCTTGCTACTGTTTGGCCTTTTATAGGTTTTGATTTTCACTTCATTTTGAGCGTGCATCATCTCAGGGGTTTTCATATAACAAGACCAATGCGGTCTTTTCGTGTTATAAATACGGACAGCATCAGCCACGATGAGTTTCATCGTTTCAATATCTACTTGATAATCTTCCAATAAAAACTCCTGTTTTAATATGCCATTTACTCGTTCTGCTATCGCATTGGCATATGGATCATAACTTTCAGTCATACTTGGCACTATCTTTTTCTTTTTCAATGACTTTTGATAGTCATTACTGCAATATTGTAATCCTCTGTCTGAATGATGAATAATTTTATGTTTATATCTCCTTTGCCTGTTTGCCATCGTTAAGGCTCGCAAAGAGCCTTCAGTAGTGAGACAGTTAGAAATATCATAACCCATTATCTTCTTCGAGTAAGCATCTGTAATTAAGGCAAGATAACAGTTTCTTTCTCTCCCCCCTATATAGGTGATATCCGACACCCAAACTTGCTCCGGATGAGTTAGTGGCATATCCACGATCAGATTCTTATGTTTTCTAAAACGATGATGAGAATCGGTAGTTATCCGATAGTTCCTTTTAGGCTTTATCAACATATGATTTGATTTTAGTATAGATAACAACTTATCTCGTCCTATATGCATATCCTTCAGAGGCTCATTAAGTATGTGATACAACTTTCTAAAACCAAGTCGTGGCATATCTCTACGTACATTGTTTACCAGGTTAATAACCTGATTAGCCTTCTCCTCTTTGATCTGCTTTGACCGCAAGGATCGATAATAAACCTGTCTACTTACCCCGAGCAATCCACAGGTAGATGCTTTGCTCATTTTGTATTCTCTGATGAATCGGTCGATTGTTAGGGTAAGGAGTTTTTTCTTATCGGTATATTAAACTCCTTTTCTGCCATATCAATCATCATGTCAAAGAAGATGGCTTTCTTATCTGAGGTTTCTGCCTGCTTCTCCAAAAAAGATTTTTGCTTCTCTAACAACTTGATTTTCTGCTCCAATTCAAGGATTTTCTGATCTTTACTCTTTGGCATATTACTTGGCGTTTGGTTTTCCCAATCAAAAGTACCATATTTTCTCAGCCAATTAGTTATGGTACGATCTCCTTGTATACCATATTTTCTCTTTGATCCCGTAACTGAAATCTCTCCTCGCTCAATTTCTGAAACTACCGACATCTTAAAGGACATACTGTAGTCCTTTTGACTGCGCCTTACATACTGATTTTCTTTACATTCCATAATATTACGTTTTGGATGTAACGCTATGTTAGGACGAGACAAGCTTTAGATAAAAAAAGCGGGGCAAGTTAATTGCTCCGCTTACGCTTTACTAAAAGAAAATCCTACTTCTTTTTGGCTGGTGCAGGAGTTGCGGCGACTTCTTGCTTTTGGCTATTCTTCCACTTAAAAGTCTTATTAAAATCCTCCCAAGATTGCTTTTCGTACCTGCCTTCACCCAGGTAAACCATGTAGGGAGCAAATTGCTCCGGAGTTTGGTAGCCGGGCAATACGTGCAACAGCTGGAATTTACCATCCTTGTATTCCATGAATACTACCGATGGGTAGCTCATCTTACCATTTAGCAAAGATGCCGCCAGCTGATGAGTAGAACGTCTGCCACCACCTTCGTTCACAAACTTATGATCCTCAAACGTAACAGTATCGTACATCTCGGCATTCAGCTTTACCGAGTAGTAATCCTTATTCATGTACGCGGCAATATCCGGATGACCAAAAGTGTTCTTATCCATTACCTTACACCAACCGCACCAGTCCGTGTATACGTCAATAAAAATCCTTTTAGGTTGCTTCTTGCATAGCTCAATAGCCTCCTCAAAATTATACCACCTCATTTGCGCTTGGGCAAGCGTGCCAAATGCAACACATAGGACAACTAGTGCGAATTTTTTCATGTAAATCACCATATATTTCCGGTTAACGTTAGATTTAATCTAACAAAATAAGCCCATTACGGACTGTTTTACAAATCTTTAAGAGAGCGCTATGTTAAATAGGGTTTTACGCATCTTTTTTTTAACTATCTTTATTGCTGCTAAGGCAGGTATTTAAAAGATTTTGTGACCTAAGCAGCACGCTAAACTTGGAAAACTCACTTCAAAATTAGGAAAAAATCCAGACTTTACGTATCAGAATAACGGATTTAAACACCGAATTATTATTCATATAAATACTTAATAACACAGATAAGCCATGAGCAAAGACATTTTAAACCTTGAGCCTAAGGCCGTTTGGCAGCATTTCTATGATTTCACTCAAATACCACGTCCCTCCAAAAAAGAACGAAAAGCAGCCGAGCACGTGCTGGCCTTCGGCAAAAAGTTAGGACTATTCGCGGAGCAGGATCAGGTCGGTAACGTGCTGATTCGCAAGCCTGCCACCAAAGGCATGGAAAACCGTAAAGGCATTATCCTTCAGGGTCACTTGGATATGGTGCCCCAAAAGAATAGCGACAAACAGCACGATTTTGAGAAAGACCCAATCGATGCATACATTGATGGAGACTGGGTACGCGCTCGTGGTACAACGCTTGGCGCCGATAATGGCATTGGAGCGGCGGCGGCTATGGCAGTTTTGGAATCTACCGCTATTGCGCATCCGCAAATAGAAGCCCTGTTTACCATCGATGAGGAAACCGGAATGACCGGAGCCTTTGCCATTCAACCGGGCTGGCTTACAGGCGATATCCTTATTAACCTTGACTCAGAGGACGAAGGAGAGCTTTGTGTAGGTTGTGCAGGAGGACTAGATGGCTCCTTCCTGTTTAAGTACGAGGAGCAAGCGCCAGCAGCTGGCGAAGCCCTCCAAGTTATCATTAGCGGACTAAAGGGAGGCCACTCAGGTGTTGATATTGCCCTTGGCCGCGCGAACGCAAATAAGCTGGTTGCCCGTATTGCTAAGCGCCTGACAGATAAGCTTGGAGTGCAGCTGGCAAGCCTCGAAGGAGGAAACATGCGCAACGCCATTCCGCGTGAAGCATCCATGACTTTTGTTACAGATAAGGCTGCACAAGTAAAGGCTGAGGTAGAGGTGCTTACCAAAGAAATTACAGAAGAGTATGCGTTGGAGGACAATGCTATCAGCATTAAGCTGGAATCGGCACAAGCGCCTCAAAAGGTAATGAGCGCCGCTTCACAGAAAAATATTTTGAATGCCATTATGGCCTGTCCAAATGGAGTAGTGCGCATGAGCGATACCATTCCCGGATTGGTAGAAACCTCAAACAATCTAGCAATTGTACGAGTGGCAGATGGTGCGGCTAGCATATCATGCCTGATGCGCAGCTCGGTTGATTCCGCAAAAATTTACCTGTCGGAATGTATGGAGGCCGTATTTACCTTGGCCGGAGCGCAAAGCGCTTTTACCGGAGGATACCCCGGATGGAAGCCCAATCCTTCATCTGCAATTTTGGAAGTTATGTCAAAGTTGTACGAGAGAATGTTTAACCAAAAGCCCCACGTGCGTGCCATTCATGCCGGCTTGGAGTGCGGTTTGCTGGGAGGTGCATATCCAAGCTGGGATATGATTTCCTTTGGCCCCACCATACTTAATCCACACTCACCCGATGAGCGGGTACAAATTTCTACTGTAGAAAAGTGGTGGAAATATTTGGTGGAAATTCTAAAGAATGCTCCGGCTAAGTAAGCCAAAGAGTCATTCTATAAAAATCGGGAGGCGCTAAAAGTACCTCCCGATTTTTATAGAATCAGCATTGTAAGAACTACTTCTTGAAAAAATTGCTGCAACACTTTTTTGAAATTAAGCAGCCGCCTTAATTTATTGTAAATATTTGTAAATGAGATAAATATGCCATTGTTTCGTTTCGATTGCAATACTGAACAGTGAGAAACCAAAAGCAAAAAGCGCAGCGCCTCCCACCTGCACCGGAGGCTCTGCAAAGCCCATGCGAACAAGGCGTGTAAGCGCTACGCTTTTTTCGTTTACTTTTAATTTCTATTGGACGTAGCGAATCGTTAAACCTTACGCTTTATAAAGACCGATGGCCGCGTAGGTAGTTTTATCGTTGAGGAGCAGGGCATAACTGCTAAGGTCGCTAGCCTTTAGACTGCTCCAACCGTGTCTGACCGTACCTTGGACTATGACCCCTCCATTGGTGTAGTTACGGGCGCCCGTAGTAGGGAAGAAAACACAGCTGACCATAAGGAATTTTCGGATATTCTCCGTAAATTTGCTAGTAAATTAACGCACAAAATGATAGCTCCCGATATAGAGCAAAAATATACCGATCTGGCGGCTACTTTTCCACCTGCAGAGGTAGAAAAGTGGCGTTTGCATCGTGCATTTGAGCTGGTTAACTGTGCTCTTGCCGGACGTGTGCGCGAAAATGGGGATCCGTTCATCTTCCATGCTTTAGATGTTGCGCAGATTGTAGCTTTGGAAGTTGGGTTGGGAGTGCAGGCTGCCGCGGCAGTGCTTTTGCATGAGGCAGATTGTATAGCTCCGGTTGCTACCGCAGAGCTGGTAAATACTTTCGGCAAAGAAACGGCGGACATAGTAGAGAGTCTTCACAAAATTTCTCGACTCGACCTCAAGACCACAGGACTGCAGGCAGAGGCCTTCCGTAAGCTGATAGTCAGCTACTCAACCAATCCACAGGTAATTGTAATTAAGCTGGCGGACAGGCTGGAGGTTATGCGCTCGTTGTCCTTTTTTCCAAAATCCAAGCATGCGAAAAAATCAGCAGAAACGCTGCTCCTGTATGTTCCGCTCGCACATAAGCTGGGCCTGTACAAGCTTAAATCCGAGCTGGAAGACTTGAGCCTGCGCTATGCAGAGCCCGTGGCCTATCGTGACATAGCTGCCAAGCTGCACCTGACAGAAAATTCACGTAGCAAGCTGGTAGATAAGTTTGTGGCGCCCATCAAAAAAGAGCTTGAGGCGGCAGGGTTGAAATTCTACATTAAGCGCCGTACAAAATCCGTATACTCCATTTGGAACAAGATGCAGAAGCAGGGCGTGCCATTTGAAAAAGTGTACGATGTTTTTGCTATTCGAATAATACTGAACAGTAAACCGGAGAGCGAGAAAGAAGATTGCTGGAAAGCATACTCCGTTGTAACCTCCCGGTACGAGCCGGATGTTCGCCGCCTGCGGGACTGGATTACTGTACCAAAGCCAAACGGCTACGAGAGCTTACATACCACAGTAAAAGTTGATAACGGGCATAACGTTGAGGTACAAATTCGTACCGAACGCATGGACGATTACGCGGAGCACGGTATGGCAGCGCACTGGCGGTACAAAGGCCTAAAGCAAGAACAGGGCGGGGTAGAGGAGTGGCTGAATAATATTCGTAAATTGCTCGAAAGTACACCGGCTGAAGAGGATTTACAAAAGCGGTTTACGCCTAATGAGGTTTTTGTGTTTACACCCACCGGAGATTTGCGACAGCTGCCTGCGGGAGCCACCGTGCTGGATTTTGCCTTTGACATCCATAGTAACTTGGGCTGCAGGTGCATGGGAGCCGTACAAAATGGAAAGCACGTTTCTATACGGGAGGTGCTCAAAACGGGAGATACGGTAGCTATTATTACCTCCAAAAACCAAACGCCCAACCTTGATTGGTTGAGCTATGTAGTTACCTCAAAAGCAAAGCAACGAATAAAATACAAGTTGCGGGAAGATGAGGCTCGTGTGGCAGCGCTTGGTAAAGAAGCGCTGGAGCGCAAGCTCAAAAACTGGAAAACTCAGCTGGTAACCGATGCGGTAACCGCACTGACAAAATATTTTAAGTTTAAAACCGCCACAGAGCTATATGTGAAGCTGGCCTTGGAGGAGCTGGACTTTGCGCTGGTGAGCGATGCCCTTGCAGCCATTGCACAAGGTGAAAAGCAGCCGCAGTCCACTCCGCAGCAAGAGCTGCCGAAGCAGGCAAAAGCAGCGGAAATCAGCTCCGACTACATTGTGGTAGACGAAAAGTTGAGCAACGTAGAGTATAAGTTTGCCAAGTGCTGCAGCCCCATATATGGCGATGATGTATTCGGTTTTATTACCGTAGGTAACGGAATCACCATACACCGTACCTCATGCCCAAATGCCGAGCGGTTGATATCACAATTCGGCTACCGGGTTATAAATGCTAAATGGCGTAAGCAGGAAGCTGCGGACTCCTTCCAGGCGATAATAAAAATAGTGGCCAACGATGAAGTTGGGTTACAGCACAAGCTAGCCGAGGCCGTAAATGCTGCTCAGGGGGTAATTCGCAGCATGCAGCTGCTGCCCAGTAAGGGAGTTGTAAATGGACAAATACAGGTGTACGTAAAAAATGCCAAGCAGCTGGAGATGCTGCTGTTCCGCCTATCGCACCTAAAAGGCGTACAAAAAGCCGTGCGAGTGGGGAGCTAAGTATCCCTGTAATGGGATAATTCCGAAATATATTGTAATTTAGACGTAATAAATTGTTGAACCATGAAACAACTTCTTTCTAAAAAATGGTTTCCACATGTGGTAGCAGTACTTTTCTTTATGCTGCTGACGGTGGTTTACTTCTCACCCGTTGTATTTGACGGAAAAGATCTGGTACAAGGCGACGTAGTTAGCATACAAGGCTGGGGAAAGGATCTTAAAGACTATCACGAGCAAACCGGCCAATACGCATTTTGGTCCAATACTATGTTCAGCGGTATGCCGGCCAACTACGCTTTCATGCCTCCTACCGTAAATATTTTCAGGTATATCGGGCAAATCATTTCCTTTAACTTACCCTCCCACATGAAGCTCGTATTCCTCTACTTTATAGGGTTTTACATATTTCTTTTATCCATTGGCTGCAACCCGTGGCTAAGCATACTGGGCTCGCTGGCCTACTCGCTGGCCTCCTACAACTTCGTTATTATAGAAGCCGGGCACGGCAGTAAGGCTTTTGCAATGGCTATGATGGCTCCGGTATTGGGTGGAATTATGTTCACCTACCGGAAAAAATACCTGTGGGGAATACTCACCACGCTCATTTTTACCGGACTTCAAGTGTACTCCGGGCACCAGCAGGTTACCTACTACCTGCTGCTCATTATGGTTATCATGGTTGTAGTGTACTTCATATACGCCGTAAGAGAGCATACCCTGAAAGATTTTGTAAAATCTTCCGCCATACTGGTGGTGGTTGGCGGCATTGCGGTGCTGCCGGCGCTGGGAAATCTGCTCCCTACCCTGGATTACACTAAGGAATCAATGCGGGGAGGGGCAGTATTGCAAACCGAGAGTACAGACGGCAAGAAGAGCAACTCAGGACTTGACATTGATTACGCCTTCCAATGGAGCTACGGTATAGAAGAAACCATGACGCTTCTGATCCCGAACTTTTACGGAGCGTCTTCTCACTACAATATAGGATTAGACTCTAAGCTGGGTAACGTACTGAAAGGTTCTGAGCAAAGAAAACAATTTGTGCAGCACGCTCCCATGTACTGGGGAACGCAGCCCTTTACCTCCGGCCCCGTGTACGCCGGAGCCATTGTGTGCTTCCTATTTATTTTGGGGCTTTTCATTGTAAAAACGCCCGAGCGGTGGTGGCTGCTGGGAGCCACCATACTGTCAATTCTGCTCTCATGGGGAAAAAATTTCGCGGTATTCAACGATTTTATGTTCTACCACCTGCCGCTCTACAGCAAATTCCGAACCCCATCCATGTCTCTTGTAATGGCCGGAGTAACTATGGCAACGCTGGCGGTGTTGGCGCTTAAAACCATTATCGAAAATAAAGACCGGAAAAAGTTCAGCGATGAGCTCACAAAACCATTATACACTTCACTGGCGCTAACGGGAGGATTGGCGCTATTCTTCGCCATATTCGGCGGAGGAATGTTTGACTTTACCGCAGCATCAGACGCCAGCTATCCAAGCTGGCTCACCGATGCACTCAAGGCAGACAGAGCGCACATGCTCACCTCCGACGCCCTGCGCTCAGCGTGCTACATTGCGCTTGCCGGAGCCTTGATTTGGCTATTCGTAAAAAGTAAAGTAAAAACACAATATCTACTACTTGGCCTTGGAATTTTAGTTTTATTCGACATGTGGGGAGTGAACAAACGCTTCCTCAATGACAACAATTTTGTTCCCAAGAAGCAGGCAAAGGCCATACTTCCAACCGCTGCCGACAAGGCAATTCTGCAAGATACCGACCCGAATTACCGCGTAGTAAACCTGGCAAGCAACACGTTCAATGAGTCATTCACCTCCTACTTCCACAAGTCAGTTGGAGGATATAGCCCTGCAAAGCTACGCCGTTATCAGGATATTATAGACCACCACATATCAAGGCGTTTGAACATGAGCGTGCTGAATATGCTCAATACCAGATACTTCATCGTCCCTTCGGATAAGGGAGCGCCTCAGGTACAGAAAAATCCGGATGCAATGGGCAACTGCTGGTTTGTAGATTCGCTACAATGGGTAAATAATCCTAATGAGGAAATTGCAGCCTTGAACAATTTTAATCCCGTTACCACTGCTGTAGTTGACACAGCATGGAAAAGCAAGTTGCCTGCAAATCTGCAAGCAAATACGAGTAGCCATAACGCAAAAATAGAGCTGGCCGGCTATGCTCCCGGTAATCTTGTTTACAAGAGCAGCAACACACAGGAGCAGCTGGCGGTCTTTTCCGAAGTCTACTACAAAACCTGGAAGGCCTACATAGATGGCCAAGAAATTCCGCTTGTGCGTGTAAACTACATACTCAGAGGGCTTGCCGTACCCGTAGGGGAGCATACCATTGAGCTTAAGTGTGTAGATGAGGTATACAACTATAGCGCTAAGATAGCCCTGTGGTCGTCTATTCTTGTCGGGCTAATCCTGCTATCGCTGTTTGGCCTTGTAGCATACCAGCAACGTCAAGCAAAGCTGAGCGCATAACATATGCCTACGATATCCATCATTACAGTAACCTACAACGCAGAGAAAACGCTGCGTCGTACAGTAGAAAGTGTGCTGCAGCAGGCTGCGCTAAAAAATATCGAATACATCATTGTTGATGGCGCCTCAGCTGACAGCACCTTAAAACAGGTTGAAGATTTGAAATCTAAAATTCCAAACTTCAAGTGTGTCAGTGAACGGGATAAAGGGCTGTACGATGCAATGAATAAAGGCCTAAAGCTGGCAACCGGAGACTACATATTGTTTCTCAACGCAGGAGATGTACTGTACGAAAGCGCTACCGTAGAGAAAATTCTGGTGCAAGCTTCTGCAGAAAAAGAGCTTCCGGATGTTATTTACGGAGAAACCGATATTGTTGATGATAAGGGACAATTTATATCCCACCGTCGCTTAAAAGCGCCGGAAAAGTTGACATGGAAAAGCTTCAAAATGGGAATGCTGGTATCGCATCAGGCATTCATTGCAAAGCGGGAAATTGCCCCTTCGTATGATTTACAATATCGCTACTCAGCCGATGTAGACTGGTGTATCCGTTGCCTAAAAAGCGCTAAAAATATCCTCAACACGCACCTTACTTTATGCAGCTACCTGAGTGAGGGAGTTACCACCGCAAATAGAAAAGCGTCCCTTAAGGAACGCTTTTCAATCATGTCTAACTACTACGGATATATGCCAACCTTGCTAAGACACATGTGGTTTGCCGTTCGTTTTTACACCTCAAAAATACTGGGCAAGCAGCTATAGCTTTGCCAGCAATGAACGTAAGCTAACTTGAGCATCCATTATGCCACTCAGCTTTTCAATGGATACCCGCTCTTGCTCCATGCTGTCGCGGTGACGAATAGTAACCGTATTATCCTGCAAAGTTTGGTGGTCAACCGTTACGCAAAACGGAGTACCAATAGCATCTTGACGGCGGTAGCGCTTACCGATAGAATCCTTCTCATCATACTGGCAGCTGAAGTCAAGCTTCAGCATTGACAGAATTCCGCGAGCCTTTTCAGGCAATCCGTCTTTCTTCACCAAAGGCAAAACGGCCAGCTTCACAGGAGCCAATGCCGGCGGAATGCGCAACACAACACGTTCTCCCGCTTCTTCTCCATCCTTCTGTACCTTTTCTTCGCAGTATGCATTGGTCAAGACAGAAAGTACCAAACGGTCAACGCCCACAGAGGTTTCCACTACGTAAGGCACATAGCTCTCGTTGGTTTCCGGATCGAAGTACTGAATTTTCTTACCCGAAAATTTCTGATGATTACTCAAGTCAAAATCCGTACGGGAGTGGATACCCTCCAGCTCTTTGAATCCAAACGGGAACTGGAATTCTATATCGCAGGCAGCATTGGCGTAGTGCGCCAGCTTATCATGGTTATGGTAGCGATAGTTCTCCGCACCCATGCCCAAGTTTTGATGCCACTTCATACGAGCCGCCTTCCAGCGCTCGTACCACTTCATCTCCTCACCGGGACGAATAAAAAACTGCATTTCCATTTGCTCAAATTCACGCATGCGGAAAATGAACTGACGGGCAACAATCTCATTACGGAAAGCTTTACCAATTTGCGCAATACCAAACGGTATCTTCATACGTCCCGTTTTTTGCACATTTAAAAAATTCACAAAGATACCCTGAGCGGTTTCCGGACGCAGGTAAATAGTTCCGGCATCCTCGCTCACCGAACCCATCTTGGTTTCGAACATCAGGTTAAACTGACGCACCTCTGTCCAGCTGCGCGTACCCGAAACTGGACATACAATTTCGCAATCCAAAATCAGCTGGCGCAAAGCCTCTAAATCATTGTTGGTGAGGGCATTAACCATACGGGTATGCACTTCTTCTACCTTTTCGGCATTACGCAGCACATTAGGATTGGTTGCCCTGAATTGCGTTTCGTCAAAACCGTCGCCAAACTTCTTACGTCCCTTCTCAATCTCTCTGTTTATTTTATCCTCCAGCTTGGCAATATGCTCTTCCAGCAAAACATCTGCACGGTAGCGCTTTTTTGAATCCTTATTATCAATCAAAGGATCATTAAAAGCCCCAACGTGACCGGATGCCTCCCAAGTGCGGGGATGCATGAAGATAGCGGCATCAATGCCAACAATATTTTCATGCAAGCGTACCATAGCCTCCCACCAGTAACGCTTGATATTATTCTTCAACTCCGACCCGTACTGACCATAGTCATATACGGCGCTAAGTCCATCATATATTTCACTCGATGGAAAAATATAGCCATACTCCTTTGAGTGCGCTATCAACTTCTTAAAAAGTTCTTCTTGCGTCATTTACTTTCCTGTTTTTTTGTAACAAAAATCTAACAAAGGTAGCAAAAAAAAGCGTTTGTTTTAAAGTAAAAGTCCAAATCCACAGGGATGTATGAGGTATTAACAATATAAAAGGGAACGATCGATGTGCATATAATTACATGAAAATCAATGCAATAGCAATAATATCATTCGGAACAAACTCAACTTTACCCATTATAGCTTAACTTTGTACATAAGACTCAGTATATTGTTACTTACCACAGTAGAATATAATGGTAATCATTAAAGAAGTAAACAGCCGCAAAGAGTTACGGAAGTTTATCAAATTCCCGTTTACGCTTTACAAAGGCTATAAATACTGGATTCCGCCACTTGTATTTGACGATTGGAATACCTTTCGCCACGATAAAAATCCTGCCTTTGAATACGCTGACGTCGCATTTTTTTTGGCCTACAAATCCGGCAAGCCGGCAGGACGAGTAGCCGCAATCATAAACAAACGCGCAAACAGTAAATGGAACGCCAAAGACATCCGCTTCGGGTGGATTGAATTTATTGACGACGTTAACGTTTCCCGTGCCCTGCTGGATGCTGTGGCAGCATGGGGTAAAAAGCGTGGCATGACCAGAATCCACGGCCCCATGGGCTTTACCGATTGCGATCCGGAGGGGATGCTGGTTGACGGATTTGAGAAAAAATCTACCATCACAAGTATCCACAACTATCCCTACTATCCACAGCATATGGAGCAGCTGGGTTTTGGCAAATCCGTAGACTGGGTGCAGTATAAGTTCAACGCTTCGCAAGCGGTTCCTGAAAAAGTAGAGCGGATGAATCAGCTCATTCACAAAAAATATAGCCTCACCACAAAGCTATTTACAAAGCGTAAGGAGCTACTAAAATACACGCATGGCATGTTTGAAGCCATAAACGCCTCATTCCAAGAGTTATACGGCTTTGTTCCGCTCACCGAAAAAGAAATTATCCGCTACACCAACACCTACATTGGAATGATAGATCCGGCATTGGCCTGCATGGTACTCAATGAAAATAAGCAGGTCGTAGGATTTGGCCTTTCTGCTCCTTCGCTGTCCGTGGCTATGCAAAAAGCCAGAGGAAGACTTTTCCCCTTCGGTTTCATTCATCTTCTAAGGGCGCTACGCAAGTACGACGAAGTCGATTTATACTTCAACGGAGTGCTTCCGGAGTGGCAGCACAAAGGGTTAAACTCTATTTACTTTACGGAGCTCAACAAAGTGTACATTCGCAAACAGGTAACAATTGCCTACAGCACAAACCAGCTGGAGGGTAACAAAAAGGCCGACAACATGTGGCACAACTACGAACATGAGCTCTACCAGCGTAGAAGATGTTACGAAAAAAATATTGTACTTTTGTAAAATACATCTTAGCTGTTACCCATGAAAGGAATAATACTCGCCGGAGGAAGTGCCACACGCCTTTACCCATTATCCAAAGCCATATCAAAGCAAATAATGCCGGTATATGATAAACCGATGATTTACTACCCGCTTTCAACCTTGATGCAGGCAGGAATTCGTGAGGCGCTTATTATTTCTACTCCGCGCGACTTGCCCATGTTCAAAGAATTGCTGGGTACAGGCGAAGAGCTGGGAATGACGTTCGACTACGTGGTGCAGGAAAAACCCAACGGTCTGGCGCAAGCATTTGTATTGGGGGAAAACTTCATTGGTAACGACAAAGCCGCTCTGGTACTTGGCGATAATTTATTCTACGGACAAGGTTTTACCGGCACGCTAAAACGTGCTGCTGCAATAGAAACCGGCGCTTGCATTTTCGGCTATGCCGTAAAAGATCCTCGTGCCTACGGAGTAGTGGAATTTGATGAGAACGGAAAAGTTTTATCTCTCGAAGAAAAACCTGCGCAGCCGAAATCAAGCTATGCAGTACCGGGACTATACTTCTACGACAGCTCCGTTGTAAAACGTGCAAAAGCCCTTAAGCCATCAGCCCGTGGCGAATACGAGATCACAGACCTCAACAAGGAATATCTGAAAGAAAATTCGCTGAAAGTTGAGCTCTTCGGCAGAGGTTTTACCTGGCTGGACACCGGCAACTGCAACAGCTTATTAGAAGCCTCAAACTTTGTAGAAACTATACAAAATCGCCAAGGATTTTACGTTTCGTGCATTGAAGAAATTGCTTGGCGCAACAAATGGATTAGCGATGAGCAGCTGAAAGCGCTAGGTGTAAAGCTGGAAAAAACAGAGTACGGGCAATACCTGTTAGAATTGACAAAGTAGCATGATATTGCTGAACTCGCAATTGTAAAAGTCGCAAGTCAACAGCGCGCATGCGTTGTCATGCTGAGCAAAGCGAAGCAGCTCAAGTTTGCACCATGCTGTTGTTGTGTGTGCGCGTTGTCACCCTGAGCTTGCCGAAGGGGGCGGCTGCTCTCGCCATCCCCTTCGGCAAGCTCAGGGTGACAGCCCACGATGCACTGAGATGCACCCCGTGCGCTAGGGTGCGTGAGCCGGACAAAAATCCGGTTCGAGGATATTTTTGTCTTGACTTTTGGTTACTTTGTGTCAAGACAAAGTAAAAAATA
>JAISBU010000065.1 GCA_031266015.1 Prevotellaceae bacterium | reverse complement strand
TATATCTTTATAATTTTTTATATATTGAGAGTTTTTGTGTGTGTGTGTGTGTGTGTGTGTGTGTGTGTGTGTGTGTGTGTGTGTGTGTGTGTGTGTGTGTGTGTGTGTGTGTGTGTGTGTGTGTGTGTGTGTGTGCTATACGTATGCCCATACCTGCCATATTATGTAGTGCACCTGCCCATCCCCGCCACAGCTTATGAGCTACGGCAGTTAGAAATGGTGTTGTATTTATAGCAATTACATGAGACATATTATCAACGCGTATTTTTTTTCAGAAATAATTGATAAAGCATGCAAAATCGGAAAGGCAAAGGTGTATATTTTTCTAATACGTGCGAATTAATAACTGTTAAATTTCATAAAGCGCACAATAAAAATATTTTTGAACCGTTTCAGCCAAAGGCATAGCGGGCAATGGCTCACCTCATTGTTGATATTTTTGTGTCTGCTCCAAAAAGTCCATGCCCCCCCCAAAAATGGTTGGTGGCGGTGTAAAAAAAGTACATCGGCATGCTGTAGGGTAGCCATCATAAAACTCCTTTTTTGCCAAAAATATACATTAATGATTTGACAATCAAATAAATATCATTACCTTTACGGCAAAAAGCATTTTACGAACTAGCGAAAAGTATAGAGTGAGCAAGGGGGTATCGAAGCTAATGCGCAGGAGGCTTACTTTTACCTGAAAAAATACGGCGGGCTGGATTTCCTCATGAAGCATTGGTGGGCTTTGCATACCGACAATCCATTTTGGTTTGTTCGCGATTTGTACGATGTGTGCTATAAAAATGGAGGAGAACGATAATGCAGGTTTACCACGGCAGCTACACCGAAATTGCGAAAATAGTATTGTTGATAATACTTTTATTTCCACATGTTTAAAAGTTATATCAATACAACATGAACAGTATCAATCTCTAAATTTCAGCCTGTTTTTGTCCGTATGCCTGCTCATGTCGGAGGTAATCACAACTTCGCCTTCGCTAAGCCCGTCTTTTACTTCGACGTAGCTGTAGCTGCTTTCGCCAAGCGCCACTTTCCGCTTTACGGCCTCACCGTCGCGCACTACCCAGAGGTCGTACTCGCCGGCGCCGGTGTAGTAGGAGCGGTTTGCTATGCGCAGCACGTCCTCCTGCACGGCGTGGATAACGTACACATCCACTTTCAGGCCGGAGCGCAGCAGCTCATGCCGGTTGTCGTCCAGAAAAACAGTGAAAACGATGATGCCGTTCCTGACGGAAGGCACTACGTTTCCGACTTTCCCGCGCAGCTCCGCTCCAGCCGTTTTGATGAGCACGTTGCTGCCGGAAAGCACACGGCTGCCGTAGCTTTCCGACGCTTCGGCCTCCACCTTGTAGCGCGAAAGGTCTGATATGACGGCCAGCTGCTCGCCGTCGGCAATTTTTGCGCCAACCTGGTCGTTGACCCATGTGAGCGTAGCCGTGCGCGGCGAAAGTACCTGCGCCTCCGCCATGATTTTGTTTTTCAGCATGGCGTTTTTCCGGGCAATGGAGTAGTCCAGCTCCAGCACCTTAGCGTTGGATTCCATCATGCGCTGCTGATTTTCGTACTTGCGCCTCAGCTGCTCGAGCTTCAAGCGGTCAACGGAAAAGTCCAGCTCCGCCTTCCGGATTTTGTCTAACGTACCGGCTCCGATGCTGTCCAAAAAGCGCTCGTTTTTGAGCAGCACCTCCATCCGCTTGATTTGCATCTCGGATATTTCAATCTCCATCTCAAGATCAGAAAGCGTACTTTGGGAGGTGATTTTCTCCTGCTCCAACTTGTACTGCTTCATTTTCAACTCGTTGTCCTGTTTTTCGATTTCCGTATGGATGGTAACCAGGTCCAACTTCAGAATGACGTCGCCCTCCTTCACCGCATCGCCAGCCTTTCTGTACACCTCCACGATTTTGGTGGATACCGGCGAGATGATGATTTCCTCCGAAAGCGGAATGACTTTGCCCGTTGCCGGTACGGATATTTCGATAGCCCCCCTGCCGACCGTTGAGGTATATACGTCGGCGGCGGATACGCCCGACCGAAAGACGCGCACGAGCAGCATAAAAACGGCGACAAGCGTCACCGCGGTGATGAATATCGTTGCAGCGGCTTTTACTTTGCGCTGCCGGATTATTTTCGCGTCTATTTTTCTGTCCATAGCTGTAAAATATTACTCGTTACCGGATAGGTGCACGATGTTTGTATTGCCGATAAAATCGAAGAGCGTAATTTGCCGGAGGTTGTAGTAGCACAGCCACGACAGGTACAGCTCGTTGATGTATTTTCGCCGGGCGTTGTCCCTGTCTATTTGCGCGGCGTTAATGTCCAGCACGTTGATGCTACCCATAACAAACGTTTGAAAGGCCGTTTCGTAGCGCAGCTGCGCAATGGAATCGGCATACTGCGCAAGCTTAACCAGCTGCGCCTGATTGCGGAGCTGCGATACGGAAAGCGTAATGTTCCGGTTAAAATTCAGGAGGGTTTGCTCCGTTTGCTGCGCTACAACTTCTTTCTCCGATTCGGCCAGCTTAACGCCGCCTCTACCTTTTCCCCAGTCCAGAATGGGTACTCGCACACCCAGGCTGAGCATTTCGCGATTTTGCAGGTTTCTGTACGAGCTGGGAAAATCCAGGTCGCTGCCTGTGTTGCCCAATGAGGCAAACAAGTCTGCCCGAAATCCGCGGTCGGCTTTGGCCTGGTCTATGCGCCGCTGCGCTTCCAGAATCCTCTGGTTCACGTTGTGGACTACAGGATTATTTTTGTATGCCAGCTCCATTACCTGCTCCAGCGTTATATCCGGGTAGCGGACTCCCTGGGGCGTTACGGGGATGAATGCATCGCTGCCGTCCATGCGCAGGTAGTTGCGGAGCGTAAGCATTTTGTCGTCGTAAGCTTGCCGGGCGGAAATAACGTCGGCTTCGGCGTTGATTCTTCCCAGCTCCAGCTGGTACATTTCGTTTTGCGAAATCAGCCCGATATTTCTTTTCCCCTGGGCTATGTCGAACAGCTTTACGGCGTTGCTCAGGTTAATCTTCGCTATGTTCAGGTTAGCCGTTGCCAGAAGCAAGTCAAAGTAGTAGCCAATCACGTTCAGATAGATTGTCTCTTTGTTTACCTGATACTGCTTCAAGGCTTCCCTGTATTTTTCCGGCTCAATGCGCATGGCCCATTTCAGCGTTTTGGCATGAAATAAGGGTTGCTGCAAGGTAGCGGACAGCGGAACGCTCATATATCCTGTAGTATGGTTGCTCAGCTGGTCAATGCGCTGCAGCTGCGACTGAACGGTAAACGTTCCGCCCGTAAAGGGAATGTTTTGCTGTATCGACAGCGAGAGCTCTTCCGTCAGCATATTATTTTTCACAAAGCCATACGACCCGTCTTCCTTTTGGTAGGAACTCAGCGAGCGGTTCAAGCTGGGCAGATTTCCCTCCAATACCACATTCGGCAGCAGCTCGGCCTTGTAGTTCCGGTATTGCAGCACAGCGCTCAGGAACTGCGTTCGCGCAATGGAAGCGTCCAGAGAGTGTGCCTCGGCAAGCGCAAACGCTTCTTCGAGCGTGAGCGGGCGCGCCTGAGCGTTGACCTCTCCCAGGCGCAGCGTGAGCAGAAGTGAGCAGCAGAGAACGGCGAGCAGGAAATGAAACCTTTTCATCAAATTATGGCTTTACTTTATTGACTTGACAGTCCCCGATCCTGCTACTTGAATATTGGTTACCGGTGGATTCCCCTTGTACCTGATCTTCCCTGATCCGGCTATTTTTGCCGTTAATTTATTCTCTGCGTAAACAAGCACATCACCCGACCCTGATATCCCACAATCCACATTTTGGGCCGGATAAGCAGAAAGGTCAATATTCCCCGAGCCGGCTATTTTGCAGGAAACCTCGCTACCGATACCCTTTAGCGCTACCTTTCCCGATCCGGAAATGTCCAAGCGTATCTTTTCGCAGGATAAGTCATCCGAAGCTACTTCTCCCCAACCGGCAAGGCTAATACTCATATCGCCGGATTTGATTTTTTCCTTCAGATGTACTTTTCCCCAGCCAGCTACTTCTACTTTGCTCAAGTGCGAAGAGCTGGTATGGATGGTCAGCCGGGAAGGTTTGAGATTCGTATTTTGCTTGCTGCATTTGATGCTCAAGCGGTTTCCCGTTACCTCAATTTCCAGCAGCGGAAGAATGTTTTCGTCCGTAGCGATTTGCAGGTAGGGCGCTTTGTCCGGCGTTTGCAGGTAAGTTACTTCGCAGGGAACGGAGAAATATATTTCGGCGTAATCCGAAATGTCAATTTCCCGGCTAACGATATTTTTGTTGCCTTTGATGTTTTCCAGCGTACTGCACGATTGCGCGGCAATAGCTTGCGCGGCAATAGCCGTCATTGATAAAATACAAAATAATTTTTTCATTTTTCAGCCTGTTTGTTTATGGAATAAGTTGATTTATTGATTCATAATAATTACTGTATGGTACCAGCTTTGAAATTTAGCGGTATAGGAATTATCTGTAAAATAGTTCTTGCTCGAAAGTAATTTTTCGATTTTGCCGGAGTAAATGGTTCTATCAATCATATCTTTTGATAAAATGTTGAAATACAAAAGTACAAATTGTTTTAGATAAATTTTACTTTGTTTCGAATGATTTTGGCTGTTTTTTATCCGGCTCAGATAGTAGTAGGGGTACGCTAAGTTGGGCAACAGCAGAATCGCTTTTTCAAGGCGCTGTTCTGCTTCCGCTTCCCGAGCGAAAGATAAAAGTATTTTTCCGCTTCTGGCCAAAAAAATCGGGTCTACAGTGAATTTTTCAGCAGATTTCTTAGCGGATTTCTCAGCGGAAATGTCATGTATAAGGTTGATTTTCAGCAATTCGCTTAGCGAGGAATCTTTTGACAAAATATTTTTTAAGTACGGGCTATCCAGCAGAGCAGGGGACAGCTCAACCGCCTGCGCCAAGCGAGGCAATGCTTGCTCCGGCTCTCCACGCTGATACAGCACATCAAAAGCGGCAAGCTGGTAGAGGCTTTTGTTGGGAAATTTTTGCGCTAATTCCGCCAAGATGCTTATCGCCTGCTCTTTATCCCCTTTTTCTCTTAAAACGGAAGACAGGTAGTAGCTTATCATTACGTCGTGCGGATTTTTCAGCGCCGCTTTCCGAAGGCAGCTCTCCGCGCTATTCAGAAGCGATGTATCCCGCGTACTTTTATATAGCGCTTGGTAGATAAGGCTTCTGTTAATCAGGTAGGGTGTTCGCTCGCTTGTTTTTGAGATGTATTTTTCCGCCTCTTCCGGCTTCCCCGCTTCCATTGCCGACAATGCCCTTTGATTATTTTGCTCATTCATGCTGTAGTAAATGGAGTATGCGCAAATTAAGAGAGCGGCGCTCAATGCCGCTACCGGAAAGTACCGAAAATATTTCGACATTTGGCGTGGTTTCCTGTCCGGCAGCGTATTTTGAAAAATGGCCAGCACGGTAAAAATGGACAGCTGCAATCCGCCGCTTTCCAAAAGGACAGGAAAAGTAGCTTCCCTGATTAGTACGGCAGCAAGGACAATCCCCGTAACGACGGCTATTGAGGAATCTTTCCGCTTTTTGAAAACGGCTACAAAAACCGTGGCAAAGAGCGCCCCCCACGCCGTAAATCCCAAAATGCCCTGCTCTACCAGCAGCTGCGTGTATCCGTTGGGGGCAAAATTGGTAAAGCTGCTGTTGTCGTCCTCGTAGCGGTACTCGTTGATTACCTGCGAGTAAGTTCCCGCCCCGGTGCCGGTAAAAGGAGAGGCTCTCAGTAATTCGTAAGAATAGGACATCGCTTCAATCCGCCCTTCGATGCTGCGCTGCTGCGATAGCGTTTTGTTGAGCTGCAACGTTTTAAAAACATCCTGACGGTGAATGAATCCCGAAATGAGCAGCGGAAGCAGCAAGGCAGCCCAAATTCCTTTCTTTTGCGCCTTACTGATGCGGGAAAAAGCAAGAAAAGCAAGGTATAGAAGCAACAAAACAGCGAAAGAAATATATACTCCCCGCGAAAAAGAAACCGCTATATTCCACATCAGTAGCGGAAGCAGGAAGAGGTAGAAGCCGAAATGCTTTTTGCTGCCGTCCAAATGCACGGCTAACAGGACAATTCCGGTAAATCCGGTAAGCAGCGTTCCCCATACGTTGGAAAGGTAGCCCAGCGGCTTATACAAATACCGAAAATCGTACAGGCAAGGCAACTCCGCGTAAGCACAACCCGACCGGAACAGTAAAAAGGTAATGAATGCCACGCCGCACAGCAGGGCAATAAGGATGCAAAAAACAAACAAAAATGTTTCTATTTTGGGTAAGCTGCGGAACTTCGTGCGGAGCAGGAAATAAAAAATAGCGCTCAAAAAAAGCGTTTTAGCTGCAAGGAAACCGGATACCGGCTCTACCGAAAGGAAAATGCCCAGAATTTGGTACAGCAAAATGCCTGCTACCATTTTATCCATCCATGAAAATGGCAGCATATTCTTGCTCCATTCCCACAGCAAAAGCAAAGCTGATAAAATGCCAAATAAAAACAGCGGGTCGCTGACCCTGAACAGGCAAACCGCAAGCATTCCGGCCATAAGCAGCAGGTTGAACCATCCGGCAGGCAGTTTATGCGTATCGTTGTTGCCCCACATGTTTTTTTAGGGATAAGAAATAAATAACATATAACGGATATAAAAGTTGTAGAGACCTCACCCCCGGCCCCTCTCCAAAGGAGAGGGGAGGCTGACACCGAATATCGTGTCCCTCTCCCCTCTCCTTTGGAGAGGGGCCGGGGGTGAGGTCTCTACGGGATGACATTTTTAACTGTTATATCTTGTTTATTCGTCATTACTTATTGAGGTATTGGTTTTTTTACTGCGGTTTTTTGCTGCTGATGAATTTGCTCAACATCGGCTTGAACATCCGGATCAGCAAGTACACAATCAGCGCCATAAACAGCAGCTGCACAAAAATAGCCTGCACCAAGCCGAAATCAACCGGTTGTCCGCTCGACAGCTTGTAAGCCAACTGCTCTACCAGCGGAGGAAACGAGGTGTAAAAGCGGTAGATAAACGCCGGAAGTAAAAAGAAGAAGTAAAAACCGAAAAACAGGTTGACAATTACCGTATATACAACCAAAGCTATTCTCTCCCTGCTTTTTATTTGTTGCAAGTAAGGCGCTTTACCCGCTTCCCGCCTCAGCAGCTTCCGGAAAAAATGCCGGAACAGCTCTTTTGATTTTTGCCTCAAGTTGGAAACGCCCAGCAGATCGGAGGTAATCCAGTAGCCGTCGAACTTGAAAAAGGGGTTGAGCGTAATCAGCAAGCTGATATTCACGGTAAGCAAAAACCACTTGACGATATCGCTGTACGTAAGGAAATAAATCAGGATAAAGGGAATCAGCATGGTTAGCTGAAAGTACACGCCCGCCATGTTTACAACGATTCGCTCTTTCCGCTTCAGCTTCCACGTCTCCGACACATCGGTATAAAAAACCGGAAACGTCAGGTAAAGCCCAAAGCCCACCCCGCCGTGCTTCACGCCGAAGTGCCGGCAAGCCGAAGCATGACCCAGCTCGTGTATGAACGACGAGAGCAGCAGCAGGGCCAGCACGCCAAGTATGACGTACACGTTCACATTGCCAAAGTAAACCAGCATTGTAGCGTTAGCAATGAAGTAGCCGTCCAAAGCAGCAATACACAGCAGCAGCCCTGCAATCACGTACTTGTGAAAAACAACCTTCAGCACGTTGGAGAATTTTTCAATTGCCGACTGGGGTAGCAGCTCCAGCTTAAATAAAAACGGATGCTTTTTGGGTGTTTGAGGCGCATTCAACATGGGAGCAATGCAGCGCTCAACGATTTTTTCCAAATCAGCTTCGGCGTACTGCTTACCGTTAGGCCCCCTGTACTTTTGCGCCACCTCCGCCAGCGTTTCCGAATCCCGCATGGCCGCGATTAAGCGCGCCACCGGTTCGCTAATCTCAAAATGCCGCCCCTCGTAGCCGGCTATGTACTGCCTGTCTATGGCTGAGGTGGAAAATTGTTGGACTTCTATTTTTGCTATGCCGGAGTCTATCATCTCAATTTTGCTTACTGTATCTTACCGTCCAGCATCCTTACCGTGCGGTGCGTACGCTCGGCTATTTTCTCGTCGTGCGTTACCATTACGATGGTAGTTCCCTCCCTGTTCAGCGCTAAGAGTAGCTCCAGTATTTCCGTTCCCATTTTGCTGTCTAAGTTTCCCGTAGGCTCGTCGGCAAGGATAATTTCCGGTTTTCCCACTATAGCGCGGGCAATGGCTACCCGCTGGCACTGACCGCCCGAGAGCTGCGAGGGGAAGTGCTTCGTGCGGTGCGAGAGCTCTACCTTTGCCAGCGCTTCCAGTGAGCGCTTTCTGCCCTCTTTGGCCGAAATGCCTTTGCGGTACAGCAGCGGCAGCTCCACGTTATCCAGCACGTTGAGCGCCGGTATCAGGTGAAAGCTCTGGAATATAAATCCCAGCGTAGCGTTTCGGAACGACGCTGCTTGCCTGTCCGACAAGCCGGCCACGTCCGTGCCGTTAAGCTGTACTGCTCCTTCCGTGGGCGTATCAAGTAACCCCGTGATGTTTAGCAGGGTGGACTTGCCGCAGCCCGAAGGCCCCATGATGGACACAAATTCACCTTTTTCGATGGTCAGGTTCACGCTATCCAGCGCCTGCGTTTCAATTTCCTTTGTTTGGAAAATTTTGTTGATGTTTGTTAGCTCTATCATATTAATTATTAGTTGTTAATTGTTAATTATTAATTATTAATTATTAATTATTAATTTTACTCGTACTGCAACGCCTCCGCCGGATTTACCCGCGATACTTTCCATGCCGGATACCACGCGCTGACAGCCGAGAACAGCAGCATGATGCCAACCGTAGCGCCCACGCCAATAACGTGCACCGCTGCGTACTCATAGATGAAAAACGACAGCAGTAGGGCCGGAATGATAGCGATAACGGTAATCAGCAAGCTCTCGCCGATTACAATAGCCATCAGCCGACTTTTCGTAGAGCCTAAGGCCATGCGCAGGGCAAACTCTTTCAAGCGCTTGCGGGACAGCATCCACGACAGCCCAAAGGTGCCGAGAAAGGCAAAGATCAACAGAAATACCGTCGGGATAGCCTGCAATGCAACGCCTATAGTAGACCCGGATATCAACATTCCTTTAGTTGCTTTCGAGTCAATCAGCATAGGCATCGCTCTTTCGTCGGATATCAGCCGCTGAAATTCTTTGAAGAAAGCGTCAACAAATTCTTGCTCTCTATCAGCTTTTATTCTCACTAAATATTCGACTACGCGATTATTATTTGATAATCCGATGTATTCCGGTATTACCATAGCCACAGGGGAGGGAGAGAATGGCTCCTGCTTAAGCCCCGTTGCAACTCCTACTACCGTATAATTTTGGCCCTTTACCGTTATTTTCTTTCCTGTAGCATTTGTCCATCCCGCTTTGTCGGCAAGCTGGCGGGTGATTACCGTCGGCGCCGAGCCGTCGGGTAAGGCACGATTTTCTAACCACGCACCCTCCTCCATTTCCGGTTTCAAAACCGTGATGCCCAACTCATCGGAAACTTTAGTTATCGCCAAAAAGCGTTTGTCATCAACATAAATAGAATCCGACATTCGAAGATAATGATGATCACCATCCATGTAAGGCATTAAATTATCGGTAGCAGCTATGGCATCCACACAAGGCAATTTCTTCAAATTCCCAGCGATCACTTTCATATTTCCCCTCAGCGTTGCTTGCTCTTCCTCCGAAACATCTCCTCCAGAGTACACGCCACACATAAGAAAGGTGTTATCCGTGTTTAAACGGCCGGGCGTTTTATATTTTTTCACCATTTCGGCCACCGACACCACGGCCAGCATCAGCACCGCAGCTACCAGCAGCTGCTCAACAAAAATTCCGAAATGATTCCGTCGTTGCTTCCACAACATTTTCAGTATTTGCTTTATCATTTTGAACCTCCTTTCAGTACTTGCGCTATCGGACGTTTTGCTATCAGGTAGGCGGGTATGCCGCCCGACATGAGCGAAAATACAATTGCTGCGGGCAGCACTCCGGCAAAAATTACCCGGTAATCAACACCGGATAGCAGCGAAAGATTTTCCATGGCAGAGCCCTGCATAATATTTTCCTGAATTATTTTTATAACGGGAGCGGCAAGCGCCACGCCAATGATAGCGCCGACGATTGTCAGCATCAGATTTTCGGCTATAATTAAAAAGAATGAAGAGGCACGGCTTGCTCCGAAGGTTTTCCTAACGGCAATTTCCTCTGCGCGATTGCCCGTGTTGGCAACGCTTAGCGAAAGGATATTGATTGCCGGTATCAGCATGAACAAAAGTAAGGCGGCAACTCCAAAGTATTCAAGGTCGGAAACATCCAACGGCGGGCTTATTGTTCGTATGTTTTGTGCCGGAAAGTCAACTTTTACGTTTTTGTTTTCGAAGTGCTGCTGCACCGCCTTGGCCGTTTTCTCCTTCGCCTCGTCCATGGTCATAGTTGGCGGCGCAAAGATGTCCACCGTATAGATATCACCGTTGCCGGCGAGAAATCTGTTGAATACATAAGGCACCCAGATGGTAGATATGCTTGTAGGCGAAGAAAAAATAGAGGCATCCTTTACAATGCCAATAACCTCATACTCCCTTTGCTGAAAGCTGATTTTTTTGCCAACGCCGTTGGGGGTATTAAAAAAAGAGCGCGATGTGTTCTCCGTAATAACAGCTATCGTTTTCCGGTTAACGCAATCTTCCTCCGAAAACAGCTTGCCGTAAAGAAGCTCAAAGTCGAATATTTTCCAGAAATCGGCGTTGACAAATCCAGCGGCAGAAACACGCAGATGTCCGTTTGCCAATGTATTGACGCCATTTGGGCCGTGACACAACGAAATATATTCAAAATCCTTTAGGAGTTCCAAAAAAGCGTTTACCTCGTTCGACCTTATTCCACCAACTCCATTTCCTTCGGTATCTCGAAAATACTCCAGCCGGATAATCCGTCCGGCATTTGTCATAGGTGGATAGTTGCCTGTAGAAATACGTATCAGCTGCAATATAAGCGTTATGAATATAAACGCCAAGGCGGTGCCTGCTATACAGAACAGGGCGTACAGCTTGTTTTGCAGGATGTTGTAGAAAGCCGACCGAAGATATTGAGAGATTTTTTTCATTTGAAAACAAATTTAAAAAAGCTGCCTTTTGACTTCCGAAATATTAATTAAAAAACCACACTAAAATCACAGCTCAGGCTACTCGTACTGCAACGCCTCCGCCGGATTTACCCGCGATACCTTCCACGCCGGATACCACGCGCTGACAGCCGAGAACAGCAGCATGACGCCAACCGTAACGCCTACTCCAATAACGTGCACCGCTGCGTACTCATAGATAAAAAACGACAGCAGCAAGGCCGGAATAACGGCGATGCAGGTAATCAGCAAGCTCTCACCGATTACGATAGCCATCAGCCGACTTTTCGTAGAGCCTAAGGCAATGCGCAGGGCAAACTCTTTTCGTTGTTTGTGGAAATGCAGCCGATAGAGGCTAAAAGTGCCTATGAATGCAAAAATTAAGAGAAATACGGTTGGAATAGCTTGCAATACAATACTTAGAATGGTACTGTTCATTAAATCGCTTTTGATGCTCTCCATATTATACACAAGCGGTTCAACGCCTTTTGGCATTAAACGTTTAAATTCTGCATTAAACACATCATATAAGAGATCTTGTGAGTGGCTTTTGAGGCGTACCACAACTTCGGAAAAATCCGATATTTTATCTTTCACAGTGTATTCGGGAATAACCATAGCTACCGGAGAGGGTTCGAATGGGTGTTGTTTTAACCCGGCAGCTACTCCTACTACAGTATAGCTCCCTGACTTAATGGTAATTTTTTTCCCGACTGCCGCAGTCCAACCGGCTTTATCGGCAAGCTGGCGAGTAATAACCGCCGGAGCAGCTCCATCGGTCATGGAATGGTTTTCCAGCCATGTTCCTTCCTCCATGTCCAACTTAAATATTGAAGCGCCAAATTCATCCGAATATTTCAGCACTGCTTCAAAACGGTTTTCATCAATCACGACAGAATCTTTTGACACCCAGAGGTAGCTGCTGGCAGGCCTCGTGTACGGAGTCAGATTGAGAGAAAACGAAACGGATTCTACAAAAGGTAATTTTCTCAATTTATCGCTGATGGCTGCCATGTTTTTTCTGACGTCATCCATCATAATATCCGACTTGTTGCTTCCCTGCTGAAACATGTATCCGATAAGTAGAACATTGTCAACATTCATCATCCCTGGTATCCTGTACTTTTTCACCGCTTCCGCTACCGAAACAATGCAAAGCATCAGGACTACAGCAACCAGAAGCTGCTCTATAAAAATCCCGAAGTAGTTGCGCTTTTGTATCCAAAGCATTTTCAGTATATGTCGTATCATTTTGAGCCTCCTTTCAATGTTTGTGCAATATTGCGTTTGGAGATAAAGTATGCCGGCAATCCTCCCGACATCAGCGAAAACAGCAGCATGACGGGAATTATTCCGGTAAAAACAACCCTGTAGTCAATCTGCGAAACGAGGACAAGATCGCCCAACAAGTTTTGCTGTATCAAGTTGAAAGCTGGTACGGTAAGCGCTACACCAATAAATGTCCCGACGGCTATCAGCATCAAATTTTCCAGCATAATCATCAAAAAAGAAGCTGTGCGGCTTGCCCCGAAAGTTTTTCTTACGGCAATCTCTTCCGCACGATTACCGGCATTGGCAATATTGAGCGATAAAATGTTGACGGCGGGAATCAGCAGCAGCAAGAAGATAGCAGCTGCTCCGCCAGCAAAGATAGCTCCGCTTCCTCCGAGATTGGAGAGGCGCCATTCTTTGAATGTTTTTATGTTTTGTTGTCCAACAGCTATTTTTTTGTTTTGTTGTCCAAAATATTGCATAATTGCCTGGTGAACTTCCTCTTTCACCTGGTTGATAGGTCTATTTGAGGGGTAAAGAAGGTGTATCGCATAAGATGCGTCGCCGGAGGGAACAAATTTATTAAAGACGTATGGAACAAAAATTTCACAATTGTCCGACGAAGGTCCTGCCAGAAAGGAGTAACGTTTTATAACGCCGCAGACTTCATATTCGTTGTCCTGTAGCGTCAACTTTTTTCCAACGCTGTTTTTTGTATTGAAAAGCGTGGACGAAACGCTTTCCGTGATGACAGCCAACTTTTTACGGTTGATACAATCCTCTTCCCCAAAGGATCTCCCTTCCAAAAAATCAAATGAATATACCTCCCAAAAATCGCTATTCACAAACCCTGCCGTAGTAGGATTAAGGCGCTTGTTCGACGCAATGGTAACGCCTTCTGTATGTAGTAACGCTGCATGCTCGTAGCCGTCAAAATTTCCCAGAAAACCGCTTGTTTCCGAAGCCGGAATGTAAAGACGTGCTCCGGTATTATCGCGCAAACTCCTTACAGAGATTGTCCTGTCTCCATAAATCATAGGTGGGTAGTTGCCGGTAAGCACATATATAGACTGTAATATCAGCGATACAAACACAAATGTTAGCGCTGTCCCCAAAACACAAAAAAAAGCGTAGTCCTTGTTGTTCATGATGTTATACCATGTCAATCGAAAATATTGAGAGATTTTTTTCATTTGAAAACAAATTTTAAAAAGGCCGCCTTTTGACTTCCGAAATATTAATTAAAAAACCACACTAAAATCATAGCTCAGGCTACTCGTACTGCAACGCCTCCGCCGGATTTACCCGCGATACTTTCCATGCCGGATACCACGCGCTGACCGCCGAGAACAGCAGCATGACGCCAACCGTAGCGCCCACCCCAACAACGTGCACCGCTGCGTACTCATAGATGAAAAACGACAGCAGTAAGGCAGGAATAACGGCGATGCAGGTAATCAGTAAGCTCTCGCCGATAACGATAGCCATCAGCCGACTTTTCGTAGAGCCTAAGGCCATGCGCAGGGCAAACTCTTTCAAGCGCTTGCGGGACAGCATCCACGACAGCCCAAAGGTGCCGAGAAAGGCAAAGATGAAAAGGAGTAGCGTAGGGATACATTGCAAGGCAATGTCTAAAATGGAAAAACTCATCCATGTATCCTTCATTGCCTGCATATCATGTATAAGAGGCTCTATTTCCTTTGAGGAAAATACACGTTTAAACTCTTTTTCGAACGCCTTAAAGAAGTCTTTTTGATAGCCCGGTTTTATTCGCGCCGCATATTCGTAGCCTCCGTGATCGTTGTGTCCGATAGCTAAATACTGCGGCACTACGATAGCTACCGGCGAGGGAATGAGTGGCTCCTGTTTCAATCCTTCGGCTACTCCGGTTATCGTGTACGTTCGAGCATTGAGCGTTACCTTTTTCCCTATGCAGCTTGTCCATCCCGCTTTGTCGGCAAACTGCCGGGTAATGACAGCAGGGGCGCTGCCATCCGGTAAGGCGCGATTCTCAAACCACACACCTTCTTCCATCCGGATTTTGAAAACATTGGCAGCAAATTCGTCGGTCTCCTTGATGATTGTTGTGAAATGCTTGTCGTCGATGTGAACGGAATCCGACAAATAATACTCGTAAATCCAATCGTTCCGCAGGTAAGGAATAAAATTGAACGATGCAGATACGGATTCTACAAAAGGAAGCTTTTTCATGTTTTCGGCTATGGTTTTCATACTTTGCTCGGAATTGCCTTCCGGTTGATGCGCCCGATCGAACATATATCCCATAAAAACAGTATTTTTCACGTGCAACATTCCGGGCGTAGTGTACTTCTTTACGGCCTCCGATAGCGATACAACCGACAACATCAATATGATGGCTACCAGCAGCTGCTCCACAAAAATTCCGTAATAGCTACGTCGCCGATTCCACAGCATTTTTAACATACAGGCAATCATTTTACACCTCCTTTCAGTACTTGTGCAATGTTACATTTAGAAATATACCAGGCAGGCAATCCGCTCGACAGCAACGAAAATACAATTACCGCCGGCAGAACACCCAATAATACGACGCTGTAATCTACGTGCGCGATCAACGTACTTTGCACAATGGAATCGGCGTAGATAATTTGCTGTATCCAATCCTGCGTGGGAATTGCCAGCGCCATTCCCACAAACGCACCTGCGAATGTCAATAGCAGATTTTCCGTTACCATCCGGGTGAATGAAGAGAAACAACTTGCCCCAAATGTCCTTCGCACAGCAATTTCTTCTGCCTGGTTATTGGTATTCGCAATGGTGATAGAGAAAATATTGATGGCGGGAATCAGCAAGAAGAGAAACAGGGCGCTGATACCGCCATATTTAAACATAGCGTCGCTCTTTTCCGAGAGCTGCTGTTCTTTTAAGGTCTGAATTTTTTGCGGAGTGAAGTCTACCTGCTTATTCTTTTTTTCAAAATGATGCTGTACCGCCTGGGCAATTTTTTCTTTTACCTCATTCATCTTCATACCGGTTGGCGCCAGCAAATCTATGGTGTACTGATATGATCCGTCAGGTATCCACTTGTTGAAGACGTAGGGCACGTAGGCGTCGCACGGCATTTGCGTAGGTAAGGCCAAAAGAGAAACATCTTTCACAACACCGGCCACTTTATATTCGTTGTTTTGAAAAAATACTTTTTCCCCGATGCTGTTTTTGGTTTTGAACATGGTATGCGATAAGCTTTCGGAGATGACGATAACGTTCTTTCGGTTCATACAGTCTTCTTCCGAAAACGACCGTCCGTGCAGAAATTCAAAATTGTACAATCTCCAAAAATCTGCGTTTGCGAATGACGTGTAAGTATGATAGGAAATATCGTTCGAGAAGATTCGAATGCTTTGGTCGTGGCTGATCGAAACGTGCTCAAAATCTTTTAAGAGTTCTCGAAAAGCATTGGTTTCCGATTCGCCGATATTATCGGTACTCGTTCCTTTAACATCCTGAAAATAAGAAGGTATTCGCACGATGCTATCGGCATTACTCATGGGTGGATAATTGCTTATTAAGATATGCAGTAATTGCAATACCAGCGCCACAAATATGAATGTCAATGCTGTGCCGGTAATGCAAAATAAGGCGTATAATTTATTGTGCCGAATATTGTACCAAACGGATTGGAGGTATTGTTTTAATTGTTTCATAGCAATCGAAATTTATTATCTATTAAGCGGGCAATACTTGTGTGGAAAATTACCTTATCCAAGACAAAGGAAATAAGAATACCTTTGCCCTGAATCTTTTAGCAATACTTGTAAGGGATGCGAAATAAACAAGATATAACGTTTTTTCGGTATCCCTACAGGACGGTAGATTGAGAAAAATTACCTACTTCTACCAACATTGTTCCCTATGGGGGATACCGAAAAACTGTTATAACTTATTTATTTTGCATCCCTAAGCGGTTCTCAGCTATACTTTTTCACCACAACTAAAACTACCGCAATAGACAGGGTCACAAAAACAACCTGCTACAAGATCACTGTCAGAGGTTAGAGAATCTAATAATCCTCCCACCATTAAAGGATCTGTTTCCAATCTTGATTCCAGTTCTTGTACAAAGAACTCATCATACAATTGTTCATTTAGAGAAATCAATTCACCAGACTCCTCTTGTTTTTTAAACTTTGGATTACTCATAATTACTTAAAATTTTAATTGTTAATTAATAGCCCCTCTCAATTATCTACAAAAAGCCAATAATGAGGCTGTATTATTAGCCTTTTGATGCTTCATATACTTACTGATCAATATTTTTTACACATTCATGCATTTTTTTGTATGCCAAATTAGTTGCATCATGAAAAGTATCTGGATACGAATTGCAAAATCCAGGTCCAAATACCCCTCTTTTATGCTTTTCATGCGCAATACATCCGCCACGACAAAAAAATGCATATTTGCATCGTACACAGTCAAAAGAAACGGCGATATTTTGATAATGCCATAATTCTTTAATTTCCGTCCATTCAACAGGATCATAATGTCCTATTATATTCTCAACATTCCCTACATCTTCCCAACATCCATATATATCACCAAAAGGGTCAAAAATATGAGATCCTGTTTGTGCGGAACAGTATGTAGAGGAAAGATTAATTCTTTTTTTATCTGTTACTGCTCGACATAGAGTTTGTGCAATACCGGAAACAGTACATGGATATTTATATGCGATTTCTTTGTGGAGTTTGTTATATTCCAATTGATTCAAAAAACTTAATCTCCGATTATTATATTTATAATCAAACAGTCGAGCCGAATGTATTCGTAAATTACCTTTACCATAATATCCCAAATCCCTGAACAACTGCTCTATTTTGCTTAGTTCATTGAAATTATTTGCATCATTGTTCACCCGTACAGTGATTTCAACATCACGTTCAAGAGCCAATGCAATATTGGAAATTATCTTGTCAAAAGATGTTTTTGTTTGATAATGTATTCTGCGTTGGTCATGAATTTCTTTTGATCCATCAACAGTTATCTGTAAAGAAGATAATTTATCGGTTGTTAAAAGGTCTTCGAAAGCATCTAAATCGTAACCATTAGTAATAGCCATGAAACGATAGCCTAAATCTTTTCCTTTATTCACAATATATTTCACTATTTCTCTATTTCGGGCAAGTAACGGTTCTCCGCCATATAGAACAATTTGCGAATAATGTAATCTTTTATCTCCACCAATTTTAGAGATTGCATCATAAGCCTTATCTACCATTTCTTTAGTAAATACTTTTCTTGACCACTGACGACTATCTTTCAGCACTTTGCTTTCATAACAATACGGACATCGAAAATTACAATCATAAGCGACGAGAAAAACAAAACTTTTATGCAAAATTTTGTCTTTTTGATGAAGCAAGTTAGCCAGCTTACGTACATGCTCTACTTCTTCCTCTTCGGTTTTTACGGTCAGGTAGCCTCTTGCTTTCAATGCCTCCAGCGTGGCTTCCGATACCTGCGCTCCATCCGGCTGCTGTTTGCCAACGCTATCTAAGTAAGCAACCACATTTTCGCTCACCACATCTATCGCTCCCGTATATCCGTGCACCAGCATATACTTATCTGCTTCGCTGTCCAGCTTGACATCAATTACGTATGAAGATTTTCGCATACTCATTTTTTATTTTGATATCTAATAGTAATAGCTATTTTAGAAGTACTCAATTAACGGCAAAAAACTATCCAAAAGAAACGGTACAAAGTTAAGCGGTAAAAATAGAGAGTACATGGATTTTAGTAGTAAAAAGCATGGATTTTTTTACTATAAATCTTCCTTCGCAGTACTTCAAATGTAATGTATTATCAGATAGTTATCCTAAAATCCAAAAATCATGACGAGAAGTTTTTAACTTTCTTTATTTTATTGATGCGGTATCGAAATACTTTTTTAGCTATACCGCGGGCAGCATATCAATGGAAAGAACGCCCCTACTCGGCTTTGCGTCCTTGAAATCTTTTACCGATACGGCGTTGGGATTGATACGGCGTTGGGATTTTCGAAAAGAGTTGTAGTCGTTAATTTTGGCGGAGGTCAGGATTTTTTCGTTTTCGGCTAAATCTTTTTTTGGATAGTGTCCATGTTCTATTGATATAATAAAATAAGGTAATGAGGTTACCATACTTGGATGGTTATGCTCTCTGCTACTGAGGTTGTTTTGTTGATA
>JAISBU010000015.1 GCA_031266015.1 Prevotellaceae bacterium | reverse complement strand
AAACTCTTAACTTTTAGTTCTTAACTCTTAACTTCCGAAGCGTGTAAACCAATTTTCAAAAAGTTTGCACGCTTTTTTTGTCAGCACATTAACACATTCATCACAATGAAAAAACGTTTTGTCATCATATTGTCATGGGCAATTGCCCTGCCGCTCTTTGCACAAACCCCTGTGTACCTCAACCCCGCCGCACCAATAGAAGACCGCGTGGAAGACGCCTTGCAACGCATGACGCGCGAAGAAAAAGTAGCCATGCTGCATGCACAGTCGAAATTCAGCGCACCGGGCGTGCCGCGCTTGGGCATCCCGGAAAACTGGATGAGCGATGGGCCGCACGGCATCCGCGCCGAAGTGCTGTGGGACGAATGGTACGGCGCCAACTGGACTAACGATTCATGCATCGCCTTCCCTGCACTGACGGCACTGGCCGCCTCGTGGAACCCCGACATGGCCGCCCTGTACGGCAAAAGCATTGGCGAAGAAGCGCGTTATCGCAATAAAAACGTATTGCTGGGGCCGGGCGTAAACATTTACCGCACGCCGCTCAATGGGCGCAATTTCGAATACATGGGCGAAGATCCGTATTTGGCGGCGCAAATGGTCGTGCCCTACATCAAGGAAGTGCAGCGAAACGGCGTAGCCGCCTGCGTGAAACATTTTGCCTTAAACAATCAGGAAATCTACCGCAACCACATCAACGTGCAGGTGAGCGCCCGCGCCCTACATGAAATTTACCTGCCTGCTTTCAAGGCCGCCATACAACAAGGCGGCGCGTGGGCAATCATGGGCGCCTACAACCAATACAAAAACCAGCACTGCTGCCACAACCGGTACTTGCTTAACGACATCCTGAAACGCGACTGGGGTTTCGACGGCGTGGTGGTATCCGACTGGGGCGGCGTGCATAACACCGAAGAAGCCATTGCCAATGGACTGGATATGGAATTCGGCACATGGACAAACGGGCTGAACTGGGGCAAAAGCGATGTGTACAACCAATACTATTTGGCGCAACCTTACTTGGAATTATTGAAAAACGGACAAGCCGGCGAAGACGTATTGAACGATAAAGTACGTCGTATTCTCCGGTTGGTATTTCGCACCAACATGGCGCCCAACCGCCCATACGGCTCGTTCGGCACGCAGGCGCACGCCGAAACTGGACGCAGGATTGCCGAAGAAGGTATCGTGCTGTTGCAAAACAACCGGAATGTGTTGCCGGTTGATTTGTCGAAGGTAAAAAACATATTGGTGGTAGGTGAAAATGCGGTAAAAAAAATGACCACTGGCGGTGGTTCGTCGTCACTCAAAGTAAAGTATGAAGTGTCGCCGCTTGCAGGTATTCAGGCACGCGTGGGCAGCGTTGCGCAAGTAACGTATGTAAAAGGCTACGAATCGCCGGCGGAAGGTGAACAGGATGTAAAAAACGCAAAAAAACCGGAAGCAAAAACCATTGACGCCAAAGCCCTCCGCGCTGAAGCGGTGAATGCTGCCAAAAGTGCAGATGTGGTGCTTTTCATCGGCGGGCTGAATAAAAATGCCGGGCAGGATTGTGAGGGCGACGACCGCAAAACCCTTGACCTGCCTTATGCGCAGAATGAGCTGATTGCTGCGCTGGCAAAAGCCAATCCCAATATGGTGGTGGTCATCATCAGCGGAAATGCCGTAGCCATGCCTTGGGCGGTGCAAGCGCCCGCCATTGTGGAAGCATGGTATAACGGCACCGAAGCCGGCAATGCCATAGCCGCCGTGCTTTTCGGCGATGTAAACCCATCGGGAAAATTACCGTTTACCTTCCCTGCCCGCTTGCAGGACAACAGCGCACATGCGGCAGGCGACTATCCGGGCGATGGCAAAAATGTGACTTACCACGATGATATTTTTGTAGGATACCGCTGGCTGGATAAAGAAAAAATCAAACCGCTGTTCGCCTTCGGGCATGGACTGAGCTACACGATGTTCCAATACGGCGAAGTATCCGTCAATAAAAGCAAAATTACCGCTGCTGAAACAATTACTTTCACGCTGTCGGTGAAAAACACCGGCACGCGCGACGGCGCCGAAGTGGTGCAACTCTACATCAGCGACAAAAAAGCCTCGTTGCCGCGCCCCGTCAAGGAACTGAAAGGATTCAAGAAAGTGTATTTGAAAGCCGGCGAAACGCAAACCGTGTCGTTCACCATTGACCACGCTGCGCTTAGCTTCTACGATGACGCCAAGGGTGCATGGATAACCGAGCCGGGCGCCTTTGAAGCGCTGGTTGGCGCCTCCTCTGCCGACATAAAAACCGACGTGGCGTTTGAAATTAAGCGATGAACTGCTACCAACTACCAGTTTTCAACTGCCACACTGATAACTGGTAGCTGGTTATTGGTAGTTGCTTACGATTTTTAGATACTATTGCGGATAAGCATAACTTTTCTTACCTTTGCGCAGTGAATTTCAACGTGATGACCTGCATTGTTTATAAATATGCCGTAAAAAACACCGCCAAACATTTGGCAGTGTCGGAATTTCTTATAAACACACACACACACACACACACACACACACACACACACACACAATACCACCGCAACCCCACCCGCCCCTGCTGTAAAAAAGCACAAAGGAAGAGCATTTTTTACATACTTACAACCATTACACCCGATTTTTTTATGGAGTGCAACGGTTTTTTTTGCACATTCGCGCGTTTCTGCCCCCGCCAAGCGTCTGCTCACCGTCATGTCGAGTACATCGAGGCATCTCAAGTGCTTGATAAAGGCATTTTCACGTGAAGTTACCCTGTTTAAGCCCGCAATGATAACCCAAGGGCTGAGGTTGCCGTGTCGCTCGTACCTTGCTCCTCGCAATAACATGCTACGACCTGACCAGCTACCAAACTACCGACTGTCGACTATTAACCATTAATAACCGCTTCACATTATGAAAATAACAACGCTAACAACCCTTGCCCTGCTGCCGGTAGCCGCAGCCTTTGGCACGGTCATTGACGGGCTGGAGTGGGCCAACACCAACGTTGCCCAGCCCGGAACCTTTGCCGAAAAACCCGACATGTACACTGAGTTTTATCAGTGGAACAGGCTTAAGGCCTGGCCTGCTACAGGTAGTATTAGCGGGAACTGGAACAACTCCCCCGACCAATCTCCAACGTGGACGGTAAACCCCTGTCCCACAGGGTGGCGACTGCCTACAAATGATGAATACATGGCGCTTGACGGTAAGGGCAGCACGTGGGTTGCTGCCAACGCTAAGGGCAACGCTGTTGCGGGTCGTTTCTACGGTAAAAGACACGCCAACTGCTCGCTTCCCAACGACATGACGGACTGTGTTTTCTTTCCTGCTACGGGCTACCGTAACATCACCAATGGAGAGTCCGGCTATCAGGGCGCGTACGGGGACTATTGGAGCAACACGCAGGCGAGCGATCTTAACGGTTACCACCTGTTTTTCTACAATTTAGGCAGCAACCCGGCCACCAATAACAGTAAGGCGAGCGGCTTCTCCATTCGCTGCGTCCGGTAAATTGTCTCCTGAGCACCCTGAACCTGTCGAAGAGCGCGGCAGGGCAGCAGGCTTTGTCTTATAACGAGGCTTTCGTACATGGAATTGACAACTCACAACCGGCCGTTGGGATGCAGCACCGGTAGAGATGTGGCACGCTGTGTCTCTACTTTCATCGTTCGTTTTCCATCCCGCTCATTGGCCTCAATGTGCACACGTACACAAGCATCCGGCAACAGCTCTTCTGCCAATTCCGGCCACTCAACCATGCAAAAACATCCACTGCAAAAATACTCATCGGCGCCCAAATCGTAGGCTTCGGACAGCTTGTTTATGCGGTAAAAATCAAAGTGAAATACTTTGCTTTCATCAGCAGTATGGTATTCGTTGATGAGCGCAAACGTTGGGCTGGTAACGTTATCCGTTACGTTCAATGTCCGGCAAATTTGTTTTATAAGCGTGGTTTTTCCGGCGCCCATTTTGCCGTAAAAAGCAAGCACCCTCTTTGTACCGGCGTGCTGCAAAAGCCATTTTGCCACGGCTTCAAGCTCATCAAGACCGTATGTTTTAGCTACCTCCATTTTTCTTTATAAAATAACTTCTTCGCCAGCAATAACGAACTACATCGGCAGCAAAGTTACCACCGGAACTATCATTTCTTCCATAGAAATTCCTCCATGCTGAAACGTATTCCGGTAGTACTTTACGTGCTGGTTACAGTTATTCGGATACACCAAAAAGTCACGGTTACGGGCAAAAACGTAGCCCGACGAAAGATTTGTACGAGGTAAGCAGGCATCTTCCGGTCTTCTTATTTCAAAAACCTCCCTGGGATTATAGGTCAAAGCTTTACCTGTCTTATATCTCAAGTTTACCGAAGTGTTTTTATCTCCAACAACCTTTACCGGATTCTGAACGCGTATTGTACCATGATCGCTGGAAATAATTACCTTGTACTTGCGTGCTGCCAGCTCTTTGAGCAACTCCAACAAATCGGAATGCTGAAACCACGATTGCGTAATGGAACGATAGGCCTGCTCATGACCGACCAGCTCCCGCATAATTTTAGTCTCGGTGCTGGCATGTGAAATGGCATCTATAAAGTTGTAAACAATGGCCGCAAAATCACAAGCGTCCAGCTTATTCTTTTCGTTCAACACCTGCTTTCCCGCCTCCGCGCTTACAATTTTCGTAAAAAACAAGCTGCCGCTCACGCTCTGACGCTGCATATTGCGGCGCAGGAGCTCTTCCTCAAACTGATTTTTACCGCCCTCATCTTCATCGTTCAACCAAAATTCAGGTTGTACTTTTTCAATTTCAGATGGCATCAATCCCGAAAAAATAGCATTACGGGCATACTGCGTAGATGTTGGCAGAATGGCGCAATACAAGTCTTCCTGCTCAATTTTAAACAGCTGCTGAATGGTAGGCGCCATCACCCGCCAGTGATCGTACCGTAAATTATCTATAAGCAAAAAAGCGATTTTACTACCCGGCTTAACATGCGGAAAAACTTTGCTCCGCAAAAGGTTTTGCGACATTAACGGACGCTCCGGAGCGCCGTTTTTATCGAACCAGCGCAGGTAGCTATTCGTAATAAATTTTGAAAATTCGTTGTTAGCTTCATTGAGCTGGTAGCTCAAAACTTCACGCACACCCTCGTTTTGCAGGGCAATATCCCAGCCAACCAGCTTACGGTATATTTCCACCCAATCTTCAAACTTTTTTGCCGATGAAAACAGCTGTGCTATCTGGTTAAACTCCAAACGATAGTCCGCTGTGGATTGCTCCGAAACAATTTGCCTGTGGTGCAGCAGCCGCTTTATGCACAACAAAACCTGATTGGGGTTTACCGGTTTAATGAGATAGTCTGCTATTTGTGAGCCAATGGCGCGATTCATAATATCCTCCTCCTCGCTCTTGGTAATCATAACCACAGAGAGCGTGGGGCGAATTTCCTTTATGTGCTTAAGCGTTTCTATGCCGCTTATTCCCGGCATATTTTCATCCAAAAACACAAGGTCAAAGTTCCGCTCACGGACAAGATCCAGCGCATCGTGGCCGTTGGTAGCGGTAGTAATGGCGTAGCCTTTGTTCTCCAAAAACATTATGTGCGCACGAAGCATGGCCACCTCATCATCTACCCAAAGAATGTTCGTATTCACAGGCTACTAAAATTTATGATTGCAAATTGATTACTTAGGATTTTTGAATAAAAGAGCAAAGATGAAAAGAACAAAGACCTTAACGCTTGCTTTTATTTTCCTAACCTTCTTAATTTTCTCTGCTTTTTCATTTTCTCTTATTCATCATGAGATTAGCTACGCTGAGCTCCACTTCGTTCCGGTTGCTTCGCTTTACTCGCAATGACGAACAGCTTACTTATTCACATTTTCCTTGAAAAAATCCACGTAGGTGGATATGATTTTATCCTGCTCAAACAGCTCCAGATTATCCTCTGTAATGGTAAAGCCGGAGAAAACGGGAAGGGTTAAATCTTTGATAATCAACTTGTTGGTGCTTATTATACGGAAATACTTCAACGCCGCTACCTGATTGGCAAACGGGCTTACCACCAACATGGTCAGCTCATCGCTCAGGTTGCGCACCTCTACGTTCAGGTCATCAGCATCCATATCTGCATTAAAGGAAATGATGTTGAAGCGCAGCTGGTTTATGTTGGTGGCTTGTCTGTTTACAATCACAACGAAGTACGATGGTCCGTCTTCTGTTTTGTACTCTACGCTTGGCTTTTCTGTCGACACAACTTCCACCTCTTGCTGCTCTCTCTCCTGTAGCAACGAGGCTTCATGTTTGCGTACAACAGACATAATCTGCTGCGCTGCTTCCGCGGCTTGCGTTCCCGGATATTGGCTTATAACACTCTGTAAATTAGAAGTATACGCACCAACGTTTTTGTCGCTGCCCTTAGCCATAGCCCGAATAAGCATAAAATTTGACGCTATGCCCATGCTGCTGTACTTCTGCAATCCTTGCTCCGCACTTTGAATAGCCTGCGCGTATTTTCCGGTACGATATTCATTGTATGCTTTTTCATACAACGCTTCGGCGGCCTTCTGCTCCAACTCCTTACTCGACACATAGCTCGGATCTTTCACGTAGTGAGTAAGCGGCTCATCGGGAAATTCCGCAATGAGCTTGTCTTTGTACTTGACAGATTTTGCCTCGTCTTTTTCCTGATGGTACAAGGTGTACAGGTAAAAGTAGGCCACCATTCTGTTTTTAGTACCAGGATAGCGCTTCAGCAGCGCTTCCAACATTTCAATAGCCCTTGGGTTGTCCAGCAGGTAATCTTTGTACACACGGGCCGCCTCAAACATAGCGTTGCCTACACGCAGGTTAGAGGAATCCATCAACTCCGGGGTAAGCGGAACATTGGCCAAATAGTACTCCGGCGTTTGATCTTCCGGTGTTTGATTTTCATCGGCCACCAGCGTTTGTTTTGCACCCTTTTCATCATCAGGCGTTATACCCATGTTAACTTCCATGCTGGCAGAAGTGCGCCAGCTGTCTGCCAGAGCACGATCTCCCCATGTTTTACGGAACTCCGTAGCGCCCGCTGCCATCATGCTCGGGTTGTAAAAATACCATTTACCTCCGGCAACATTTGCTCCGGATTTAGCAGCCAGCGCCATTTGCGCGGCCAGCTGTGCTTCTTCCCGCTTTTTTTGCGCCTGCAAGTTTTTAGCCTTGGTAATTTGTGCACTCACATACCTATCTCGCTCCTTCGGCGCCATTTTTGCAATCCGCTGCAAACTATCCTCTGTGCGAATAATGCGAAGATTTACGGCCAAAAGATTCAGATTTTTGGCCTTATTGTAAACCGTAGTGTAATCGGGATCGGTACGAGGCATTACCATCGCGGTACTGTCATAGTATAGCTGAGCGTTTTCGTAATCCAACTTTCCCTCGTAGTACTTTGCCAAGGTATAGCATGACTTCAGGCGCTGCGGGCTATCACGCTTTGCGTACATGGCAGAAAGACGATAGTACTTCTCCGCCTCATCAGGACGTTTTGCACGCATCTCCACCTCTGCCAAAGCAAAGTATATTTTATCCAAATAATCCTTGTTTTTTTCCTCCTTTGCCATCTTCAGCAGCATGCTTCGCATGGTCTCAACACGTCCGCCGGAAAGGGCTGCACGGTTCAGCTTAGCGTTAAATTCCATATCGGTCGAAGGGTTGCGTCTGATAACAGAAGTGTAGTGCTCTACCGCTTTTTTGTTGTTTCCCATTTGCTGATACATCTGCGCCAAAATATAGTGGTAGCGGCGCTTTGTAGAACGGTTAAACCAACCATCCTCCATTACCTGCTCCAGGGTTGGGATAGCCTCAACATAGTTTTTTTTGCGAATGAACAAATCTGTCCGGGCCTGTCCCCGAAGAACTTTATATTTTTTTGGAAATTTTTTATCGCCGGCAATAGCGCTCAACACCTCTTCCTCCCGATCTACGTTGCCCATTTCTCCCTCAACAATAGCCGACCAAATACGCGCCTCATACGCAATAGGTTCGGTGGGATATTCTACAGCAATATGATCAAATGCTTTAAGCGCCAGCTCATATTCGTGCAGGTAAACGTTGCTCATGCCAATGGTAAAGTAGGCATTGTCAACCCAAATGCAGTACTCACGTTTGTTGTAGAAATCCTGCTCTTTTTTGGTCAACCGCTTGCCTTTTTTTATGGCAGGCTTGTTGGTAATGGAGTGTACTTTTATGGTCTTGTTGCTCTTCTCCAGCGCACGCTGCATGTTGGCGGTAACCTTCCCGGGAACGGATTCATCTACAAAAAGAAACACAGGCAAAATGCCGGTAAAGTCGTAGGGGTAGTCCTTTACCGCTTCTGCAACTCCCTCTTTATAAGCGTCTTTTGCATTAAAGTACACGTTGTAGTAGCCTGTAATGTTGTGGTAGGTACGAACAGGCCAGGTGTTTTTTTGTATCGTAGCCTTCTTTACCTTATCGGCAACAGCGCCGGCACGTTTGTTCAGCTCATCTACTTTATCGTCTACTTTTTTTGCGGCTTTGCTTACAGGCTTAGCTATGGCTTGCGTGAGGCTATCGGCAGCAGCGTTTATTTTGTCGGTGCCTTTTTTTACTTCCTCGTTTGCCTTTTTGGTTTTGTCGGCAAGGCTATCACTTACACTTTTCGAGGCCTGGTTGATTTGCTTAACCGGAGCATTGGCTTTTTCGTTAGCTGTTTTAGTCACAGCGCCTTGTGCAAAAGCGTTGCCAACATTGGCGCACAGCACAAATGTCAGCAACAGCAACGGCGTATATCGGGCAAAAATTTTCAAAAAATCCTCTGAACTCGTCTACGTAACCTACAAAGATAAGCAACTTGCAGAGCCTTACTGTGGCTGCAACCGTAAATTGTGCCAACAGCGGCATGCAAATTAGCTGTTTTTGTCACATTTCGAAACACTTAAGTGGTAGCATTTGCACCTTGTCGCTAATGGGTTAATATCCTGATAAACAAACAATTGTGACAAAATTTACTCCGCAGAACTACAAATCATAACAGTTTTTAACCAAGAAATGGCTTAAGTATACGCATAAGGGGCTACCTTTGTTCTCGAAATTTTTTAACCAAAAATATTTTTGAATCATGAAAATGAGAAAATTTTTCGCTATGCTGATGATGGCGGTAGCAGCAACCTCGATGGCAGCTTGCAGCGATGACGATGATAAAAAGGTCGCCACATCTGATATTGTTGGTCGTTACGCTGGTAGTATTGATGTAACCATTGGAACTACTATCCAATTTCCTAATACTGGTTGGGCAATTACTACAACTACATCTGCAGATACATTTAAGGTTACAACCGATACGCTAAATGTACAAGGTCAAAACTTAGTAATTAATTTAAAGGCTTCTGAAGCAGAAGTTGTAATAGGTTCAAATGGAGAACAAGTTGATTTCCGCATCCCAGCACAAACAACTTTAACGGCAGTGGGATTATTAAGTATTACCTCTGGCCATGGGATTTACCTCCCTTCTACTGGAAAAATGACTATTGATGCAGGTGGTACCATGAATATGGGTACGGCTATTTCATTCTCTGTATCACTAGATGGTAATAAAAATAAGTAATGACGTTGCTTGTTCATACTACAAATGAAAAACGCCCTTTGTACAAAGGGCGTTTTTCATTTACAAAATTTGACTTCTTTTCAAATTTTGGGTAAATTTGCAATGCTGCTAAAATAACGATAAATCTCATGAAGCATATTTTACCATTAAGTTATCTAGTAACCATACCTCTTTTATTTGGGTTTTCGTCTTGCAAAAAAGATCCACCTGCCAGCATTGAGGCAGACATACTTACATTCTCCGTTCCGGACTCTATGCAGCTGGCTCCCGTAAAGGTAGGAACTACCTTTGTAAACGCATTTGTGCGCAACGCTACAAGTAGCGTAGTGAGCATGGCGCCTCAGATAACAATTTCCGCAGGGGCTCGCATAACCCCAGCCTCCGGAGAGATGGTGCAATTTACCCGCTCTAAAGATAATACCACCATGTATGAAGCTCATTACCAGGTAGAGTCCGAAAACAGGCAAAACACAAAGAGCTACAAGGTTACCCTTATTTCACCCGTTACGCAACCGCAGTACCATTTTTCGTTTGACGCATGGGATGATATTGTTATAAACAACGGTCAAGCTGTTTACCAAACCCCCTCCGACCGTATGTGGGCAACCGGAAATCCGGCAGTAGCCATATACATATCCGGAAAAGATAACCCATCCTCCTACCCGGCATCGTCCACCACCACCGCAGTGGTAGGGCGTGCCGCGTTACTAAAAACGGTAGCAGGCGCACCTCAATTTGGCGCTCCCATTGCGGCAGGCAACCTGTTTTGGGGCATCTTCAACTCCGGAAATCTAGCCGCCGATAAGCTGACTTTTACCCAGTTCGGGCAGCCTTTTTACCAAAAACCAAAAACGCTAACCGGCTACTACCAGTATAAACCAGGAATTACGTTTACCGATAAAAACAACCAGGAGGTTGCGGGACGTGTAGACTCTTGTTTTATCTACGGTATATTTTACGAAACGGACGAAAATGATTTAACCTTAGATGGACTAAACATACAAACATCGGGTAGAATTGTAGCCAAGGCATTGTTATCAAACTGTGCAGCAACCACTCCGGAAAATACTTTTGTACCGTTTAGCCTTGACTTTGTGTACACCAGCGAACCCGATTTTATAAACAAGCTGTACAAGTTGACTGTTGTATTTACCTCAAGCAAGGGCGGCGCTGAGTTTGAGGGCGCTAAGGGTAGCGCGCTAATAGTGGATGAGGTTACGCTGGATTGCAGCGATGACTAGTGGCAACACTTAGCGCAAATCGTCCAAATTTATGCTTATACCATGATTAAAAAACTCTTTGCTATACTGACTTTACTGATTTCAAGCGGTACAGCTTTTGCCGTTGACAACGTTGATTTTCGGTTGAAAGCGGGTATTAACCTTGGCGGCACAACTCCCCTGGATTTACCTGCCGAAATTCGAAAAATAGAAACGTACACACCTTCACTTATTCCATCTATTGAAGCAAATTTTCACTACTTATTTCCCAATGGAAAAGGTTTTGGATTGAGCGCCGGTCTTCGTTTGGAGTACAAAGGAATGAGTACAACGGCAGAGGTAATGCAGTATAAGGTAAGCATGGTAATAAGCTCCGGCGATACTCCGGGACAAGCAGGGGGCTACTTTACCGGAGTTGTAAAAATCAAAGCCTTAAATGGTTACATCATCCTGCCTGTTTTGCTTACCTACGATTTAGGTTCACGCTGGCGCTTTGGACTGGGAGGATTTGCAGCCATTGACATTGATCGCACATTTACCGGAGAGGCCAAAGATGGAGATTTATATAACCTAGAATCTCACCAGTACGTAGAATCTGCGACCTATGATTTTTCAAAAGATATTCGCCGGTTTGATTTTGGCGCACAAGCTGGCACAGATTGCAGGGTTACAGAAAAGCTGGCTGTAACGGCTCAGCTGACCTGGAGCATTACCCCGCTATTTCAGAAAGGATTTACCAGCGTAGCCTACAAGCTGTACAACATTTACGGCAACCTCGGATTTGCGTACTTGTTTTAATTTGAGGAATATAGAGGGAAAAGAAAAAGAGGCTTATATGGCCTCATTTTTCATTTTTGATACGCAGTCGTTTTTAAACCATTACTCAACCATTTTTACAATGGCAGCGCTTGAACGTATGACAGGCATAGACCAGCGTCAAATAAGCTGCTATTCATCGGTGTTACGCCGTCCGCGCAAGGCTCAAATTGCTAAGTTTAACAGCGCAATCCGCGTACTATCGCAAGAATTAAGCCAAATAGAATTTCGCTGATATAGCGTTTATTATTACAACGCATGGCTTATACAGCCAGGAACGGGGACGCTACTAAAAGACGTTCTTTTATAGCCTTTTTTCAATTCTACGTCAGAAATTGGAATAAATCCTGCTGTCCGTTGAGGTATTCGTAAACAATATTCCGCTCCTTCATCCGGGCAATTAAGTCTTTAAAATCTTCCTTTTGGTGAACCTCAATGCCAATAACCGCCGGCCCTTTTTCTTTGAAGTGCTTTTTCTTATACTCAAAGTGCGTAATATCATCGTTGGGGCCAAGTACGTGCTCCAAAAACTCCCGCAGCGCTCCGGCACGTTGCGGGAACCGGATAATAAAGTAGTGTTTTAGGCCTTCATACAGCAGCGAGCGCTCCTTTATTTCCTCCATTCGAGTGATGTCATTGTTGCTGCCGCTAACCACGCATACCACATTTTTGCCCCTAACCTCTTTTTTGTAAAAATCTAACGCAGAGATAGATATGGCGCCGGCGGGTTCTACCACAATGGCGCTCTCATTGTAAAGCTGAAGAATGGTGGTGCAAATTTTTCCTTCGGGAACTACCACAATATCGTCCAACACCCGCTTGCAAATTTCAAACGTAAGATTGCCCGCGCGACGCACCGCCACTCCATCGGCAAAGGTGTTAATTTCGTTCAGCGTAACAATTTTATCGCCATCAATAGCAGCCTTCATGCAGGCGGCGCCGGACGGTTCAACGCCAATAATCTTAGCTTCCGGGCTCAGGTTTTTGAATAAACTGCCCAACCCCGCCGCCAATCCGCCACCGCCGATTGGTACAAAAAGGTAGTCTATCGGCTGATCGGTGTCATTCAAAATATCCAACCCCACGGTGGCTTGTCCCTCAATAACCTTCTCATCATCAAAGGGATGAATGAAGGTGCTTTTGTGCTCATCGCAGTATTTTTTTGCCTCATTGTAAGCGTCGTCAAAGGTATCGCCTGCGGATATAATCTGAACGCTATCCTTGCCAAACATTTTCACCTGCTTTACTTTCTGGTTGGGGGTGGGTGTAGGCATAAAAATGGTTCCCTTAATACCCAACGCATGGCAGGAGTACGCTACCCCCTGCGCATGGTTACCTGCGCTTGCGCATACCACTCCGTTGGCCAGCTGCGCCTTTGTAAGCGAAGAAATTTTGTTGTACGCTCCGCGAATTTTGTATGAGCGTACCATTTGCAAATCTTCACGTTTGAGCATTACGTTCGCCGAAAATTGCTCCGACAGCGCCAAGTTTTTTGTCAAAGGCGTATGGGCAACAACCGTGGCAATATTTTGCCGCGCTTTTTGAATGTCGCTAAGCTGTGGTAGGTACATTTTTAATTTAAAGAGGAATAAAATAAATTGTAAAGGTACTAAATTTTACGAGGTTCGGGTTTTTGGAGGTCAGGAAACTTCTGGATAAAAGGCAATAGGCCTTTTGCAGAAAATGATAGTGGATGTGTTTACAAACCCTGTTGCCGTAGAATTTATCTGCTATCGGCACCTCAAAAACAACATTGGGTTGTGGTAGTATTTTTCCAAATCGTTTTTCGTGTAGCAAACCAATGAGTATGAGTTGTAAAACCGCTCCGGAGTTTGAGCTGTCGGCTGCAAACGGAGTGGTTGTACTTTTAAAATTTCGAGGTGAAAGTGATCAAATTGCCAGCCATAGCGATTTAGTTCATTTCTGTTCATAAATCGCGCAACCGGCAATGTCGGACCCACCCTATCGCCAACACCAACATTTATGCCGGCAATGTGCTCATACAAGCTCCATATTTTTTTACCACTCATTGTGTGCTCAATGATGAGGTTGGCATACGGGCCATCGGTTCTTTTGCTTATAACCACCCCTTCGGCAACCGGATAAACCGGATTAAAGTCGTAGTCCCCGTTAGGACGCTTAACATCAATGCCGGTGTGGTAATGAGCCGGTACACCGGGGCGCGCTTTTCGTAAGATGCCAAATGCACCTATCTCCGTCAGCTGAATGGTCGATGCGTCATGGCGATTTGCAGCATTAATGGGCAGAAATACTGCGCTTTGTAAAAAACCAGTCAGTAGAATGCAGGCTAACATGAGAACTAAAAATCACTTCGTCAGCTATTTCATGAAATTTTGCTCAAAGTTAAGCATTAGTTATTGCTCCGGCTGTAATAATCAAAACATCTTTTTAACAAGCGTAAGATTTTTTATCCCCAACAGGGGCGGTATTTGCCTTGTTATTACCTCACAAGCCAAAATTTGCTATTCCCAATAAAATTGGCTACCTTTGTGAGTTGCACAAGGTTTTGTAAACAAACCGGTTATGACAAAACAAAATAGAATACTTTTCGTAAGCCAGGAAATTACCCCTTACGTTGCAGAGTCCGAGATTTCCAAAATCTCTCGTTACCTCCCGCAGCACATTCAGGAAAAAGGCTATGAGATTCGTTCGTTTATGCCTCGCTATGGCAACATAAACGAGCGCCGTAACCAGCTGCACGAGGTGATTCGCCTGTCGGGCATGAACATTGTCATTGATGACAACGATCACCCGCTTATCATCAAGGTAGCTTCAATTCCATCGGCACGCATGCAGGTGTATCTCATTGATAATGAGGACTATTTCCAACGTAAGAGCATGGTAACCGATGAGGGCGGTGCGTTCTATGGCGATAATGACGAGCGCATGATTTTCTTTTCGCGCGGTACGCTCGAAACCATAAAGAAGCTTCGCTGGCAGCCAAGCGTGGTGCATTGTCATGGCTGGTTTTCCATGATGACGCCGTTTTTCGTAAAGAAGGCCTACCATGATGATCCGTTGTTTGCAAAATCAAAAATCGTAGCTTCTGTTTACGATGAAGAATTCAACGCACACTTTGACCAAAACTTTGCGAAAAAAGCGCAGCTGGACGGCGTAAAACCAAAGGATGTTGAGCTGCTGAGCGCTAACCCAGGATATGTAAGCCTCATGAAGTTTGCCTTTTCACAAGCAGACGGTATAATTATCGGTAGCCCGAAAATAAACGCCGAACTGCAAAAGTTTATCAGTACACTAAAAATCCCGGTGCTTCCTTATCAAGCGCCGGAACACTATGTTGACGCTTACGCCGCTTTTTACGATGAAATTATCTTTAAAAAATAGCGCTTTTCTGGCATTTGGGTTCCTACTCTTGCCTTTCTTACATTCATGCACCGACGTGGATAAAACGTTGGGGTACGATATGATTCCCGATGGGCAAAAGCTGCAGGCAAAAGTATGGCAAATGACCGATTTTATGCTGAAAACGGATACTGTATCTATGCCTACCTACGGATTCACGCAGGCGCTTTTGGGACATATTACCGATCCAAGGCTTGGTAAATCTGAAGCAGGATTTGCCTTGGAGGTGCTGCCTTTGGCGTTTGGTTACGATTTTGAGGTTGGCTATGACAGCATAACCTACGACTCTGTTTTTATCACGCTCAACTTTTCCGGAAAATACGGATCCGACAAAACTCCGATGGAGGTTGAGGTGTACGAGCTAAAAGAAGCGCTGCCGGACAGCACAAATTTTCATGCGGCATCAAACCTTACACCAGGCTCAAACTATATAGACAAGTTTGTTGACTACGACAACCCCATTCAAGTTGGTACAAATCCGATTACGCTTGACAGCACGTCTATACGCGTACGGCTTAATGACGCTTTTCGAGATAAACTATACACTTTGGCAAATCCCGACACAACAGAGGATGACTACAAGAGCAGCCTTTACGGTTTTTACATTCGTGTAAAGAGCGATAACGGTGGCGGAATTGTGTACTCCAGCTTTGTGTACGATCCCAGCGACTACTATACCGCTGCTGTGCCGTTTATGTGGGCATACTACCACTACTCTTACGAAAATGACAGCAGCCAGGTGCGAGATTCTATCGGTGTATTTCCTTACTACACATCCGTTTACGAAAAGCGTATGAATGTGTTCAGGCATGACTATCAGGCGTTGAGCAACAGCAGCGATATTCTTTACCTGCAAGGGATGTGCGGCGTAGTTACAAAGTTTACCATTGACACTTCTATCGTTAAAGAGTGGACAAAACGCAACGGGCATCTCGCTATAAATCGTGCGCAGCTTATTTTTCCTGTGGCAGACCCTACCGATTGGCGGGAGTTGGATAAATACCCTACCCAGCTGCGCTTCTTCTCCAATGTCGATAGCATGTCATACGAGCGAGATATGCAGCTGGTATCTTCCAGCTATGATGGCAACTTAGACCGATCGCATATGTACTACTCGCTCAACGTTACCCACTTTTTCAATGACGTAATGAACAAAAAACGCAGCGGAATGTACCTGGCGCCATACTCTACGACATCTTCCGCAAACAGCGCTTTTTTGACCAACTTTTCAGGAGTACCCAAGCCAAGGTTGATTATTACCTACGAAGAAATAAAGGATAAGTAACCTCTTGTATTTCAAAGAAATAAAAAGGCGGCGAATAGTAAATATTCGCTGCCTTTTTCATGAACAAGCTGTTTTAAAATGCTAATTTTTCCTGCTTAACAGTGGGTTTATCTTGCTCAAAATTCAGCAACCACTCCTTACGCCACAAGCCTCCGCCGTATCCAGTAAGGCTACCTGTGCTGCCCACAACACGATGGCATGGAATCACAATCGCTATCCGATTTTTTCCGTTAGCCGCAGCTATGGCACGTATTGCGCTGGGTTTAGCCATTGCCTCGGCTTGCTGTTTATAGGAGATTGTTTTTCCGTAAGGAATATCTTGCAAGGCCAACCATACGGACTGCTGAAACGCTGTCCCCGACGGGACTACAGGAAGCAAAAACTCTTGCCTTTTTTTATCAAAATACTCACTTAGCTGCCGCCGTACAGTATGATGATGAAGATGCTGCTTTTCTACAAGCGTGGCTTGCAGCTGTTCCAACAGTTGAACTATTTCTTCATTCAGGTTTTTCCTGTCCGTAAACTCCAACAAACATATACCTTGCTCTGTCGTATAGCAAAGCATTTCGCCGATTGGGGTATGAAATGTGGTATGAAAAACAGTAGTCAAAGCAGCTTACAAATGTGGTAAATTCGTAAGCTACTCATACGCACCCATCTTAAGCATGCTTACCTCTTTAGGTGTAAGCATACGCCATTTGCCGCGCTCAAGCGATTTTTTAGTGAGACCTGCAAAGTATACACGATCCAACCTTTTCACCTCATAACCCAAAGCCTCAAATATGCGCCGCACAACACGGTTTCTTCCCGAGTGAATTTCCAAACCCAGCTCAGACTTATCGTTACTTTCATCTACGTAACTAACCTCATCTGCTTGAGCCAGTCCGTCCTCTAATTCAACTCCTTTTACCAGCTGCTCCAAGTCATTTCTGGATACGTTCTTGTCTAGAAAAACGTGGTAAACCTTGCGCTTGTTGTAGCTGGGGTGTGTAAGCGTTTTGGTAAGCTCGCCATCGTTGGTAAACAGCAAAACGCCCGTTGTATCTCTATCCAAACGCCCTACAGGGTAAATGCGCTCCCGGCAAGCTCCTTCAATTAAATCCATTACCGTACGCTTGGCATGAAGGTCGTCCATGGTCGTTACGTAACCCTTTGGTTTATTGAGTATTAGGTAAACTTTCTTTTCTCCCGACAAACGACGATCATGGAATTTTACCTCATCTGTAGGCAAAATTTTTGTCCCGAGCTCGGTAATAACATTTCCATTTACGGTAATTTCTCCGTTTTGGATGTACACATCAGCCTCACGACGAGAGCAAATGCCGGAGTTAGCAATAAACTTATTCAAGCGCACCGGCGCCGAAGGATCAACCTTTTCTACCTTCGATTTTCTCACCTTCTCAAAAGTCGGACGATTATCCACCTCTTTTTTCTCGTACACTTTTATGTACGGACGTGCTTTGTAACCTCCGGTTGCACTAGGTTTGTCGGTAGCCGAACGGCGTGCGGGACGATCTTCTCCATACGTACGCTTTGGCCTGTCGTTGTTGTCAAACGATCTTTTCGGATGGTCATCGCCAAATGTACGGCGGGGTTTGTCACCATTGAATGGTCTCTTTGGGCGATCCTCGCCGTATGCGGGACGACGAGACCTGTCGCCGCCGTCAAACGATCTTTTCGGACGGTCGTCGCCGAATGTGCGGCGGGGTCTGTCTCCGTCAAACGACCTCTTTGGGCGACCTTCACTATATGCACGATAGGGCTTATCGCCATCAAACTTTCTCTTTGGACGGTCATCACCACGTGCGTCATCACTTTTGTAGCGAAATGTACGCGTTGGTTTATCTCCGTATGAATCAGATGAATACGATCTTCTCTTGGGAGCTTCGTCATCAAACTTGCGACGTGGCGCACGCTCCGGTTTTTCCTCCGAATAGGCAGAGCGACTTCGTGGCTTACGCTCCGCAGGCTCGTCATCACGAGGTTCTGCGGCTCGTTCGCTATTCTTAGATTCCTCTTCATGGCGAAGAGTGAAAAAACTTTTGGGTGAAGATTTTCGCACAGGGCGATCCTCTGAAACCTCCGCTTGGCGGGGTTTATGTTCTGCGGGCTGATCTTCTGATGAGGATTTTTTTTCTGCGGTTGCCTCTTTGTCAACACGACCGGTACGGCTACGGTAAGTTCCCAAGCCGTCTTGGTTATTTTCCATGATTGCTGTAAAATTTACAACAAAAGTAGCTTATTTTGCAATATGTTTGGCATTTACCTACACATACCGTTTTGCAAAAGCAAGTGCGGCTACTGCGATTTTTACTCGGTAGCCTCGCAAACATCACGTTCTGCGGTGGTTGCAGCTATGCAGACCGAAATGGAATTTCGCAAAAATTATATTCCGTCTCCGGCAAAAAAAGACGGCATGGCCACCCTGTATTTTGGTGGTGGAACGCCATCTTTGCTCTATATAAGTGAAATTCAATATCTTACGAAAAAGGCTAAAGATATTTTCGAAATCGAAACTTTTAGCGAGTTTACCATTGAGGCTAACCCCGATGATTTAAACCAAGAATATCTCGAAGGTCTTATAAGCATTGGCGTGAACAGGCTTAGCGTTGGCATTCAATCTTTTTTTGATGAGGATTTAAAATTCGCAAACCGTCGGCACACGTCAAAGCAGGCTGTTCAGAGTATTTTTCTTGCACAAAAAGCAGGTTTTAAAAACATTTCAATTGATCTCATGTTTGGCCTGCCAAGCCTAACGGCAGAGCGATGGAGGCAAAATTTAGAAGCTGCTTTTTCTCTCAACATTCAGCATCTTTCGGCCTATGCATTAACGGTTGAAGAGCGCACCGCATTTGGCTTGAAACAAAAGCGGGGGCTGCTGGCTTTACCAGGCGAGGATGAGCTCACGGAGCAAAACAACCTGTTGAATGAGCTAAGCTCACAGCATGGTTTTGTTCGTTATGAAACTTCCAACTTTGCGAAAAACGGTTTGTTTTCAATGCACAATTCGGCCTACTGGCAACAAAAACCGTACATCGGAATTGGTCCCGCGGCACACTCATACGATGGCAAAACACGTCAAAACAACATTTCCAGCAACAGAAAATACGTAGAGGGAGTGGCGCGTGGCAGTGGCTATTTTGAAACGGAAGACTTGAGCCAAAATGAGCTGTACAATGAGCTTGTTTTTACGGGACTTCGCACTGTTTGGGGTGTTGATTTGAAATTGCTGGAGCAATCTTTTGGTAAAATTTACGTGGATTTTTGCCTGAAATGTGCATCGCAGCACATAGCGAAAGGGAGCTTGGTTGTGGAGGGAAAAAAACTCTATATTCCTCAACAATACTGGTTTATAGCGGACGGCATTGTGGTAGATTTAATGAAGGATATTTAACCCTGAGCAAAACGTAAAGAGGTTGGGGCTCTCGTTGTAAACACATCATTTCCCTGCACGGCAACATGTTCCATGTGGCAGTAAGAGAGCATGAGCGTTGTGACTTGATTGCTTTCTTTGAAACTTTGTGGTAGTTTTGAACACAAGGATAGCATCTATTGTTTTTTGGCTGTTAATTGTTGGGCGCTATGATTTTGATTTCGTCAATAAGCATCGTGCCCGAAATTGTCCCGTATTCCGCGATAAATTCCAGAGACCGTATCTTGCTCCAAGAGAATTCTCCATTGGGGGCAAGCCATCCGCCGCCAGGTTTCGCAGCGCCCTGCTCCCCCATCTTGTTTAATGGAACAGTGATAGTGTGCCACGCGCCGGCAGCGGGTACGGACACAGCCTGCCTCATAAGCCACTCTATTTCGCCTTCGTTTTTGAACCGCACGTCAAAACGCACCGGTTCCGGCATGTCCGTTTTTGCCCGAAATTCTAGCGAATAGCCATTGTTTTTCAAGTCCTGCCAATTGATATTGTTCACGAAATTCAACGAAAAACCCAAATACCACGGCACATTTTTCCAAAGAATAGCGTGTTCGCCCGCCGCTCTGTCTGCGCTGTAAAGACCATCAAAGTCCTCTGTGGTCTTGCTAAAATACACGTCCTGCGCGAGGTAATCTTCGTAAACAGGAAAGTTGCCTGTTATTGTCTGCGTGCGACGTGACACAGGTGGCGTAAAGCGCATTGCCTTCACAATGTCGTTGTCTAAATCGGCATAAAAACTCTGCGGAAAAGAAGAACCGGCTTGAAAAGGACCGAAACCTGTATCGAAGTATTCCCAACTGGTGCGGGATATACCCCGCCTGTCGAGCTCGCCCGAAACAAAATCATACCAGCGGACGCGGTCGTAGTGCGGAGCGTATTTCATATACACGCCGTATTCTCCGCAGAACACAGGTGCACTGTGGTCTTGCGACCATTTCGCAAAGACGTTGAATTCCTCCGCCATGGCATTGGGCGTATTGTCGGGCGTGCTAACGTAGCGCTCGTAAACCGGCTCCAATTTCGCCGACGGAGCAGACGGCATCTTTGTCGCATCAGGCGGCCAGGGAATACCCTTTACATCCTTCATGGGCTCCCATGTCCAACTTGGAGTCTCTATGTTCGACCACCATGCGCCCTGATGCGTAAAAAGAAAAGGAGCGTAGTAGTGAACAGAATAGATGAGGTTTTGCAGATTTGCATAAGCCGAAGATTGCTCAATATCGCCAATATCCACCACAACGGTACGATGTGGGTCAATTTCCCGGATCGCATTGATCACGTGCGCCTGAATATCATACCAGCTTCCAACATAGGGCTCATTCAGTATCTCGTAAATAATATAGCGCCCCCTGTCTTTAAGCACTTCCGCTAGCTGAGTCCACACCGTGACAAGAAGCTCATCCATGAGCGGCGGCATTCCGCCGTTCAACGCGTTGTAGGAGCTATACAAGCTGTGGTTGTCCAGGATGAGGTATATTTGCTCCCTTTCCGCATAAACGCAAAGTTCGCGGAGCTGTTTCAGGAAAAAAGGATTGAGGCTGTAGTCCGCGTTCATTCGGGACTCATGAAAGAGGTCTAAAGGCAGGCGAATGACGTCCGCGCCCAGCCTTTTGATGTGAATCACATGCTCAAGCGCGCGCAATATGTCAACTTCTCTTTCAAACCAGGTCAGATTGATGCCTTTGGAAAAGGGCGCGCGGTGCGGCGTTATCGTCGGCTCAACGGTAGTGGTAACAGAGGCAAATCCATCATCGCCCGCTTGTTTTTCTTCACAGCTGGCCAGCATCACCAGCGCAATCATGGCAGCGTAAAGTAGATTTTTCATACCGGTTTTTTTCATTTTTAGATTAAACACCTTAATAAAAGCAGGCAAAATATTTTACAGGCTGCTACCTTTTTAGGGTAAAAAGCAAGAACTAAAATAGTGCTTTTTTTGCCCAAAAGGTTACATTTTGAGCGCTTAAATTGTTTTTAACCGATTTTAACCGATCGCTATGGTTTGATTGCATTTTTTAAAATACTGAGGTAACTTTGAACACTCTGACTTAAGCATGGGCAATAATTCATGCTCGGCATATATTGAACGTGAAAAATACGCTTTTTTATAATCCTGTCCGTATTTACCCGATGTCAAAGCGGATAAGGGGCTGGGGGCGATGCAAGTAATGCATCGCCCCCAACTCTTTTATTACACTTGTACACGTCTCGTTACATAACTCCTTCAACATTCCACACAAATGCCCGTAGACCTTGATGTTCGGTTTCATTATCAAGATTACGAAGCTGAGCCATCAACGGCTCAACCAACGAGTCGTCTACCATTGCCAGAATAGATGAATTCATAGCCGGCCAAGCATGGCTTCCCATGTGCGGATCTCCACCGTAACTTCCTCTGCCATAGGTGGTTTCCCACTTAGAGTATCCTCTAATGCTTTCGCGGTCAAGGATGGTCTGCACACGGTCGGTAAGCGCCTGGTTGTATGATATAAAAACTGCTTTCATTGCTGTAAATTTTTTAATGTTGTTACTTTTGGGGGGTATTAAGCGCTTTCTTTTGCCAAACGTTTGCGCTCTTTTTTCATCTTACCGGCGCCAAACAGTGAATAAATTACAGGTACCACAATCAGCGTAAGTACGGTAGAGAAGGTAAGGCCGCCAATAACGGCAATACCCATCGGCTTCCAGATATCCGAACCTTCGCCGCTACCAACAGCCAGCGGCACCATGCCCAAAATGGTAGTCAGGGTGGTCATAAGCACAGGGCGCAAACGCGACTTACCGGCCGCAATTACCGATTGGCTTATAGACAAACCACGCTCACGCAACAGGTTGGTAAAATCCACCAGCACAATGCCGTTTTTTACCACAATCCCCACCAGCATAATTGCCCCAATAAGCGCGATAATGCTAAGCGGAGTGTTGGTTAACCATAGGGCCAAAAATACTCCGGTAAACGCAAAAGGAACGGCTAGCATGATGATAAATGGCTCGCGTAACGACTCAAACTGTGTAGCCATTACAATGTATACCAACATAATAATAAGCAGAAGCAAGGTCATCAAATCGGAAAACGATTCTTGCTGATCCTCAAGCGAACCTCCCAGCACAACGCTAATACCCTGTGGAATCTCGGTTTCGTCCACCACCTTTTGAATACCGGCGGCAACATCGCCCAAAGCGGCGCCATACATGGCGGAGCTCACGGTAATAAGGCGCTGACGGTCCTCACGCTGAATAGTAGGGGGTGACTCGTGCTCAATAACTTTACCTACCTCCTTAAGCTTTATGGCACGTCCCTGAGCATTGTACAGCACAATGTTTTCAACCTCCTCAATAGACTTACGGAAGGACTCATCGTAGCGCACCATAATGTTGTATTCATCACCTTGCTCGCGGTACTTGCTCGCGATTAATCCGTTGATCCGGTTACGTACGTAGGTGGCCGCAGTGGCCGTATTGAGTCCGAATTGTGAAAGCTTTTGGCGGTCAAATTCCACCTGATAGTCAGCCAACATATCCTCACGGCTGATGGTAATGTCACGAGTACCGGCAACCTGCTCGCGCACCTTTTCGCGCAGCTCGTGTGCCAGCTGGTTGGTTACCTCAAAGTCATAGCCGAAAATCTTCACATCTACGGTGCTGGAGCCTCCCATTCCGCCACTCCGGCTTCCACCGGGAGTTACCGTATACTCCTTAATTTCAGGTATTTGAGACAAATCATCGCGCATCAAGTCGCTCAATATAAACATATCACGATCACGATCAACCAAGTCCGCTAGCCTCAAGGTATAGTTGACAATGTTGTTACCATTCTTACCCATGGCCGAAAAGATATTACTGTTGCTACCGGCAGCGCCCACGCTTGAAGATATGGTCATCACCTCGGGGTATTTTTCCTTAAAAATATCCTCAATCTTTATGGCAACGTTACGAGAATAATCCAGATTTACACCCTGCGGCAACTCCACCATAACGCTTATTTGTCCGTTATCGGACTGCGGGAAAAACTCGGTAGGAACTTTATACAACAGCAGCAAGCTGGACAGGAAAATAGCCGATGACCCAATAATAACTACAGCTCGATGACGTATCGCCCAAGTTAAAATGTTGGCATAAAAGTTATCCAAATTATCCAAAAATTTATCGATGGGCTTGAATAGTATACCCAAGCCTTTGTACGTATGAGCCTCCTGTGTGCGAAGCATCAAGGCGGACATCATCGGAGTAAGCGTAATAGCAGCAGCCGTAGATACAACTACCACAATGGTAACAATCCAACCAAGCTGCTTAAACATAATACCTGCCATACCCGACACCAGGGTAAGCGGGAAGAATACGGCAACCAGGGTAAGCGTTGTAGCAATAACGGCCAACCAAACTTCATTGGTAGCATAAATAGACGCCTCTTTTGAGGAGCTACCGCGATCCATGTGGGTTGAAATATTTTCAAGCACCACAATGGCATCGTCCACCACCATACCAATAGCTATGGAAAGCGAACTGAGCGAAATAATGTTGAGCGTACCGCCTGTAGCAAACAGGTAAATAAATGCGGTAATCAACGACACCGGAATGGTGCATACAATGATCAGCGTAGCGCGCCAGCGCCCCAAAAAGAACAGCACCACCAACACTACGAATATAAACGCGTACATTACCGTTTCGCTCAAGCTGTTGACGCTGTTGGTAATGTTGGTGGTGGTGTCCATCAACACGCCAACCTTAACGTCCGGCGGTAAGGATTTTTGCAAGTTGGGCAGCTCCTTCATAATGGCCTTGGCAATAGCCACAGAGTTTGCGCCGCTTTGCTTTTGAATTACAATCTGCGCCCCTTTTTGTCCGTTGATGCGCTGCTCCAAAGTTACCTTCTCAATGGTATCTTTAATGGTAGCAATATCTGACAGGCGCAACTCCTTGCCTCCGGCACGGCTGATAACCAAATCTTTCAGCTGATCGCTATTAGAAAACTCTCCTTCGGTACGAAGTGAGAAGTTCTCTCGACCGATATCCAAAGAACCTGCCGGCACGTTGGCATTTTCCTGCGCAATAATCTGACCGATTTGCTCCACGCTAAGCCCGTAAGCTTCAATCTTACGAGGGTCTACATTTACTTGTACCTCCCGGATAGGCGCGCCGCTCACCGATACGGAGCCCACGCCATTGATACGGTTCAAAGGTTGAGCAATTTTTTCGTCCAAAATCTTGTACAGCGCATTGTAACTTTCCTCTGCGGTGGCGGACAAGAACAGGATAGGAATCATACTCATGCTGAAGCGAAAGAGCTGTGGCTTATCCGCATCATCCGGCAGCAAGCGCTCTACGCGGCTAATAGCGTCGCGCATATCATTCGCCGCCTCATCGAGGTTGGTTCCCCACTCAAACTCAACGGAAATAAGAGAAATGTTATCCTGTGAGGTAGAGGTAATCTTCTTCAGGTCGTTTACCGTGTTAAGGTTATCCTCCAGTATTTTTGTAATGTTGGTTTCAATGTCGGCTGCGCTTGCCCCCGAGTACGTGGTAAACACGCTGATGGTAGGAATATCCATATCCGGGTAAAGGTCTATGGACAACCTGTTGAGCGAAAACAATCCTAAAATTATGGCCGCTATGAATATGAGCGCGGTAGATACCGGCTTCCGGACGGCGGTTTCGTATATCTTCATTTTATATAATTTTTAACCTATTATTGGTATTGTTGCAACGATAAAACCCTGTATATAAATATCTTACGATTGAGGGAGCCCCGGCGAATCGACTGTTCGAACCTCAACGCTCTAATCCTTACCGATGTCATATGGGATATTCATCATCCTGTTTTACTTACTGTTGCAGCAAAGCCAGCTATACATTATGCGTTTTTTACTCTACAACTTCAACTTCTGTTTGGTCTACCAGCCGGGTAACTCCGGCAATGGCAACATGCTCGCCGGGAGCCACTTCTTTCAGTATTTCCATCTTGTCATCCAGACGACGGCCCAGCTGCACCACCTTGCGTATGGCTACCCCATTGTGTATTACAAATACAAAACGGTCGTTGGTGCCCTGCTGCTTTTGCACGGCAATGTCGGGAATTACCGTGTGGGGCATTGTGCCGAGGTTGAGGGTTGCACGGGCAAACATTCCCGGACGGATGAGCATTTGGTCGTTAGGAATGGCCACCTCTACGGTAAACGTACGGGTGGTAGCATCAACGGTTGGATAAATAAGGGACACATTTCCCTGAAAATGTTTATCCGGGTAAACCTCAAGCGCTATATTAACTCTCATTCCAACCTTTACGCGAGAGAAGTACTCTTCCGACACGTTGATTTGTATCTTGAGCGGGTTAAGCTGCTCTACCACCAGTATGGGAGCGCCTCCGGCTACATCTCCGTTATCGAAATTACGGGCGGTAACCACACCGCCCACAGGTGATACCAGGTGCGTATTGATAGCCAGGTTTTGCGTGCTGGTTTCAGCCACATCCAGCTGAGTTTTCAGCTGGTCCAGCTGCTGCTTGGAAACTCCACCGCTCTGGTACAGGGCCTCGGCACGTGAATACTCTACCTTCAGGTTTTGCAGCTGAGCTGAGGCTTGCAAGTAGTTTGAAGGCTCCATTTCAACCAGGGTTTGCCCCTTAGCTACACGATCGCCCACTTCAACCAAAATTTTGTCAATACGGGTAGCGCCTGCGCTGGCAATGCTGTTGCGCACGTTGGCGGTAACGGTTCCCGAAAATTCGGCTATCTGCTCCACATTTTGCAACTCGGCCACAGCCACCTTTACCTGTACCTTTTTTACAGAATTTGCCGCAACACTTGCAGCGTTAGCCTTTCTTGTTGAACCGCCACCGCAAGATGTCGTTGTAACCACCAGTGCCACCAGGCTAAGGCACACTGCAATGTTTCTTACTGCTTTCATTTTTATGATATAATTTTTTGTTTGTTCCTACTTTGTTGATGTCAACTTTTTTCTACAATCCCACAACCTTTTCGTATTCAGACTTCGCACTCAGGTAGTCAGAAATAGATTGATCGTATGATAACCTGGATTGTGTCAGCGCCAAGGCCGCATTACGCAACTCCAGCATAGTACCACTTCCCGTTTCGTAGCGCTTTTGCGAAATATCGTATCCCTTTTGCGCCAGGCGAACGTTTTCCTTATTGGATTCCACCTGCTCTACCGCTTTATTCATGTTGTCAATGGCAGCAATTGCTTGTACTCCTAAGTTATTTGCCAAGTATTCACGCTGCATTTCCAACTCCATACCCTGAATCTTTATTTGCTTGGTTTTATTGATGACCGTTAATCCGTTGAATATAGGCCAGCTAAGTTGTACCCCTAACGCCACCCCAGGGTTATACCAGTTCATTCCGGCAGGAGTTGGTTGTCCGGTAAATCCGGCTTCTTCTTTATCATTACCGGATCCGGTGTATGAGAATGAACCAAAACCCACCAGTGTAGGCATATACTGTGTGCGCTGCATCTGCAAAGATTTTTCAATCTGCCTTTTCTGTATTCCCAGCTGAATAAGGTTGGAGTTGTTTTCAAGGGATGGAATTGTTGTATCGGCAAGCGTTTGCAGCTCCGCCTCGAAGTCCACCAGCTTTCCGTCAATTTTCATTTCCACCTCGGCGCCAACTCCTATTAACACCTTAAGCATAAGCTTGGACTGGCGCACCCCGTTCTCGGCTTGCAGCAAGGTCGGCACTATATTTCTCATTTGTACCTCTGCCGACACCATATCGTACTCGGCTGCCAAACCCACCTCGAAGCGATGCTTTGCATCCTCAAAGTTTTGCTTTGCCAAATCATAACCTTCCTTCAGCGCCTCATAAGAATCCTGAGCCAGCATAATACCGTAAAATGCTTTTTTCACGTCGTTGCGCAGCGTTATTTTTGATGAACGCGCGTTCTCCAAAGCCAGCTTCATATCCAAATCTGTCATTTGAATGGAGTACCACAAACCCGGGACAATAAGCGGCAGTGATAAAGACAAGCCTAAAGAGGCCTGATTGTCTTGTGACATCTTAATCGCAAGACCACCCATATTTACTTCCGAACGCAACGCGTTGCGCGTGTACTGTGCCGTTGCAGACAAGGTCGGTATTAAGCCATACCATGCGCCCTGTTGGCTGTAGTCTACCCGCTCAATTTCCTTGTCGGCAATTTTGATGGTTGGGTTGTCGCTCAACGCAATTTCTAACGCCTTGTTTAAGTCTACCTTTAAGGTATCCGCCGCACTTGCAGCCGTGCCCACAGTCAGCATCAAAGCCGCAAGCATCACTTTTGTCATCTTCATTTTTTATACTACTTCTGTTTTAATTCTTCTTCTACTTTTTCCAACATGGCATCTATCTCTGCAATGCCTTTGGGGGTTGATATTCCTCTAAAAAATATAATCAGTATATGGCGTACCAGCCCCATTATATCGGTAATGGAAGTAAACTTATCCGACCGTAAGAACATATCCATTTGCTCAACCAGGATGTAAGCAGCAATAGCTGTATTCGTACTAGCCAAAAAATACCCTTCTTCCTTTCCCCTGCTTATACGTATGGCAGCCTGCTCCAACGCCTCTCTGAGAGCCTCCTCAACCATTTCGCTATGCAGCGTTGGGTAGTACTTTTTTATTTCCTGAAAAAAACGAAACTCCCGGCTGTGCTCTACAATGTTGATGTCTGCCTTTTTAAGCATTTTGTACAGCAGCTCTACCATAGCAAGCTGCGATCGCTCGTCCAGGTCTTTCTGCTTAGTGCAGTTGTGACACTTTAAGCACTCTCTTAGCAGCTGCAGCTTATCGCCAAAGTTTTCGTATATGGTGCGCTTTGACATTCCTAAGTTGGAAGCCACGTCGTCCATAGTTACTGCTTTGACTCCCGACTTTAGAAACAGCTCTGTTGCTCTTTGAGTTATCCTATCCTTTACATTGTCCATGGTGTTTTTACTTTGCAAAAAGAGGGCTTTTTTCATTTTCAACCACTGCTTTTGTGCTTTTTACGGTATGTTCAATTTTTCGGAGTACAAATGTACTGGAAACTTGTAAAACAAAAATAGTTTTCTGTGTTTTCTTATGTTAAATCCACCGTTAATCACTATTAATGTTTTGTTTTGTAGCGTTTTGTAAAAAACTCTTTGAGTGTTTTTAGTTTTCAAATGCAACGAACACAACAAAATCGGGGGGTTGAAAAAATCGTAGCCAACTAAGTGTTTGTTTATCAAATAATTACAACTTGGTTTGCAAAGTAATTACTACCGATAAAGTTAGCTTTTGTCATTTTAGCGCCCAACAATTTTTCTATCTGTTTTTAGAAATATGCCGACCAGTCGCCGATTTTTACCGATGACGCGCATTCGGTCGTAAAACTCGAACAGATTCCGTATCTTTGTATAAGACATTGTTATTCTTTAAAAACAAAAGATCATGAAAAATTCTGCATCAAGAAAAATTCTACTCATCATCATTGGAGTTGTTCTTGCCGCTGCGGGTGTAATTGCGCTTTTAGAACCACAAGGAGCTACCGCTTTGCTGGTTTATCTGTTTGGACTGGCTGTGCTTTTGAGCGGAATCGGTACGGCAATAACCGCTTTTTTGCCCAGCTTTGCAGATAGCCGCAGGTCTCTTATCGTACTTGCCGCTGCCAGCATTCTACTGGGAGTGTTGATTATGATAATCAAGAACGTTTTCATCCTGCTACTGGGGATTGGGGTCATGCTAGCCGGCGTTTCTTTGGCAATAGTTTCCCTGCAGTGGAAAAAGCAGGGTCTTAGCTGGTTCGGCAGCATGTGCGCCGCAATTGCTACCATAGTAGTCGGTATTGTGCTTACGCTATTCTTCTCACAAATACAAGCGGCAATAGGCGTTATCTTAGGCGTTGGCCTTTTAGCTGTGGGAATTATTCTTGTTGTTGTAGGTATCGCAATGCCTAAGCAACCCAAAGAGCTGAAGGCTTAACAGCAAGTTCAGCTAGTTTCTCTTCGGAAGTTATGTTTGCCTGGCTAGTTGAATACAGCGCGTGGCTCGGCGTTTTGTACCCGCTTACCATTTTCGTATTGGTGCTTGCCATCATACAGCAACGTGGTAACCCGACCAAAACGCTGGCGTGGGCTGTGTTTGTGGTAATGGTACCGCTTTTTGGTATTTTAATCTACGTTGTCTTCGGAAAAAATTACAGGCGAGAGAAGATGCTCTCCCGCAAGGAGCAGAGCGATCAACGACAGCTGGCACGCATTATCAGCAAGTTTATTGCGATGGATGACTACCGCAAATGGCCGGATGGTATAAGCAAAAGTTTTTCTGACTTTAAGGGTATAGCGCGCATGCTTACCAGATCCGGATACATGCTTCCCACAAGGCACAACAGCGTACACCTGCTCAAAAATGGCAAGCAAAAGTACGAGGCGCTATTCTCGGCTATTGAAAGAGCAAAGCATCACATTCATTTGGAGTACTACATTATTGAGAGTGACGAAATTGGAAATAAGCTACGCGAGCTACTTATAAGGAAAGCACAGGAGGGCGTAGAGGTTCGCGTTATTTTCGACCATTTAGGCAGCTTTGGGCTAAACAGAAAGTTTATAAAATCACTGCTTGCGGCGGGTGTGCAGGCCTATCCGTTTTTCAAAATTTACATTGCTTTTCTTAAAAGCAACATCAACTACCGCAACCACCGCAAAATTGCCGTTATTGACGGATTAGTGGGCTTTGTAGGCGGTATAAATATTGCCGACCACTACCTAAAAGGATTACCCGAAATCGGCATTTGGCGCGATACACATGTGCAGGTAGAAGGCGATGCCGTATGCTGGTTGCAGTCTGTTTTTCTGCTGGACTGGTACTTTGTAAGTAAGCAGCTGATTGCTAATACGGAAATTTATTTTCCACCGCATGATATTACACAAACCTGCATTGTACAAATTGCGGCAAGCGGCCCCGATTCAGATTGGGCCACCATCATGCAAACCTACTTTGCGGCCATCAACCAGGCAAAAGATCACCTGTACATTGCCACCCCGTACTTTATTCCAAACGAGGCGTTGCTCACCGCTTTGCAGGCCGCCGCGCTTAGAGGTGTAGATGTACGCCTGCTCATGTCGGCACGTTCCGACTCCAGCATTACACAGTGGGCCAGCATGTCCTACGTGAGCGATATGTTGGACTGTGGCGTGAAGGTATTTTTATACGAAAAAGGATTCTCCCACTCCAAGCTGCTTATGGCCGACGGTGAATTCTGCTCCGTAGGCACGGCCAACATGGACGTGCGCAGCTTTGAGCATAACTTTGAGGTAAACGCCATTATCTATAACGGTGACTTTACCCAAATCCTGGAAAAGGAATTTTTGCGCGATTTGGGCAACAGCCGTCAGCTCTCCATCGTGGAATGGAAAAAGCGCTCGCGCTTTGAGCAGCTGATGGAAAACCTGTCGAGGCTGCTGGCGCCGCTGCTGTAAATCATTTATGATTTACGGTGGGAGCGCTGTTGTTCTGCTGAGCAGAGTCGTAGAAACGCAGTGCAAAGTGTAGCCATCCTCTGCCGTTAGTATGAAATTTCTCGACTTCACTCGTTCCTCGTTGCGCTCGAAATGACATGCGACCTTTTTACCTCACTTCGCTTCGTCATTCCGACCGGAGCATAGCAAAGTGGAGGAATCTTTTTTACCGCCGCACCCTTCGACAGGCTCAGCAGGACAACCCACCTCCACGGATAAACCGTAAATGGTTAATGGTTAAACGGTCAATCACTTTTTTATACGGTTGCTATATTCGCTGAGGATAAGCGTCAAGGCCCCGTCGCTTGTCACATTGCAAGCCGTGCCGAAGCTGTCCTGCAAAGCAAAGATTGTCAACATCAGGGCGGTGCCGGTGGCATCGAAGCCGAGTACGCTAACAATCAGCCCCAGCGACGCCATCACCGTTCCGCCCGGAACGCCCGGAGCGCCAATGGCAAAGACACCCAGCAGCACGCTGAACAAGATGAGCGATGAAAGCGGCGGCAGGCTGCCGTAAAGCGTCAGCGAAACGGTCATCACAAAAAACGTTTCCGTAAGCACCGATCCGCACAGGTGTATGTTGGCAAAGAGCGGGATGCCGAAGTCTATCATGTCGCGGCGCAGGACATCTGATTTTCGCGCACATTCGAGCGCCACCGGCAGGGTGGCCGCCGACGACATTGTGCCCACCGCCGTCAGATAGGCAGGGCCATAATGTCGCAATACACGGAAAGGATTCTTTTTTGAATACGCGGCTGCCAGCAAGTATAACAGCGCCATCCAGACGTAATGACCGACAATGACGATGAGAATGACGGCCAGAAATACGGGCAACTGTTGTGTAATCAGCCCCTCGTAAGCCAGCGAGCAAAACGTGCAGGCAATGAAAAACGGCAGTACGGGGATGATGATCCGCGTAACCAACAGTATCACCATGCCTTGGAACTCATCCAGAGCAGCAATGATTTTTCCGGCACGGCGCCAGGTGGCCGCCAGGCCAATGAACACCGAAAACACCAGGGCGCTCATTACCGACATGATGGGTGGGATTTGGAGGTCGAATATCACCTCCGGCAGGGCACGTCCTTCGCCCGCATCGCTCACAACAGGGAGGTGCGGCAGGATGGCGTAGCCCGACGCAACGGAAAAAAACGCTGCACCCACGCTGGACAGGTAGGCCAGCAAAAGCGCAAGTCCCAGTAACCGCGAAGCGTTGTTGCCGAGTTGAGTAATGGACGGCGCAATAAACCCGATGATGATGAGTGGAATGGTAAACATGATGACGGCGCTCAACAGGTTTTGTACGGTAACCACTATTTGCATGACACCGGCATTGGCGACAAGACCGCCGGATATGCCCACGAGCAGGGCAACCGCCAGGCGGAATGGCAGGCTGCTGAATATCTTTTTTATCATAATTGTTATGTGTTAAAAAAGAGGGCAAGTCCCTCCGATCAAAGGGAATATCTTCTCTTGATTGAAGTGTCGTGGCTCTCTTGATCATTAATTATTTATGATACCTTGCGCGGGACGGTTCCGTGTGCGAAGTCGTCCCATGCAAAGGTATCGTGTTACCGCTAGTAACCCGGATTCTGTTCAATCCCCAAATCGTTTCCGCTCAATCCTTTGGGAATCGGGAAACGGTAGAATTTACCGCTCACTCTGTCTGTTTTGGAGTGGAGATGCTTGTAAATTTTCGCAAAGAACGGGTAGTTGGTTTTAGTCCCGTTTGTTCCGTCGTTTTCCGGCCCTTTGGCTGCTATAATAGTGGCTACGCTTGCATAGTCGCTCTTGTAATACTCGTATTGCGGCACCTCGGTCAGCACGCTGGATACCAGCTTGCGCCAGCGCGTAAGGTTGAGCCATTCCTTTTGTTCAAAGAAGAGTTCGAGATACCATTCGTTTTCGAGCGCATCCTGTGTCAGCGCCGACAGATTCGACAATCCGGCCCGCTGCCTCAACTGATTGACCGGAGTGAGGGCTTCGCCCGCCCGGCCCAGGTTCAACAGCGCTTCGGCTTTGATGAGCAACACTTCGGCGTAGCGGATTTCTATCCGGTTGATGTTGTTGGGCTGTTCCCCCTCCGTGCTGTACGCTGCCTCTGGAAACTTCGGGCTGCGGTGGATGTACTTGCTGATGCGGGGCGACGTTACCGGGAAAATAAACTCATACCTCTTGTAGTTCTCTATCACATCAGGGTCTGCGCTACCAATCTCTTCGTCGATATTGTAGAGCGAAGTAATGATTGACCATTTTTTCCGCGTGTCGCTGTCGGAAAATCTGTCAACCAGCGTAACATCAGAGGGGCCAATATGGTTGTCTACGTACAGGTCGAAGCGTTCGGTGAACGGACAGTGCGTTTGGTGGTTGCCCTGCAAATCGCCCAGGTCGTCGCCATCGTGGTGAATGGTGAAGATATGCTCCGCCGAACGGTTTTCGGCCTTCACGCCCCAAAGATCGGCAAAGTTTGGTTCAAGGCTGTAGTTGCCGCTGTTGATTACCTTGTTGGCATACGCTACCGCATTTTGCAACTTTTCGCTGTCCCACGAAGGAGCGGCAGGGTCGTTTTTAGCAAGCGCAATTGCAGCCACTTCGCTTTGCGAAAGCGGTTTGCTTGCCCACTGCAGGTATGCCCGCGCCAGAATAGCATTGGCAGCGCCCTTGCTCGGATTGGAGTGTGTTTGCTCGTAGGCGGGCAACAGCGCTTCGGCTTCGGTCAGGTCTTTTATAATCTGCGTGTACACCTTTTCGATAGGTTGGCGCGTCGTTTGCTCTGCCGTCGACGGATTATTCGCCGTCAGTATGAGCGGCACTTCGCCCCAGAGCTCCACCAGGTAGAGGTAGGCCAGCCCCCGGATAAACAGCGCCCGTCCGCGCGCCAGATCGATGGTAGCCTGCGAAAGATTTTCGTTCGCAAAGCTGGAATCTGCCTGTGCAACCGTGCGATTGGCATCGCTGATGCTGACGTAGAGGTAGTTGAAAATCTTGGTGGGATACCAGTTGTTTACATCCGTCTGGAACAGGCTCACCAGCGGCCCGGGATCGCTGTCGGGGCCTTCAAAGCTGATGGTGCTTGCCGTTGCCGATTCTACCAAAAAGGAGAATGACGAGCTCAGCCGCTGCCAGTGCGGATAGGCGGCGGCAGCGCTCGCCAAAGCCTCCTTGTCTCTTGTCCAACTCGATGGACCTGTAATCACGGGCGCCACCGCTGTCGGGTCATCGTCGCTGCACGATATCAGCGTAGCGACGCTTAGCACAATAGCCGCTAAGGCTACCAGCTTAAATCTAGTTTTTTTCATAAACTTAAAAATTAATTGATTATTGAATTGAATAATGATAACTCTCGCTTTTTTTACTGTTTAACTTTTACTGCTGCCTGTGAGCCACAGGCATCGCACCCAAACGGGTATAGCCGCTAAGGCTACGTGCTTAAATCTAGTCTTTTTCATACGTTTAAAAATTTATTTATTTATAATAGTTTTACTGTTTATCCTTTACCGCTGCCCATGTTAACACAGGCATTTTGTTCAAACGGGTACCGAAATGCAATGTATCTCTATTGACAAGCATCCTTAATGTGAAAGCATACGTCGAATCGGAATCTATTGAGGAAACAATGATTTCATATCCCGCATTTGATTTTCTCCACTCCGTAATCGTTTTTTCGTCCGTTTCATCTATGTTGGTTATACACAATTTGTCCGCTCCAACATATTCGTGCGTGAAAACCTCTTTCACATTCATACAGCCGACAACGCCGCCGCATTGCCGGTAAATTTTCCACTTACCCTGCACCAGCTGCTGCGCGGTCTGAACATCCAGACTGTCGAAAGCTACCGTCAAGGAGCCGAGAATATCGGTCGAGGAGCCGGAAGGATCCTTTTTGCTGTCATCTTCGCTGCACGATGCAAGTGAAACAACTGTTCCTGCCAGCAGCGCTAAGGCTACAAACATTATTCTAATCTTTTTCATACGTTTAAAAAATTTAATTAGTTGGTTGGTTATTGAATTGTGAATACTGTGGTAGCGGTTGCTACTTCTTTTATTGTTTAACTTTTACGGCTGCCTATGTAAATACCGGCATTTTGTTCAAAATGACAAATTCAAGCCCGCATAAAACACCCGCGCCACGGGATAAGCGCCGAGGTCTGTACCCTTGGCTATTTCCGGGTCGTAACCCTTGTAGGCAGTCAGCGTAAACAGATTCTGCGCGGTTACGTAAAGGCGGAGCTTCGTTTGCGAAGAAACAAACGGTAATCGACCGAGGGTATAACCCAGCGTCAGCGTTTTAAGCCGCAGATAAGAAGCATCCTCGATGTAACGGCTGTCCAGTTCCGATGACAGCGGCACGTTCGTAATGCGCGGCACGGTTTGCGAGGAATTATTCTCCGTCCACGCATCCAGCAGAGCCGCCGAAACATTGTAGGCGTCGCCCGGACTTTCCAGATAGCGGCGTAACTGATTATACACCTCATTGCCCTGCGAGCCTTGAAACAGAACGAAGAAGTCGAAATTGCGGTAATGGAGCGTGCTCGACAGCCCGTAAGTAAAATCAGGCTGACGGCTTCCAAGTATAACACGGTCGTTCTTGTCGATGTGCCCGTCGGCTTTGTGATCTTTGAATTTGGGATCGCCCGCCTGCGGCACGGTATACGCCGGAGTGGTGGGCAACGCCGATACGTCTTCGCCCTGCTGGACAACGCCGTCGAACTCCAGTCCGTAGAACGAGCCGAGCGCCTCTCCTACCCGCAGGATTTCTGAAGGATTGGGATATATATCGCTGCCATTGCCTGTCAGTCCGGTTATCCGGTTGATGTTCCGGGCAATGTTTGCCGAGAGCGACCAGCGCAGCCTGCGGCGGTCAATCAGCGTACCGTTGACGGAAAATTCCACACCCTTGTTGACCACATTCCCGACGTTGACCATCTGCGCATGTTCCTGCCCCAGCGCCGGAGGAATTTCCAGCAGCAGGTCGGATGTTTTCTTGTAATACACATCGACAGTCGCCGAAAAGCGATTGTTCAGGAAGCCTGCATCCAGGCCGAGATTGTATTGCGTGGTCGTTTCCCATTTCAGGTTGTCGTTGCCGAAATTTTTGATGCCGTAAACCGTTTGACCGCCGTAATGACCGGCCTCCATCGTTTTCAGATAAAGATAAGTGTCAATTTCCTGATTGCCAACGCTCCCAACGCTTGCCCGCAACTTCAGATTATTGATTGTCGGCAGGCTGTTTTTGAAAAATGCTTCTTCGTTGATATTCCACGACAGTCCGATGGAAGGGAAAAAGCCCCATTTGTGGCTGGCTGCGAAATTAGTCGAATAGTCGCTGCGGAAATTCGCCGTCAGGTGGTATCTGTCGAGCAGCGAATAGTTGACGCGACCGAGCAGCGAATAGAGTTTGCTTTCCGAGACGCCGCTGAAAACGGGTCGCTTGCCGTATGGCAAACCGTCCTGCAGGTTGTCCGCACCAAGCGACTCGTCGGTAAAGCCGGCGGTTTGCATGCCGTCGAAATCAACCTTTGTGTTTTCGTAAGTGGCTCCCGCCAAAACGTCGAAGGCATGTTTGTCGTTCAGGCGCTTGGCGTAAGTCAGCGTAAATTCCGAAAGCATTATTTTTGTCTGCTTGTGTCCTTTCCCACCGATGCCGTCCGGCTCAAGTCCGAGCGCGGTATAGGAGGGCGAGAAATATTTCTGCGTAGTATGGGTGGTGTTGTTTCCCACGCTGAGCTTGGCCGTCAGCCCTTCCACGGGCGAATACTGCGCATAGACGTTGCCCAGAAATACGGCATTTTCTGTCTGCGCCGTACTGTTGACGAGGTCGGAAATCGGATTGGCCGTCGTGCCTCCTTCGCGCAGGTAAGCGTATTCAAACGGATTGCTGTAGTTGTAATCACTGCCGGCGGCATTACGGAACGGCACGACCGGCGGGATGTACAGGGCATAGGTCAGCGAATTGGCAATGCCTTTTGAAAACGGCGAACTGTTGTAAGTAACACCTTCAAACGTCGTCAGGCTGTTTTGTGTACTGCTGTTGGCCGTAAGGTTTACCCCGACAGACAGCCTGTCCGACAGCCGGCTTTTCAGGTTTACCCGGCCCGTGAAACGCTCAAATCCCGAATGGAGAATAATCCCCTCCTGGTTCAGGTAGTTTCCTGAAATAAAGTATTGTGTCTGTTCGTTTCCGCCGCTAACGGTGAGCGAATGGTTGTGCGTCAGACCGGTTTGCAGCACGGCATCCTGCCAGTCGTAACCCTCGCCCAGCGTGGCAATTTCTTCATCGCTGTATCCCGGCTTGTTCAGGAAATAATCCTTTTGCAGCCGCGCCCACTGCGTAGCGTTGAGCAAATCCAACTTCTTTGCCGAGCGGCTGATTCCGGCGGAATAGCCGTAACCGACGGTTGCGCCGTTGCTTTTTCCCTTTTTGGTAGTTATCAGGATAACGCCGTTGGAACCGCGCGAACCGTAAATGGCTGTCGCCGAAACGTCTTTAAGCACCTCAATGGACTGGATGTCGGAAGGATTGAGCAAATCCAGCGGGTTTGATTCGCCTTCGATGGCGCCGAATCCTGCTTTCCGGCTCGAAGCGTTGCTGAAAACGAGGAACCCGTCGATCACGTACAGCGGGTCGTTGTCGGCATTGATGGAATTGCCGCCCCGGATACGGATGCTGGATGGCGCTCCGGGCTGTCCCGATGACTGCGTGACGCTTACTCCCGCCACCGCGCCGCTCAGCAAAGCGTCAACCGATGGCGCAACATTGTACTCCAGATGCGCTTTGGAAATGGTGGCAATAGCGCCCGTCAGCTCTTTCCGCCGCTGAACGCCGTATCCGACTACTACGATTTCGTTCAACTCCTGACGGTTTTCCTGGAGGGAAACGTCAATCGTATTACGTTCGCCTACAGGCGCTTCCATGGTTTGAAATCCGAGGAATGAAACTGTGAGCGTATCGCTTTTCGCTGCCGGCAACTGGTAGTGCCCGTTGCCATCGGCAACGGCCATTGTTCTTGTCCCTTTCACGTGGACGGTTGCGCCGGGTAGAGGCGATCCGTCCGAAGCATCGCTCACAACACCCTTTACCTGCGCCATGGCCGAACTGCCCGCAATAAGCAGCAAGGCCGTCATCCATCCGCTTCTTTTCATCTTTAACTTCATCTTTATATTTCTGTACATTAGCTATTCTTCTTTTATGGAACTAAAAAAAGCTGTCCGATGGACAGCTTTTTATTCGTTTATTTCTACCTGCTCTTTTATGCACACGAATAATGTACTGCCCCAATCTGGCAATTATACATCATACACATGCACATATAAGAGTAATGTAGCTTCATTTCCTTTTTAATTCTTATGCAAAGGTAAAGGGTTTCGGATAGCGCTGCAATACCACATTTATGGTATTTTTCAGGTAAACGCAAGCATTTACCATTTGACAATTTACTATTTATCCGTGGGAGTGCGTTGTCACCTTGAGCTTGTCGAAGGGTGCGGCGGGAGAATTCCCCCTATAAACCTATGTCATTGCGCTACGCTACAGGCGTAAGGGGATGAGGGCGCATCGTTACCCCCAGATCAATCTAGGGGCTATTCACAGAAAACGCCTACGGCGTCAAATATAGGCTATCATAAAGATTTACTCTGAAACTTCATCCTCGTCCAGCTCCATATTCTTGAACAGAAACGCCGTATTGGACTTATAAATGAGCTCGTAGCAGCCAATCCTGTCGTTCACGCTTAATCCTTGCTTACGCGCCATCTGAAACAGGTTATAGCCCGTTGTCAGCTCGTCAAGCAAAACATACTTGCTGCCGTTTTCTGCCGAAAACAGCAGATAACTATCCAGCGATAAGGGTTCGTCGGGGTGAAAAATGTTGTAATGATACACCCAGCCAATCTCATTCCTAATAGCAGAGTAGCTACCAATTTCGTCAAAAACAAAGGGTAATGGGGCGGCTATCTTTACATTTTTTTCCGGTATATGGGCGGATAGCTTTGCGTTGTGCTCGGCAATGTTTACCCTTTTCCTTATCAGATTTACGTTGTGGAAGCCGTGTACTGCAACGAATCCTGCCAGCAGCAGCGCGCCGAGTACGCGCACCCTAAGGCTGCGTTGGCGAAAAATATGCAGGTATCCGGCAACCACGATGATAGCGATGTACGGAAAGTAGTGAAGGCCGTAGTAGGCCGTTGGCCCGTGCGCCAGCAACCCCAACCCGATGACCAGCGTTAGCAGGTATAGCAGCAAATCGCGCAGGTTCTCCTTTACATGCTTAAAGCCAAATGCCAGCGAAAATATCAAAAGCAGCGTAAATGTTACCTCCCGAGGGCTATGAAAAAACCGCTGCTGCTCTTTGAGCAGCCCTATGTACATCGGTCGCTTACCCGCTACGTTAGGGTCTGTTGTAAACTGGTGCAGCCATGAGTGGATATCCTCGTAAGAGTGAATATCAAAAAAGTATAGCAGCGTAAATATGGTGGCCATTGCCGAAAATAGCAGCATTTTCCGGTACTCTTTTTTTACCAGCAGCGCAACAAAGCCGGCTAATGAGTAGATTGCGCCGTTGAGGTGGGTAAATGTCGCCAGCCCTGCGAATACGCCGGATAGCGCTACGCCGGAAAGCTTACCGCTGGAGACGCTCCTTTGCAAAAAGTAAAAGCTGATAAACCCCAAGCACATGGACATTATCTCGGGGCGAAACATAAAGCTTTGATTAAAAAAATGATTGTTACACAGCAGGAGAGAAATGGTTAGCAGGTAAAAGCTCCATGAGAACCGGAGGCGCTGCCTTTTAAGGTAGCCGTACAGAAAAACGAAAAAGATTAGCGCAAACAGCAGCGAAATTAGCCGAAACGAATAGGTATGAAACCCCAAAATTTTCATAAATCCTACCCCTGTCAGCACAAAAAGCTTGTGGTAAAAATATTGCCTGCTATCCCATCCGTCTTCTCCCTCAAGGTATCCGCCGAAAAAATTGGAGCAGACATAACCCAGCTTGTCGAACCAGTAGGAATGTTCGGCGATAATCGCTTCATCTCCGTTGGGAGTTCGATGGTACAAGCTTAGCGCAAAAAATGCTGCTACAGCGAAAAATATTACGTACGGAATGTACTTTCTAATGTTCACGGCGTTCATGATAGTATGCTTAGCTTTAATGATGTTACAACAATGCTTACGCTAACATTTTTTTGCAGCGCAAATGTACAAAAACTTTTCAACTGCCGCCCAAAAAGAGTAGCACTTTTTAGGTAAATGAGCGAAATATGACACATCTACCCGCTTTATAGCCGACCTTGCCCTGATTCTGATAACCGCCATCATCGACACAAGGCTTTTAACGACCTAGAAATTAGGAAAAGAGAATAAGACAGACACCAAAATGTATTGTGGGTTGGGGATAGGAGGTTCCCGCTTTCGCGGGAATGACGGCTTGGGAGTGACAAAAAAAGAGAAGTAGCTTGAGGGCGCATCCTGCGCTCCCAAGCTACTAAACTCCCAAAAATTCTTCTCTGTACTTTTCCTACTTTTTCAGCAGCAGCTGCGTTAGCGGGCCGCACCGCACGATGTACGTGCCCTGCGGCAGCGCCGATACGTCAACGCGGTTGCTGCCTGCGCTCACGGCGGCGCGAAGTGCCACCTGACCTTGCAGGTTGTAGATAACCACCTCTCCGCCTGCGCCGGCTTCGACCACAAGGTAGCTGCCGAAGGGATTGGGGTAGGCAAAGGCGGCGTCCTTACCCACCTGCTGCACATCGGTGGAGGAGGCAGGGGTGGTGCTCGCCGTTACCGCTGCCTGCGCCGAGCGGTTACCTGCCGCGTCGAAGGCTGCCACCGCAAGCGCGTACTCCGTGCCGGCGGTCAGGCCGGTAACGGTGTAGCTCGTGTCGGTAGCGATGCTAAGCGAATCGCCGTTGAGATAGACGATGTAGCCCGCAACGCCAACGTTGTCGGTGGAGGGTGTCCACGACAGGGCGATGCTCGTTTCGGCAGGCGTAGCCGTCAGCCCTGCGGGGGCGGAGGGCGGGGTCAGGTCAAGCGTGGTGGCGCTCGCCGTTGCCTGCGCCGAGCGGTTGCCCGCCGCGTCGAAGGCTGCCACCGCAAGCGCGTACTCCGTGCCGGCGGTCAGGCCGACGATGGTGTAGCTCGTGTCGGTGGTAACGCTGAGCGAGTCGCCGTTGAGGTAAACGATGTAGCCCGCAACGACGAGGTTGTCTTTAGAGGACATCCACAGCAGGGCGATGCTCGTTTCGGTGGGCGCGGCGGCGAGGATGGCGGGCGCGGAAGGCGCTTCGTTGTCAACGCTGTAGTAGGCCGGCTCCGAGCGGTTGCCCGCCGCATCCGTCGCATACACGCTGATGACGTAGGACGAGGGCAGGTTGTCCACCGTAACGTTGTTCTGCGTAAGGAAGTTCACCGAGTCGCCGTTGAGGGTAACGAGGTATCCCGTCACGCCTACGTTGTCGGTGGACGCCGTCCATGCGAGGGTGACGGAGGTTGCCGTTTCGTTAAGCTTCATCATGCCGCCCGGCTTGCCTGGCGCCGTCAGGTCGGGGGTGGTAACGCTGAGGGCTGCTGACTTTGCCGAAGCATTGCCCGCGGAATCCACAGCGGCTACCTCAAAGCTATAAGCAGTGACGACGGTCAAGCCTTCAACGGTGTAGCTCGTATCGCCGGCAAGGCCAACCGAATCGCCGGCGAGGTAAACAATGTAGCCTGCCACTACGCCGGAGTTGTCGGTAGAGGCTTTCCACGCGAGGGTGACGCTGGTTTCCGTTGCCCCCGCTGCTACAAGCGCTGCGGGTTCTGTGGGCGCGGTAAAGTCGTGCGTACGGGCAGCCACCTGCGCCTTTGCCGACCTGAGCTGCCCGTTGTCCACCGCTTCCACCTCAATGAGGTACTGCGTACCGGGAGTTAACCCGGTGAGCTGGTAGCCTGTTTCCGTGATGTAGTCCTTGAAGCTCCCGTTGGCATAAATCATGTACCCGTCAACGCTGCCGTTGTCGCGCGAAGGCGACCACGAGAGGTTGAGGATGGTTTCGCTCCCGGCCTCCGGCGTAGCCACGAGGTTTTCCGGCGTGCTCGGGTTGTCGGTGAGGCGGAAGTAAAAGCTGGGCAGCGACCCGAAGTAGGCGGTGCGTACGCTGGCGTTCAGGTTGGGCGGTACGCCGTTCTTCTTCGTGATGCTGCGGTGCGCAGGGAAAGCGCTCCCGTAGCCCGACACCTTTATCACGCCGTTGGTGAGCGCCACCTCCTCGCCGGCAAAGGTATCCGGAATAATGATTTTGTACTGCTGCGCACGGCTGGCAAACGTGTACTGGCCGGGGCCGAGTATCAGCGGGAAGTTGGTACCGAAGCCCATGTACTGTATGCCCGCGCTCATGTTGTAGATGCCCGACAGCTTGTTGTGCGGGTGGTAGAGCGGGTATCCCGTGCCGTCCGCACCGGCGGTGCCGAAGAGGATGGCAACGGTGTCGCCCGCGCGGAACAGGTTGCCGCCGCTGCCCGAGGCGCCGCTCACCGTCCACGTTACGGGCTTGGCGCTGATGACCTGATACTCCGATGCGCCGT